>NZ_CP038437.2:2447634-3059543 GCF_008329985.2 Halomonas binhaiensis
GACCAGAACGCTTGATGAAGTCGAGACACTGATGCGTGACCTGCAGCCTGCTGCACGCAAGATCAGTGATAAACCCAGTTCACTGATTTTCGACAGCCTCGATACCGAAGACCCCATTCCCCGAGCCCCGAACACCAGGAGCAGCCAATGAGGCCGATATGGAAACTCAGCCTTCCCCTGCTGGCACTATGGCTGGGAGGCTGCGCTAGCAGCGCTCCGACCACCAACCGTTACCTGCTGCCGGCAGATGCTGGCAGCACGGACGCCAGAGTGCCGACGGCATCCACCACCACGTTGCTGATCTCGTCTCCACGCATGGCAGACTTCCTCAGCAACGATGGCATCGTGCTGCAGTTGGATGACCTCACACTCAATGAAGCCAACAGCAATCTATGGGCTGCCCCGCTCAGCCAGCAGCTTGAGCGAGGCATGCGCGACCGCCTTGCACAGCGACTTCCTGGCCAAAAGGTGCTGCTGGCCCGTGGCAACTCTCCACAGGACGCCCTGACACTGGAAATTTCTGTTGATCGCTTCCAGGGACACTATGCCGGTTACGCGATTGCATCGGGCCAATGGCTATTGCGCGACGATCAGGGCACTGTTGTCAGCTATGCACCCTTCAATGCTCAGGTCGATCTTGGCAATGACGGTTACCCGGCTTTGGTGCGCGCACTAGGGCGCAGTTGGGACCAGGTGGCTGACGATATCGCCGCTGGCGTTCGTAGCACGAACTCCTGAAGTGAATTACCAAGCGAGGCGGCTGACAAAAGTCACGAGCGATGGTCAAGCAAGGCAAAATCCGCCGACAAATCGTCAGGGTTGACGATTTGGGCAGCTCTGCTGCTCACAGAGCGAGCGGCAGGGACGCCGCGAGACAAGAAGCGCAGTTTACAAGGCGTAAATGAGCATTTTGAGACGGATTTTATCGCCGCATGGCCGAGCCCAGTAGTTTGTCAGCAGACTCAAGCTGCGCAGCAGCATGATTTCTGTCATCATGGCCGCTGCTTGTAAGGGAACTGCTTCACACAGTGTGTTGTATTTTCTCAAGAAAGCACTACATAGGTTGATGATGCGATGAATGACACGCTGCACTGAGCGGTTCTCGCATCAATGCCCTGGTGCAGTGTTTTCCCAGAAAACACTCTTTATTCCCTTGTTACTGTTTGGCGGTCATCCGATTTTTTCCCCACGCCTCGCGCAAGGACTGTACTGACGTCGTCTTGATGATGTCCTGCGAGTGCGTGCGAGCTGGAGCTTGCATGAGTTTTTCCGACCTCGGCCTGCGTGCCGAACTGCTTCGAGCCATCGAAGCGCTGGGTTACGATACCCCTACTCCGATTCAACGTCAGGCCATCCCCGCCGTCATCCAGGGAGGCGATCTTCTCGCCAGCGCCCAAACCGGTACAGGCAAGACGGCTGGCTTTACCCTTCCCATGCTTCAGCGCCTGGCCGACGGGCCACGTCCGCAACCCCGTCAGGTCCGGTCTCTGGTGCTTACCCCAACCCGCGAGCTGGCGGCTCAGGTTGGTGAAAGCGTCAGCGCCTATGGACGTTTCCTGAAACTGACCAGCCACGTGATCTTTGGTGGCGTTGGCCAGCAACCGCAGATCGATGCCCTGCGCCCGGGTCTGGATATTCTCATTGCTACACCGGGTCGTCTGCTCGACTTGCATCAGCAGGGCCATGTGGATCTATCCAAAGTAGAGATCCTGGTCCTGGACGAAGCCGACCGCATGCTTGACATGGGCTTCATCCATGACATTCGCCGCGTACTGAAACTATTGCCCCAGGCACGTCAGAACCTGCTGTTCTCGGCGACGTTCTCCAATGAGATCCAGGCACTGGCCGATCGCTTGCTGAACAACCCGCAGCTGATCGAAGTGGCTCGCCGCAACACCACGGCGGAAACCGTCGATCAAGCGATCTACCGAGTCGACCGTGAGCGCAAGCGTGAACTATTGTCCCACCTGATCACGACACAGCAGTGGTACCAGGTACTGGTATTCACCCGCACCAAGCATGGTGCCAACCGTCTGGCAGAACACCTTGGCAAGCAGGACATTTCGGCCATGGCCATCCATGGCAACAAAAGCCAATCTGCCCGTACTCGCGCCCTGGGAGCCTTCAAGTCAGGCGAGCTGCAGGTGCTGGTGGCAACCGATATCGCCGCCCGTGGCCTGGATATCGACGAACTGCCCCACGTCGTCAACTTCGAGCTGCCTAACGTTGCCGAAGACTATGTGCATCGCATTGGCCGCACCGGACGTGCCGGCAATGAAGGCCAGGCGGTGTCGCTGGTCTGTGTGGATGAGCATGGCCTGTTGCGCAACATCGAGCGCCTGATCAAGCGAGACCTGGAAAAACGCATTGAACCGGGTTTTGAGCCAGACCCCAATGCCAAACCGGAACCCATCGAAAATGGCCGCAACCGCGGGAATGGCGGTCAAAGACGAAGCCGTGACAATACCAATGGGCAGAAACGCACTAGGAGCGACCAGGAGCGTCGAAGTGCCCAGGGCCGTAATGGCGGCCAACGTAATAACGGGAACACGTCCCGCACGACCGAGGGCACCGACCAGCCGACAGCACGTCGTCGGCGCAGTCGCTCCAGTCAGCGTCGTCAGGCTTAACGAACCCACTCTTCTGGACCGCCCTGTTTGACAGCACAGGCCGATACACAGGCCAGTGAAAAGTATCGGTGAAAACAGCGCGGTCCTTGCCGAATTCCGAGGATGACAGGATGGCCTCCAAAGAACTGATCAATGAATATCTCCAGTGGCGAGCTTTCCGGCGCCAGTCTCAACTGGACAGCGAGTTTCGTGCAGCACGCAAGAAGCTCGACGATGCCCGGATCTCTGCGACCCGCATGACCGAAGCCTACCGCAGCATGGCAGACAAGGGCGCAGAGCAGGGAGCCTGCTATCGCACCCTCTATCAGCGCGACCACGATGGCGTCACCGTCACTTGCGAAGGCTGGCTGTTTGTTCGCCGGGTCCTGGCTGAAGGAGGGACCACACGGGTTCGCGCCACACTGCTGGAAACCTTTCGCCTGGAGAATGGGCAACAGGAGCCCGGCAAGACAGCTGCGGAAAAAGTCACACTGGAAATCTACGACCAGTTGTTGACCAGTCAGAACATGGCCCTGGTCGTGCGTGTTGACCGTACCGATGGCGACCGTCAGACCAACTTCCTGACATTCGCCGATCAAGTCCGTGGTGATCTGCGCCCACATCTGGCGTAGCTCGTACTTTTCGACCCTGTCCGATACCTGCTCTGGGGCCTGAGATGACAGCCAAGACCATTCCGTGGCGATTTTTGTTTCTGATGGTACTGGTTGGGCTGAACCTGCGCCCGGCCTTGTCATCCCTGGCCCCGGTGCTCAACCGGGTTCAGCAGGATACTGCGCTGACCCCGTTGTCCATCGGTGCACTGACAACACTGCCAGTACTATGTCTTGGCCTGTTTGCTCCGGCAGCACCACGCCTGTCGCGCCAGTTTGGTCCGGAGCGTGCTCTGGCGCTGTCCCTGGTCGTCATTGCCGCTGGCTTGCTGCTGCGCTGGCTTGCCAGCCCCTGGGCGCTGTTTACAGGTACTTTCCTGGTCGGTGCTGGCATCGGTGTGGGTGGCGCCCTGTTACCGGCACTGGTCAAACGCGAACTGCCTCGTGGTGCTGACCTCATGACAGGGGTATATACCATGGCCCTGTGCCTTGGTGGTGCCCTCGGTGCAGGCCTGTCCATTCCTCTCAGCGACTGGCTGGGGGGCTGGCCTCCCGGGCTTGCTGCCTGGTCGTTACTGGCCATCGTGGCACTTGTGGCCTGGGAACTGGGCATGCCTCGCACCCCCGCTACCCCACATGCGCCAGGTCAGACAGGAACTGGCGCCACCAGAGGCATTCTGCGCCAGCCGCTCACCTGGCAGATCATGGTATTCATGGGAGCTCAGTCTTCCCTGGCCTACATCGTCTTTGGCTGGCTACCCACCCTGCTCGTCAAGCGAGGTTATGACGAAGCCGAGGCCGGCTGGCTGATGGGCATGTCGGTGTTGGTTCAGTTGATCTCGGCACTGGCCGCTCCCTGGCTTGCACGCCTGGGCCGAGACCAGCGCCCAGCACTGCTGCTGGGGCTCAGCTTCTCGACGATTGGCTTGTGCCTGTTACTGTTGGCAGGCCCATTCTGGAAACTGCCTGGCGTGGTGATGCTTGGCCTTGGCCAGGGTGGCAGTTTCAGCCTCGCACTGGCTCTGATCGTGCTGCGTAGTGCGGATTCGCGCTTGGCTGGCCGCCTTTCTGGCCTTGCCCAGGGAGGCGGCTACGCTCTTGCCTCCTTGGGACCCTTTAGTGTCGGCATCATGCTCCAGCTCGATGTCGGCATCCCCTGGATTACTGCAGCACTGGTGGGCATCGCCACACTGGCCGCTGCATGCAGCTGGTTTGCCGGACGCAACCGTCAACTCGCCTTCGACGAGGAAGGTCGTCTCATTACCCGCTGATCCACTCATTTCCGAGGCTCATGTTTCCGAAACTCACGTTTTCGAGATTCATGTTTTCGACATTCATGTGCTCGATCCCATATTCTCGAACGTGACGTTTACGAGCCGAGTATGGGATTCTCATGAGTCCTGATGGCACCTGCATACTGCTTGCCGTACATGCTGCATCGACTTGCCCGTCATGCGAGAACCCGTATCATGACGGGCGACCTTGATGACAGCCGGCCACGAACCGAGGAACCAAGCCCATGACTGTGATTTCCAATGCCCCTCTACTGGTGCTCTACACCGGAGGCACTCTCGGCATGGTGGAAACCGATCAGGGCCTGGCCCCCGGAAAAGATGTCGAAGGCCGGGTACGTCAGGTGCTGGATGACCTGCCACCAGAACGCCGTGCAGCACTGCCCGAGTTTGTCTGGCATGAAGTGGACCGCCCCATCGATTCCAGCAGCGCCAGTCCCGAAGACTGGGCAAACCTGGCAGCAGATATCGCCAGCCGCTACAACGACTATGCAGGAGTCGTCGTACTTCACGGCACCGACACTCTGGCCTGGACAGCGTCGAGCCTGGCCTTCCAGCTTCAGGGCATCGATCGCCCCGTCATTGTCACCGGCGCCATGCTTCCCATGGAAACCCCGGGAAGCGACGCTCCGCGCAATATCGAAACGGCCCTGCGCTTTGCTGCCATGCCCCAGCTGCAGGAAGTAGCACTTTGCTTCAATGATCTGCTGCTGCGTGGCTGTCGGGCCCGCAAGTGGCAAACCCGTGATGCCAATGCCTTCGTCAGCCCCAACTTGTCCGCGTTGGGTGAGCGACGTGGCGACGATTGGCTGCTGTTCGAAAGCCATGGCCTGGAGGCAACTCAACGTGGTGCTCCGCGCTTTGAGCTGGCCGATTACAGCCACATGGGCGACAAGGTCATCCGGCTATCCCTGTGGCCAGGCATTCAAGCCTGGCAATTGGCCGCATGGCTCGGCGACAAGCGCGTCGAAGGAGCACTGATCGAAGTCTGGGGTGGCGGCAACATACCCGAAGATCTGGAATTGGCTGCAGTGATGGCGGAAGCCACCGCTCAAGGCAAGATGATCGTCGCCATCAGCCAATGCCCCCATGGCACCATCGAAATCGGCCATTACGCGGCAGGCCAGTTGCTCAGCGAGGCCGGAGTGACCTCCGGTGACGACATGACTCCCGAAGCAGCTTACACCAAGCTTGTTCACCTTCTGGCCCAGCCGCTTCCGACAGAAGAGCGCCTGCGACGCTTTCGCACTCCCCTAGTAGGCGAGAGGGGGTGATTCCATGAGGAGCATCACACACAGTGCCATCCTTCCGGCGCCACCCGACAAGGTCTTCGCACTGCTTGAGCGCGTCGAGGATTTTACCGAGTATTCCGATCTGATCACGGCCATCGAGCCTTTGGGTGAGGAACGCTACCACTGGCATGTCCATGCAGTGGGTATGGATTGGACCTTTGCCGTCCAGGTCACGGAAAAGATCGCGCCTACCAAGCTGGCCTGGGAGTCAACAGAAGGTATACACAACCAGGGGCATTACGACCTGGAAGCCGTCGATGAAGGTACCCGGGTCACCCTGACACTGGAGTACCAGATTCGCAATCGCCTGTTGGCTAAGGCAGTGGATCGCGCTGCGCGCCCGCTGGTGGCCAAGGTCAGCAAACAGATTCTGGATCGTGTAGAAGCCCGTCTATAGCAGACTGATATTTCTTTCAACAAGCACCGGCAGGCCCGGTCATGCACGCTATCTCTATGGCTTGCGTAACGATGCATCCAACTGGTCTACCAGCTCGGCCCAGTCCGCATCATCCTCCTTTGCCTCACGCAGAAAATCAGCCTGGCCTTCATTCCAGCAAGGCGCATCCGCAAGCTCCATGTCATCCGGCAATGGAGCATTGTTATCGATGAAGCGCTTGATGGCCGCAGCATCGGAAGCAAGCCCCAGCTGTTCGAAGAGTTCACTAAATGCATGATCCGGGTGTTCCATGGGAAGCTCCTGAATGAGTAGGCCACGGAACTAACCATAGACGATGCTCTCCAAATCGACGATTCAACGTACCTCGATGGCTATCTCAGCGCCTGGGGCTGGCTCCAGGTCACGCATCAACAGGGCAAACGACAGTTGGCCTTCGTCACTCACCAAACCTGGGACAGCCAGCCGAACACGGTGTCCGGAGCCCGGCGCTACTGTTATCTTGCCTCGCGAGGCATTTTCCAATGCCTGCAAGGTGAAGCGCAGATTACCCGAAGGCAGCATCAGCTCCATGCGATCCCCGACGGAAAAACGGTTCTTGACCTCGACCTCCAGCATGCCAGCGCTCGGATCATGACCAATGACCTCACCAACAAACTGCTGATGCACGCCAATCGAATGGCCACGTTCATAATTCTGATATTCATCATGTACATGGCGACGATAGAAGCCCTCTGTATAACCCCGGTTGGCCAGATTCTCAAGCTCATCCATCAGCGTCATGTCGAATGGCCGGCCAGCCACTGCATCGTCAATGGCCCGACGATAGACCTGGGCAGTACGTGCGACATAGTAATGTGACTTGGTACGTCCTTCGATCTTGAGCGAACGGACCCCCATCTCGGCAAGTCTGGCAACATGCTGGACGGCACGTAGATCCCTTGAATTCATGATGTAGGTGCCATGCTCATCCTCGAATACCGGCATCTTCTCACCTGGCCGGGTGGATTCTTCGACCAATGCAAACAGGTCGCCACTGCTATCCTCACCGGCAGGCAAGGTTCGATACTGCCAACGGCATGCATTGGTGCAGGTGCCTTGATTGGGGTCCCGGCGGTTCAAGTATCCGGACAACAGGCAACGGCCAGAATAGGCAATGCACAGGGCACCATGAACGAAGGTTTCGATTTCAAGGTCTGGACATGCACTGCGAATCTCAGCAATTTCATCCAGCGATAACTCCCGAGACAGAATGATGCGGCTGATCCCCTGCCGCTGCCAGAACCTGGCGGCCTGATAGTTGACCACATTGGCTTGCACCGACAGGTGGATCACCTGGTCCGGCCAGCGCTCTCGGACCAGCATGATCAGACCAGGATCCGACATGATCAGCGCGTCCGGGCCCGCCTCGATCACCTGCGCCATGTCATCCAGGTAAGTCTTGAGCTTGCTATTGTGGGGAGCGATATTTGAAGCAACATAGAATTGCTTGCCCCGCTCATGGGCATAGGCAATGCCTTCGTGCAGATGGGCAAGATGGAAATCGTTGTTGCGTACCCGCAGGGAATAGCGAGGTTGACCGGCATAGACCGCATCTGCCCCATAGGCGAAGGCATAGGTCATGTTCTTGAAGGTACCTGCCGGCGACAGCAGTTCAGGAGCTTGCATGGAGATTACCAGACATCATCAGGGCAACCGGGGAGGTTGCCATGTCGATCTCCTGGCATCATTGATCAGGATCAACTGTATAAGAGATGAATGTCTGGTCAGAGCACGGGGAATTGGTTACCCTTGCGGCGCCGGACCGGATCCCGGCTAGTCCAAATTCTCCGATCATGAGTTTGAAAATGACCCAATCTTCCTCTGCCTCTGTAGTGATCTACTCCGGTGGCATGGACTCCTTTACCGTCCTTCATCGTGCCTTGCGGGAAAATCGCCAAGTTCACGCACTTTCTTTCAACTACGGCCAGCGCCATGTACGTGAGCTGGAAGTTGCACGACAAGTGTGCACGGAACTCGGCATTCCTCACCAGGTCGTCGATATCACCGCCATCCATGGCCTGATCGATAATTCGGCGCTTACCGACGCCAGCCGCGAGATGCCGGATGGCGACTATGCCGAGGACAACCTCACCTCTACAGTAGTCCCCAATCGCAACATGGTGCTGCTTTCCCTGGCTATCGCCAAGGCTGTCAACATTGGCGCCTCGCGAGTCGACTATGGCGCCCATGGTGGTGACCATGTGCTCTATCCAGACTGCCGTCCGCAGTTTGTCGAAGCCATGAATGCCGTCGCCGCCATTGCCAACTTCTCGCCGGTGGAAATCCACGCGCCTTATCTCAAGCGCAGCAAGAGCGAGATTCTTGCCGATGGCCTGGCCATGGGTCTCGATTATGCCAAGACATGGACCTGCTACGAAGGTGGGCAACATGCCTGTGGCCGCTGTGGCAGCTGCCGTGAGCGCCTGGCAGCCTTCGCCGCCAATGGTGCCAGCGACCCATTGACCTATTCCTGTCAGCCCGACCTTCATCACCCTCACGACAATCACGAGGGGTAACGGTCATGTACAGCGTCAAGGAAGCCTTTTATACCCTGCAGGGTGAAGGTGCTCAGAGCGGTCGCGCCAGCGTCTTCTGTCGTTTCAGCGGCTGCAACCTGTGGTCCGGCCGCGAACAGGACCGTGCCAAGGCCCAGTGCCAGTTCTGTGATACCGACTTTGTCGGCACGGATGGTCAGAACGGCGGCAAGTTTGCAGATGCTGGAGACTTGGCAGATCACCTGCTGTCTCTGTGGCAACCAGTGGAGAAAACCTCTCCTGCCGCTCCCTATGTTGTCTTTACCGGGGGCGAACCACTGCTGCAGCTCGATGAAGCACTCATCGACGCCATGCACCAGCGCGGCTTCGACGTCGGGGTAGAAACCAATGGCACCCTGCCTGCCCCTCCTGGCATCGATTGGCTCTGCGTTAGCCCCAAGGGAAGCGCCACCATTGTCCAGACGCATGGCAACGAATTGAAGCTGGTGTTCCCCCAGGCAGATGCACCACCACAGCGCTTCGAGAACATGGCCTTCGAGCACTTTTTGCTGCAGCCCATGGACAAGAGCCATCAGCCTGTAGAAAAGAGCCATCAGCCTGACACCGCTTCCATGATAATCGGCAGTGGCTCCGAGCTCTCGCCCATGGCAGCCTGCGTGGCTCATTGCCTGGCCTATCCACAGTGGCGCCTGTCACTGCAAACACACAAAATTCTGGGGATTGACTGATGGCATTGTTCGTATACCACCTGACCCACGTGGACAGCTCTGTCTGGTGCCCCGAACGCGGCCTGATAGGTGCCAGCTGGAACGTACATGTCGAACTCGACGGACAACTTGGCGAAGACGGCATGCTGTTCGATTTCGGCGAAGTCAAACCGTGGATCAAGTCTCGACTCGATGATGGCATTGATCACACCTTGATCGTGCCAACAGAAGCGCCAGGTATCTCGATCAGTGACTGCCCTGAAGGTATTTGTATCCGCACCACAGAACCTTATGACATGGAAGTGCGTGGTCCCAGACAGGCTTTCACCTTGTTTCCATGGAAACGGATCACTCCCGAGGCACTGGCCATTCATTTGAGTACCGAGATGATGCGACGCCCTCCCGCTCGGGTAGACAGCATTACGCTCACGCTCGAGGAAGAGCGCATCGATGGCGCCGCATACACCTATACCCATGGGCTCAAGCGCCACGCCGGCAACTGCCAGCGAATTGCTCACGGTCATCGCTCACGCCTGCACGTCATCCAGCAAGGGCAGCGTCAGGCCGCACTGGAAACCAGGTATGCCGACTGGCTGTCCGACAGCTACCTGGTCGCTGCTGAGGACATTGTTGCCGAAGGCGACCGTGGCGACTGGTTGCGTACCGCCTATCAGTCCGCTCAGGGCCAGTTCAGTCTGACCCTTCCGACAGATCGGTGCCGTATTCTGCCAACCTCGACGACGGTGGAAAACATCGCTGCCTGGCTGGCAGGCGAAGTCGCCCAGGATACTGGTACACCAACCAGAATCCGGGCTTTCGAAGGCGTGCACAAGGGCGCAACGGCGGAAGTTTGAGAGGTTCAGTGAGAGCATGGTCAGTAAACTGATCGCCCGACAATCTGCAGCCTCTCAGGAAGGCTGTCGACCCGGCTGTGGTGCCTGCTGCATCGCACCCTCGATCAGTTCGCCCATCCCTGGCATGCCCGAGGGAAAACCCGCAGGAATGCGCTGCGTACAACTCGACACGAACAATCTATGCCGCCTGTTCGGTGACCCCAGCCGGCCACAGGTGTGCCTGAGTTTCGATTTCGATGCCGAGCTATGCGGCAGTTCCAGCGCCGATGCCATGCACAATATCAGCGAGCTGGAACGCCTGACCTGAAGGTAACGCTTTCCAGCTCGCCTCCCTACCCTGTCGCGGGCAAGATGCAGGAGGGGTTATCAGAACCCCGAGGCCTGAGTGACACGCTTGTCCAGTAACGTTCGCCACCGCACCAGCACCGGGGCATCACTCAACGACACCTGAGCCAGCAGTTCGCGAAACTGTTCGCGCACTTTTATATCACCGGGCTTGATCAGAGTGAGCCATTGCTCCAGGGCACTGAGTTGCTGATGCAGATTGCCATCACGCTCCGCCTGTTGCGCTGCAAGCTCGATCAGGCTACGGACGACATCGGTGCCACGCCCAAGACGCTGACGCACTCGGGCCAACTGGATGGCAATCTCCGGAACGAACAAAGAGTGGCGCTCACGAGCCATCAACAGGCATTGATCGAGATAATCTTCGGCCTGGTCCAGCTCATCCAACGCTAGACACGCATCCACATACCACAGGTCAGGGCGTTTATAGAGATCTCGACCACTCAGCTCGGCCCATTCCTCATGGCAGGCCTCGATCTGTATCAACCCCTCCTTGTCCCCGGATAACGCCTGCTGCCATCCCACCACTGCCCGAGATGCCAGTTGCCACAGGTGCAGGTCAGCCGAGCACGTCAGTTGACGGGCACGTTGAGCCCGGTGGGCGGCCTCATGAACATGACCAAGCTGGCGATACAACGACGACGCATACATCAGCGCCATGGCCAGGCTACCTGGATGATTGATCTGCTCGGCCAGCCGAATGGCCGACTCCACTTGGTGCTCAGCACGCTGGTAGTCGCCACGCGAGCACAACGCCCAGCCCTGAAAGCAGGCTGCTGCCACCTGTGGGTGATCGGCAAAGGGCAGCCACTCGATCATCATGGTGTTGTTGAGCGGATCCAGCTCTTCCAGGTGATCATAGGCCTCGCGAATGCGTCCTGCCCAATACTCGCAACTGGCGCCAGCATAATCCGCCAAACGGCGATAACGTGGATCGTCCATGCGCGCCGCAAGGTCAGCGAGCCGCGAAGCCAGCAGGAAAGCATCAGCATGAGCATTGCGCTCACTGCAACCGATCCATAACCCCCATTGAACGAGGAAGGCCTGTTCCAGGTCATCCTCGTCATCGGGATTCTGTTCGAGTCGGGAAAGCAGCTCTCGGGCCTTGATAAAGCTGTCGTGAGCGATGATCGACCCTCTCCCCTCCAGCGCATATGCGGCCTGCCCACGAACCGTGAGTAAACTGATCTCGCGCTCCACCGGCTCATCAGCCAGGCGCAGGCTGGCCAGTCCTTCGTCGGCCATTTTCAGGGCCGTACGGTTGGCACTGACCTTGAGCGCTTCCCGGGCTGCCAGTTCAAAGTAGCGTGCTCCCCGGGCATAATGCCCGCTGCGGCGCAGATGCAAGGCAAACTCACCAGGGTGACGGCTAATCCATACGGGATGATGTTCTTCAATCAGATGCACGACCTGACGATGGGTGTCGACCCGAACATCCCGCGGGCAGGAAAGATAGGCGGCTTCGTGCAGCAATTGGTGAGTGAATTGATATTCACGGATGTTGCCTTCGCCTTCGGCAGGCTCAATGATTTCGAGGCGACGCATTTCCTCCAGCGCACGACCCAAGCGATCCGGCTCCCAGCCCGTGCACTCCTTCAGGAAATCGAAGCGGAAATAACGTCCCAGTACAGCGGCGATATGAGCTACTTCACGATCACCATCAAGCTGGTCGATACGACTGCTTAGTAGGCCGAGCAGGCCTCGCGGCAGCTCCTCGAACTGGACACTACGCCCTTCGCGACGGTCCATGTCCAGGCGGCGACAGATCTCCTGCAAGTACAACGGCACACCATCGCAGCGTTCAATGATCTGACTACGCAGACGTGGAGAGAAATGCAGCCCATAGCGCCTGGCCAGTTGCGACAGCAAGCGTGATGACTGCATGGCATCCAGACGACCAAGCGTGATCTGCTGATCCCAGTGCAAGCGGACTGGCAGGGTCTCTCGACCGTGCTGGCTGGCCACCAGAAGAAAGGGACAATTGATCGGCAGGCGCGCCTGTAGGCCAGCGAGCACCTTGAAGGAAGGCTCGTCGACCCATTGCAGGTCATCGATCATCAGCACCAGCGGGCGCTCTTCAGTGAGACGGTGAATCAGCCCGTAGAGCATGGCTACCACCAGCTCCACCGCTTCGCTGCTCTGGGCCAGCAAGGTCACTTCCCGAGGCTCCCTGATCCCCATGGCCTCCGCCAGCCACTCCCAGGATGCCTCCGGCAGCGCCTCTCCGTGAACCTCCTCTACCAGCTTCGTCAGTGAATCAGCATCGATTCCACCATCGAGGTGCCAGCGTATCAGTTGGCGTGCAACGCCGTAGGCCTCCTGCCCCGACAAGCGCGTATTGGGTTGCCAGCATACTGCGGCCTCGCCGATTTGCTCTGAATGACGAAAACCTACCAGCAGAGCTGACTTGCCAAGCCCGGAAGGCCCTCGCACCAATACACTCTGGCGCAGTCCGAGTCCCGCTCGAGCAAGCGCATCGTGCAAGGTCCGAACAGCGCTCTCGCGTCCCACCAGGCTTGGAGGTATGGCATCACGCCCGCCGAGATTATCGCCCAGCACCAGCGCTCGCAGCATCACCCGGCCATCGCGAGCTACCAGGCGCGAGGACAGCCGCGGCTGCAAATCCAGCGCAGGGGGCATATGCTGGCTGGCCTCCTGAGAGATCACCAGCTCACTGCCATCGGCAGCACTCATCAGTGCCAGAGCCCCCTGGCTCACCTGCCCCAGTGGATCGACCAAATGCCGCGCCGGAAGATAAACCACCTGCCCACTATTGAGACCGGCAGCCAGCTCAATGGCCGGCACATCCCCTTCCCCGCTCCAGTGCCGTCGTGACTCCTCGGCGATCTGGCCTCGACAATGCTCGTAGAGCGCCACCAGCTCAGCCAACTGGTGGGCAGGGCCATGGGTACCAAAGCACGCCAGCCCCATGCCGCCCGTGGCACCAGGCAGCCAGAAGCCTCCCAATTGATGACACTGTTTTTCCAGCCAACGCATCAGCTCGATCTGCAGGGCCAGGCAGGCACGACTTTCAGCACGACTGGAAAGGTCCCCGGACAGGCGCAGGCGAATCGCCATCACCGACAACTGCCGGTGGTCCACTTCCTCCTCGCTGAGGGGAGCGCTGTCCATGGCCAGCGTGCGGGAAAAGGCACCTTTGGGAGACATGGTCTGTGGATCTGGCTGGCCATCGGACCAATGACTGGCCAGTTGCAGAAAGCTCGGCTCAGGTTGCTGTCCGGACAGTGCCAGCAACTGCAGGTAATCATTGTATTGTGCATGGGCAGCTGCGACCTGCCCCTTTTCTGCCAGTTGGCGAACCAAACGCTCGTGGAAGGGACCATAACCAGAAAAGCGACTGACCAGCTCCTGCAGCAAGGAATCTGGAATCGATGCATCCTGGGCCAGGACATCTTCGGCAAAGCGAATGACCTTCTGACGCCATTCATTGCGAGCCTGGACAAGCATGCGCTGAAAATCAGGACAGGAAGGCAGTTGCAGCTCTTCAACCAACTCACCACGATAGCAGCGCAGTAGCTTGCCCAGGATTGCCACATCTCGCTCAGCTTCGAGCAGCCCCTGCAAATCATCGATATCAAAGCCCCAATGAGATGGCAGGTGAAAGGCAATGGTCTGCCGGGATACCGTCAGGACCTGGTCTGCGGAATCCCCAAGTGACTGGCGCAAGCAGTGCAAGGCATGACGCAGATTGGTACGGCCTGAGGACAACCCCTGGTCCGGCCACAGCAATTCTGCCAAGGTTGCTCGATTGACGGGCTGATGATGCAACAGCAGATACACCAGCAGTGCCTTGACCTTGTCATAACTGAACTGGATGAGGACATCATCTCCCAATGTCAGAGAAAAGTGCCCAAAAAGTGCCAGGTAATCCTGGTCTTTTATCTGGGAAGCTTCTTGTCCGGCGTCCCGCATGATGTTCCCCTGCATGGCGTCGCCCCGACTTCAGGCCGGTACGCCGCTGTGAAAACGAAAGACATCATCCGGGGTAGAAATCAGCTCGGCCTCGCGTGCACGAAATATCTCGACGCGCGGCTCAACCGGCGCATCGGACACTTGTTTCGCGAGCGTGATGTAATCCTCGAAGTGACGTCCCTCAGACTTAACCAGACCACGGTAGAACTTGGCAAGCTCGGCGTCCAGGTGGGGTATCAGCTGTGCGAAGCGCTCGCAACTACGTGCTTCGATCAGAGCTCCCACGATAAGAAGGTCGACGAGGCGCCCCGGCTCATCGCCACGAACTAGTTTCCTCAGTCCTTCAGCATAGCGGGAAGCACTAATATGGCGATATGTAATGCCCCTGGAAAGCATGATTTTCACCACTTGTTCGAAATGCAGCAGTTCTTCTCTGGCCAATTGGGACATCTTGGTCAGCAGATCCGGCTGGTCCACATAGCGATACATCAGACTCATCGCCGTGGAAGCTGCCTTTTTCTCGCACTGGGCATGGTCGATCAGCAACAGCTCTTCATTGTCGAGAGCCCAGTCGATCCAGCGCTGTGGTGTTTGGCAGGGAAGAAAGTCGATCAGCTCCTGAGGAATCAAGGAGTCATGAGCAACAGCAAGAGAAACGGTCATGAAATGTTAGTCCTGATATACCGTGAATAAGGCTTTTCCCGGACACCCCTGGTCGCGCGCCTTCTCTAAGGGCAATGTCCACAGGTCCTGTCCACAAGGTCTTGTCGCCGAAGGCCATAATGCCCTAGGACCTAGGCCGGCCGGAACACTCACTCAATGAGTGGCTCGACTCGATATCCCGACACCGGCGTGCCTCTCCGGCATCGAGCAATACTTGGTTGATCGCCGCATAAAGCGCCTGAGGATCAGCTGGGCTGCCGGCAACGGGGCGAATGCCGTAACGGCCGACATCCTTGATCTGTTGACGACCCACTCGCAGCAGTTCCACCACTCGTGATAACGCGGGTTGCTCCTGCCGAAAGCGAATCCGGTGCCTGAGCAACTGCTGCTCCAACTGCCCAGCATCCATCACCTCCACGAAACGAGAAGCAGCATCGCTACGCATCTGATCCAGTTCGCGCATGCGCTGTTCGCGTTGCTCAGTGGAAAAGCTGAGCCAGCGCAATATTTCATCATCGTGGCGTTGGCAGCCCCGGCAGACGTTATCTCCCACCGTGGTGGAACATAATCCAACACAAGGCGATACGATGCGTTGCGACATCAACCTCTCCCTACCATAGAATGTCGTTATGGTAGCGCCTGTATCAGCACATGGCACCCTCATTATTTACATGGCGAAAAAGCCGCAACACTTAGTCGCGTCTTGCCGCATTGACCTATCACAACCTATTGTTCGGCCCCCGGAATGACGGGCTCTCTTAACATTGTCTACAATCTAGTTTAGAATTCCGCCACCGTTGACACCGTTGTTCCATCACGTCGTCCCAAGACCGACACCTCGGTCGAGATCGTGACCACCACAACCAATGAGGGCCCCCACGTGCTTGAAGCCTATCGCCAACATGTCGAAGAGCGTGCCCAGGAAGGCGTACCACCCAAGCCCCTGAATGCTGAACAGGCCGCCGCCCTGATCGAACTGCTCAAGGCACCGCCCGCCGGCGAAGAAGAATTCATTCTTGATCTGCTGACCAACCGCATACCTCCCGGTGTGGACGAAGCCGCTTATGTCAAAGCCGGTTTCCTTACTGCTATCGTCAAGGGTGAAGCGACTTCACCGCTGATAGACAAGGTCCACGCGGTCAAGCTGCTGGGTACCATGCAAGGCGGCTACAATATCGCCACTCTGGTCGAACTGCTGGATGACGAAAGCCTGGCCACTGAAGCCGGTGAGCAGCTCAAGCACACCCTGCTGATGTTCGATGCTTTCCATGATGTCGCTGAACGCGCCAAGGCTGGCAACGCAGTGGCCAAGGACGTGATGCAGTCCTGGGCCGATGCCGAGTGGTTCTTGTCCAAGCCGGCACTCGCCGACAAGATCACCCTGACCGTGTTCAAGGTCCCTGGTGAAACCAACACCGATGACCTGTCCCCGGCTCCCGACGCCTGGTCGCGCCCCGACATCCCCTTGCATGCCAATGCCATGCTCAAGAACGAGCGCGAAGGCATTGAGCCTGAAGTGCCCGGCACCAAGGGCCCGATGTCCCAGATTGAAGCGGTCAAGGCCAAGGGCTTTCCTGTTGCCTACGTCGGCGACGTGGTAGGTACCGGCTCTTCTCGCAAGTCCGCCACCAACTCCGTACTGTGGTTCTTCGGCGACGATATTCCCAATGTCCCGAACAAGCGCGCCGGTGGCTTCTGCTTCGGCGGCAAGATTGCTCCGATCTTCTTCAACACCATGGAAGATGCCGGTGCCCTGCCCGTCGAAATGGACGTCTCGAAGATGGAGATGGGCGATGTCATCGACGTATATCCGTACGAAGGCAAGGTCTGCAAGCATGGCACCGATGAGGTCATCAGCACTTTCGAGCTGAAGACCCAGGTCATTCTCGACGAAGTTCGTGCTGGCGGTCGTATTCCGCTGATCATCGGCCGTGGTCTGACCACCAAGGCCCGTGAAGCTCTGGGTCTGGAAGCTTCAGACATCTTCCGTCTGCCCGAACAGCCCAAGGACACTGGCAAGGGCTTCACCCTGGCTCAGAAGATGGTGGGCAAGGCTTGTGGCATGGAAGGCGTGCGCCCTGGCATGTACTGCGAACCGAAAATGACCACTGTGGGCTCCCAGGACACCACAGGCCCGATGACGCGCGACGAGCTCAAGGATCTCGCCTGCCTTGGCTTCCAGGCCGACCTGGTGATGCAGTCCTTCTGCCACACTGCGGCTTATCCGAAGCCGGTGGATGTGGAAACTCACCACACCCTGCCCGACTTCATCATGAACCGTGGCGGTGTCTCCCTGCGTCCGGGCGACGGTATCATCCACTCTTGGCTGAACCGCATGCTGCTGCCGGATACCGTGGGTACAGGCGGTGACTCCCACACCCGTTTCCCGATGGGCATCTCCTTCCCGGCAGGCTCGGGCCTGGTCGCCTTTGCTGCTGCCACCGGCGTCATGCCGCTGGATATGCCGGAGTCCATCCTGGTTCGCTTCAAGGGCAAGCGTCAGCCTGGCGTCACCCTGCGTGACCTGGTCCACGCGATTCCCTACTATGCCATTCAGCAGGGCCTGCTGACCGTCGAGAAGTCCGGCAAGAAGAACGCTTTCTCAGGCCGTGTCCTCGAAATCGAAGGTCTTGAAGACCTCACTGTCGAGCAGGCCTTCGAGCTGTCCGACGCTTCTGCCGAACGCTCCGCAGCTGGCTGCACCATCACGCTGTCTGAAGAGTCAGTAACCGAGTACCTGAAGTCCAACATCACCCTGCTCAAGTGGATGATTGCCAACGGCTACGGTGACAAGCGCACCATTGAGCGCCGCATCCAGGGCATGGAGGAGTGGCTGGCCAACCCGAGCCTGATGCGTGCCGATGCTGACGCCGAGTACGCTGCCGTGATCGAAATCGATCTGGCTGACGTCGACCAGCCGGTACTGTGTGCTCCGAACGATCCGGACGATGCCCGCCTGCTGTCTGAAGTTGCTGGCGAAAAGATCGATGAAGTTTTCATCGGCTCGTGCATGACCAACATTGGCCATTTCCGTGCAGCCGGCAAGCTGCTCGAGAAACAGCCCGCTGGTAGCTTGCAGACCCGCTTGTGGCTCGCTCCGCCAACCAAGATGGATCAGCACCAGTTGACCGAAGAAGGCTATTACGGCATCTACGGACGCGCCGGTGCTCGCATGGAAATGCCCGGTTGTTCCCTGTGCATGGGTAACCAGGCGCGCGTGGCTTCCAAGAGCACGGTGGTTTCCACTTCGACGCGCAACTTCCCCAATCGCCTCGGCGATGGCGCCAACGTCTACCTGGCCTCCGCAGAACTGGCGGCAGTGGCTGCGGTGGAAGGCAAGCTGCCCAGTGTTGACGAATACAAGCGTTACATGGGAGAGTTCGATGCCATGGCGGGGGAAATCTACCGCTACATGAACTTCCACGAGATCGAGGAATACCAGAAGTTGGCCTCGACCGTGATCCCGGTGGTCCAGGAAGCCTGATGCCCCAAAAGGCCTAAGACTCCAACCACCTTGCTTCGACTCCGATGCTCGCAACATCGAAAGGTCCGTCCACGGACAGACCCGAGCCGATGAACGAAGCGCCCTACGGGGCGCTTTTTTTAATTCTGACAGTTCAGTTCTAAAGGTTTGGTTCTGAAAGGTTTGATTTGAGAAGAGAGCGGGGAAGAATGCTGAAGAGGAAGTTCAGCGACGCGCAGCCGCAGCTCCGTGCCCTACTGACGTCGAACTGGTCATGTATCGCTGCCATGGGACTCGTGCCACAAGCAGCAGCACAATAATTGCCATGTACACTAGTGGCTCAGCTTCCCAGGTACGCACCAACCACACATAGTGCAGGGCGCCCAGCAAGACCGCGACATAGGTCAGACGATGCAGCTTGAGCCAACGCTTGCCGCCAAGCCATCGGACAGCCTTGTCATTCGAGGTCAGCGCCAGGGGAATCATCAGGATGAGCGCCGCCATGCCGATGGTGATATAGGGACGCTTGAAGATATCTTCCACCGCCTGACTCCATAGCAATCCCATATCCAGCACCAACCAGGCCGCCAGGTGCGCCACGATGTAGTAAAAACCCATCAGGGCAATGGCGCGCCGGAAGCGGGCCAGGATGATACCCGTCCAGAGTCTCAAGGGAGTTATCGCCAATACGACCACCAGCAACTGCAGGCCGGTTTCACCGAGACGATGCTCAATTTCCTTGACCGGATCAGCGCCAAGACCACCGCTGAAGGTCAACCATGTCAGCCATAGAAAGGGTAACAGGCACAGTAGATAACCTGTGCCTGCAGGAACCCGGCGTAGCGCCTTGTTGATTCGACGCGCCATGCCATCAGGCAACAGTCTAGCCATCAGTAGAGTTTCCTCAGATCCATGCCGGAATAGAGATGGGCCACCTGGTCGGCATAGCCATTGAACATCTTAGTTGGCTGACGACCGCCGAACAGACCAGCCCCAATGCGACGTTCTGAAGCCTGACTCCAGCGCGGATGGTCTACCTCGGGATTGACGTTGGCATAAAAGCCATATTCGCTGCTCTGGAGTTGGTTCCAGGTCGCATATGGCATTTCTTCGGTCAAGGTGATCTTGACGATGCTCTTGATCGACTTGAAACCATATTTCCAGGGCACGACCAGACGCAGCGGAGCGCCGTTCTGATTGGGTAATGGATCCCCATACAGTCCGGTGGCCAGAATGGTCAGAGGATGCATGGCCTCATCCAGACGCAAGCCTTCACGATAGGGCCAGTTCAGTGCATTGCCACGCTGCCCGGGCATCTCTTCAGGTCGTAAGAGCGTTTCGAAGGCAACATATTTCGCGCCAGGGCGCACACCAACCCGGTTGAGCAGGTCTGCCAGCGGGAAACCAATCCAGGGAATGACCATGGACCAGGCTTCCACGCAGCGCAGGCGATAGATACGCTCCTCGAGAGAAACATTCTTGAGGATGTCCTCCAGCCCATATTGACCGGGCTTCTCCACCAGTCCGCCAATCTCCACCGACCACGGGTCCGTGGTCAGGGTATGGGCATTGCGTGCGGGATCTTCCTTACCAGTGCCGAACTCGTAGAAATTGTTGTAGTGAGTGATGTCTTCCAGATCGTTAGGCTTGTCACTCGTGGACAGGGGAGACTCTCGATAGTCCAGCATGCCAGCCATTGCTGGACCGGCAAAGGCAATGCCTGCCGCAGTGGCTACAGCAGACCTCAGCAACTGACGGCGGCTCAGATAAACATTGTGTGGCGTGACATCATGCCACTTCAGGTCGGGGGTGCGCTTGATAATCATCCTGTTCCTTTTCACCTTTCGTCATCCGTCGGTAACACCATGACACCGATTGATAGAGGCACAGACCATGCTTCCCTCAAGTCAACTGAGAGTTGGTCACCCTCCTATACCACTTCCTTACATGCCCTTGGTACTGATCCGCTCATATCAGCAAAAGACCGGATATCGAATTGCTGAGACACCCCGTCCCTTCATTGGTTCGTCTCGACTTACCGACAGTTACGTCTCCAACACCCAACAGCAACGTACCGTACGTCACCAAACGTCTCTTTAGTGTTACAGGGCGCCATATTAAGGTGGTTCACGAAGGCAGGATGCCGAAGCGGCGTAGTACGCCCCATTAGGAAACACTGTTTTATAACTAATGGAAATCACTACTCCTGAAACACCAAGCCTGACACACCAAGAAACAAGGAGATCTCCCCATGACTCAGCAACGTTACGTTCAGACCCTGTATCGTCTTGGAATCGCCGGCCTGGCTGCAGGCACCCTGGCTGCGGCCCCTACTGCCTTTGCCGCTGATGATGAATCTGGCCCTTATATCGGTGCAGGTGTCGGTTTCAGCTCACAGCAAAATGATGATGACGACATCGATGAATTTATCGATGCCGGCACGAGTGACTTCGATGTCGACGATGAAGACAATGTCTGGAAGGTCTATGGCGGCTACAACTTCAACCGCTATCTCGGTGTTGAAGCTTTCTATACCGATCTCGGCACCGTGAAGATAAAGGAACACGGCCGGGCCAATGCCAATCTGGACTCCACCGCCTATGGTGCCAATGTTGTCGGTAAGCTGCCGATCACCGACTGGTTCAGCCCATACGCCAAGGTTGGTGCCGCACATTGGGAGACGGATGTTCACGGCAACCTTGGCAATGACCGTACCGTCAACAAGGACGGCACCGGCATGGTCTATGGCGTAGGTGCCGAATTCCAGCTCGCACCGGTCATTCTGCGCACAGAATACGAGCGTTATGATCTGGACAAGCGTTTCACCGTGGATGCCTTCACGGCCTCCGTGGGTATGCGTTTCTGATGTCCCTCTCCCCCTGACGACCTCTCGAGGGCGGCTTCATGCCGCTCTCGCTTTATCCAGGCCCACGATCCACTCCATATTCCGAGCGCCCCCAGGCCATTCAGTCACCCCTGTGATGGGCTGACACCAAAATAGCGCTTGTACTCACGGCTGAACTGAGAAGTGCTGCGATAGCCAACTTCAAGTGCCGCACGAGCAACATTGAAGCGCTCCTGACTCAACAGCATCCGGGCCCTGAGCAGACGCAATCGTTTGAGATACTGCACCGGAGACATTTGTGTGGTCTGCCTGAAGTGATGATGGAAGTGCGAGGCGCTCATGTTGACTCGATTGGCGAGTGTTTCGACAGTCAGTGGCGCAGCAAAGTGGCGATGCAGATAGGACAGGGATTCAGCGATACGTGCATAGTGCCCATGGCTCTGTACCAATTGACGTAGCGACTGGCCTTGAGGTCCAGTCAGTGCAGCAAACAGGACTTCCCTGACCCTTCCGCTACCCAGCGCATCACAAGCAACCTTGTCATGCAGGCAGCTCGCCAAGCGTTGTACCGCTTCAGCCATGGAGGCATCGATGGCAACCGCCGCCATCGGTTCTGGACGATACAAGTCCATACCACTCTGCTCCGAATGGTTTATCTCGGGCACATGTTGAACCAGTTCACTCAATGTGAGGGGATCCACGGCAATGTTGATCCCAAGCAAGGGCGCTTCCGGGCTCGTCAGTGTCTCGCACTCAAACGGCAGCGGCATCGCCTGTACCAGATAATTTCCGGGGCCATAGTGAATGACTCGCTCCCCCAGATAACCGATCTTGTCGCCCTGCGCGATGACAAAGAGTCCTGGTTCATAAATCAAGGGGGTTCGCGGATGGCCACACTCAGAGGCAATCAGCCTGACCCCCTCGATGGGTGTATCGGAAAACCCTTCTTTTTCGATCAGTGGCTTCAGGGTTGCAGCCAACCCCTCAGCCCAACGGCCTGTCATGTCGCCAGTACCAGCCACAGAGTTATCAGCCACAAGCTCGAGTGACGATGGCATTGAAAGATGATTGAGCATGCTGCTTTCCCTTCTCAGGCTAATCAGGCTGTCATCATGTTCAGCGTATTGTGCATGATTTTTGCGAGGAATAGGCATCACGCAACAAACCACCATAGGATCCGGCATCCATATCAGAGAAACGGGCATGGCCGCACAGGGAAAGATCACCCACAATAGCGAGCACTGTTCACCCCACCGGGAGTCCCTCATGACACAGAGCACCTCTGTGCCCGCCAAGGGTTATGCTGCACACTCATCCACGACACCTCTGCAGCCGTGGAACTTCACAAGACGCACGCCGCGCCCAGACGATGTCTCGATCGAGATCCTCTACTGTGGTGTCTGCCACAGTGACCTGCACTTTGCCCGCGATGACTGGGGCATGGCCTCTTATCCGGTAATACCGGGCCATGAGATTGTCGGCCGTGTCACGGCGGTAGGTAATGACGTCACTCAGTACAAGGTCGGCGACCTGGTCGGTGTCGGCTGCATGGTGGACTCATGCCGCCACTGCCAAGCCTGCAATGATGGCCTGGAGCAGTTCTGCCTGGAAGGTTTCACCATGACCTACGGCAGCCCGGACAAGCACGATGGCACCCTGACCCAGGGCGGTTATTCCGACAAGGTCGTGGTCAGCGAGCGCTTCGTGGTACGCATGCCCGACGGCATAGACCTCAAGTCCGCCGCACCGCTCCTTTGCGCAGGCATCACCACTTATTCCCCCCTCAAGCACTATGGCGTCAAGGCTGGTCACAAGGTTGGCGTCATCGGCATGGGAGGACTTGGACATATCGGGGTCAAGCTGGCCAAGGCCATGGGAGCAGAGGTGACGATCTTCACTCGCTCTGCTTCCAAGGTTGCTGAAGCCAAGAGCCAGGGAGCCGATCATGTTGTCGTATCTACCGATGAAGCACAGATGGCTTCCGTCACGGGGCAGTTTGACTTCATGCTTGATACCGTTCCGGTAAAGCACGACATCAATCCTTATCTCAATGCCCTGAAATACGATGGCACGCATATTCTGGTAGGTCTGCTGGAGCCACTCGAACCTGCCGTCGAGGGTATCAACCTCGTCTTCAAACGCCGCGTACTGGCAGGCTCGTTGATCGGGGGAATGCCGGAAACCCAGGAGGTCCTCGATTTCTGTGCCGAGCACGGCATCAGCTGTGATGTCGAGATGATCAATATCGACCAGATCAACGAAGCCTGGCAACGCATGGAAGAAGGTGATGTGAAGTACCGCTTTGTCATTGACATGGCAACGCTGAAAGACACTGACTGAACCACAGGAGTCTCGCGAACCACGTGCACCATGTTGCGCGTGGTTCATTTATCGAGATCTCACTGAGCTTTACCCCAGCACAGCAGCAGCAGATACTGAATGGACCACATTTCATTCTGGCAAGGAGCTGCTGTGATGCCCCCCATCGTTACTCCAGACATCTGTGACGCCTACCCTGACGTCGAGGTGCTTGAGCCTATCTTCGCCAATTTTGGTGCTATTGAGGCATTCTGCGGTCAGGCAAGAACCGTAAAGTGCTTCGAAGACAATTCTCTGGTCAAGCAGGCTGTGGCGGAGCCTGGCGATGGCGCCGTGCTGGTGGTTGATGCCGGTGGGTCCACGCGCTGTGCCATGCTTGGCGATATTCTGGCCGAACAGGCTGCCACCAATGGCTGGGCAGGTGTGGTGATGTACGGCTGCGTACGCGATGTCGATGCTCTCGCACAGACAGCGCTTGGCATCCAGGCATTGGGCGCTCATCCGCGCAGGAGCGAGAAACGCGGCGAAGGCACCCGCGACATCCCGGTGGTCATTGCCGGTGTCACCATCGCGCCTGGCCAGTGGTTGTACGCCGATAACAACGGCATTCTGGTCGCCCAAGAACGCCTCAGCCTCGCCTGACCGACCTCCAGGCACCACAATAGAAATTGTGGTGCCTTCGGCTCGATTCATCGGCATGCTGTCATGACTTCACTGGCCAAGGCTGTATTCATCAGTCTACGTGATCATCTCAGGCCACTGCTGGCCTACCACCTGCTGTTCACTGTGCTGGCCTCTGCCCTGCTGCTTCCGGCCATGGGCTGGGCGCTGTCATCCTGGCTGCGTAACGTGGGACGTCCTCTGGTGACCACCGTGGACGCCATCAACCTGCTGCTCACCCCGGCAGGGTTGGCCTGGATCTATGCCAGCGTGGTCGCCGTACTGACGCTGCTGTACCTGCAACAAGCAGGGATGATGCTCATGGCCTTCGACCGCCGAGGTTCACATGCGCATCAGGCGATGGTTGCCTTCTGGCAGACATTGCATCGCCTGCCTGCCTTGCTCTCGCTGGCCATGATCCAGGTGGCGTGTCATCTGGCCATGATCGTCGTTGTCTTGCTATGCCTGGACTGGCTGTATCAAGGCATGCTCGGGCATCTGGACGCCTACTATGTACGCCGAGTCAGGCCCATGGAGTTCTGGCTCTTCATCGCCTCCTGCCTGCCGGTCATCGGCACCTGGGCAGCACTGGCCGGTCGTCAACTGCTGCACTGGTGGCTGGCTCTTCCCTGTCTGATTCTGGAAAAGCTCAGTGCCCCGGCTGCGCTGAAACGCAGCCATGCCCTCACCCATGACAATCTGTCCGGCATGGCTGCGGCAGTCATCTCGATGCTGGCCATCATCCTGGGGTTGCCCTGGGCAATATCCTTCGCCTTCGGCAGCATGCTGTCTCCACTGTTGGCGCAGTTGCCGGACAACCATAGCCTAGTCGTCAGCGTGATGCTGATAGTGGTGACGCTCGTCACTCTGATCACCCTTGCGGTAGCCTTCGCCGCCATCGCCCTCAATGCCTTGCTGGCAACCTGCCTTTACCTTGATCGGGCTCATAGCCTGCCTCACCTGCAACCACCGCCTCGGAGTGCCCATCCAGGGCGTTTAGCCTGGGCCGTGGAGGCAGCGGCTGTCATCTTTGCTCTTTCCCAGGCCTGGCTGATGCTGGAAAGCCATGAGATCAATGATGACGTCAGCGTCATCGCCCATCGCGGCAGCTCCTGGACAGCTCCGGAAAACAGCCTGTCTGCAGTGCGTCTGGCCACTGACGAAGGTGCTGATCAGGTAGAAGTCGATGTACGCCTGAGTGCTGACGGTGTGGCCGTACTCAGTCATGATTCCAGTCTACGTCGCCTGACGGGTGATGAACGGCGTATCGCCGACCTCGATTGGCAGACTCTGGCAAAGATGGATATCGGTTCCAGCTTCAACCATACCTTCATGGGAGAAGCGTTGGCACGCCTGGATCAAGCCCTGGCTGAAGTGAGAGGCAAGGCAGGGTTGATCATCGAGCTCAAACCCAGCGGTGGCAATGAACGCCAGTTGATCGATGCCGTAATGAAGACACTGCATGCCGAGCGTGATTGGCGGATACGCTGTCGTAACCGAGGAGAGGACTTCCTGGCCCGACATATCTGTGGCAACCCTGCTATCTTCGAAGATGTCTGGCTCGCCACGCTTTCCTACCATCAGCTCATCCAGATCAACCACCAGGCTCCAGAGGCCCGAACCCTGCTTCTGGCCGAATGGGCCCTGCCAGGCGGGCTACCCCGCCACCGCTTCCAGGCACTAGGCCTGAATCATGCGCGCATCGACACTGACGAGATCGAACGCGCCCACTTTGCCGGCAACAAGCTATATGCCTGGACAGTCAATGATCAAAGCCGCATGGCCCGGCTGATCGACATGGGTGTCGATGGTATCATCACCGATCGTCCAGACCTGCTCCACAGCCTGCTCGTAGAACGACAGAGGATGGGCGATGGGGAGCTATTGATGTTGAAATTGCGCCACTGGTTGTCCCGTTGACCAGGCCAACAATCTGATGCGTCGACATCTTGCTTGTCGAAACCTTCCATCGAAAAAGCGCCATCCCGTGACAAGAGATGGCGCTTTTCCATTCAACACGAACGCTCTCGCCGACGATATCAGTCCCCCATCACGATACCCTCACGACGAGGATCGGCACCACCCTGGATACCTTCCTCCGTGACCCGCAATGCCTGCAGACCACTCACCAGCTCCTGGGTCTCGACGTCATGCCCCAAACCCTCGAGGTCATTGATGGTGGATTGCGGGAAGCGCCCTTCCTCCAGATACACTTTATCTCCAAGAGTCACCGCATGCGGCAGATTCAAGGCCTCCTGTGGCGACAGCCCCCAATGCAGCATGGCGTCCATGGCCTCGCCAGTGTAGTGGATAATGGCGGCTCCACCGGGAGAGCCCAGACTAGCGACCAGGTCACCGCTGGCGTTATCAAACACCAGAGTTGGACTCATGCTTGAGCGGGGTCGCTTGCCAGGCTCCACACGATTGGCAATGGGGTTGCCTTGCTCATCCTGCGCGGTGAAGGAAAAGTCCGTCATCTCATTGTTGAGCAGATAGCCTCCCGCCAGTTCACTGCCGCCATTGGCCATGATGCGCGACCCAAAGGCCTGCTCGATGGTCGTTGTCATGGCGATGGCCTGACCATCTGCATCGATGATGCTGATATGGCTGGTACCATGTTCTGGCTGATTCGGCTGGGATGCCCAGGCCGTCTGCACTTCTCCAGGATTACCTGGTTTGGCTCCTCCACTGCCCATGCTCTGTTCCGAGACAAGAGCGGCACGACTGGCCAGGTAATCTGGCGCCAGCATGGTATTCCAGTCGCCACCAGGAGCCTCGACGAAATCCGGATCACCGATGTATCGACCACGATCGGCAAAGGCCAGACGAGACGCTTCCAGGAAAGGATGCAGCCAATCCACAGTAGGCACCCCATCATGCACCGGCACTTCGACTTCAGGCAGTGCAGCCATGATGCCCAGCGTCTGCATCATAGTCAGGTGGCCAGAGGAAGGTGGAGGAAAACCGCACACTTTGTACTCGCGCCATGGCGTGCACAACGCATCTCGCTCTACTGCCTCGTAGGAAGACAGGTCATCCAGGGTCATGCTACCGGGGGATTCATGCCCTTGAACCCTGGCAACCAGGTCTTCGGCGATGTCTCCCTGGTAAAAAGCGGCACTGCCTTCTTCACTGATGCGTGTCAGTATCTCGGCCAGAGCGGGGTTCTTCAGGACAGTGCCCGCTGCCAGCGGGTTACCGGCATCATCGAAATAGTAATGCCGGGCAATGGCATCTTCGGCCAACGATGGAGTCGATACCAGGCTCTGATATAACCGGGGGCTAACCGGGAAACCTTCGGTTGCCAGCGTGATCGCAGGTTCAAACAGATCCTTCCAGGCGAGCTTGCCATAAGCCTGATGGGCAGCCTCCAGCATCTTGATGGTACCCGGCACTCCCACTGCGCGACCACTTTCCACTGCCGCCGTGAAATCCAGCGGATTACCTTCCTGATCGAGGAACAGGTCTTCCCCGGCGCCCATGGGCGCCTTTTCACGACCATCGTAGGCATGCACCTGGTCGCCATCGAACAGCATCAGGAAAGCACCGCCCCCGATGCCACTGGATTGAGGTTCCACCAGGGTAAGCACCATTTGCACTGCAATGGCAGCATCGATCGCCGAACCACCCGCCTTCAGCACCTGATAACCGGCATCAGTCGCCAATGGGTTCGCCGCAGCCACGGCAAAGGTCGATGTTGTCCACCCCGGCTTTTCTTCATAACCAGAGCCAGACTCAGGGGCTACAGCCGGAGCGCTGTAGTGGAACCCATCCTGGGCCACAGCCACACCGCTCAGCCAGAGCGTCATGCCCGCACAAGTACTGAATGCAATGGCTCGTGCGAGCCGTTGGCGCGAAAAGATATTGTCAGGGGTCATCACAGTTCCTTTTGTTCGTATCGTGAAACCCGCCATAGAGCGAGAAAGGACAGCGCTGCCAGCACCAGCAATATGACAGCAGCCCATCCCACTACTGTCACCAGTTGATGATAACCCGCCGGCACATCCTCAGAGCGGGCTTGCATGCCTATCTGTGCCAGCTTGATAACTCCGAAGAGAAACAGGGCAAATAGCCCCAGTGGTAATGTCGAACGACATTTGGCCAGAAAACGAGTCAACAGATTGGGCGGTGCAAGTGGGGCTTTCTCAACCTTGATCGGCTTGGCCTTGTCGGAAGACTTGGCTGATCCCCGCACAGGCTTGGCCGTTGAAGAAGTGCGCTTTGCAGCCGACGCCCTTGGCTTGGGCGTGACCTTTTTTGGTGGTGACACTCGAGATTTTGCCGTCCTGGGAGTGTGAGCCGGCGTCAGCCGCTGAATGCACCAGCGACCTAATGCCCATGCGGCCCACCCCAGACAAACGACAATGGACAGCATGACGCTGCCCATTACCAGCAAATATGCCATTTATACCAACAATGCTGAACAGGATAGCAGCACGAGAAGCTGTTACCCCTTGACTTTGCGATAGATGAAAAGCAACACCAAAGCGCCAATCACCGCCGTAATGATGCTACCAATGCTGATTTCGCTGACGGGACCACCAATACCAACGAGAGAGCCCAGAAAGCCACCCACGAACGCACCGGCAATACCAATCAATGTCGTGACAATAAAGCCACCAGGGTCCTTACCCGGCATGATCCATTTCGCCAGTATGCCGGCAATTAGCCCCAATATGATCCACGAAAAAATTCCCATAACACCCTCCTGAGTTTTTAACATCCTGTTGAACCCATACCACTGCCAGTCATCCATATGACAGGTTGAAATGGTAGATCTTGGGCATGTCGCTTTTATGTCGCTGCCGGGACCTCCATTGAAGCGGCTGAGACAGACATTGGCAACATCAATGAGCATAGATGCACAAAACAACGCCCTCAAGTGCACTTGAACACTTGAGGGCGTTATCTTGACGCTGACCTGAAGCAGTCAGAAACAGGCCAAATGGATACACATGACCAGAATCAGTCGAAGATATCCCAGATAATATGCTCTACCACGTCATTGGCAGCATTGATCAGTACCGCTGCCGTACCGATCTGGAGCCACTCATATCCATCGTAACGAGGCAACACGTCATAGAAACGGTTATCAAAACGCTGCTTGGCAATTCCTGGAGGCAGCGGCTTGCCACGCTGAAGGTTCTGGCGAATGCCAGGTGGAAGTGCCTGATAGTTGCCAGCATGCCAGTCGCTGTGATCATGGAAGATACTGCGAATATGACTATCATCGAAATCGAAGTCACGGTCATGGCTGTAGTTTCGATCATGGCTATAGTCACGATCATGATCGAAATCACGATGATCGCGATCGAAGTCTGAATCAGGCCGGTTGCTGTCATGGCGATAGGATGAGTCAACACTATGCCCCTTGTCCTGAAACTTTTCTGGACCATGATTACCCTGGCCACCACCATGACCTTGTTGCTGGACCTTGTCAGGGCCATGGCCCTGATTATTACCATGGCCCTGACCATTATTACCGGCAACAGCCGTGGCACTGAACGTCGCCAGTGCAAGTACCAGAAGCGCCGGCTTCCAGACACCTGAAACCCTGTTGTTCAGCGGCATATCATTGTCTCGGCACATGGTATTTTCCTCTCGCTACAGGGCTTGCATATAGGCCCCGGATAATCGGTGCCCACTGCTTCTTCTGCTAATGTCGAGGACATCAGTTGAGCAGTTGGCGAGCGACCTCATTGATCACCTGATTGGCAATATTATCTATTTCACGACTATTGTAGCCCAGCCCTTCACGGTCAAAATCATCATAGCGATCCCGGTCGTAACGTTCATGATACTCGTACCTATCATCACCACGACGTTCTTCGAGATACTCTTCGCGGGCCTCCTGGTACTCTTCGCGAGCTTCCAGATAGTCTTCTCGGGCTTCCCAATAGTCATCATCACGATCTTCGTCATGGTGATCGTAGTAACGGTCGTATCTAGACTCATCCTTCCAGGAATCTGCCCACACCATGCCAGTGGGAAATATCAGCATAGTAGCCAGCACAGTTGCCAGGATTCTGCTGTGATGCTTCTTGCCCTGGCACGTGGCAACTTGCAGCTTATTCATTACAAGGTCCTCCATGGGCTTGCTAAATAGCACCAGTTTACCCATTGGATGCAATTAAGCAGCCTGTCTGCACCAGACTCCCTGACATTTGCACCACTGTAGTCGATCAGCGACAGTTGCGTATCAGGCAGCCAAAAACATCTAGCCAGTCAAAAACATCTAGTCCGTCAAAAACATCAACGCCGCAGCGTTGCTGCGGCGTTGGGCTTGAAGAGTAATGGTGTAGCAGAGAAACCCTCAGGCTCAGGACAGGCTCTCGCCTGCCAGCATGAACCAGGTTTCCAATACGGCGTCCGGATTCAGAGAGACCGAGTCGATTCCCTGCTCCATCAGCCATTTGGCCAGCTCAGGGTGATCTGACGGCCCTTGGCCACAGATACCCACGTACTTGCCCTTGGCCTTGCAGGCCTGGATGGCCATGGCCAGCAGTTTCTTGACAGCTGGATTACGCTCGTCAAACAGGTGGGCAACAATGCCTGAATCACGATCAAGTCCCAGAGTCAGCTGAGTCAGGTCGTTGGAGCCGATAGAGAAACCATCGAAATACTCGAGGAACTCATCCGCCAGCAGAGCGTTGGCCGGCAACTCGCACATCATGATGACCTTGAGGCCATTCTCGCCACGCTTGAGACCATTGGCAGCCAGCAGCTCGACAACTTCCCGGGCCTCATCGGTAGTACGAACGAAGGGTACCATCAGTTCGACATTGTCCAGACCCATTTCGTCACGCACACGCTTCATGGCCTGACATTCGAGCTCGAAGCAAGGCCGGAAGCTCTCGGAGATGTAGCGGGAGGCACCGCGGAAGCCCAGCATAGGGTTCTCTTCGCCCGGCTCATAGAGCTTGCCGCCAATCAAGTTCTCGTACTCGTTGGACTTGAAGTCCGACATACGCACGATGACACGCTGCGGATAGAAGGCAGCTGCCAATGTGGAAATACCCTCGACCAGCTTGTCGACATAAAAGCTGACTGGGTCGGCATAACCAGCTACGCGAAGATCAATGGTCTGCTGCAGTTCAGCAGGCAAGGTCGCATAGTCGAGCAGCGCCTTGGGGTGAACGCCGATCATCCGGTTGATGATGAACTCCAGGCGCGCCAGACCAACGCCGGAATTAGGCAGCGATGCAAAACTGAAGGCCCGATCGGGGTTACCCACGTTCATCATGATCTTGAACGGAATGTCAGGCATCGCATTGACACTGGTCACATTGCGATCGAACGCCAGCAGGCCGTCGTAGACATGGCCTGTATCGCCTTCAGCACAGGAAACCGTGACATCACGACCATCGGAGAGAACGTCAGTCGCATCACCACATCCCACGACAGCGGGAATACCCAGCTCCCGGGCGATGATGGCAGCGTGGCAGGTACGTCCACCACGATTGGTGACGATGGCGGAAGCCCGCTTCATGATCGGCTCCCAGTCCGGATCGGTCATGTCGGTGACCAGCACATCCCCAGCCTGCACTTTATCCATCTCGTCGGGGGACATGATCACCTTGACCGTCCCTTGGCCGATACGCTGGCCGATGGCACGACCATTGACCAAAGTGCGACCCTTTTCCTTGAGCTGGAAACGCTCCAGAGAGCCACCTTCCTGCTGGGAAACCACGGTCTCAGGGCGAGCCTGAACGATGTACAGCTCGTTATCATCGCCGTCCAGCGCCCACTCGATATCCATCGGGCGACCATAGTGCTGCTCGATGATGACGGCCTGGCGCGCCAATGCCATGACCTGCTCATCATTGATCGAGAACACACCTCGATCAGCGAGAGGAACATCCACCGTGGCAACGGATTTTCCCGCACTGGCGTCCTCGGTATAGATCATCTTGATCAGCTTGGAACCAAGGTTGCGGCGCAGAACTGCTGGGCGTCCTGCAGCCAGCGTCGGCTTATGCACGTAAAACTCATCGGGGTTGACCGCCCCCTGAACCACTGTCTCACCCAGTCCCCAGGAAGCAGTGACGAAAACAGCCTCGCGGAAACCTGATTCAGTATCCAGGGTGAACATGACGCCACTGGCGCCCGTCTCGGAACGCACCATCTTCTGTACACCGGCGGACAGCGCTACGTTCTCATGCGCGTAACCGCGGTGGACACGGTAGGAAATGGCACGATCATTGAACAGGGAAGCAAACACCTCGTGCACGGCACGCTTGATGTTGTCGTAGCCTTCAATGTTGAGGAAGGTCTCCTGCTGACCCGCAAAGGAAGCATCCGGAAGGTCTTCTGCGGTAGCAGAGCTGCGCACAGCGACCTTGAGGTTCGGGTGCTTGCTGAGCATGAGCTCATAGGCTTCACCCAGCGCAGACTCGAAAGCCGGGGGGAGTGGCGTATCGATGATCCATTGACGGATCTTGGCACCTGCTTCTGCCAGAGCGGCGACATCGTCGACATCCAGGCGAGCCAGTTCAGCATTGATACGATCGTTGAGCCCTTCATGAGCAAGAAACTCACGATAGGCATCAGCCGTAGTGGCAAAACCACCGGGGACTGTCACACCTGCGCCTGACAGATGGGAGATCATTTCACCCAGTGATGCATTCTTGCCGCCTACGCGCTCGACGTCATTCATACCCAACTGATCGAACCACAGAATGTACTTTTCCACCTTAGCCCCCTTTCTTGGCTATTCAGTGCCTCGGATCCATCCCGTTCAGGTTCATCTCGAGGCATCATGAATTGGATGCAGGCGACTCTAACAGCGCTGTCCACCAAGCGCTATCAGTATAGGGGCGTAGTCACTGGAGGATTTTTACAACACTCGGGGCATTTATCGGGATTTATGTAGTTTCACGTATTTTGCCTGACATGCCGTCACTTGCCGCAGCCGGCTCTGGCGGTGACAATGCGGGCATATGGCCTGTCTGGGCAGGCCACTACAAAAATGAGCAAAGAGCACCCTCATGACACGTACTGCTTTCTTCATTTCCGATGGTACTGGCATCACTGCCGAAAGCCTCGGCCGTAGTCTGCTGGCTCAGTTCGAGAATGTTGAGATTCGCAAACTGACCAAACCCTACATCGACACCATTGAAAAAGCGCACTCTCTGGTCGGCATCATTGAGGCCACAGCCGTGCGTGATGGTGTCCAACCCATCATCATCGATACCATCGTCGACCAGAAGATTCGTGAAGTGATTCGGGCTGCACCAGGCTTCAAGGTCGATATCTTCTCGACCTTCCTCGAGCCCCTGGAGAGAGAGCTGGAAACTCACTCCTCTTACAGTGTCGGACGCACCCATGCCATTGCCAGTGATGCCGCCTACATGGATCGCATCCACTCAGTGCATTTCGCTCTCGACAACGATGACGGGGCCCGAACCCATCAGTACGACCAGGCCGATGTCATCCTTGTTGGTGTATCCCGCTGCGGCAAGACACCGACATCGTTGTACCTGGCCTTGCAGTTCGGTATTCGAGCCGCCAACTACCCCCTGACCGAAGATGACCAGGATGAAGATGGCACCCTGAAACTGCCTCCCGTATTGGCCAAACATCGCCACAAGCTGTTCGGACTGACCATCGACCCACGCCGCTTGGCTGCCATCCGCCATGAACGCCGCCCCAACAGCCGTTACAGCTCCATGGACCAGTGCATGCAGGAAGTTTCGCAGGCTGAAGCGTTATATCGTCAGCTGCATATTCCGTTCATCGATACGACACGCTTCTCGGTGGAAGAAATCTCCACCCGGATGATCGCAGAGACAGGCATCAATCGCCGAGTCTCGCCTCGCTGAAACCATTGATGATCCGCCGGGCCAATTTGGAATCCGCAACAATTGTGCTGATCTGGGACAAGGGTAGGTAGTCTACTCTTTGCAATGAGATTGTCTCTCGTTACTATTTTCATCTCGGCTTATCAATAACAAGGATTCCATCATGGCCCAGCATTTCGCTCCTCGCCCGTTATCCGCACTTGTCGCAACCTGCATACTTTCCATCCCCTTCACCACCACTGCCATGGCCAATGCCACGGAAGGTGGGGATGTCACACCGCAGCAGGTGGTCTCTCACTATGCTGATCTGGCACACAACACCTACACCGATGCGCTGAAGAGTGCCAAGCAGCTCAATCAAGCCGTCGATACCCTGCTGGCCTCCCCCACGCCTGAGGCACTGGCCTCAGCCCGTCAAGCCTGGCGCCAGGCTCGAGTGAGCTATCAGCAAAGCGAGGTGTTCCGCTTCGGCAACCCAGTGGTGGACGACTGGGAAGGCCAGCTCAATGCCTGGCCTCTGGATGAAGGCCTGATCGACTACGTCGCCGAAGACCGCTACGAACACGAATTGGGCAATGCCGGCGCTACCGCCAATATCATTGCCTCGGAAAGCATTACCGTGGGCGGCGAGGATCTGGATGTTTCCGAGCTTACGCCAGAGCTGCTGGCCAGTCTGAATGAAGTCGGAGGCTCCGAGGCCAACGTTGCCACGGGGTATCACGCCATCGAATTTCTACTCTGGGGGCAGGATCTCCACGGCTATGACCCTGGTGCAGGAGAACGCGAAGCCACGGACTTTGCGCAAGACGATACCTGCACCAATGACCACTGCGATCGCCGCCGTACTTATCTCGACGCCGCCACCGACCTGCTGGTCTCTGACCTGGAATGGATGGTGGATCAGTGGGCCCCAGGTAATGACGTCAACTATCGCAGTGAATTGCTTGCCGCTCCGCCCCAGGAAGGCCTGCGGCGCATCCTGTTCGGCATGGGGTCGCTATCACTGGGAGAACTGGCAGGAGAGCGCATGAAGGTTGCTCTGGAAGCCAACTCCTACGAGGACGAACACGACTGTTTCAGCGACAACACCCACAACTCTCACTATTACAATGGCCAGGGCATCCAGAATGTCTACACCGGCCATTTCGAGCGCATGGACGGTACCACTTTTGACGGCCCCTCCATGGAGGACTTGCTCAAGCAGAGCGATCCTGAACTGTCCGCGACGTTGAGCCAGGAAATCGATGCATCAATGAGCGCACTGGGTGAGCTGAAGTCCCGGGCAGAGTCCAATGACGACCCCATGACATTCGACATGATGATCGCCCCGGGCAATGAGGAAGGTGCCACCTTGGTCAACAATGCCATCCTGGCACTGGTGACCCAGACAGGCAGCATTGAGAAAGCCGCCATCGACCTTGGGGTCGACAACCTGCAGTCCGATGATGCAGGACACAGCTTCTGATGATCCGAATCACTACCTCACAGCTGGCAACACTGGGTGTGTTGCCGCTGTGCATGACATTCACGCTGGCCTCTCCTGTGTTGAGCGCTTCCATTCAGGACACCCCCATGAGTGGAGGCGAAGGTTCGGTCGAACAATTCGACCATAACGCCTATTCACTACCACTGAAAAACCTGCCCATGACCGGACGCCTGGACTTCAGTGTCGGCAACAGTTTCTTTCGCAACCCTTGGGTGGTAGCACCGTCCAGCACTGATGCACGCGATGGGCTAGGCCCGTTGATCAACACCAACAGCTGCCAGGGATGCCATATCAAGGATGGGCGAGGTCATCCACCGGCACCTGGCCAGCGCCCGGTCTCACTCTTCCTGCGCTTGTCGATGCCAGCCACCAACGAGGATAGCGAAGTCGTGCGCATGACCGGTGTGGTGCCAGTGCCCCACTATGGACGCCAGTTGCAAACGGCGGCGATTCCCGGAGCCAGGCCTGAAGCAGATATGGTACTCAGCTATTCCGACAGAAAAGTGACGCTGTCCGATGGCACCGAAGTATCACTTCAGGTGCCGGACTATCGCATCGAAAAGCCCGCTTATGGCCCCCTGCCGGAAGACATGTTGACCTCCCCTCGGGTCGCCCCGCCGATGATTGGCCTGGGTCTGCTCGAAGTGGTGCCGGAAGAACAGCTCCTGGAGTATGCGGATCCCGATGATAGTGACGGAGATGGTATTTCCGGCCGCCCCAATCATGTCTGGGATGCACGCAAGGAAAGCACGGTACTCGGTCGTTTCGGCTGGAAAGCCGGGGAACCCACCATCGAGCAGCAGAGCCTGCATGCCTTTGCCGGCGACATGGGGCTGACCTCCAGCCTGGCGCCTGCCACGGACTGCATGCCAGAGCAAGATTGCAATGAGTTTGCCAGCGGCGGAACCCCGGAAGTGTCCGACAAGGTCGCCAATTTCGTGACCTTCTATGCTCAGAGCCTGGCTGTCCCTCAGCGGCGCGGCATGGATGATCCTGCTGTACAGGCCGGTGCCAGGCTCTTCAACGACATTGGCTGCAGCAGTTGTCACCGCCCCAGCCTGACCACGGCCGATAAGACGCCCCGCCCGGAAATGGCCAACCAGACGTTGTGGCCCTACAGCGACCTGCTGCTGCATGACATGGGTGAGGCACTAGCGGATGGCCGCCCCGAGTATGAAGCCGATGGCCAAGAATGGCGCACACCCCCACTCTGGGGAGTCGGCCTGGCACAAAGTATCAACGAGCGTGCCGGATTTCTGCATGACGGCCGTGCGCGAACCCTGGAAGAGGCCATTCTATGGCACGCTGGCGAAGCTGAAGACAGCACCCTGGCCTATCGTGATCTTTCCGCGGAACAGCGCTCCCAGCTGAACGAGTTCCTGAATTCACTGTGATTTACATGAACGGCGTGGTTTCCATGAACGGCATGATTTCCCTGAACTGCCCTAGGGCCGTCGGCATCGCTTGTCTGTCGCTACTCTCGGTATCTTCCCAGGCTGCCGATACATCCGTGACTCCACGCCAGCAGTGGTATCAGGATATTGGTGCACTCTACACCAGGCTGGCCGAGGCCACCGACCAATTGCAGGAAGACGCCACCGCCTTGTGCTCTGCACCAGAAGCAAACAGCGAAAGCCAATTGCGTTCGGACTGGCTCTCTGCCTATCGCGCCTGGCAAGCCGTACGCTTTGTCGACTTCGGCCCCATCGAAGTCAATAGCCGTGCCTGGCAGCTGCAGTTCTGGCCAGACAAGAAGAACCTGGTTGGCAGCCGGATCAAGGCCCGACTGCATCAGGACACGCAGGTCTCCCAGTCTGACATCGATGGAGCGGGTGTCGCAGAGCAAGGGTTTCCTGCATTGGAAGCCCTGCTGTATGACGAGGGAATGGCTGATTTGACACTCTCTGCGGAGCAACCCTGTGCCCTGCTCCAGGCTATCTCGACTCACCTGAACGAGACGAGCACGGCTTTGGTGACAGATTGGGAGGCTTTCGGGGATTACTACCAGTCTACCGACAGCATGACGCAAGCCACGCTTCACGCTGCCATGCAGACGCTGGAAACCATTGAAGACAAGCGCCTTGGCGGTCCCATCGGGATGATGGGCAGCCCCGCCAACGCCTATCGCGCAGAAGCCTGGCGCAGCGATGCTTCGATCAGCCTGATCGAGGCCAGCCTGCAGGGCCTGAAGGAAGGGTTTCTACCAGGCCTGATAGCGAGCCTCGACAATATTGATCGCAGCGATCTTGCACAAGCCTTCGACAGCCAGCTCGACAAGACGATCAAGCAGGCACAGGAACTTGATGGCGGCATCGCCAGCGGGCTGGAAGACGCCGATGCCCAGGCGGGCTTGACCACGCTCTATATGAAGGTCGCTCAGTTACGCCAACTGCTCAACGAACAGATCGCCAGTGCCCTTGGGGTAGTGCGCGGGTTCAACTCCAGCGATGGCGATTGATTGAGGAGCGGTATCGTGGCATTGGACAGACAGCGCCGGAAGCTATTGAAGCTGGGTCTTGTCAAACTGGGTCTTGCAAAACGGAGTCTTTTTAAACTAGGCCTTGGCAGCCTGGGGGCTGGCTTCGCCCTGGGTGGGACGAACCTGGCAACGGCACAACGGGTTTTAGACAATCAGGAAAACCGGCGCCAATGGTTCTTCAGCGCTGTCGATGATCCCGAGGGGAACCACCACCTGGCCGGTATCCACCGCGACGGCAGCGAATACTTTCTACTGCCGGCCCCCGAGCGCTGCCACGGTGGCTGCCTGCACCCTCACCAGCCTCAGGCAGTACTCTTCGCACGCCGCCCTGGCCGCCACTTCCACGTTGTTGATGCACGCCACCATCGCGAACTGCAAAGCATCGATGCAGGCCCGGGATACCACTTCTATGGCCATGGCGTTTTCGACCCATCTGGACGCTGGCTCTACGTGACCGCCAACCGTCTTGAGGATGCCATGGGCCTGGTAAGGGTCTACGACGCCAATGCGGGCTATGCTCATCACCATGACATTGAGCTGGATGGTATCGGCCCCCATGAACTCAAGCTGATGCCAGATGGTGATACCCTGATTGTGGCCCTCGGGGGGATAAGGACACATCCAGATAGTGGCCGTATCAAGTTGAACCTCGAAGACATGGACCCGGCCTTGCTGTTGGTGAACCGTCACAGCGGCGAAATTCAAGCCCGCCACAGGCCATCCCATCATCAGCTCAGCGTTCGCCACCTCGATGTGGCAGCAAATGGCAGCGTAATCGTCGGCTATCAGTTTGAAGGCCCGGTCTGGGAAACACACCACCCACTGGTCGCTCACCTTGACCCTCAAGGCAAGTTTCACGAATTCGATCTCGGCGAGCTGCAGCCGAAGCTGGCCCAGTACACTGCCAGCGTAGCCGTCAGCCAGTCGCAGAGCGGCTCCTCCAGCAGCACCTTGATCACTGCTCCCCGAGGGGGGCGTATCATCATGCTCGACCAGCAAAGTGGAGATATCATCGCGGCACCCGAACTGGCGGATGCCGCAGGCGCCCGCTGTGATGGCCAGGGGGGATATATTGTCACTACCGGAAATGGCGGGTTCTACCAGGTTTCTGCACAAGGTGGACTCACGCAACTGGCGAAACTGCCATTGCGCTGGGATAACCACCTCACCTAAGGGCTTTGGCCGATGTCATGGCTCATCAGCGCACAATACCCTCGGCCCGCAAGCGTGCAATGTTCTCTGCCGATAGCCCCATTTCCGTCAGCACTCTGTCACTATGCTCCCCCAGAGCCGGTGGTGGCTGATCACCCGTGGCACTTTCCCCATCGAAGCGAAGAGGATTGGCCACCTGGGGAACGCCGTCTATGTTCCTGGCCATGCCTCGATGACATACCTGAGGATCAGCAAAGACCTCGGGGAGCTTATGAATGGGACCTGCGGGAATCCCCAACGCTTCGAACTTTGCCAGCCACGCATCACGCTCATCTCGCATAAGCGCGTTCTGGACCTCGGCCACCAATTCGTCTCGGTGAGCTACCCGCCCTTCATTGGTCGACCAGGGGCCATCGGCCCACTCTGGATGACCAAGCAACCCTGCCAGACGAGAGAACTGTCCATCATTACCGACGGTCAGCACCAGGTGCCCGTCAGCACAGGCAAACGCCTGGTACGGCACGATATTGGGGTGGGCATTGCCGTAACGGGCAGGCGCTTTCCCACTGACCAGGGTATTGAGTGCCTGGTTGGCCAATGTCGCCACCTGTACATCGAGCAGTGCCAGATCGATGTGAGTGCCCTGCCCGGTTTCGCGACGGCGATGAAGCGCTGCCAGTACGCCAATGGTCGCGTACAGTCCTGTCATCACATCGGTAATCGCCACGCCAGTCTTCATCGGCATGCCATCGGCTTCGCCAGTGAGACTCATCAGGCCTCCCATGGCCTGGATCATGAAGTCATAACCCGCTCGGTGGGCATAGGGGCCGGACTGACCAAAACCCGTGATTGAACATACGATCAGCTCCGGATTCAGCGCTCTCAAGCTCTCGGCATCAAGGCCGTATCGCTTGAGCCCGCCCACCTTGAAGTTCTCCAGCACGATATCCGCCTGCTTGGCCAGATCACGTATCAAGGACTGCCCTTCGCTGGACGCCATGTCCACCGCCAACGACTGCTTGCCGCGGTTGGCACACAGAAAATAGGCCGCTTCTCGCAGCGTTTCGCCCTGGGCATCGCGGCCAGCAGCAAAGTGCCAGGGAGGCCCCCAACTGCGGGTATCATCTCCCCGGATCGGATGCTCGATCTTGATCACTCGTGCCCCCAGGTCGGCCAGGAGTTGACCGGCCCATGGGCCGGCCAGCACGCGAGACATATCCAGCACCATCACCCCGGACAAAGGCTTGCTAGCCGCCATGCTGTCGCTTGTCATTCTGTTGTTGTCTCCGTGGTTCGGTCAGATAAGGAGCATCAGCCGGTAAAGGCCTGAATACCCGTCTGAGCACGACCAAGAATCAATGCATGAACGTCGTGAGTACCTTCGTATGTATTGACCGCCTCGAGATTCATGACATGACGAATGACATGGTATTCATCGCTGATGCCATTGCCGCCGTGCATGTCCCGGGCAACCCGGGCAATATCCAGCGCCTTGCCGCAGTTGTTGCGCTTGATCAGTGAAATGGCCTCGGGAACCAGTTGCCCTTCGTCGATCATCCGCCCTACCCGCAGCGATGCCTGCAGACCAAGTGCGATTTCGGTCTGCATGTCAGCGAGTTTCTTTTGTATCAACTGGTTGGCTGCCAGTGGGCGACCAAATTGCTTACGCTCCATGGTGTAGCTGCGAGCGGCATGCCAACAGGCTTCCGCCGCACCCATGCTGCCCCAGCTAATGCCATAACGTGCACGATTGAGACAGGAAAAAGGTCCTTTGAGCCCTTGTACACCAGGCAGACGCTGATCATCTGACACTTCCACATCCTGCATGGCAATCTGCCCAGTGATGGAAGCACGCAGACTGAATTTGCCTTCGATCTTGGGAGCAGACAGGCCTGGCATGCCCTTTTCAAGGACGAAACCACGAATCACGCCTTCATCATCCTTTGCCCAGACCACGAAGACATCGGCAATGGGGGAATTGGTGATCCAGGTCTTGGTGCCATTGAGGCGCCATCCAGCATCTGTGCGAGTCGCCCGCGTGACCATGCCGCCTGGATCCGAGCCGTGGTCCGGTTCTGTCAGACCAAAGCAGCCGACCCACTCACCACTGGCCAGACGAGGCAGGTACTTGTCGCGCTGGGACTCGCTACCAAAAGCATGGATGGGATACATGACCAAGCTGGACTGTACACTCATGGCGCTGCGATAGCCGGAATCGACACGCTCCACTTCACGAGCAATCAGGCCATAGCTGACATAGTTCATGCCAGCACACCCATAGCCATCGATGGTGACACCCAGCAATCCCAGCTCGCCCATCTCGTTCATGATCTCACGATCAAAACGCTCGTGACGGTTGGCTTCAAGCACTCTAGGTAACAGCTTTTCCTGGCAATAATCATGAGCTGTCTGGTGAACCATGCGCTCTTCTTCGCTGAGCTGGTCCACCAGACGGAACGGGTCTTCCCAAGTGACAGGGGTAATCTGACTCACGGCAGCCTCTCTCAAAATATCTACATTTTTATAAAATGTAGGCGAATTATGATGAGTTGCCAACCCCCCTCCACGACTTTCTTCGAGATATTTTCTACTCGTCTTTCGCGCGATAGAGCTTCTGGATACTGGAGAAATCCAACCCTCCAGATCCCTGGGCGCTGTGCAGGGCAAACAGATTGCGCGCTTCGGAACCCATGGGCACTGGCGCCTTGGAAGCCAAGGCCAGCTCCCATGCCAGACCAAGATCCTTGGCCATCAGATCCGTCAGGAAGCCACCTTGATATTCCCGCGATGCAGCAGACCCTTCCATCACCCCCGGCCAAGGGTTATAGACATTCAATGCCCAGTTGCCACCACTACTCTGTTTCATGATTTCCGAAAGTACCGCAGGGTCAAGCCCATTGCGCACCCCCAGCGCCAGTGCCTCGGCCGTACCACTCATCAGAATCCCGAGCAGCATGTTGTTGCATATCTTGGCAATCTGCCCACTCCCTGCCGCCCCAGCATGAAACAGGTTCTTTCCCATGACTTCGAGTACAGGGCGCGCCTGCTCAAAGCCCGCACTGTCGCCACCAACAATGAACGTCAAGGTGCCAGCTTCCGCTCCCCCGATACCACCAGAAACGGGCGCATCCAGAAACGTGAAACCACGCTCGGCTGCCGCGCTTCCCACTGCCTGCGCATCCTGAGGAGAAATCGTTGATGCGTCGATGATCAAAGGGCGGGAAGCCAGGTCATCAAGCAAACCAGGTGCCTCACCGCGGCCCAGATACAAGCCTCGCACATGCTGGCCCGCAGGCAGCATGGAAATCACTACATCCGCACCCCCGGCAGCCTCCAGTGCACTGGAGGCACGCTCAGCACCTTCGGACTCGAGTGCCGCCATCGCACTGTCGACAAGATCGAAAACACGCACACTGTGGCCGGCCTTGACGAGATTCTTCGCCATCGGCATACCCATGTTGCCCAACCCGATAAAAGCAATGTTCATGGCGTGACTCCTGTTGTTATGTGCAAAAAATGTCTGTGCAAGAAATGGTTGTGCAGGGAAAAATTGCCGCTAAAAAAGATTTCAGCACATCTCTGCCAGCTCGCCTTGTTGCTATACCCGCTCTTTTTGTTGGTATAGAAGCGGCATGATTGAAATGGAAATGCCATGGTCGGGATCAGAGATCGTCCAGTGGTCCAGGCTGCTGATGCCAGGGAGGACTGAACATGGCCTCAAGGTCTGCGTCCGAAATGCTGGATACATCCTGATGACGCCAGCGTGGGGACTGATCCTTGTCGATCAACAGGGCTCTGACCCCCTCGGCGAAATCACCAAGCACATTGCATTGTATGGATGCCACCAGTTCATCGCGGAAAGCATCGGCCAGAGAACCATGGCGGTGGCGTTCCAGCATTTCCCAGGCCAACCGAGCCGAAAGTGGGCAGCCTGCCGCCAGCCTCTTGCGGTTGGCAGCCAGCCAAGCGTCTTCATTGGCATCTTCCAGAATGGCCGCTATCGCATCCTCCACCCGGGCCTTGCGCGTCAGAGATTGCAGATGATCAAGCAACGGACGCACCTGGGCCGACGGCGCCTGATCCCGCCTCTCAAGCTCAGCGACATTGCGCATGATGACGGCTTCGGCACTATTCTCACTCCCTTCCACCATATGGCTGTCGCAAATGCCTGCAAGCAGCTCATCCTTGCGCTCTCTCGGGATGAAATGATCGGCCAGGCCCAAGTCAAGGGCATCCCTGGCGTTCAGGTTGGCCCCAGTCAGGCCCAGATAGGCACCGATGCCTGGCAGCATGCGATTGAGAAACCAACTGGCACCAATATCCGGATATAGGCCAATGGTGATTTCCGGCATGGCGACACGAGTCGTTTCCGTGACCAGACGATGATTGGCTCCGGCAGTGAGGCCTAGGCCTCCTCCCATCACGATGCCATCGGCCCAGACCAGCACAGGCTTCGGGTAAGTATGCAGGAGGTAGTCGAGACGATATTCGTGGGTGAAATATTCCTGGGCATGACGGCCTCGTACACCGCCTTCGTCCTCTTCCTGCTTGAGCGCCTTGACCAGGGAGACTACATCTCCCCCCGCACAAAAGGCCTTGTCTCCTGCACCATCCAACCATACGGCATGGATGGCTGGATCCTCTGCCCACTGCCGCAACCTGGTATCGAGCAGTTGAATCATTTCAAGGCTCAATGCATTGAGGCTTCGCGATGCATTCAGGGTAGCCAGGCCAATACGTCCGCCATCCGCCGTAGCGCGTTCCTCGAAGACGACTACAGGTTCCGTCATCACATTCTCCTTGTTCATTGACATGCCCAGTTACTGCAGCGACTCGATCACTCCATCCTGCAGCAGACGACGAGCCACAATCAGGCGCATGATTTCGTTGGTGCCTTCCAGTATTTGATGTACTCGCGTATCACGAACCAGCCTTTCCAGAGGATATTCGCAAATGTAGCCATAGCCCCCATGCAGTTGCAGCGCCTCATTGCACACCCGGAATCCCACATCAGTAGCGAAGCGCTTGGCCATCGCACAATGTGCGGTCGCCTCAGGGTCCTTGTTGTCCAGGCGCCAGGCAGCCTGACGCACCATCAGACGAGCCGCCATCAATTCAGTGGCCATGTCAGCGAGCTTGAACTGCAACGCCTGAAACGCCGATAGCTCCTTGCCAAACTGCTTGCGCTCTCCCATATAGTTGCGTGCCAGGGTCAGGGCCTGCTGGGCTGCGCCCAGGGAACAACTGGCGATATTGAGTCGGCCGCCATCTAGCCCCTTCATGGCAAACTTGAAGCCTTCGCCTTCCTCACCTAGTCGATATTCCGCAGGGACACGCACTCCATCAAAACTGATCAGTCGGGTGGGCTGGCTTTTCCAGCCCATCTTCTCTTCTTTCTTGCCGTAGCTGATGCCCTCAGCATCGGCGGGGACGACAAAGGCAGACACGCCGCTGGCACCGCTATCCGCTGCACCGGTGCGTGCCATCACCACCAGCACCTCCGTGGAACCGGCTCCCGATATGAACATCTTGGCGCCGTGCAACACATAATCGTCACCATCACGTTCCGCCCTGGTACGAAGGTTGGCCGCATCTGATCCCGCGCCCGGCTCCGTCAGGCAGTATGAGCCCAGCAGTTGTCCGCTGACCATCGCTTCTGAATATCTCTCCTTGACGCTATCGCTTCCCCAACTGGCGATCATCCAGGTGACCATATTGTGAATGGTCAGATAGGCCGTGGTAGCAATGCAGCCCTGAGAGAGCTGCTCAAAAATGAGCGAGGCATCAAGCCGGGACAGACCAAGGCCACCTTGTTCTTCAGGGGTATAGATGCCGAGGAAGCCGGCCTCCCCTGCACGGCGAATGACATCAAGAGGGAAATGAGACTCCTTGTCCCAGTCGGCAGCATGATCAGCAAGCTCGACCCGGGCGAAGTCCGCGGCTGCGGCAACAAGCGCCTTCTGGTCATCACTCAGAGTAAAATCCATGGTTCAACCTCTTTGATGAATAGTGACAGCACTGATAGAAGCCTCATGGACACCAGCTTCAGGCAAAGATGATGCGCTTTCAGTGTGATACGCCCAACCTAGCACTTGCTTGGTTTATGCCATATCACTCCATGGTCGTACTTATGACATCAGTAGCTCTTGCACACTCTGCCACCAGCGGCTGTGATGGCCTGATACATCATTTTTCACTCATGCTCCCTTCACTCACATGGTTATGCTAAAGCGACTTTACGTTTACGTAAACGTCGTCTAGTGTTTTCACTGACAAGTCCTTCCCGGAAGCCAAAGGTCCGGTTCCGGGAAGGCCACCGACTCAAGGACACTTCACCATGAACGATGCTCTCGACCGCGACCGCCTGCAGGGCAATCAGCGCACCTACACGATTGGTGAGTTGGCCAAGATGTTCGAGGTAACACCGCGCACCATCCGCTTTTATGAACAGGAAGGCCTGGTGTCGCCGCTGCGCCAGGGGCAGAAACGCATTTATAGAGACAAGGACCGTGTGCGCCTGAAACTCACACTGCGAGGAAAGCGCCTGGGCTTTTCATTGGCCGAAATACGCGAAGTGGTGCTGATGTATGACGCCATGCCGGGTGGGGATGCCCGCCAGCTCAAACGCCTGCTTGAGATCATTGCCGAAAAACGCTCGGAGCTGGACCGTCAGCTCGAGGACATTCGCCTGATGCGGCTAGAAATGGACCACGTTGTCCAACGTGCCCAAGAAGCTCTGAATCAACTCGGACAACAGGAAAAACAAGAACAGTTATAGGTCATCCCTGTGGAGGGACCTGCCAAAGTCCATGTCAGTGGCTGAAGAGCCGGCAACACGCTCGACGACACGATTGAGAATAACAACAACCTCCCTTACATGATCAGCAACAACAGGACGAGAACCAAGATGACACGCCAGACCCCCTCGCTCAGTTACGTCAGCGGCACCAGCGATCTTCCACTCAAGGGCCAGACCATTGGCGACTGCTTCGATGATACGGTTGCGCGCTTTCCGGATCGAGATGCCTTGATCAGTCGTCACCAGGGGCTCAGGTATACCTGGCGCGAATTGCAAAGCAGCGTCAATCAGGCTGCCCGGGGGCTGCTGGCCATGGGGGTACGGAAAGGCGATCGCGTAGGTATCTGGTCTCCCAATTGCGCCGAATGGACCATCACCCAGTTCGCCACTGCCAAGATCGGCGCCATATTGGTCAACATCAACCCCAGCTATCGCTCTCACGAGCTGGAATATGCGCTCAACCAGTCAGGCACATCCACGCTCATCCTGCAGGGGGCTTTCAAGACTTCCGACTATGTCGCCATTCTTGCCGAGCTGGCCCCGGAACTGAATGAAATACAAGATGCGGCACCATTGAAACTGGCCCGACTGCCCGAGCTCAAACGGGTCATCTGTCTCGATACTACCCGTGCACTTCCTGGCATGAACGTATGGGACAAGATGCTGGAACGAGGCCACGAGGTCAGTGCAGAGGAACTGGCCAGCCTGCAGGACACGCTCCAGTTCGATGATCCCATCAACATTCAATACACCTCTGGCACTACCGGTGCCCCAAAGGGCGCGACGCTGTCACACCACAACATTCTCAACAACGGGCTGTTCGTGGGCAGGACCATGAATCTGAGCGAACAGGACCGTATGGTCATTCCCGTTCCTCTCTACCACTGCTTTGGCATGGTCATGGGTAATCTCGGTTGCGTCACCCATGGCACCTGCATGATCTATCCCGGCGATGGCTTCGACCCTGAAGCCACCTTGCTAAGCGTCTGCGAGGAAAAGGCCACCGCTCTATACGGCGTCCCTACCATGTTCATAGCCGAGCTCGAGCACCCCAGTTTCGACACATTCGACCTGTCCACGTTGAGGACCGGCATCATGGCGGGCTCCATTTGCCCTATCGAAGTGATGCGCAAGGTCATTGAGCGTATGCACATGAAGGACGTCACCATCTGCTATGGCATGACCGAAACCAGTCCTGTGAGCCTTCAGACCACCACTGAGGCTGCACTCGAAAAACGCGTGACGACAGTGGGCACCATCCACCCTCACCTTGAAGTGAAGCTGATCAGCCCGGAAACAGGCGCCGTTGTTCCCCGAGGACAGACAGGAGAATTATGCACCCGAGGCTATAGCGTCATGGTCGGCTATTGGAACAACAGAGAGGCAACGGACAAGGCCATTGACGGCTCAGGCTGGATGCATACCGGGGACCTGGCCACCATGGATGATGAAGGTTATGTCTCTATCGTCGGCCGTATCAAGGACATGATCATTCGTGGTGGCGAGAATATCTATCCCCGGGAAATCGAGGACTTCCTTTATACCCACGAGGCAATCTCCGATGTTCAGGTCATCGGCGTACCGGACCAGAAGTACGGCGAAGAAGTGATGGCCTGGGTCAAGCTGGTAGAAGGGAGCTATCTGACCGAAGACGAACTCAAGGACTTCTGCCAAGGCAGGATTGCCCACTACAAGATCCCGCGTTATATAAAATTCGTCGAGGCCTTCCCGATGACGGTGACGGGAAAAATCCAGAAATTCAAGATGCGCCAGCAGGCCAGCCAAGAGTTGGGGTTATAGCAATGCACATGCGGTAAGCGGTAAGCGGTAAGCGGTAAGCGGTAAGCGGTAAGCGGTAAGCGGTAAGCGGTAAGCGGTAAGCGGTAAGCGGTAAGCGGTAAGCGGTAAGCGGTAAGCGGTAAGCGGTAAGCGGTAAGCGGTAAGCGGTAAGCGGTAAGCGGTAAGCGGTAAGCGGTAAGCGGTAAGCGGTAAGCGGTAAGCGGTAAGCGGTAAGCGGTAAGCGGTAAGCGGTAAGCGGTAAGCCAGCAGTATCCTGTCGTGGCCTGGCTCCATGCAACACATGACATCTCACGAGAAAGCCCCTGCAGCTTGAATGCAGAGGCTTTCACTTATCGCTTCAAGCTTATGGCTTACGGCTCGTGGCTTAAAGCTTAAAGCTTATGGCTTAAAGCTTATGGCTTATGGCTTATGGCTTATGGCTTATGGCTTATGGCTTATGGCTTATGGCTTATGGCTTATGGCTTATGGCTTATGGCTTATGGCTTACAGCTCTTGCAGAGCGTGAATCACATCCCCTTCGGAGCGAAGATCCCTGGGGCATTCCGCCAATACCCCTTGTAATCCATACCGAAGCCGAAGACATAACGATCCGCGACTTCGAGGCTGCAATAATCCGCCTTGAGCCCAGGCACGGCCTTGCGATCATGGCTCTTGTCCACCAGCACCGCAGTGGACACGCTCTTCGCGCCTGCCTCGCGGCAGTATTCGAGAATCGCAGCCAAAGTGGCACCTTCATCCAGAATGTCATCGACAATCACGACGTGGCGACCTGCCATGGGAATTTCTGGAGATACGCGCCAGAACAACTCCCCACCACGAGTCTTGCCTCGATAGCGGGTGGCATGCAGATAATCGACTTCCAACGGGAAGCCCAGACGCGGCAGCAAGTGGCCTGTCGTGATCAAGCCGCCATTCATGACGCAATAGAACACAGGCAGCTTATCGCCTAGATCGCGCGTAATCTCATCCGCCATGCGATCAAGGGCACGCTCAACTTCGTCGTGACTGATCAAGCAATCAGCGTTATCCATGACATCTCGCATGTCATCGAGGGAGGCACTGTGCACGGGATCAAGTTTCGGCATAAAGGAGCTCATTCATCAATCAATCATCATCAGAAACAGGGAAACTCTCTGACTCCTCTCGCACTCGATACCTAAATGGCCATTTCCACCAAAGGTATGCACACTTGGCAGACCAGCAGCTAATGTCACCAGCCAATATATAAAGCACGGATGAGTGGTGGATTTCCCTGCAGATCAGGAAGCGTTCATCGCTTCCAGTCGCGCATGGACACGTCTCCAACGGCCAAGCGCGGTCAGGGCATCCAGATCAGGACGTGCCCGGCCATAGCGAAGGCGGGAAGCTCGTTTCGAGGTCATGCCTTCACAGGCAGCCAGCACTTCACGGGCAGCAGGTCGATCATTGCAGATCAGCACTATGTCGCAGCCAGCATCCAGGGCTGCCTGAGCCCGCTCGGCCGGCCCGCCAGCCACATGGGCCCCCGCCATGGTCAGATCATCAGAAAATATCACGCCCTTGAATCCCAGACTTTCTCGCAGCATACCCAGCCAGGAAGGCGAGAATCCTGCCGGACGCGAGTCAAAGGCGGGATACACGACATGTGCCGGCATCACGGCATCTAGACGCGAAGCCAGTTTCGTGAATGGCACCAGGTCACTGGAACGCAATGCATCAAGATCACGCTCATCCACGGCCATATCGTGATGAGTATCCGTAGCAACACCGCCATGTCCTGGGAAATGCTTGCCAACGCCTACCATGCCTGCTTCGTGCAGGCCGTCCAGAAAAGCACCAGCCAGCGTCGCTACTGTCTCGGGACAATCAGCAAAGCTGCGATTACCAATCACTGACGACAGTCCTACGTCAACATCCAGTACCGGGGCAAAGCTCAGGTCAAGACCGCAGGCCGCCATTTCCATTCCCAACAACCAGCCTGCATCCTGGCACAGCCGCAAGGCCACTTCAGGTGCTGCGCGATATTCCTGCCCAAGGCGAGCCATCGGGGGAATACGAGTCACGCCATCCTTGAGGCGCTGTACCCGCCCTCCCTCCTGGTCGATGCCCAGCAACAGGCCAGGCCTTGCTTCACGAATCGAACTACACAGCTCTCTGACCTGGGCCGCTTCAAGAGTATTGCGTGCAAACAGAATCACGCCGCCCACCGCCGGATGCTGGAGCATATCGCACTCTTCAGCCGTCAGTTCCGGGCCATCAAGATCGAGCATCACTGGTCCGAGCGTCTGAGTCATGTCGCCTACCTGATCGGAAAAAAGGGGATGAGTTTAGACCAAAGTCAGTGCTCGTGACACCCTACCACTCAATAATGGTCCTATCACGCCAAGGACGCCCACAGTGATAGCACTCCATCTACAGCAACTTAACGCTGAAAGCTTTGGTCTGGAAAACGTCAGACTCAAAAGCTTCGACCTGGAAAATTTCAGCTTGAACAGCCTCAAGCTAGAACACATGAATTTTGCAAACATGGCTTTTGAAGACACGGCCTTAGAAACATGGAGATAGATAACCTGGCACTTATCGCCCTGTGCGGTCTGCCATGCGGAGCCGTGGTCGCGCTTGGTGCTCAATCCTGGATTGGCAAACACACTCCCTGCCACACACCCTATTACCGAGTATGGCCATTGAGCATGGTAGGAGCCTGCGGTCTGGCAACAGTCACTGTCATGACCCAAGGAGCTTCCCTGGAAGCCGCATGGATATACGCAGCGGAACTCATGTTATTGGCACTGGCGATTATTGATTTTTATACCTTGCTGCTGCCGAACCTTCTGACATTACCATTACTGGGAGCCGGTCTCGCCTTTCAGTGCACTTTCCATCCAGAAGCACTCCTCTCTGCTATCATCGCGGTCCTCGCGGGCTATGGAGTAACATGGTGTTTCGCAGCATCGTATCGTTGGCTCAATGGTCATGACGGGCTGGGGATGGGAGACGTCAAGCTGTTTGCTGCATTAGGCGCCTGGGCAGGCTGGCAAAGCCTTCCTCTCCTCATGACAATGGCTACTATTGGCGGTATATGCTGTGCCCTTCTGGTTCAACTCATGGTACCGCAGTCACGGGGCAAACCTTTTCCCTTTGGCCCCTGGCTCGCATTGGCCGGATGGCTGGAACTGCTTGCAGGCAATGAGATAATGACCCGCTATCAGGCCGTTATAGTTGAAATGTTTGCGTTTCTTCACAACGCTTAATCCAGAGCGCCTCAATAGCAGGCCCCGCAGTGGAACAGCACGCATGATCATAGGAATGACAGGCGGAATCGCCTCGGGGAAATCGACAGTTGCCAGAGCCTTCGGCCAACTGGGCATTGGCTGGGTGGATGCCGACGATGTTGCTCGAGAAGTCGTCAAGCCAGGAACACCTGCGCTGGCAGACATCGTCGCACGCTATGGCTCGAACATCCTCAACAGTGACGGCAGCCTCGACAGGGCCGCTCTACGCGCTATCGTTTTCGCAGATCCAGAACAGCGCCGCTGGCTGGAAAGCGTGACACATCCACGTATTCGTGCACGCATAGTGTCACACTTGCGCGAACTACAACTTCAAGGCAGCCCCTATGTGCTGCTGGTATCACCACTTCTGTTTGAGTCCGGACAATCGGCACTGGTCGATCGAACCCTCGTTATTGATATTCCTGAAAGACTCCAGATCTCTCGCACTACCGCCCGGGACAATGTCGATGAGGCACAGGCCAAGGCCATTCTTGCTGCCCAGATGTCGCGTCAGGAGCGCTTGTCCCGAGCCGATGATGTCATTGTCAATGATGGCGACCTTGCAAGTCTTGAGGCACAAGTCAGGATGCTCGACCAACGCTATCGCCAATTGGCCAGCGACAACGTTTTGCCCAATCGCCGGTGATGGGTCATCCTAATAGGCAAGCCCTCCAGTATTGGCAATGCAAGCACCGATCGTCTGGTACTGAACACCCGGTGTCGAGCAAGCAAACTGGGCACACCTCCATATCAGCAACCTGGCAAAGGAAAAAACCTCTGATGAGTCATGAGAGCGGAAAGCGCCCCTTGGAAGTCGCCTGCCCGCAATGCAAGAAACGCGTCGCCTGGAGCCAGGACAATCCCTACCGCCCCTTCTGCAGCAAACGCTGTCGCTTACTAGACCTTGGAGCCTGGGCAGATGGCACACACCGCATTGCCGGAGAACCAGCGATGGATGAAACCAGCATAGATGAATGGGTAGCGCAAGCAGAGCGGGACCAACATCTCAATGACTGAAGACGCCATGAGCGCTCATATTGCCACACCGGCGTATCGCCTCCTGGCGGAGTTGGAACGCCACTTCGATCATATCGTTGAAGGTGTGGAGGAAATGGTCGACGCATGGCAAGCCTCGGGGCTGCCTGCCTGGTCTTTTGATCAGCCACAGGGCGTCGATGCCAAATGGCTCAAGCATGTCTTGAGTGACGTCTGGTATGAAGATGGCCAGGATGGTCGTGCGACCCGCAGCCATATCGGCCTGGTCGCAGTAAATGAAGCCACCTTGAAGAAGGCCTGCGCAGTCAATACAGCCAAGGCAGATTTTGCCAAGGTACTAGCTGATATTCGCAAGGAAGCACCGACTCTTGTTCCCGAAATCAAGGCGGTGATTCCCTTTCGCCACCCCGAACTTCACACTCACCTCAAGGGTACCGGCTTGGCACGCCTGCATCTCAAGCAGTGCTGGCGTGCACTGCCTATCGCCGAAGCTCCCGTGGCGAAAGTCCGTCTAGCCTGGTACAGCAGTGGCCGCTCCATTACACGCCTGAGTGTGGCAGAAGCTGAACGTCGCTTGATGGCACTGGACAATGCAGCCGACCACATTCGCATTCAATTGAAACGCTTGGCAGGCATTCCGTCACAAGAGCCCTTGGCGCAAGTACAGCGCCAGGCGCCACTCATGCGGGCCAATCTGTTTTTTGCCGAGCCCTTGGCCAATGGCAAGACCCGGCGTGCGCTCAATGTGGCGCTACCTCTGCTCGTCCCCTGTCCTTCGGGAAAACTGCCTGACCACAATATCCCTCCTTCATCCCCTCCAGTGGAACGAAAAAGGGCTCGGCGCAGCGATGAGCGCCTGGAAGACGAAATGTTTCTACCAAGCCTGCGAGTCTATCGCTATCGTCAGTGACATCCCCTGAGATGTATCAGGCAACACGTCCCTGACTTTTCAATGTCTCAAGCAAACGCGCAACGTCTTTAGGCTGCAGCGAATATTCTTGCATCAGAGTGCGCAAACGCTCCTCGAAGCGGCGATTGGCCTCTTCTTCCACACGCTGCGTTTCTTCTGCTTCCAGGTCTGCCAGCGAACGCACGGGGGGACCGGTCGGAATCTTGGCAGCTTGAGAAGGGTTATCTAGACCACGCAGCGCTTCCGCAAAGGCATCGTCCAGTTCACGGAACCGACGCAGTTTTTCACGCTCATCCATAGGCTTCTGAAAGCTCTGTGATTTCATTTGTTACTTGCCGTTAACGACATGTCGTCAATTGGGAACATATTAATGTCCAAAAGAGCATGCCTGAAAAAATAGCCGAAGTGCCGTATCAGCATTACAAGCCATATGCAGCCTGATTATTTATACGCTAGAAATGCCCTAGAGAGGCACGTCGCTCGCAGATGATACGAGTTGTGCAGGGATCTGACAGGGGCAAATCAAAATGGCCGCGGGGCGCGGCCATTTTACCACTTCCTGGAGACCAGGTGCGAATTACTCTTCTACACGCACCAGCCAGGACTCTACGGTATCAGCACCGTGCTCTTCCTTCCAGGCTTTCAGGGTCTTGTGGTTACCACCACGGGTTTCCACGACCTCACCGCTGTTCGGGTTCTTGTAGATTTTCAGCTTGCGCTTACGACGGCCATCAGAGGCAGGCGCGGCTTTGCCAGATGTAGAACGGGACGATGGATCAAGCAGCGCAATGACATCAGCAGTGCTTTTGCCAAATTCACTCATCAAAGACTCAAGCTTATCCTTGAACTCAAGCTCGGCCTTCAGGCGATCATCATTCTGCAGTTTCTCGAGGCGCGTTCTGAGCTGCTCGAGCTGCTGCTCCATCTGCATGTAATCATTCAGAAGTGACGACATATTACTCAACCTTAGAATTTATTCAGGAATGCACAAGTATTATTGCCTCTAACGTTAATATTGGCAACCTCATACATCCAGACAATCTCAACCAACAATAACCATTGTTAGTTTTTCGGCAACTGTATGACTATGCGGAGAAGTATTTGTTCCTTGAAGCGTTCAGATATGTGCCAGGACTATATGACATGAACAAATTGATAACATACAAAAACGCCGCTCCAAGAGGAGCGGCGTTTTAATCTTCAGGCAGAACTACGAATCGAAGAATGCTATTTACATTTCCAACCCATACCTTCTACCTCAGAGAGCCAAGACTTAGTCCTGACCCATCTGCTGCTTGATCAGGTCACCGATGGTGGTCGGACCACCAACTTCGACTTCCTGCTCACGCAGTTTGCTCATGCTGCGGCGAGTATCGTCCTGATCCTTGGCCTTGACAGACAAGGTGATCTGGCGATTCTTGCGATCGACGCCAACAATGCGAGCTTCAACGCTATCGCCTTCGTTCAGCACGTTACGGGCATCTTCAACGCGATCAGCGCTGATTTCAGAAGCCTTCAGCACTGCGATGACGTCAGTCGCCAGCTCAACGTGAGCTTCCTTGGCATCAACTTCGACAACACGGCCAGTCACGATGGCGCCTTTGTCATTTACAGCCAGGAACTCAGCGACCGGGTCGCTGTCGAGCTGTTTGATACCCAGGGAGATGCGCTCACGCTCCGGATCGATGGACAGAATGACGGCCTCAGCTTCGTCGCCCTTCTTGAAGGAACGCACAGCCTCTTCGCCAGTCTCGGTCCAGGAGATGTCGGACAGATGAACCAGACCATCGATGCCACCGTCCAGGCCGATGAAGATACCAAAGTCGGTAATGGACTTGATGGTACCAGCAACGCGATCGCCCTTGTTGAACTGGCCGTTGAAGGTTTCCCACGGGTTAGCGGTGCACTGCTTGATACCCAGGGAGATACGACGACGCTCTTCGTCGATATCCAGAACCATGACGTCCACATCGTCGCCAACCTGGACAACCTTGGACGGATGGATGTTCTTGTTGGTCCAGTCCATTTCAGAGACGTGAACCAGACCCTCGACACCCTCTTCCAGCTCGGCAAAGCAGCCGTAGTCGGTGAGGTTGGTGACACGAGCGTGCACCTTGGTGCCTTCCGGGTAACGATCCTTGATGTTGACCCACGGATCTTCGCCCAGCTGCTTCAGACCCAGAGAAACGCGGTTGCGCTCACGGTCGAACTTCAGCACCTTGACGTTGATCTCATCGCCAACGGCAACGATCTCGCTCGGATGCTTGATACGCTTCCAGGCCATGTCGGTGATGTGCAGCAGGCCATCGACACCGCCCAGATCAACGAAGGCACCGTAGTCAGTCAGGTTCTTGACGATACCGGTGATCTGCTGACCTTCCTGCAGAGTTGCCAGCAGCGCTTCACGCTCGGCACTGTTCTCGGCTTCGAGAACCGCACGACGGGAAACTACGACGTTGTTGCGCTTCGGATCAAGCTTGATGACCTTGAAGTCCAGCTCTTTGTTCTCCAGGTGCGCAGTATCGCGAACCGGACGAACGTCGACCAGGGAACCCGGCAGGAAGGCACGGATGGAGTCGACATCAACAGTGAAGCCGCCCTTGACCTTGCCGTTGATCACGCCCTTGACGATCTCTTCTTTCTCGAAGGCAGCTTCCAGCACCTTCCACGCTTCGGCACGCTTGGCCTTCTCGCGAGACAGGCGGGTTTCACCAAAGCCGTCTTCCACAGCTTCGAGCGCAACATGCACTTCGTCGCCGACGGCAATAGTCAGCTCACCACTGTCGTCACGGAATTGCGCAGCAGGGATCTGACCTTCGGACTTCAGGCCGGCATTGACGGTAACCCAGTCACCTTCAATATCGACAACAGTAGCCGCGACGATGGCGCCCGGCTCCATGTTGATGTCCTGGAGAGATTGTTCAAACAGTTCAGCAAAGCTTTCGCTCATGATGTTCCTACGAGATCAACGTTGAGTGCGGCAGGGCCGCTTCTCCGCACCACCAGCGAGTGCGGGCCATTTTCCGATAACCCCCGGGGACGTTGACGCTGGTTGGACCTGACCGAGCTTTCCGACTATCCAAGGACTCGGGCACGCCGTGACATCTGACCGGGGACTCCGCAAGGGTTGTCAGGTGCTCGAGACCAGCCCTTTTTGGGCCAGCAATTCCTCAAGCTGATCAACCACTTCCGGTATGCTCAGGCTAGTGGTATCCAGCTCGATGGCATCATCAGCTGCTACCAATGGAGCCACGCTGCGTTGTGTATCACGCGCATCGCGGGCCTGAATCTCTCTTAAAAGACTCGATAGACTAGCATCCACGCCGGCTTCTCGCAACTGGAGATAGCGGCGACGGGCCCTTTCCTCGGCACTGGCTGTCAGGAAGATTTTCAGCGTAGCATCGGTGAACACAACAGTCCCCATATCACGCCCATCCGCCACCAGCCCTGGAGAGAGGCGGAAGTCGCGCTGGCGTTGCAGCAGCGCTGTACGCACTGCCGGCAGAGCAGCAACTCGAGAAGCGCAGTCACCCACCTTTTCCGTGCGAATTTCCTGGCCGACCTCATCCCCTTCAAGCAATACCGCGGTCACTGCTCCTGCCACCCGAAATTCCACATCCAGCCCAGTAGCGAGCTGTGCCAGCATCGCCTCATCGTCCAGGGCAACGTTCTTGCGCAGCGCAGCGAGTGCAGTAAGGCGATATAGACAGCCGCTATCCAGCAGATGCCAGCCAAGACGCTCGGCGATCAAGCGGCTGATGGTGCCCTTGCCGGCCCCGCCCGGGCCATCAATGGTCAGCACTGGAATGGAGGATCGGGAATCAGTCATAGCGGACCTCTTCGAGGCTCAACCCTACTTTCTGGGTTAATTCGACAAAGGTCGGGAACGACGTCGCCACGTTGGCACAGTCATCGATCTCTATCGGAGCGCTGGCCCGCAGACCGGCAATCGTAAAGGCCATGGCAATGCGATGATCTTCATGACTGTCGACACGGCCGCCGCCATAGTTGGCACCCTCGCCTCCCTTGCCGACAATATCGATGCCATCATCATAAAGCGTATTATCGATACCAATGATCGTCATGCCATCAGCCATCGACTGCAGGCGGTCGGACTCCTTGACACGCAACTCTTCAGCTCCGCGCAAACGGGTAGTTCCCTGTGCATTGGCAGCCGCAATAAATAGTGCCGGAAACTCATCAATCGCCAGGGGCACCTGGTCCTGCGGAATATCGATACCTTTAAGCGGCGCATAGCGGATATGTAGATCTGCCACTGGCTCCCCACCGACTTCACGCAGGTTCTCCAATTGCAGATCGGCCCCCATGGCCTTGAGAATATTGATCACGCCAATACGCGTTGGGTTGATCCCCACATGCTCGAGCAGAAGATCGGATCCCGGAGTAATGGCCGCAGCAACCAGGAAAAAGGTCGCCGAAGAAATATCGGAAGGCACATCGATAGGCGCCGCAACCAATTTACCGCCACCCCGCAACCAGCACGTGTCGCCTTCCCGCTCGACGGGATAGCCGAAACCATTCAGCATGCGCTCGGTATGATCACGGGTAGGAGCAGGCTCACGGACCCGGGTTTCTCCATCCGCATACATGCCGGCCAGCAACAGGCAAGACTTCACCTGGGCACTGGCCATGGGCATATCGTATGTAATGCCATTGAGGCGCTGCTCTCCTTTGATCTTGAGCGGAGGACGCCCGCCTTCACTGGTCTCGATGACAGCTCCCATCAGACGCAGAGGATCAGCCACACGCCCCATCGGGCGACGAGTGAGGGAAGTATCTCCCGTCAGTTCAGTGTCGAATTCCTGCCCCGCCAGAAGTCCGGCAAACAACCGCATCGCCGTACCAGCATTGCCTACGTAAAGTGGGCCCGCTGGCTTCTTCAGCCCGCGCATGCCAACGCCATGAATCGTCACTCGCCCCTGGTGCGGGCCTTCAATGGCCACACCCATCTCACGAAAGGCCTGCAGTGTGGCCAGACTGTCTTCGCCCTCAAGGAAACCGGAAACTTCCGTCACCCCTTCACTAAGAGCACCGAGCATGATCGAGCGATGGGAAATGGACTTGTCTCCCGGTACACGAATACGGCCGGTCACACTACCGCCAGGAGCGACCCGGTAACGCAGCTTGGCTGTTTCTTGCATTTGGTATTCCGCCTGATAACTGGTCTGATTGAGCAAGGATTCGAAATAGTGCCGTGCATGGCGAGCCCGGTCGAAAGTAGCGAGCATGCCATCGCTGTCGCCCTGTATCACGGCCTCGCGTAATACTGCCAGGCCGTTCTCGAAGTCATCTAGAGCATCAAGTACCGCATCACGATTGGCCTGAAAGATATCGCGCCACATGACCGGGTCGCTGCCAGCAATTCGGGTAAAGTCGCGAAACCCTCCTGCGGCATAGCGGAAGATTTCCAGACGTTCGTCCTGGCGCGCCAGAGTATCCACCAGAGAAAAGGCCAGCAGATGCGGCAGATGACTGGTGCGGGCCAGAACCTGGTCGTGGCGTTCCACTCCCATGTACAGCACCTCGGCACCGGTCATGCGCCACATGGTCTCGACCAGCCTTTGTGCCTTTTCGTCCGTATCCTGTTCCGGAGTCAGAATGACCTTGTGATCACGGTACAAATCAGGATTGGATGCTGCCACACCACTTTTCTCGGAGCCGGCAATGGGATGGCCCAGCACTAGACGCTCCGGCAACTCACCGAATGCCTCAATGGCGGCTTCACGAATGGTCGCCTTGGTACTGCCCACATCAGTGATGACCACATCCGGCGCCATACGCGACAGATAACCCGCCAACGCTTTCATCACTGAAGACATGGCCAACACCGGCACTGCCAGCACCACGAGCGTGGCGGCGTCCAGCACATCCCCCATGCACGTGGAGCCATTGTCGATCAGCCCCATGTCCATGCCACGACGAATTTCACCAGCATCGGGATCGCAAGCAAGGATGACGCAATCATCACCCTGCTGCCCCACTTTCGCCTGCCGCAGAGCGGCAGCGAGAGAGCCACCGATCAGGCCCAGGCCAACGATCACAATACGCGACGATTGCGGCAGCCGAGATGTCGGTGGCAACTGGAGAGACGAAGATTCCTGTACCGCCTGTTGACGCTTCCCCACCCTCACAGCACCCCTTGCGGGTATGAGCCAAGCACTTTTACTTCAGAAGCGCGCAAGCGCACTTCTTCAAGCACTGCCGACACCCGCGGCTCGTCGATGTGGCCGGCAAAGTCGATGAAGAACACATAGTTCCACACCCCTGTGCGGGACGGGCGGGTTTCGAGACGCGTCAAGTCGATCTGGTGACGATGGAACGGCTCGAGCAGGTCATGTAGCGCCCCTGGCTGGTTACGCATGGCCACCACAAGGGAAGTCTTGTCGGTACCGGACATGGGGACTTCCTGGTTGCCAATGATCAGGAAACGAGTGGAATTGTCCGGACGATCCTCGATCTTCTCGGCAATGTGACTCAGCCCATAGAGCTTGGCGGCCATGTCTCCCGCGATAGCAGCACTATGCCACTCGGACTTGACCAGGCGTGCGGCTTCGGCATTGGATGATACAGGCACGCGCTCCGCATGCGGAAAGTGAGCATCTAGCCATTTGCGGCACTGGGCAAAGGACTGCGGGTGAGAATAGATACGCGACACCTTGTCCTTCAGCGTATTATCGGCCACCAGCAGGTGATGATGGATGCGCAGCACCACCTCGCCACAGATGTGCAAGGAAGAATCCATGAACGAATCCAGGGTATGGTTGATCACCCCCTCCGTGGAATTCTCGACCGGCACCACACCATAATTCACCGCCCCAGCTTCCACCTCGCGGAACACTTCATCGATGGCAGCCATTGGTTGAGTCAAGGCACTTTCACCAAAGTGCTTGAGCGCCGCCTGCTGAGTAAAGGTCCCTTCCGGGCCCAGGTACGCGACCTTGATCGGCTGCTCCAGCGCCAGACAGGCTGACATGATCTCTCGGAACAGGCGTGCCATCTCTTCACTGTCCAAAGGACCCTTGTTCAGCTCCATCACTCGACGCAACACCTGCGCCTCACGTTCAGGACGATAGAACACGGCCTTGGGGTCACTGGCGGTCTTGGTTTCTGCCACTTCACGCGCGCACTCTGCACGCTCGCTGATCAAGCGCAGTATTTCACCATCAATATCATCGATGCGCTCACGCAACGCGGATAGATCCTGCTTGCTGGAATCACTCATCTTTGCCTCTCGCTTCCTTCCTGATTCAACTGCGCCTTGACTCAACCGCGCCGCTGCTCAAAGTCATTCATGAAGGTGACCAGGGCATCCACTGCTTCCTCCGGCACTGCGTTATAGAGACTAGCGCGCATACCGCCAACACTGCGATGCCCCTTGAGGTTCAACAGCCCTGCCTCATCCGCTTCACGCAGGAAATCCGCATCGAGACGATCATCCGCCAGGACGAAAGGCACGTTCATCCGCGAGCGGTTACGCTCCGCGACTGGATTACTAAACAGTTTACTTGCATCAATAGTGGCATAAAGCTTGGCCGCTTTACGCGCATTGATTGCTGCCATGGCCTCCAGACCACCGATATCCTGCCGGAGCCATTCGAATACCAACCCGGCCAGATACCAGCTATAAGTGGCAGGCGTGTTAATCATGGAACCAGCCTCGGCCAACTCGCGATAGCTGAACAGTGTCGGCATGTCACTTCGCGCACGATCGAGAAGATCATCACGCACAATCACCAGGACAAGCCCTGCCGGTCCAATATTCTTCTGAGCGCCGGCATATATCACCCCATAACGGGAGACATCCAATGGTCCAGATAGAATATCGGATGACATGTCTGCTACCAGCGGTATTTCCACACCATCCGGGCGCACGGCGCAAGGCGTATAATCGAAGGCCAGGCCACCAATAGTTTCATTGGTGGTGATATGCAGGAAAGCCGCATCCTCAGAGAGCTGGATAGCTTCTTCTCGAGGTATTTCAGTATTCCCAGAATCGACACTGGATGCAGCAACATGCGCAGCACCAAACAAGTGCCGAGCTTCCTTGATCGCTTTCTTGCCCCAGATACCAGTCTCGAAGTAATTACCCGTGCCACCGTTACCCAGCAGGTTATAAGGTACAGCAGCAAATTGCTGGGTCGCCCCACCCTGGGTGAACAATATGCGGTAATTATCCGGTACCGCCAGCAAACTGCGCAGATCGGCTTCAGCTTTTTCGGCAATCGCCACATATTCGCTGGAGCGATGGCTCATCTCCATCACCGAGAGGCCGTGGCCCTGGTAGTCCAGCATTTCCTGCTGTGCACGTTCGAGAACAACAGTAGGCAAGGCAGCAGGGCCCGCGCAGAAATTGAAGTGACGTGTCATTTGTGTCCAGTATCCGTCTTTTGCCTTGGCCTTCAGCCATCATGTCCTGCATGGCGCGAAGGCATCCAGCACTTCAAGCAAGAAGCCTGCGACACTAGATGGGTCGCAGGCAGGGGTCTCAGCCTATGTCCTTCTTACGAGGACTAGAACCGTTCATTATTGGCCATCGTCATCATCGGCCGGGTCAGCATTGCCGCCCTCTGAGTCGCTAGCTGGGGCATCATTAGCTGGGGTACTATCTCCGGAAGCAGCGCCTTCGGAAGCGGCATCCGTGGCAGCATCGACATCAACGCCGTCATCATTCTCCAGCTCCTCCCCGACACTATCGTCTTCATCCAGCTCCTCGATACGCACGGTCTTGACCAGAGATTCCTCTTCACTCAGACGAATCAAGGTAACACCCTGAGTATTACGGGAGCTGATGGAAACTTCCTCGACACGGGTCCGTACCAGCGTGCCGCGATCGGTGATCAACATCATCTCGTCGCTCGAGTAGACCTGCATCGCAGCAACCATGGCACCATTGCGCTCGCTGGTCTGCATGGCGATCACACCCTGGCCACCACGACCGCGTAGAGGAAACTCCTCGAGGCGAGAGCGCTTGCCATAGCCATTCTCACTAGCAGTAAGGATGTATATCTGGCCATCCTTGGCGACAGCAGCGGCATTCGTGGCTTCGCCATCCACTTCGCCATCTTCCTCTTCGGCATCCACTTCAAGGCTCTTGGGAATGATCAGACTAATCACTTCCGCGTCATCGAGCAGACGCATGCCGCGTACGCCACGGGCAGTACGCCCCATGGCCCTGACCTGAGTCTCCTCGAAACGAATTGCCTTGCCATTGGACGACAGCAGCATGGCATGGTCACTGCCAGAAGTGATGGCGGCACCGATCAGGCGATCACCTTCTTCCAGATCGATGGCAATCAGCCCCACGCTACGTGGACGAGAGAACTGCTCAAGACTGGTACGCTTCACCGTTCCGCGAGCAGTGGCGAAGAAGATATAGCAATCCGGATCGTAGTCATGCACCGGCATGATGGCATTGATCGCTTCGCCTTCTTCCAGCGGCAGAAGGTTGACCAGCGGCTTGCCGCGAGAACCACGGCTGGCCGCAGGCATTTCGTAAACCTTGAGCCAGTAGACCTTGCCCCTGTTGGAGAACAGCAGCACGGTATCGTGAGTCGAGGCAACCAGCAGGTGCTCGATGACGTCTTCGTCCTTCATTGACGTCGCCGACTTTCCACGCCCGCCACGACGCTGAGCCTGATAGTCGGACAGCGGCTGTGTCTTGGCATAACCGCTGCGTGACACGGTCACCACCATGTCTTCCTCGGCGATCAGGTCCTCGATGGACAAGTCCAGTCGGCTAGCCTGAATTTCCGTGCGACGCTCGTCACCGAATTGGTCACGAACCGCCTCCAGCTCTTCGCGAATGACTTCGAGCAGGCGCTCTGAAGAGGCCAGGATCGCCATCAGTTCCGCGATGCGCTCGAGAATGGAAAGGTATTCATCCAGCAGTTTCTCGGTCTCGAGCCCTGTCAGGCGGTGCAGACGCAGCTCCAGGATGGCCTGGGCCTGAGCCGGTGACAGGCGGTACTCGTTGCCACTGTCGAGCAGGCCGAAGCCTTCTTCCAGATCTTCCGGCTTGCACGACGTAGCCCCGGCACGCTCAAGCATTCCGGTAACCTGCCCAGGCTGCCAGGAGCGCGTCAGAAGACGCTCCTTGGCTTCGGCAGCACTCTGTGAGGCCTTGATCAGCTCGATGACTTCATCGATGTTGGAGATGGCAACGGCAAGGCCTTCAAGAATATGACCACGCTCGCGGGCCTTCTTGAGTTCGAAGAGCGTACGCCGGGTCACCACTTCGCGCCGGTGGCGAATGAACGCCTCAAGCACCTGCTTGAGGTTCATTATCTTCGGCTCGCCATCTTCCAGGGCGACCATATTAATGCCGAAGACGCTCTGCAGCTGGGTCTGGGCGAACAGGTTGTTGACCACGACATCGCCACTTTCGCCGCGCTTGACCTCGATCACCACACGCAGGCCGTCCTTGTCGGACTCATCGCGCAGCTCGGCGATGCCTTCGATCTTCTTGTCCTTGACCAGCTCGGCAATCTTCTCGATCAGGCGCGCCTTGTTCACCTGATACGGCAATTCAGTGACGATGATGTGGTCGCGGCCGGTCTTGTCGTCATGCTCGATGGTATGGCAGGCACGCACATAGATACGGCCACGCCCGGTGCGATAGGCCTCGAGGATGCCTGCCCGGCCATTGATGATGCCCCCGGTGGGGAAATCCGGTCCCGGGATATATTCCATCAGGTCATCGATGGTGAGGCTGTAATCGTCGATCAGCGCCAAGCAGCCATTGATGACTTCCACCATGTTGTGCGGCGGGATGTTGGTCGCCATGCCCACGGCGATACCCGACGAACCATTGACCAGCAGGTTGGGAACCTTGGTCGGCAGCACATCCGGGATACGCTCGGTACCGTCATAGTTGTCGACCCAGTCGACAGTATCCTTCTCCAGATCCGCCAGCAGCTCATGGGCCAGCTTGGCCATGCGCACTTCGGTATAACGCATGGCAGCTGCACTATCGCCATCGATGGAACCGAAGTTGCCCTGGCCATCCACCAGCACATGGCGCATGGAAAAGTGCTGAGCCATACGCACGATGGTGTCATAGACCGCGCTATCCCCGTGGGGATGGTACTTACCGATCACGTCGCCCACCACACGGGCCGACTTCTTGTACGGCTTGTTCCAGTCATTGCCCAGTTCGTGCATCGCGAACAGCACACGCCGATGAACCGGCTTCAAGCCATCGCGCACATCAGGCAGTGCACGGCCGATGATCACGCTCATCGCGTAATCGAGATACGACTGTTTCAGTTCGTCCTCGATATTGACTGGCAGAATCTCTCTGGCGATGTCACCCATGGGTCGTCAAATCCTTTGGTACAGCTGATATAGGTACAGCAGCAGGCAGTGCGTCACTGATGTCACGATGAACTCCCGACAAACTTCTCCAATGAACCATTCCAATGAACCATTCTATTGAACATCAGGGAGCGTGACAGAGCGCACAAATACAGCGCACTAGCATATCACTTAAGGGCCTACCCGCGCAGCGTTTAACACACGTCAGGAAACCAGCAAGGGTTCCAGCGCCTCACGCAGCTCGCCTTCTATGCTCGCCGCCTTGTTGTTGGCCACATCGAGCAGCACAAAGGTCAATACTGCCCGGGCCACCATGGCTCCATCATGCTTGCGAGTGATCTGCTGAGACATCCGCGCACTACGTGAGCCTAGGTCCGCAAGATGCGTGCGAACTTCAAGGTCATCACCGGCAACCGCTGCCGTACGGTAATCGATGTTGAGATTGACCACGACGAAAGCCACATCACCACGCGATAGAACGCCCATCAGGCCCGCATGACGATCAAAGTAATCCCAGCGCCCTTCTTCGAGGAATTCGAGATAGCGCGCGTGATTGACATGACCATAGCCATCGAGATGGAAGCCTCTCACGCGAAGCTCAATGCTTGTGGTGTTCATGAACATTCCCTTGTACAGAAAAGCAACCGAACCGCAGCAACGACTCGGAACACTACGCAGAGAACTGCGCAGAAACAGAAATAGCTATGCAGAAACGATATAACGAGATCAAATCTAACATAACAGCCTCAAAGGCCCATCAGCGATAGATGCGTTGCTTCGGACGTATTCCCTGAATGTCCAACTAGCACCCGAAGCAGCCATTAGACATAATGTGCGTCCTTTTTGACCCTGGGATTTGCTTCATGTGGTTCAAGCACTTGCACCTTTACCGCCTGCATGACGGACCGTCCATCGACGCTGGACAGCTGGAAACCGTCCTGTCTGAACAAGCTTTTCGCCCACTGGGAAGTGCCGAAGCACGCCGTATCGGTTGGACAACTCCGGCAGGTCGCGCAGGCGTACAGTATCTGCACGAACTGCAAGGACAACGTCTGATGACGGCTCTGCGTCAGGAGCGCATCTTGCCGGCATCGGTGGTAAAAGAAGAAGTCGAAGAACGCACCGAAGCCATCGAGACCCAGGAAGGCCGCAAGCTCCGTCGTCAGGAGAAACAGGACATCAAGGAGCAGGTCTACGAGGAATTGCTGCCCCGCGCCTTCGTGCGCAGCCAGAAGACAGACCTCTGGTGGGATACCCGGCGCGGGTTGATCGCCGTCAATACTTCAAGCCGCAAACGTGCAGAAGAGCTCCTCGACTTGTTGCGCGAAACCCTCGGCAGCCTCAAGGTGACTCCCCTGGCGGCTCAGACCCTGCCTATCCGCGCCATGACTACCTGGCTGACTGACCCGGGATCTCGCCCTTCGGACATGGTGATGGGAGACCAGGTCGAGCTCAAGGCCAAGGGTGATGATGGCGTGCTGCGGGCCAAGCAAGTGGACCTCGACAGCGATGACATCCAGCGTCTGTTGGAGCATGACCGCCAGGCCAGCAAACTGGCCCTGGGGCTCGAAGGCCGCCTGCGCTTCGTGCTCCACGACGACCTGGCCGTGAAATCACTGTCTTTCGACGATGCGTTGGTCGAAGAAGCCAACCAGAGCGAGGATGGAGACGATGCTCTAGTCCGTCTGGAAACGGATTTCCTGCTGATGACCCAGGCTCTGGGTGATGCAGTGGATCGTCTGCTCGACTGGCTTGGCGGTGAAGCCCAGAGCCCCTCTTCCGTTGTTTCCCCTGATCTTGCGACCACCACCTCATGACTGCAACTTCTGACGCAACCTTGGATCCCTGGCACGATATTCGGCCCTACCAGGACCATGAGGTGGCAGCCACTCTGGCCCGCCTCAGCGAAGATCCAGAATTGCTTGATGCACTGACCCGCTATCGGCTGCCAAGACTTACCCGGCTCATGCCGAGGCTGTCGCGCACCCTGGCCAGCTGGGTGATCAAGCGTGAAGTCAAGGGAGTCGACACCATCCGCGACTTCCAGAATCGTATTGCCAGCTACATGCAGCGCATGCTGCGCGACTCTGCCGACGATTTTCGTGTCGATGGCGTAGAAAACCTGGACCCCGAGACAGGCTACCTGTTCATTGGCAATCACCGCGACATTTCTCTGGATCCTGCCTTCGTCAACTACGCGCTCTACCTGGCCGGACGTGACACGGTGCGCATCGCCATTGGTGACAATCTGCTCAAGAAGCCCTATGTCACTGATCTGATGCGCCTCAACAAGAGCTTCATCGTGCCACGCAGTGTGCGAGGAAAACGGGCAATGCTGGCCGCCTATCAACAGCTGTCCGGATATATTCGCCACTCCATATGCAGCGACAACCACTCCATCTGGATGGCTCAGCGCGAAGGACGCGCCAAGGACGGCATCGATCGCACCGACCCAGCCATCATCAAGATGATGACCATGGCACATCGCATGCACAATCGTGATGCTGGCCTCGGAGCCGCCATAGAAGAACTGCGTCTGGTGCCGGTATCGATCAGCTATGAGTACGATCCCTGCGATGTGCAGAAAGCCCGTGAGCTGAAGGCCACCAGCGAAGAAGGCGGTTACAAGAAAAGCGAGTTCGAGGATATAAGCTCCATTGTCGCCGGAATTACCGGCTACAAGGGGCGTGTCCATCTACGCTTTGGCACACCGCTTGATGCAAGCTTTGACACGCCAGAAGCCGCTGCTGCCGAGATCGACCGCCAGGTGCTCGGTGATTACCACCTATTCCCCAGCCACTATCTGGCGCTTGAGACCCTGGGGGAACACCCGGAGCTGCTCGACATGAAGGAAGTCACGGAAGCCGACCGCACCCGCTTCAATGAGCGCCTGGCAGCAGTTCCCGAGGCGTTGCATCACTGGTGGCTGCGTCAGTACGCCAACCCGGTGATCAACTGCGCATCAGCCGCTCGGTAAATCACTCTCCAGCCTCGCCGTGACGGCGGCACAGCGAGGCTGGTAGCATTTCAGAAAAGCAACATTTCAGAAAGATTCCAGGGAATCTCTGAGCACGCCATCGAGCAGATCAGGCATCACGCATACGCCAGGAAAGCTTCTCCCCAGCACACAACGGAACCAGGGTATTCCCTTCTCCGAACGGCAGTTCCGCAGGCACTTGCCACTCGACCTTTTCCAGTGTGATGGTATCGGCATTGCGCGGCAGACCGTAGAAATCCGGCCCATGATGGCTGGCAAACCCTTCCAGCTTATCCAATGCGCCCGCCTGTTCGAAGGCCGTGGCATACAGTTCGATGGCCGCAAACGCCGTATAGGCACCAGCACAGCCACAACTGCTCTCTTTGTCATTACGAGCATGAGGTGCACTATCGGTACCCAGGAAGAAACTTGGGTTACCAGAAACAGCGGCCTCAACCAGTGCCTCCCGATGACGCTCGCGCTTGAGAATCGGCAGACAGTAGTAATGTGGACGGATGCCTCCGACCAACATGTGATTGCGGTTATAGAGCAAATGATGGGCAGTGATGGTTGCGCCTATATTGCCTGGCGCTTCGCTGACGAAACGCGCCGCGTCCGCTGTAGTGATATGCTCGAACACCACTTTCAGCGAAGGGTGACGTGACAGCAGAGGTTTCATGACTTTCTCGATGAACACCGCTTCACGATCGAAGATATCGATATCGGCGTCAGTGACTTCACCATGAACCAGCAGCGGCATACCAAGCCGAGCCATGGCAGCGATAGCGGCGTCGCAGTGGCGGAGATCGGTGACGCCTGAGTCGGAGTTGGTCGTGGCGCCCGCAGGATACAGCTTGACTGCCTGAACCTTGCCACTGGCCCATGCTGTCTCGATATCCTCGACGGTCGTCCGATCCGTCAGATACAACGTCATCAGTGGCTCGAAATGCGTGCCTTGCGGCAATGCAGCCAGAATCCTCTCACGATAGGACAACGCCTGCTCAAGATTCGTCACCGGGGGCTTGAGGTTCGGCATTACGATGGCGCGGCCCATCTGGCGGGCCGTATCGGCGGCCACCGCCTGAAGAGCAAAGCCATCCCGCAGGTGGAGGTGCCAGTCATCGGGCCGGGTCAAGGAAATCGCAGTCACGAGCAGTCCTGTTGTCTGGGTTGCAGCCCACGGAGGGCCTTGGGGAGAGACACTGCAGAAATGCTGCCAACAGCATTAAATCAGCAGCACTCGGCATGCATGAAGAGATTCATGCCATCGCAGTATACCGTATGCCCCAATACAAAATGATCCGTTGGACAGGATAGTGATCCCTCCAAGACTATTTTCGCGTATTATCGGGGCGCTTATCGTTTCATGCGGGGAATTCATGCCTAAGGTACGTCATTATGCCGATCTCGTCGCCAGCCTGGCCGGATTGATGTGGCTCGCGTTGTACTGGTCGATCAGCATCTCATTGTATATCGACAGCCCGGAGCCAGCGATGGCGACATTGCTGGGACTTGCCAGCATGATCTTCATCAGTTTCGTTCACCGCCCTATTCGCGTATTACTTAGCCGCTATCACGTGCGCAAGCGTCGTACAGAAATGTGGATGCATATTCTTGCCCTGCCTCTGACCCTGGCATTCTTGTTTGCCATTGCCATCGATCACTTGATTACACCGATGAGCGGGGCACAGAAAATGCTGCTGTTCAACGTGCTGGCGACTGCCAGCTGGTTGGTTTTCGTCGTCACCCTGTTGATGAAACTCGCCATTCGTGCCATTGCTGAGCGCCGCAGCAATGGCACGCCAGACAAGCCCACCGAGTCATGAATAGTGGGCTAGTCACGCACAAGACATCATCGATTTAGAAGCGATCCACCCGATATGGCGCCATATCGATATCTGTCGCTTCACCTTCGATCATCTGCGTAAGCAGCTTGCCGGTAGCAGGCCCCAGAGTGAAGCCCTGGTGGCCATGCCCACAAGCAAGCCATAACCCCTTCTGTGCCGGTACTGGACCAATCACTGGCTTCATGTCTGGTGTACACGGACGAGCCCCCTTCCACGGCTGCGGCTCCAGCCGCTCCCCCAACGGAAACAAACTGCGAGCCTTGCGCTCGGCGGCAGCCAGTTGTTCAGGGTGAGGCGGAGCATCCAGGTGTTCCAGTTCAGCTCCCGTGGTCAAGCGAATGCCATCACGCATGGGCGCCAGAAGATAGCCGACTTCCGCATCCATGACCCAATGCCCCAGCCGCTTGTCCTCAGGATGGCGATAGTGCATGTGATAGCCACGCTTGACGAACAGTGGAATGGAAAGCCCCAGGTCCTTCATCCAGTCCTGGCTCCAGGGGCCCAGAGCCATTATCAGAGTGTCAGCATGAAGATCTCCGGAGGAAGTCTTGATACACCAACCCTCAGCTTCCTTTTGCACATGCTGCACGTCAGCCCGCAGAATCTGACCGCCTGCATCTTCATAGGCCTTGGCGTAGGCTGCCACCAGGTCACCGGGACTGGCCACGGTCCAGGGGTCCTGCCAATGAATACCTCCTGCCAGATCACGCGACAGGTGCGGCTCTTCACGTGCCAGGTCGGACGCCGACAATGACTGGAAACGCACACCAAATCGCTCGGCATTTTCCTGAGCCGTCTGCAAGCGCTCAGCCAGAGCCTCCTCGGTACGGTAAACCTCGAACCACCCTTCTCTGCGCACCAGGTGGTCGGCACCGGCAGCCTCAATCATCGGGCCATGGGCCTTCAGGCACTCACCAATAATCGCGGCATATTCCGGCACAATGCGGTCATATCGGGAAGGTGCCGAGTTTTGCCAGTACTTGAATAGCGGCCCGGCATTGGCCAACATCGCCGAAGTGCGGTAACGAATATCCACCTGGCGGTTGGGCATGACTCGCATCAGCTTGGAGAGGTCCCGAGGAAAGGGATAAGGCCTCACGGCTTCACGCTGGATGATACCGGCATTGCCATAGGATGTTTCACGTCCAGGTTCGCGGCGATCGACCAGGGTCACCTTGTGGTTTCGCTGCCTGAGGTGCCAGGCCACAGAAACTCCGACCATCCCAGCGCCCACTACCACGACTTGACGCGACATCTCGCCCCTCCCAGATGAGATGACTGCAGCAGCAGTCATACAATAGAAAATATGAAGGTCATCAACCTGATAATCAGTTCATTATCCTATACCCAATCGAGACTGGCTGAATAGATCCATCAGTGGTAGTCATGGCGCCCCATGCGATGGCTGTCATGGCCCGACACGGTGTTGCTCCAGGATTCGGGTGCGTACGAAGTCCGAGTGGCTGACATGCAACAGCTCGGCCAGGGACCGAATGCGATGTTCCTCCAGCGCATCCTTTTCACCGTCGGCATAGGCCAATGCCCACATCTGCTGAACCAGGGCCACTCGGTCGTCATAACTGCAACGATCGCGCAACTCACGCACAAAACGGTGATGATCCACGGCACTTTCCGCTTCCTGGCGTGCCAGCGTCATCAGCTCATCCAGAGCACTATCATCGAAGTCAAAACGTTCACGCAGTTGCTTGCGCATCAAGGCGATCTCGGCATCATCCAATTGATAGTCGGCACGCACCACCTCGCAAAGCAGCACAGCGGTTGCCAATGCTACATCTGGTGCTTGTCTCTGCACATCTGTCTGGGTGACATCATTGATCCAGCGCTGCAGGGAAGCCATCATCGACATCTCAGTTTCCTCAAGGGTTTTATCATGCCTCACCCTCTGTTGATCGTTTCCATCGCCGCTCTGGCCGGTGCCATCCTCGCTGCAGCAGGTGCCTGGAAAGTCCGGAACCTGAGCGACTGGCCCACACATGAGGCTACCGTCACCCACAGCGAGGTACGTTTGGCCCAGGCCCAGCAACACCAGCGTGAAAGGGATCAACAGACGAAGCGCTACCTGGCTTATGTTGCGCTATCCGCCACGGTGGAAGGCGTCACTGTCACATCCGACAACTCAGGCTTTGATGGCGTTCCCTCTTTCACCAGCCACGAAGCTGCCGAATCCTATCTTTCCGCTTATCCCGTCGGGGAAACCATCACAGTACGGGTTTCACCGAGAGATCCGCATGTCATGCATCTTGGTGGCAGCCACATCCCCTGGGGACGCCTGGGACTGGCTGCCTTCCTGGCTTTTGTCAGCTTTGCGTCTCTTGGTGTGTATGTCGTCAAATCCTAGCTCTTGTCGCTCTTGCTCAGGCTTCGATCTTCTTGACCAGCAGCACCATCGGTGCGCAGACCAGATAGAGCAGACCCAGCCACAGAAAGATATCATTGAAGGATAACACCATGGCTTCCCGGGCAACGGTCTGGGACAGCATGACCAAGGCGCTCTGTTGCGGATCAGCCACATGTCCCGTCAACATGGACTCGTAGCCGCTCAGTCGTTCCAGCACCACTTCCCGCCCCTGGTTGATGGCCGGGAGCAACTGGTTCCAATGATAATCCTGGCGCCAGTCCCGAATGGTATCCATCAATGCCAAGCCCAGGGCGCCGCCAAGATTGCGCATCACATTGAACAGACCGCTGGCATTGCCCACTTCTTCCCGTGGCAAGGTTCCCAGCGCAATGCGTGACGCCGGAATCAAGCAGAAAATCAGCCCCACGCCACGAATCATCTGAGGCAGAAAAAATTCATCGAAACCCGACTGGGAGGTCAATTGAGCATTCAGTGCCGAACCAATACCGACTAGAACAAAGCCAATGAACATCAACAGGCGCAGGTCGACGACATTGGTCAGGCGCCCGGCAACAGGGGCGGTAAAGAACATGGTCACGCCCGTAACGAACATCACCTGACCAATCTGCAAGCTTGAGAAGCCTCGCACATAGCCGAAGAACTGCGGCATCAGGTAGACCAACCCGTACAAGGCGATGCCGAGCACAAACCCCTGCAAAGCCCCCAGAGAGAAGTTGCGATCAGTAAAGACACGCAAATCCACGATAGGATGATCATGCCTCAGGGTGCGCCAGAAAAAGCCTACAGCAGATACCGCGCACAGCAGGGCCAGCCCCAAAATCAAGTCATCATCAAACCAGTCATCGCCCGGCCCTTCTTCCAGCACATATTCCAGGGTACCGAGAAACACCGCCATCAGGGCCAGCCCCAAGATATCCAGACGCCTGGCAACACGTAGATCTCCCTTGTCGATATCAAGGAAGTTCCATACTGCCCAGGTCACGAAGATGCCTGGCACGACATTGGCCAGGAAAAGCCAATGCCAGCTCAGCATCTCGGTGATGTAGCCGCCCACCGTAGGGCCGATGGATGGCGCCATGGTCACCACCATGCCTATCACCGCCTGCACAGCCCCCATGGAGCGACGCGGAAAGATGGAAAAGCTGATGGCATGCGTAATGGGGATCATGGCCCCGCCCATGAATCCCTGAATAGCCCTCAAAATGACCAGCTGTTCAAGCGAGGTGGCCATCGCACACCCCAGGCTGGCCAGAGTGAAACCTGTACTCGAAATGACAAATGCCGTACGCGTCGAGAATATCCGAGTCAGCATTCCCGACAGCGGAATCATGACGATTTCCGCAATCAGGTAGGATGTCTGCACCCATGAAATCTCTTCGGCACTGGCGGCAACCCCGGCCTGAATTTCATTGAGTGAGCTGGCCACGATCTGAATATCCAGGATGGCCATGAACATCCCGAATACCGCGGCAATAAAGCCAATACGTTGCCGCAAGGGAGGAAATGTCTGTTCCTCCATGTTGCCCTGTGGCGGCATGACGCCTTCCTGGCTCACCTCGCTCATTGCTCAGTGCCTACCTTCATGTCCACGGATGCTGTGTGTCTGGGGGATGCATCAGTGTCTCCAGCGATACCGGCATGCGCCGCCAGAGGGTCCCCAGAAAGATCATGCGTATCGACTTCTGGCTCGACAGAAAGACCGGCACGCAAGGCTCCCAAGGCTTCCTCAGGACCTGTCAGACGAATCTTGACCGGGACACGCTGCACAATCTTGTTGAAATTGCCCGTGGCATTATCCTGCGGCAACAGGCTGAATTGCGCTCCCGTTGCGGGTGCAATGCTGTCGACCCTCCCTTCGTATTCAACATCGGGATAGGCGTCCACATGCACCTTGACCAATTGACCGATACGCATACGCTCAGTCTGGGTTTCCTTGTAATTGGCTATCACATATGCAGATTCCACCGGCACCAGATGCATCAGTGTGAGCGATGGCTGAGCCACGTCGCCTTCCTTCACATCAATGGCCCCGACCACACCTGCGCGTGGCGCAACAAGCTGTGTCTTGCTGAGGTGGTGACGGGCAATCTCCTCTGCCGCCTGAGCGGACACCAGGTTGGCATTTGCTGCGTCCACATCCGCTTGCGCCACATCAAGCTGTCGTTGGGCACTGACCAGTGCCGCCTGACTGGCCGCCAGATTAGCCTGCGAAACACGCAAAGTGGCTTCATCATCCTGGCGCTGCTGCTGTGAGGCATACTGACGTGATTCCAGGGAACGAGAACGCTCCAGATGGAACTGCGCCTGGGCGACTTGGGCTTCACCTGCCGTCACTTCAGCCCGAGCCTGTACAATCGTCGCCTGATGACTGTCGATCTGCCGCTCAGCCTGTACTACCTTAGCCTCCTGCGCCCTGCGTTCGGCTATTGCCTTAGCCAGTTCGTTACGTGCACTGCTGTCATCGAGCTGTACCAATAACTCACCGGCCTTGACCTGCTGGTTATCGACCACAGGCACTGACATGACACGCGCGGAGATTTCCGAGCGCACCGTTACACTGTCGGTATGCACATAGGCATTGTCGGTCTCTTCGACAAAGCGACCATGGCGCCACCAGTCAACGCCTTCCCATACGCCAGCCGCAATGGCAATGACAACCACACCGCCCAGCACCATGGCTTTCTTGCTTGCCATCATTTCATCCTCATGAGGAGTACCGGGAGAGTCTCCACGGGGGTACTCATACATTCTTCACGGAGCACTTGGAGAGTATTCATCCAAGAAAGTGTAATGTATGCTACACTACCGTGAATTACACATCCATTCTCTCTCGTCACATCGGCCGCACTGGCGCCATGAAGCCATGCAGGGTCATTGACAGCGATATCATCACGAGCCAGACCATGAGCGACCTCCATTCAACAGCCAATTCCTTGACCCCAAGAGGCCAAGCGCGCCGCCAACGGCTGCTCTGTGCTGCTCGCGATGTTTTTCTGGAGAAAGGTTACGCTGGTGCCAGTGTCAGTGACATCGTTGCCCGGTCCGGAGGGTCCCTCAGCACGCTCTACAAACAGTTCGGTAACAAGGAAGGCTTGTTCATTGCCGCTCTGGAAGCTCATGCATCCAATGTCTGGACTCGCCTGGAGGAATCTCACCAGAAGCCGCCTGAAGAGGTCCTGTTCGAGCTTGCCCAAGGGTTGATCGACCTGGTCATCAGCGTCCCCCAGATACGCTTGATTCGCGGCATCAACGCCGAGGCCGAACGTACCCCAGAGCTGGGGCAAATGTTTCTGGAACGTGGCCCGGACCGAACCCGTCGGGAACTGGCCGAGTATCTCAGGACCCAACACGCAGCCGGAGTCCTGCAAGTGGACAACCCCAAGGAAGCTGCGGGCATGTTCACTGGCATGGTCGCAGGCGAGTGGCTGATCGATGGCCTTGCTGGCCGCTTTCCCGAGTTGACCGACGAACTCCGTGACCAACGTGCTCGCAGTTGTACTACCATCTTCCTTGCCGGGTTACGGCGCAGGGATTGAAACGTCCCAGCTCAATCCTCCCTGCTCATCGCCTCAATGCATCACCTCAGTTGCATCAAACCAGGGCATCAAATACACCCCTGCCCCAGGAAGTCCATCCAGGCATGAACGCAAAGGGCTCCGAATGAATCGGAGCCCTTTATTTTCAAGACCGGTTGTTTTCAAGACCAGTTGTTTTCAAGACCGGTCGTGTTCATACCAGGCCATTTCTACCGACCAGAGTGAACGATTAGCGAGATAACCAGGCCAGCGCGCCCGCTGCCAGCGCCTTGACCCCAGTACGCATGGTGACCGGATTGCCTGGAAAATAATAAGGGGAATGCGGCATCTCCAGCTGGCTCATCTTTTCACTCACGCTGGTGCCAGGTGTCTGTGCCCAGCGCTCAGCCGGCGTTGCGCCCACGAACCAATAGACACAAGGAATATCATCTCCACCAAAGCCCCCTGCCGCCGCATCGCCATAGTAGGGAAAATCTTCACTCCCCCCCAGGCGGAACATGTCATACAGCGCTTCCTCTCCCAGCAACTCTGCATGCCTGGCCCGGACACGGGCTGTACTGGCAGGATCGTTGTACAGGGAGATGGTTTCCGACAGCACCTTGAACTCCGGCGGCCTGGGAGAACGTCCAGCTTCACACTCGGCGTTCACGATACGCTTGATCGCTTCGACCACCTTGGCATGAATATCATCATCAAAGGTGCGGATGTTGATCTCCATCTCTGCCGAGTGCGGGATAATGTTGCCCTGGGTACCTGCTTGCAGCTTGCCGACCGTCACCACGACGGTTTCTGTCGGCGGCATTTCCCGCGATACGATGGTCTGCAGGCGGGTAACGATATGAGCCGCGATGACAACAGGATCCACTGTCTGGGCAGGCATGGAGCCATGCCCCCCCGCACCGTGCACGGTCACCGCCAGGGTCGAGGCTGCAGCCATGGCACTGCCTTCAATATGCCCTACCGTACCGGCCAGTGCCGGCATGTTGTGCTGCCCCAGCACAACATCCGGTCGCCCGAAGCGCTCATACAAGCCATCCGCCAACATTGCCTGGGCACCACCAAAAATCTCTTCTGCAGGCTGGGCAATGAATATCGCGGTCCCCTGCCAGTGCTCACGCAGTGACATCATGACTCCTGCCGCCCCGACCAGGCAGCTCGAATGCAGATCGTGGCCGCAGGCATGCATGACAGGAACCTGGCGGCCATCCTCCGTTTCTTCCTTTCTGGTGCTGGCGTATTCGAGACCTGTTTCTTCCTTGATCGGCAAGGCGTCCAGGTCACTACGCATCATCACGCAAGGGCCGTCACCATTCTTTATTACCGCGACGACACCCGTCCCCCCCACGCCACGGGTAACCTCCAATCCTAATGCTTCCATGGCATCAGCCACCTGGGTGCTGGTCCGGTGCTCATGAAACGGCAACTCCGGATGAGCATGGAGGTCCTGATACAAAGCAGCAACCCTTTCATGCTGCGCTTCACTTGCCTTGTCGAGCAGCGTCTTCAGCGAGTCTTCGGCAATGGTCTGAGACATGAAGATTTCTCCTTTATCGTGGTCCCGATCAAGCGGCCTTGGCCTGAGACGAGTGTCTGTCGAAAATGCTTTGGCACAGCAGCAGTACTGCAACGTTGATCAACAGTCCCCAGAAACCGGCATGCCAGCCAAATGGAGGTGTCGGCAGGACGAACTGGAACAGCAGGAATACCAGGCTGCCAGCGATGGCACCCAGATAGGTCGCCCGTCGTGTCATAGTCGGGAAGAACAGAGCTCCCAGCACCATGGGCATCAGTTGCACGATCATGCCGTAGGCCCCCAGCAACAACGTCACCAATGAGGTGGGGTTGGCCAGCGCACAGACATATGCGATCAGGGAAACGAGCAACACACAGAGCTTGGTCGTTTTCACGGAGGTTGCATCGCTGGCATTGCGCATCACTGTCTGTCCCAACACATCACGAGCCAGCACAACGGCAGTGGTGTGCGCAAGATTGGCCCCCGTGGACATGGCAGCAGCCAATGCACCCGACAGCATCAGCCCAATCAACCATGCCGGGAAGTCGGATACGTTGATGACCATTTCCAGCAATACGCGGTCGGGGCTCGCCAACGGTTCCTCGGCGAATGTCAGGATGCCTGCAAAGCCAATGAACAGCAGCGGTACCAGTAGATAGGCATAAAGTGGGTAGAACACACTGACCTTGCGCAGGCTCCTGCCACTGTCAGCGGAATAGAACTTCATGAACAGATGGGGCCACATGGCACCACCAAAGGCACTGACCAGTATCGCTGTACTGAAGCCTCCCCAGCCCATGCCATTGGCACCTGGCATGGTCAGGTATTCCGGTGCCTTGGCGGCGATCTGCTCGAACATCGGTTGCACGCCACCGTAGACATGGGATGGAATCGCCAACCCCAGGCCCCAGGCCACGACGATCATCATCACGCCCTGTACCAGGTTGGTCCAGCCAATGCCATTGAGGCCGCTGGTAAATACATAGATGGCCACAACGACGAAAGCCAGCAATGCCCCCAACCAGAATGGCACCAGAGAATTTGTCGCAGCCTGGAACAGCAGTCCTGCACCGGCAATCTGCACGGTCAGGTAAGGCACCATGGCCAGAACACCGATGACGCCTGCCAGGATGCCCAGAGGTCGACTGCGATAATGATCCGCAATCAAGTCACCCTGGGTCAGATAGCCACGCTCACGACCAATGCGTGCCACCTTGGGTCCCAGGGCCCAGATGGTAATCGGCACCAATCCCAGGTAAGCCAGAATGTAAAACGATGGCGCTCCCTTGCTGTATGCCCAACCTGGAGCACCAAGGAAGGAGAAGGCAGAGAAGATCTCGGCACCGAGAATGAAGAACAGAATCAGCACGCCGACATGACGACCGCTTGCGACGTAGTTTTCCAGATTGGAAGGCCCTTTGCTCTTGGCTCGCACACCAACCCATAGCACAACAGCCAGATATGCCAGGGTGATGCCCGTCACCAGGATGGAATCAGTCATTCTGCTGGCCTCCGTGCCGAATCACATAAGCGATCCACATGCCAGCAAACAGCACCAGCATCCACAACACATACCAGAAGAAGAAGAACGGCAGACCGAGTACATAGGGTTCGATGCGATTGGCGATTAATGCACCAGGCCAGATCATGGCCAATACACATACAAGAAAATGCAGCGCCACACCGAAGTGATACGTCTTGCTCATAGGCTAACCCATTATGTTGTTGGAGTTGGGAGAAGGGTCTTATCACTATGGTGGCGTTCAACACATAGCAAAAATATTTATAATAGATACCATCGATAACATTTTGGTATGGCCACCATGGAATTTCGCCAATTGCGTTACTTCCTCGCTATCGTGGAAGCGGGTTCGGTATCTGCGGCCAGCCGCAGGATACATGTGGCACAGCCTGCGCTGACCCGACAGATCAAGCTACTTGAGGAGGACCTGAATACCCGGCTGTTTGAACGTCATGCCCGCGGCATGGTACTGACCATGGCTGGACGCGCACTGGTCGAAGAAGCCAAGGAGTTACTCACCAAGCGCGATGAGCTACGCGGGCGCCTGGCATCCCTGGGAAGTGGCACCGTTGGCCGGTTGAGCATCGGCATCACGCCTACGTATCTTTGGCAATCCTGGGCAACGACACTGCTACGTAACTTTCGCCGTGACTATCCGGGCATTGCGCTGGAGATATTTCCTCTTCTCTCCGGCCCCCAGCTCGAACGCCTGCGTGATAACAGCCTGGAAGCAGGACTGATGTACTTGCATCATGATGACGAAGCAGGCATCAGCAGCATGGAAGTACATCGAGACACCTTGATACTGGCAATGCCCATGGATTCCGAGTGGGTCTCCAACCCTCCTGACAGCCTTTCTCAGCTCAGTAATGCCGACTTCATATGGGGCTTCCGCTGGGCCTCACCTTCCTATTACGACCGCATGATAGAACACTTCCATCACCTGGGGTTTCAGCCCAAGGTGGTGCAGTATGGTGCTGACAACTCGGCTATTCTCAGCATGGTATCTGCCGGTCTAGGGCTTGCCATCGTACCCGACTCGGCCAGTGCCAACCCAGTCCCAGGGATATGCTTCCTGCGCCTTCCGGAACTGGATGCCTGCGATATGCCTCTGCGCTTTGCCTGGAGCAAGGACAACGATTCACCAATACTGGCCAACATGGTTCACCTTGTGCAGGAGCATGTCGACTTCTTGCGCCAACGGCAGGCCCAGCCTGGCGCTGGTTGCTGACCTGCTACCGGTCTATTTACTGGCCCGTCTACTGCTCTCGGCATGCTGCCAGGAGCGACTCCGAACAAGCACCGCCTGCCTGCAAAATGCTACCTTGGCAGCAACCACAGGAGACATCATGTCAAAAGACGCCAAGCCGACAAGGGCTATACAAGGACAAACACAGCCACGCTTCGCAGATCATCTCTATCACCCTGGCCCTGACAATCCTTTCCCAGGTATCTGGGCTCTGCAACGGCACCTTGGCCATGCCATCCCCCATCGCCTGGGATCCAACGAGGGCCTGGACATGCCCCACCAGGCGCTTCGTCAGCACTTCGGCGATGCCATGGTCGAACATGCCTACTGCTATGGCGATGCCGAGGCCTTTGGCGTGCGCCAGCGACTCGTTCGTCACTACGGCTTCGATCTGGACAACCTGCTGGTCGATGCCGGTTGCGATAGCCTCCTGGCGCTGGCTTTGCGTGCAACCGCGCCGGCCGGCACCACAGTGGTCAGTTCCGCCGGCACCTACCCTACCTTTGGCTATTTCGCCAAGGGCCAAGGCTGTCGCCTGGTCGAAGTGGATTATCAGGAAAGCGACTCACAGCTGGCCCCCGACCTCGATGCCCTGGCCCAGGCAGCTCATCAGCATCAGGCACGCCTCGTCTATCTGGCCAATCCAGATAATCCCACGGGTCACTTGCATACCCTGGACCGTATTGAATGCTTGCGCCGAGAGCTTCCAAGGGACTGTTGGCTGTTGCTGGATGAGGCCTACCATGACTTCCGCGATGACGCAGATCACCCGGACTTTCGCCAAGCACTTTCCGGAGTGATTCGCTGTCGAACATTATCCAAGGCACATGGCCTGGCCGGCTTGCGTGTCGGTTTTGCCATCGCCCAGCCCGATGTCATCGCCATGCTGCAAAAAGTTCGCATTCACTATGCAGTATCTGCGCTCAGCCTGGCTGCCGCCGAAGTGATACTCGACCACCCGGAAGAATCCCGTCGCCATATCCGGGATGTCATGAGCCGCCGTGAAAAGCTGGCAGCACACTTTCGCAGGCTCGGTGGAGACGTCCTTGACAGTGCCACCAACTTTATTGGCATCCGCCTGGCAAATGCGGACCTTGCCGCCCAGGTACATGCTGACTTGCTGGCAGAAGGCAAGCTGGTAGCACGTGCCGCCCATCCAGCGCTTGGGCATGTACTGCGCGTCACTGCGCTTGAGGATGCACTGGTACCTGGCAGGCTGGCGCGACTGGAGAAAGCTATTCAAAAGAATAACTAATACATATTTATTACTTTCACCATATGCAGATAATTACTTTGTATTATCAACACCATTCTTTTTAACCATAAGACTACACCCCTGCTATGTGCGCCCCCTTAAAATCGTAAGCGCTAAAGCAAGGAGCTCTTTCTTGGCACAGTGCCTTCTGTTATATCTGTTCTAGCACCAACCAGAAGATGCAAAAAATATGCAAGGCCATGAAAGTTTGACCTCAATCATTTAAACCATCAAGGCTTCAGCCAATCATCCCGTGCAATGAAGTCCTTTACCTCTTATCAGGAATATGTCGCGCTGCTGATATTCGATGCATTGCTGATGCTCGATGAAAGGGGCTATGTAAAGGCTATGGCACGAGATAAATGAACAGGGTTGAACTGAAGAACATGACAAATACCTATCTGGCTCAAGACCAGAGCATGACAACGGCTCCACGGGCAACGCGCGTATGCGTACTGCGCACAGGAGGCGATTACTCCCCTGAACATGTTCAGTGGCTAGCTCAACAGATCCCTGGCCTGGTATGCCTGTCTGATGCGACCGTGGAAGGCGTCCCGACCATCGAGATCCCCACTCGCTGGCCGGGCTGGTGGGCCAAGATGCACCTGTTTGACCCGACACTGATTGCAGGAGACCTGCTGTACTTCGACCTGGACACGGTTGTCGTTGGCTCACTTGAGGGCCTGGATGCTGGCGTCACCACCCTGCTGTCCGACTTCCACAATCCAGCGCTACTCAACAGCAGCTTGATGTATATCACAGCAGCCGACAAGGAAAAGGTCTGGAAAGCCTGGAACACATCCCCCTCGAAACATATGGATCGTTGCCGTACTCGTGAGTGCTGGGGCGACCAAGGGTTTCTTGGCTCGCTGCTTGAACCACAGCGCTGGCAGGACCTTTTTCCCGGCCGCATTGTCAGCTACAAGAAAGACTGCCGTGATCAACAGTTGCCCGAAGGCGCCGACATTGTCTGTTTCCATGGAGAGCCCCGCCCCTGGGCAATCGAAGCTCCCTGGGTTCCCCCATTCCATGGCACGCAAGACAACAGTGCAACCCGCTATAAACCCAGGCGCCGCACGACACTGCTAGAACGGCTGAAACGGCTCCTGGCATAACGCAATCATCTCCTGAGACAGCAGCTATCCCATACAGACCATCCATACATCAATGTCTTGATGGAAATTAAAAGTAGTCGATAAGACAGGGAAAGTATCAGGAGAGCAGGGAAAACATCGCAGATGAGTCATTCAACATTCGGGTTACAGCAATCTATCAGTCATTTGTCTGAAGCGAGAAGAACCGACAGTGTCATTATATTCCTGTCTGGTCCTTCGTCTTCGGACACACCACTCTCCTCGCTCAGTGAGTATGACACGATTTGCGTCAATGGCTCTGCTGAGTATCTCATTGTCAGAGGGGTGAAGCCTTTTATCTACCTGGTGACAGACCACAACTATTTCAAGAGAAATTCACAAGCATTCTTCAGGCAGGCCTCCCAGTGCCATCATACGGTCATCTCCAAGGAGCTGTTTGATGTTGCCATCCAGACTCACAGGGATGCAATCAGACAACTTTCCCCTACCGTCATTCATAGAGCCTGCAAGAGCAAGAAAGGTGGAATAAAGAATTTCATTCGCCTGAAATTCAAATACTGGAACAGACGCGAAATCACCTACACAGCACCTTTGAGAAAAAGCGGCATCATCTACGGTTATAGCCGTGACATTCGGTTCGGCTACTTCCATGCGCGTACGGTGGCCTACGCCGCCACTCAATTGGCGGAAAGCTTATCTTACAGCAGAGTGTACTTCTCAGGTTTCGACATGACGGGAGCTTCCGGGCGCTTTTATGACAGCAAGGGAGCTCCCCAGGAAAAGACTACCCTCGATGAAGACTACGACACCATCCTCAATGCTCTGAGGTGCATGAAAGAAAATTCAAGAATAGAAACCTACAACTTGTCGAGGAACACAAGGATTCCCTACCACCTCATTCCGTTTGCAGAATCAGTTGAATGACCATCGTCGCCCTGTCTTCCATCTCGCAACAGTTCCTCTTTCAGATGTAGAGCAGGCCTGGAATATTTCCAGGCCTGCTCTACTCCCAAACACTGCTCGTCAAGGGACTCTTAGCTGCTATACCACCAAGGAATCTCCCCGGCCGACGGCATAATACATGAGCCCCGCCTCGCGAACTGCCTCGGTATCATAGAGGTTACGTCCATCCACGATCACCGGCATGGCCAGTTGCTCCTTGAGCCAGTGGAAATCGACGGAACGGAACTCTTTCCACTCGGTACAGATCACCAAGGCATCCGCACCCTTCACGGCCTGCACACGGTCTCCAGCCAGTACCAGGTCGTCACGTTCGCCATAGATCCGACGACACTCGCGCATCGCTTCCGGGTCATAGGCCTGTACCTTGGCTCCCGCCTGCCACAAGGCTTCCATCAGGGTACGGCTCGGCGCATCACGCATATCATCGGTGTTGGGCTTGAATGACAATCCCCAGACGGCAATGGTGCGCCCTTTCAGATTGCCATCGAAGGCATTCGACAACTTGGTGAACAGCGTCTGCTTCTGGCGGTTGTTGACCGCTTCTACCGCACCCAGTAGCTCGGCGTCATAGTCGATGTCACGCGCCGTACGTTCCAGCGCCTGCACATCCTTGGGAAAGCAGGAGCCGCCGTAACCGCACCCCGGATAGATGAAGTGGTAACCAATGCGCGGATCACTGCCGATGCCTCGACGCACCTGCTCCACATCAGCCCCCAGGCGCTCGGCCAGGTTGGCGATCTCGTTCATGAAGCTGATCTTGGTGGCCAGCATGGCATTGGCCGCATACTTGGTCAGCTCGGCCGCCCGCACATCCATGAACATCAGCTTTTCCTGAAGGCGAATGTAAGGCGCATAGCACTCACGCATCAGGCGCTTGACCCGCTCGGAGTCGGTCCCCACGATGATCCGGGCTCCGTGGGTGAAGTCTTCGATAGCGGCCCCTTCCTTGAGAAACTCAGGGTTGGAACACACTTCGACCTTCAGATCGACACCACGGCTGTCCAGGCGTTCCTGCACCGTCGCCAGCACCTTGTCCGCCGTCCCCACCGGCACAGTGGACTTGTCGACCACGACCTTGTCTTCCTGCATGTACTCGCCGATGGTCTCCGCAACCGCCAACACATACTTGAGGTCCGCACTGCCGTCCTCATCCGGCGGCGTGCCCACCGCGATGAACTGCAGCTCACCAAAGCCCACCGCCACTTCGGGATCCGTGGTGAAGCGCAACCGCCCCGTCGCCACATTGGCCTTGACCATGGACTCCAGTCCCGGCTCATAGATCGGGATCTCTCCCTCCTTGAGGCGAGCAATCTTGTCGGTATCCACATCCATGCACATGACATCGTGGCCAACGTCGGCCAGACAGGTGCCGGTCACCAGCCCCACATAACCTGTGCCAAAAATGGTGATTTTCATGCCCTGTCTCCCAAATCCTTTCATCCCGAACAATGATGATGATGCCCAAGATGATATCACCGATAAGCCGAAGTCTCGCGACAAGCCGACTGCACAAAGAAACGCTTGTTGGGCGGCTGCCAACATCCCCAGATATTAGACGTTGGTCTAATCCAGGGTAAGCGATATACTACAAACATCCCGTTGACCAGAGGGCCCATGACATGGGTGCCATCGCCCAACATATCGACACCGATCCTCGTATCGACCTGGCACGATTCGCCAATGCCCTCTATCGCCTTGGCGGCGTACTGGAGATGCTAACCGATATGCACTTTGGCCTGGATGCCAATACGGTGGGTGCCATGACACAGGATAGCCAGGGCAGCGCTCGTCTGCGGCGCTTGCTGAACAGCGGTACGGTTGCCTATAGCCCCAAGGGTCGCTTGATCCTCAGTCAGGAAGGTCGCGAGCTCGCTTTCGACATGTTCGGCGTCGGTGCCTGCGACTGAATTTCCTCTCACCATCCCGAACCCCGGCCTGCCATTTATCGAGGCCCGTTGCGGTGCAAAGCCTAACTCTGTGATGTGATTGTGAAAATGTTGAACATTCGCTAGCATCTTCGGGGTTGTCCTGCGGAGTCTTAGCGTGCCCCATCACCCTGTCAGCGTGTCAAAACGTCCCAGTATCGCCGAATATCTGGCTGAAGCCATTTTTTCGGGTCGCTATCAACCCAGTGACTTCGTCCCCAAGGAAGTGGATCTGGCCACACAGTTCTCCATCAATCGTTCCGCCGTACGCAGCGATCTGCGTCAGTTGGTGGATGCAGGTATCATTGAACGCATTTCCGGACATGGTTCCAAAGTGCGTGCCTTCGAGTCATGGAATATCCTGGATCCTCAGGTGACCGAGTGGATGACCCGGTATGCTGCACCCAATCCCGACATTCAACGAGAGATCCTCGCTTTCCGGCTTGATGTCGAGCCCTATGTCGCCATGACGGCAGCACGTCGTGCCACAGCACGGGACCTGGTCGCCATCGAAGAAGCCTTTGATGGCATGGCGCGGGAGATGCAGAACCAACTTGGCAACAAGCGTCTTCACAGCGACTACGATATCGCTTTCCACGTGGCGATCTTCAAGGCCACCCGCAATATCGTCTGGTCACAACTGTCACATATCCTGCGTCCAGCCATCTCGCTATTGATCGAAAGCTCCAATGAAAGCGCCACTGATCCCGAGGCCAGCCTTGAGCGTCATCGACAACTGATGGAGGCCATTCGGGCCAGGGCTCCGGAAGAAGCCTTTCGTGCGGCTCAGGCGGTACTGGCGGGTACTGCCGATGCCTTGGGCATACGCCCAGGCGATGCCATTCTGGGCAGTGCCTGGGCGCCTCCTCCTGCTCTGTAAGCCTGGGCCTGTAAAAGCGCATCTTTAAAATGGCAAGAATGGAGCACGATGCCTGAACGTAGCAGCGCATGTTGGCCAACTGCAGCGGCCAACTACTCTTCGCTCATGCACGCGTTCTACGGGTCTGCTTCCAGCGATCAAACATGACGGCCAGCAGCAGGATAGCCCCGCGCACCAGGTACTGGTAGAAGGTCGGTACATTGAGCAGGCCCATGGCATTCTGCACGCAGCCCATGATCAACACCCCGACCAGCACACCGGTGATGGAAGCGATGCCGCCGGACAGAGCGACGCCGCCAAGCACGCAGGCTGAAATGACGGCAAGTTCCAGACCCAATGCGGTATTGGGATCGCCCAACCCCATGCGGGATGTCAGCAACACCCCTGCAATACCAGCCACCACTCCCTGCAATCCAAATACGATGATCTTCAGGCGTCGAACATTGACGCCCGCCAGTGCAGCCGCTTCGGCGTTACCTCCTGTCGCAAGCACATTACGACCAAAAGCCGTCATGTTGAGTACGACACCAAAGATGATGAAACAGGCAATCATGGCCCAGACGGGCAATGTCAGGCCAAACAGTGAGGCACTGCCCAGGTCGAAGAAAGCCGGTACCGTAATCATCACGGCATCACCACCAGAGGTGATATAAGCCAACCCGCGCACAAACTCCATGGCAGCCAGAGTGGCAATCAGTGAATTGATGCCAAAGCGCGCCACGACGAAGCCATTGAAGGCCCCTACCGCTCCACCTGCGGCGATACCGCCCGCAACCCCGATCACGACACTGCCCGATGTGCTGGTGAGTATTGCAGCGACGACCCCGGTAAAGGCGACAATAGAGGCCACCGACAAATCAACCTCTCCCAGCGCCAGCACCAGCATCATGGTCGTCGCAATGGTGCCGATCAGCGTCACCGACAGAAACAGTCCCACCATATTGCGCCCGGTCAGGAAGTCCGGAATGAACACTGACAGGCCAATAAACAGCACGATGAAGATTGCAATCAATCCAGAAGTATCGATCAGTGTTCGTAATGGTTTGGTCAAGCCCTCACGGCCTGCAGCGTGCTCGTTCGGCGTGCTTGCACGCTCTTCTTCATTCTCCATCACGTGATGCGTCGTCATAACTTGTCACTCTTTTTTATTGTCACTCGGTTGGTCATGTGGCGCTGCGGTCTTGTGACGTTACTGCACGAAGCTCATGCAGGAAGCGCCAGGCCCAGCAAGCGCTCAGGGCTGGCTTCCGCGCGGGGCACGATCTCCATCAACTGACCATCGCGCATCACGCCAACTCGATCGCATATGGCACTGACCTCAGCCAGGTCACTGGAGATCACCACCACGCTCTTGCCCTGATCGGCCAAGTCATACAACAACGAGTAGATATCCCTGCGTGCACCGACATCGATTCCCCGGGTCGGCTCATCCATCACGAACAGCTCGATGTCCTCGGCAAGCCAACGGGCCAGGATTACCTTCTGCTGATTTCCTCCGGACAGTGTCGAGATACGCGTCCTTGGCCCGGGTGTCTTGATACTCAAGCGCTGTATGTAATCCAGGGTATTTTCCGTCTCCCGGCGTGGGTGACGCAGCCATCCCAGGCGCTTGAAAAAACGGCGACAGCTGATATTGAGGTTGTCGGAGACGCTGGCGCTCGGAAAGATGCCCTGGGATTTGCGGTCCTCTGGGCATAAGGCGATACCTGCCTGGATAGCCTGTCCGGGGGAGGAAAAACGACAGGCCTCTCCCTGGAAACTCACGACACCTGACGTTGGTGTTTCTACGCCACACACCAGGCGCATCAGCTCAGAACGGCCTGCTCCCACCAGGCCAAACAGCCCAAACAGCTCACCGCGATGAACATCGAAACTCACTGGGGCAGATAGACCGGGGCCCTCGAGCCCCGCGATATTCAGCAATACTTCCCCCACCTCTCGGGAGCGATAGCCGTACACATCATCGATATCGCGGCCGACCATCTCGCTGACCAGGGTGTCATGATCGAGCCCATCCATATGCTCATGAGTACGAATATGGCGACCATCACGAAATACCGTGACCGCATCGCACATCTCGAACACCTCTTCCATGCGGTGCGTCACATAGAGCACTACGCGCCCTTCATCCCGCAGGCGCTTGACGATACGCTTGAGCTGGCGAGTCTCTTGAACCGACAGGCTGCTGGTCGGTTCATCGAACGCGATGACCTTGGCATCCCGTAACAGCGCTCGCCCTATCTCGATCATCTGCTGCTGACCGATCGACAACTCTCTCACTTTGGTTGCAGGGCGTACGCCCAACTCGCCAAGCTCTTCAAGAATTTCCTGGGCCCGACGATACATGCGCCGACGATCAAGAAATCCACGCCTTTCAGGCAACTGGCCAAGCAACAGGTTTTCTGCCACGGAAAGATTGGGCGACAACGTCAATTCCTGATAGATGATGGCAATGCCCTTTGCCAACGCCTCCCGGGCATTGGCAAAGACATGTCGCTGCCCATCCAGCACGACCGCTCCTGCATTGACACGGTTGACACCACTCAGCACCTTGAGCAATGTCGACTTGCCTGCGCCGTTCTCCCCCATCAGGGCATGCACTTCTCCAGCCTTGGCCGAGAAGCTCACCCCATCCAGGGCACGCACACCAGGGAACTCCACCGTGACGCCATCGACCTGCAGGTAAGGGATATCGCTCGCCTCATCAGAGGATTCACAGACCGAGTTCATCGCGCACCTGCTCCCAATTGCTCCGTGTCATCAGGGTGCCTTGCGTTTCCACATTGGCAGAAGGTTCTACATCTTCCGTTACCCAGCGATAGAGACTATCGGCCGTCTCGCGACCATGAGAGGTGGAACTGACGGCCACCGTGGCATAAAAGCCAGTAGGACGTTCCCGGGAAAACTCGGCAAACGCCGCCCCTGACCCGTTGATGCCCACGCCAATGACATCATCCGCCGCCAGGCCATACTGTTCCGTGGCCCGAACGCCCCCCAGCACACTTTCCTCATTCAAGGCGTAGATGACCCAGTGCTCGAAATCCCCATTCTTGGAGATCACCGGAGAGGCAGCGGAAAAGGCACTGGAAGTATCGGTATTCTGTTGAGGAGCATCGAAGATATTGGCTTCAACAAAGCCTCTTTCCAGCAAGGCATCGCTAGCCCCGTCAGTACGTTCCTTGGCTGTCGGCAGCTCATAGTTGGTGATGCGCAGAGCCGCAACCTCAGCAGGGTCCCAGCCACGAGCTTCCATTTCATCAGCAATCGCATTGCCTACCTGCTGGCCGATCTTGTAGCCCGACATCCCTAGATGTGGAACCCCCTCCAATGGCGCGCCATCACCACCGACGAAGCGGTCGTCCACCGTAATGACCTTCATGCCATACTGATTGGCCCGGTGCATGATCGACTGCCCCAGGCGTACGTCCGGTGGACAGATGACAAACCCCTGGGCGCCCTGTGAGTTCAGGTTATCGATGGCACTGAGTACCTGTTGGCCATCTTCTCCTGCCAGACGTACCACCTTGAACCCTTTCTCTGCCCCGAGTGCAGTAGCCGCCTTCTGCTCATTGATGAACCATGCCTGCTCAGGCTTCTTGACGATGAAGCCAAGGATCACTTCATCATCCGCCGCCAACACATGGGCTGAAGTGGACAGCAGTACTGCAGAACCTAACATGGCAGATGCCAATAACGACCGTGGTTTCATCTCGTTCTCCTTCCTGGCATGAACGTTGTTGTGATAATTGTTGTGATGATTGTTGTTGTGCTGATTGTTGTGATGGCTTCAATCAAGCTGTTGTATCAGCTGGTGCATCAGTCGTTACCTGCCTGCCATAGGTAGGCAGGTAACGATGAGATAACTCACGCAGCCTAGGCCGCCTTTCAATAACCATCTAATGGCATAATTCTTCGTTATCGATACCCAAATGCATATCACTAACCTGCAAAGGACCACGCCACCCGGAGGTGGCGTGACGGCGGGCATGAATTGGCCAGACTAAAGTGGCAATACCGATAGCCGGAAGCTGAAACGTTCTGCTTGTTGCTGCTACTGCGGCACCGAAGAAAACACGTACCGAGTATGGCTAAGATAGGTCTCTTCAGGTGTCAGCAAGGTCGAAGGAAAGTCCGGCTGATTGGGCGAATCGGGATAATGCTGGGTTTCCAGGGCGAAGCCTGAGCGCTGCTGATAAGGCACGCCAGACTTTCCCGTCAGGCTGCCATCAAGGAAATTTCCCGAATAGAACTGTATGCCTGGCTCCGACGTATACACCTCCATGACTCTGCCACTGCGCGGAGCCTCTACCCGGGCAGCCAGTACCAGCTCCTCTGCAGCGGCCTCACCACGGTCGATCACGAAATTGTGATCATAGCCCTTGCCCCTCAGCAACTGCTGATCATCCTCATCAATACGGCTGCCGATTGCTACAGGGGTGCGAAAATCCAATGGTGAGTTGTCCAGTGAGCGGACATCTCCAAGAGGAATCAAGGCATCATCCACCGGCGTGAAACCACTGGCATTGATCATCAAGCGGTGTGCCAGTATGTCGCCACTCCCTTCTCCATCGAGATTGAAATAACTGTGCTGGGTGAGATTGACGGGGGTTGTCGCCGTGGTGGATGCCTCATAACGAATATCCAATGCATTATCATCGGTCAGGGTATAACGCACCTGTGCCCGCAGTGTCCCGGGATACCCCTGATCCCCATCGGGACTTTCAAGCGTCAGCAGCAGCCCGACAGCATGCTCCTCTTCGAATGCTTGTGCCTGCCATAACCGACGATCAAAACCTTGTGTGCCGCCATGCAGATGATTGTCACCATCATTGGCAGGCAGCCGATATGTCTTGCCATCAATACTGAAGCTCGCTCCCGCAATGCGGTTGCCATAACGGCCAATGAGAGCACCAAAATATGGATTGGCCCGCTGGTATGCTGGAGCCAGGTAGTCTTCCAGATGATCAAAGCCCAGCACGATGTCATCCAGATTTCCCTCATCATCGGGAACCTTGAGAGACACGATGGTGCCACCATATGGCGTGACAGCCATTTCCATGCCGTTGGCGTTGACCAGACGATAGAGTGAAACCTCGCGACCATCGTCGAGTTGTCCAAATGGAACAGAACTCACGGAAGGAGGGGATTTCTGCATTGACGCGTCCTCATCCTTGGTTATCGCCATCGTAGACGATATAGAGCCGGCAATAGCTAGCGCACAGACCATCACCGAACAGATCCTTGGCGGCATGTCGCAATTCTCCTGTGGGATATCCCCTTACCCTGGACACCCCGAGCCTTAACCGCTAATACTGCTCAAAGCCAATTTTGATACTCATTCGGTTATCACTGAACATGTCCCGCCATATGCCTCCACATCATCTCGCTCCAGACTGGTTCATCAATGTCCGACTAAAGTTACGTCATCTGGAACTGTTTACGGCCCTCGACGATCATCGCAACCTCCATCGGGCTGCTGCCAGCCTGGCCATCAGTCAGCCTGCCGCTTCAAAGCTGTTGGGCGACATCGAGGATCGGCTCGGACTCAAGCTGTTCGAGCGACACCCTCGCGGTCTGGAGCCCAACTGGTATGGGGAAGTCGTGATACGCCATGCCCGAGACATGCTGGCATCGCTGAAACAGACGGGAGATGAACTCAACGCCATACAGGCAGGCAATGCCGGCACAGTGGCGGTAGGTACCGTCATGGATCCTGCCGTCACCCTGCTGTCTCAGGCTCTTGAGGCTACCCGCAAAAGCTTGCCGGGCCTGCATATCAGCGTCGACGTGGATGTCAGCCAAGCGCTGATCCCCCGGCTGCAGGAGGGCCAGTTGGATATGGCGCTATGCCGTATTCCACTTGGCTTCGATACTCGTCCCTTCATCTTCGAGGAAATCGGCGAAGAAGCTACGTGCTTCGTGTGTCGCCATGACCACCCCCTGGCCATCACCGCCACCCCCTCCCTCACAGAGATGATGCAATATCCCTGGGCACTACAGCCCCCGGGCGCATTGATGCGCCAGCGCTTCGATCATCTGCTGATGTACCATGACCTGATCCCTCCCAGACAGATCGTCGACACTTCGGACATCCTGGTATCACTAGCGCTGGTGTCCTCCACCGATACACTGGCAATGACCACTCGCGAGGTCGCAGAGCTGTTGTGCGATCCTCAACGCTTCTGTCTGCTGCCGACCCAGGAAGCCCTGAATGTCCAACCTTATGGCCTGGTGACGCTGCGCGAAAAGCGTTTATCGCCAGGGGCCGCAGCGCTGACTACCAAGTTGCGCAGCATTATCCGTCAACAGCAGACCCCGTAGCGAAAAAGCCATGGAAAGTCGCGAAAAGTGTCCGACTACCGCCTTATTCGACAAACGCCTCGACACTGTTCAAGAAAAGCTCCAACGCCAGTCAATAAAAGCTTCAACGCTAGTCAATAAAAGCTTCAACAGCCCTGCGATGCCCCAGCATCAAGGCATCTGCCACATGGCGCAATGGCGTGATGTCCATGTCGCTTTCACCACGCTCGAGCAGGCTATGAAAATGCCTGTAGACGCCTTGGTACTCTCGCTCTGGTTCATCTACCACGCTTTGCCCATCAATCAATAGCCGGGCGCCACCGCGCTCCAGCTCCAGTACACCCGACGTCGTTTCGATGCGCATCTCCCAATGTGGTGGATCTTCATGGCGAAAGTCGAAATCCGCTTTCACCTCGGTACCTTCAGCGGTACGAAAATCGAGACGTGCGGCAATGGGCGTCTGGCTGTTGGCCGGAACATCCAGTTCAGCAGCCTTGAGGAAAAAAGGCTGTCCCAGAATCTCGGTCAAAATGGACAAGGCATTGATACCGGGATCGAAGACGCCCATGCCGCCCGCCTGCCATAACCAGGCCTGCCCGGGATGCCATACCCTGACATCCTCATGCCAACGAATGCTGACCGCACGTACGGTTCGATCCGCAAGCCACTCGCGGGCAGAAGCAATTCCCGGTGCAAAACGTGAATGCCAGGCAGCAAACAGCACCGCTCCTTGTGCCTCGGCATAGGCCTTGAGATCTTCAGTCTCGGCCAGGGTCGCTCCTGGCGGCTTTTCCAGTAACACGGCCTTGCCACGGCTCAACGCCAGTCGCGCCAGCTCATGGCGCAAGTTGGCTGGTGTGCAGATGGCCACCGCATCGATCTCTGGCCGAGCATCGAGCATCGCTTCCAGGCTGACATAACTGGCAACGCCTTCCAGGCTGGCATGGGGATCAGCCACCGCTTCCAGCACCAAGCCGGGTATGGCTTCAATAGCACCAAGGTGCTGGTCACGCACAATCTTGCCAGCGCCAACCAGCCCCAGACGAAATTTGGTCATGGCAAGGTCTCCTTGAATGCCATATGAATAGCGTCGCAATACTAAGGACGCAATGGCCCGGCAGTCTAACGGCCGCAACCATGCCTGTCAGCGCCCCTCTCGGCATGACTGCCTTATCAGATCGTGTCACGCTATCAATGGTTATCCCGTGGAGGACTCACCCTGGCTACATCGCGATATTGGTCCGCACCAGCCAGTGTCATGCCACGATCCAGCGGCTCAATCAGCGTGCGCTGAATCTCCTGCCACGGCGTCTGGTGTCGGGGATAGGCATATCCTCCCTGCCTCTCCAATTGCTCCCGGCGTGAGGCCAGTACCTCATCATCAACCAATAGCCGTACTTCTCCCTTGCCCAGATCCACTCGCAGACGGTCTCCACTCTCGACCAGGGCCAAAGGGCCACCCGTGGCCGCTTCAGGGGAAGCATTCAAGATCGACGGCGAACCGGAAGTGCCTGACTGACGCCCATCCCCCAGACACGGCAAGGATTCGATACCTTGTTCGATCAGCGCCGCCGGGGGCTGCATATTGACCACTTCAGCTCCGCCGGGATGCCCGACCGGCCCGGCACCACGCATGATCAGAATAGTGCTGGCATCAACTCCCAGCTCAGGGTCCTCGATACGGGCGTGGTAATCTTCCGCGCCATCGAAAACGACCACTGGCCCTTCAAAGGCATTCGGGTCATCGGGGTTTTCGAGAAAGCGGCGGCGGAAATCCGGCGATATCACACTGGTCTTCATCAACGCCGAATCAAACAGATTACCCTTGAGATTGAGGAAGCCCGCATGCGCCACCAGCGGGTTGTCAAAGCGCCGGATGACCTCTTCATCACTGGTTTCCCGGCCGGCAACATTTTCCGCCAGACTGCGGCCATTGGCAGTGATCACGCCGCCATGCAGAAGTCCCTGGCCAAGCAACTCGCAGGCCACGGCAGGAACGCCTCCGGCACGATGGAACTCTTCCCCAAGATAAGCGCCAGCCGGCATGACATTGGCCAGCAGCGGGATCTCATGACCGGTGCGCTGCCAGTCATCATTGTCCAGCGACACACCGGCATGCCGGGCAATGGCATTGACATGGACCGGCGCATTGGATGAGCCACCCAATGCCGAACACACCACGATGGCATTCTCGAAGGCTTCCCGGGTCAGAATGTCCAGCGGCCGCAAGTCCTCCCAGACCATATCGACAATGCGCTCCCCGGTGTCGTAGGCCAGCATGGCCCGCTCCTTGTAAGGCGCAGGAATCATCGCCGAGCCTGGCAGGCTCATGCCCAGTATCTCCGCCATGGCATTCATGGTCGAGGCCGTGCCCATGGTATTGCAATGCCCTACCGAAGGCGCTGACTGCGTGGCCCTGGCCAGGAACTCGCCATAATCGATATCCCCTGCCGCAAGGCGCTTGCGCAACTCCCAGATGATAGTCCCGGACCCGACTCGCTCATTGCCACGCCAGCCATTGAGCATGGGGCCACCTGACAGCACGATGGCCGGAATATTGACCGTGGCAGCCGCCATCACGCAGGCCGGAGTGGTCTTGTCGCAGCCAGTGGTCAGCACGACACCATCCAGAGGATAACCGTGCAGCACTTCCACCAGGCCCAGATACGCCAGATTGCGATCCAGTGCAGCCGTCGGCCGGCGCACGTTCTCGTGAATCGGGTGCAGCGGAAATTCGAACGGCACACCACCGGCAGCGCGAATCCCGTCCTTCACCCGCTTGGCCAGCTCCAGATGATGGCGATTGCACGGTGTCAGGTCTGAACCGGACTGAGCGATGCCGATGATAGGCCGCCCCGAAGTCAGTTCCTCCAGAGTAATGCCCTGGTTCAAGTAGCGCTCGATGCACAGTGCGGTGGTTCCGGGGTGGTCGGGGTTGTCGAACCACCAGCGTGAACGCAGGTTATCTGGCGTCATGCGTGGCCTGCTAGCCATGATATCGACTCCTGTGTCACGTTTCAGTGGGAATGGCGCGGCACTTCAGCGCCACGGCATCCCACCAGAAAATCAAAATCGCAGCCTTCATCGGCTTGCAGTACATGCTCGATATACAACTGGCGGTATCCTCCGCTGGCGGCAATCTGACGCGACATGGCAGTGGCATCGCTCTCGGCCAAGCGTTGTGCCAACGCTTCCTCGCTGACCTCCAGGTGCAAACGCCCCGCATAGGCATCCAGCTCGATCCAGTCGCCATTGCGTACCGCAGCCAATGGGCCTCCCGCAGCGGCTTCAGGGGCGACATGCAATACCACCGTGCCATAGGCCGTACCACTCATGCGTGCATCGGAGATTCGCACCATGTCCGTCACGCCCTTGGCCAGCAGTTTCGCCGGTAATCCCATATTGCCGACTTCCGCCATGCCGTGATAACCACGTGGACCACAGTGCTTCATGACCAGGATGCTGCTCTCGTCCACTTCCAGGTCAGGATCATTGATGCGCGCCTTGTAGTCATCAAAGTTCTCGAACACCACCGCCCGACCACGATGCTGCATCAACTCCGGGCTTGCGGCCGATGGCTTGAGTACCGCGCCCTTGGGCGCCAGGTTGCCGCGCAATACACAGATTCCACCATCGTCAACCAAGGGCTTGTCCAGCGGACGAACCACCTCTTCATCATAGAGAGGTGCATCCTTGACGTTGTCCCACAGCGATTGGCCATTCACCGTCAGCGCTTCCTTGTGCGGCAGCAGATCGGCTTCGCCAAGACGTCGCAGCACGGCAGGCAGGCCGCCGGCATAGTAGAACTCTTCCATGAGGAAGCGCCCGGACGGCTGCAGGTCAACCAATGTCGGCGTACCTCGCCCCACACGCGTCCAGTCATCCAGCTCAAGCTCTACACCCATTCGCCCTGCAATGGCCTTGAGGTGGATCACGGCATTGGTGGAACCACCAATCGCTGCGTTGGTACGTATGGCGTTCTCGAAAGCGTCCTTGGTCAGCACCTTCGACAACCTCAGGTCCTCGCGAACCATATCGACAATGCGGTTGCCCGACAGGTGGGCCAGCACATAACGCCGCGAGTCTACCGCGGGAATCGCCGCATTATGTGGTAGCGAAACCCCCAGAGACTCGGCCATGCACGCCATGGTGGACGCGGTACCCATGGTGTTGCAGGTACCAGCCGAGCGGGACATGCCTGCTTCGGCCGCCATGAAGTCATGCATGGATATCTTGCCCGCCTTGACCTCTTCCGACAGTTGCCACACGACGGTGCCGGAGCCGATATCCCGCCCCTGGTGCTTGCCGTTGAGCATGGGTCCGCCGGTTACCACGATGGCGGGAATATCACAGCTGGCCGCGCCCATCAGCAGCGCAGGCGTCGTCTTGTCACACCCCGTCAGCAGCACGACACCATCAATCGGGTTGCCACGTATCGCTTCTTCCACGTCCATGCTTGCCAGATTGCGCGTGAACATCGCCGTAGGGCGCAAGTTGGACTCGCCATTGGAGAACACCGGGAATTCCACCGGATACCCTCCTGCCTCGAAGATGCCTTTCTTGACATGCTCGGCCAGCTTGCGGAAGTGGGCATTGCAGGGCGTCAGCTCAGACCAGGTGTTGCAGATACCAATGATCGGCCGGCCGTCGAACTCATGATCAGGTATGCCCTGATTCTTCATCCAACTGCGGTACATGAAGCCATTCTTGTCGGCACTACCGAACCACTGGCTGCTGCGAAGTGGACGCTTGGGCGAGGAAGGCTTGCTCATGAAAGTCGCTCCTGAGATGTGATTACCGGAAACGTTACGTTGCTGAGCCACTTAAGTACATACATACAAAAGTATATGTTGAACATACGCTCATCATGAGCAACATTTCATGGCACGTCATTCTCAAACAACCCCACAACAACAACCAAGCCTGCAAGGGAGACACGCCATGTCACGCCTTATCCGACACCCAGGCCCTGTCCTGATGTTCTGCGCTTCCGCCTTATTCGCCAGCGTGAACGCTCAGGCTGCCGAATACGACTGGAAGTTTCAGGCGTCAGAAACTGCCGGGGAACCGAGTTTCAAGATCAAGCAGGAATGGGCCCAGCGCATTGAAACCATGAGTGGAGGCCGTATCAGTATCGAGGTCTTGCCGATCAACAGCGTAGTAGGCCCTACTGAAACACTGCAGGCCGTCAGTGCCGGCATTCTCCAGGGACACATGACCGACCCCAGCTACTTCTCGGGTCAGGATCCCGCCTTTGGCATGCTGGGCAACCTGGTAGGTGCCTGGAACAATCCCTACGATTTCCTGGAATTCATGAAAGATGGGGGTGGAGAAGACCTCTATAACGAGCTGGTGGCGCCTTATGGCACTCATCTGATCGCTGCCGCCACCTTTCCGCTCGAATCCATTCCCTCCACTGTCGCCATCGAAAGCCTGGAAGACTTCAAAGGCCTCAAGATACGAGCGCCTCAGGGCATGGTGTACAACATCTTCGAACGTATCGGGGCGACTCCCGTCAACCTTCCGGGCTCCGAGGTCTATACCGGGCTTGAGAAGGGCGTGATCGATGCGGCGGATTCCACGGTACTGTCCAACAACGATGCCATGGGCCTGCATGCTTTCGCGCCCTACCCGCTGTATCCCGGCTTCCACTCCATGCCGATGATCGCCATTTCGCTCAACAAGGAGATATGGGACGGGCTGCCCGAAGACCTTCAGGATCTTCTGAAGACCTCTTTCGATGCCATGTCCTATGACCTGATCGCCCGACTCAAGGCTCAGGATCTGGAAGCCCTGGCCAAGCTGAAAGAGGATCCGGATGTGCACCCGATCGACCTTTCCGCTGAAGACCGCCTGGCCTTCCGCCAAGCGGCAGAGCAGGAATGGAAGGAATGGGCCGATGACAATGACATGACCCAGAAAATCTACACTGCCGCCACCGACTTCCTGCGCTTGCGAGGGCAGCTTTAACGCCATGCGGTTTTATTGAACATCTACTGGGTTATCCGCAAAGGACCATCCGCAAAGGACTATCCGCAACGAGGACCGGCCGGCTTCGACATTGGAGAAGCCGGTTTCTGCCCATAGCAAGGAGCTCCCATGGCAACGCCACGCATGACATATCTGGAGAAGATAGGGTTCGGCAGTGGCGATATGGCGATCAATGTCGTCATATCCTCCATGTTTCTGATCATCTCCTATTTCTATACGGATATTTTTGGCCTCAAGCCAAGCCACATGGGCATTCTGTTCCTGGTAGCCCGGCTGGTAGATGCGGTCACAGACCCTTTGATGGGCATGATCACCGATCGCATCAACACTCCTAAAGGCCGTTATCGTCCCTATTTCCTGATTTTTGCCGTGCCATTTGGCATTTCTGTTCTGCTGCTCTTCACTACCCCTGACTGGGACTACAATGCCAAGCTGGTCTGGGCCTATGCGACCTATCTACTTGTCACGCTGCTCTTTACTGCTGTCACCATTCCATACATCTCCTTGATCGGTGCGCTTACCGACAACCCGAAGGACAAACTCTCAGCCAATGGCTACCGTCTGTTCTTTGCCAAGATTGCCGCCTTTCTGGTCACCATCATTGTCCCGGAACTGGCCGCCTCCTTTGGCGCGGACCACCTGAGGCTCGGTTATCAAGTCGCCATGGGGCTGATGGGGGCGCTGGCAGCACTGCTATTGCTGTTCTGCTATGCCACGACCAGAGAACGGGTACACCACCGAATCGACAAGAAACCCTTCAAGCAACAATTGGCCATTCTGCGCAAGAATGACCAATGGCTGCTGCTGTGTGGCGTCTGTTTTACCGGCACCATGGGCTATGTCATGCGCAGCAGTGTCGCGGCCTACTATGCAAAATATTATCTGGGGGCTTCCCCCTCCATGCTCTCCGCCTTTCTCAGCACTGGTGTAATCGCCGCCATCCTGGCCATGGTCGCATCCACCTGGATCACCAAATTCTATTGCAAGATCAAGCTGTTCCGTTGGACCCAAGTTCTAGTAGGAGTGCTCAGTGCCTTGATGTTCGTGCTGGTCAACCCCGGTGACATTGTCCTGGCTTTCATTTTCTACTTTCTGATTTCTTTTGTTGTCGACTTGCATGCACCGGTGTTCTGGTCGGCGATTGCCGAGTCCGTCGACTATGGCGAAGCCAAGACAGGACAACGTGTCTCTGGGCTGGCCTTTGGCGGAATTTCCTTCTTCCAGAAAGCCGGCATGGGGGTCTCAGGCTTCCTGGTGGGCATGCTGCTGGGCTTCTTCGATTATCAGCCCAACATCGACCAGAGTAGTTTCACCCTTACAGGTATCGCCCTGATGCTGTGCATTCTTCCTGGAGTCTTTCACACCCTGATGGGACTGCTGATGTTCCCCTATCGCATCACGGACGATTACTACCAGAGTCTGATCGCAGGGAAATCCGCGTTGAATGAAAGCCAGTGGACAGACGACAGTCTCGGCAAGCCAACCTCTCCACACAACACTTCGACCTGAACAACTCGATCGCCTTGTCAAGGAAGTGAAACATGCCTCACCCTCCTCAACCTCTGATAGAACAACGTGCCGATCCCTGGATCATCAAGCATCAGGGCCGATACTACTTCATCGCCTCAGTCCCGACGTACGACCGGCTGGAAATCCGCACCGCGGATAGCATTACCGAGCTGGCATCCGCCCCGGCGATCACTGTCTGGTCAAAGCCCGCTCAAGGGCCTCTCAGTGAACTGATCTGGGCTCCCGAGCTGCATCACCATGACGGAGAGTGGTTCATCTATTTTGCCGCCGCTCCATCGCGGGATATTGTCAATGGACTCTTTCAGCACCGCATGTACTGCATCTCGACCAAGGCAGATGATCCGTGCAAGGGTCCCTGGAGTGAGCCCCGTCGCATAGAAACGCCACTGGACAGCTTCAGTCTCGATGCGACCACCTTCCGCCATGCTGACCAGTTGTACTACCTCTGGGCCCAGAAAGACCCGAAGGTTCCAGGCAACTCCAACCTGTACCTCTCTGCCATGGCATCACCAGACAGGCTGAGTGGCGAACCGGTATGTCTCAGCATGCCGGAATACGAATGGGAAAAACGAGGCTTCCTGGTCAACGAGGGACCCGCCGTCATCACCCACGGCCAGCGCATCTTCATTACCTACTCTGCCAGCGCCACAGATGAAAACTACTGCATGGGACTGTTATGGGCGGATATCGGCAGCAACCTTCTCGATCCTCGCAGCTGGCAAAAGTCTGCGACGCCTGTCCTGCAAAGCGATATGCCCCATCATGTTTTCGGTCCAGGACACAACAGCTTTACCGTGGATGAATCAGGCTCCACGGACCTGCTGGTCTACCACGCTCGCACTTATACCCAAATCCTGGGAGACCCATTGTGGGATCCCAATCGACACACCTACGTCAAGCCTATTCGTTGGGATGACAGAGGGTTTCCTGATTTCGGCCATGCAGGAAGCGACACCCTGTTGCCACGTCAGACACCACAGTGAAAGTGCCAATGAGGTTTGAAACCGAGATTTGGTACTGCCACAGAAATCTTTCTCCCACAGCGTACTTGTATGAGCATCATACCAAAGATATGTTGAACATATTCCCGAGTCGTTCAACATCAACTCGATGATCAAGGAATCCTTCCATGCGATTGATCCAATGCCTGTATCAGGAAAAGCCGCGTGCGGCCCTGGTCGAAGATGACAACGTACGGCTCACCGACAGCGACACCTATGGTCTTGCGCAAAGAGCGCTGGAACGCGGTCTTTCACTGGCTGAAACAGTAGCAGCCAGCCTGGGTGACCAATACTTGAGCTATGACGAACTGATCGAATCACGTCTGCTGCTGCCACCCCTGACCCATCCGGACCCGGCTCACTGTCTGGTAACCGGCACAGGGCTGACCCACCTGGGCAGCGCGGATACTCGCTCGGCCATGCATGCCAAGACGCAGACCGACGAATCTCAGATGACCGATTCCATGCGCATGTTCAAGCTAGGTGTCGAAGGCGGCAAGCCCGCCGCAGGCCGCATCGGCGCCCAGCCGGAATGGTTCTACAAGGGCGATGGCAGCTGTGTGGTTGCTCCCGAGGCGCCCCTGCCCTCACCCTCTTTCGCCCAGGATGCCGGAGAAGAACCCGAGCTGGCCGGGCTCTATATCATTGACCACCAAGGGCAACCCCGGCGGCTCGGTTTCGCCATCGGCAATGAGTTTTCCGACCACGTGACGGAGCGCTTCAATTATCTCTGGCTCGCCCACTCCAAACTGCGCGCCTGCAGCTTTGGTCCTGAACTGCTGATTGGTGAACTACCTGCTCACCTGGAAGGTACCAGTCGCATCACTCGCCATGGCGAGACGCTCTGGAACAAGACCTTTCTCACTGGCGAAGACAATATGGCCCATAGCCTGGCCAACCTTGAGCACCACCATTTCAAGTATCCCGGTTTTCGTCGTCCAGGAGATGTTCACGTGCACTTTTTCGGCACAGCCACGTTGAGTTTTGCCGATGACATCAAGGTCCAGCCTGGCGATCGTTTCGAGATTGAGCTTGCAGCGTTCGGTCGGCCACTGCGCAACCCGCTTGCAGCTTCTGATCAAGACGAGGGCTTGCTCAGCATTAGCGCACTATAGTTTTTCGTTACCTATTCCTTGGCCACTTTTGCTTGGCCACTTTCATTTCGACAGGAGACAGCATGAACCTTGAAGGCAAGCAGTTGATCGGTGCCCAGGCCGTCTTGGCACAGGGCCAGCCCATCCACGGCATCAACCCGGCCACTGGTGAGACGTTGGAGCCGGGCTACCCCGGTGGCGGCCAGGCCGAGGTCGAGCGTGCCTGCGAACTGGCCTGGCAGGCCTTCGATGCCTATCGCGAAACCGGACCCGAGCAGCGCGCCTCTTTTCTGGAAACCATTGCCGATGAAATCGAGGCCATTGGCGATGACCTGATCGTGCGTGCCATGGCCGAGTCCGGCCTGCCGCGCGCGCGCCTGGAAGGCGAACGTGGCCGGACCTGTGGCCAGTTGCGCCTGTTTGCCCAGGTGGTGCGTGCTGGCGAATGGCTGGATGTGCGTATCGACCCGGCACTGCCTGAGCGTCAGCCACTGCCGCGTGTCGACCTGCGCCAGCGTCATATCGCTCTGGGGCCGGTGGTCGTGTTCGGGGCCAGCAACTTTCCGCTGGCCTTCTCGGTGGCCGGTGGCGATACCGCCTCGGCACTGGCGGCCGGCTGCCCGGTGGTGGTCAAGGCCCACTCCGCGCACCCCGGCACCTCCGAATTGGTCGGTCGGGCCATTCAAGCCGCGGTGGCCAAGCGCGACCTGCCCGAAGGCGTGTTCTCGCTGCTGTATGGATCTGGTCGTGAAGTGGGCCAGGCCCTGGTCGCCGATCCGCGCATCAAGGCGGTGGGCTTCACCGGCTCCCGCGCCGGCGGCACCGCGCTGATGAAGACCGCCCAGTCTCGCCCGGAGCCGATTCCGGTCTACGCCGAGATGAGTTCCATCAACCCGGTGCTGCTGATGCCGGAAGCGCTCAAGGCGCGTGGCGCAGAACTGGGCCAAGGCTTCGTTGCCTCCCTGACCATGGGGGCGGGGCAGTTCTGCACCAACCCCGGCCTGGTCATCGCCATCAAGGGGCCGGACCTGGATGCCTTCCTCGATGCCGCCGCCGAAGCCGTGCGTGGCGCTGCCGCCCAGACCATGCTGACACCGGGCATTCACGATGCCTACCAGAGCGGTGTGGCAGGACTGGCAGCCAGCGACAAGGCCAATGAGGTGGCACGCGGCCAGCAAGGCTCGGGTCCTAATCAGTGCCAGGCTGGCCTGTTCGTCGCCGAGGCTCAGGACTTCCTGGCCGACGAGGCGCTGCAAGCCGAGGTGTTTGGTTCGACCTCGCTGGTTGTGGCATGCGCCAACCTCGATGACATGCAGCAGGTCGCCGAGCACCTGGAAGGTCAGCTCACCGCTACCCTGCAGATGGACGATGGCGACATCGATGCCGCGCGCCGCCTGCTGCCGACCCTGGAACGGCGTGCCGGGCGAGTGATGGTCAATGGCTGGCCCACTGGCGTGGAAGTGTGTCATGCCATGGTGCATGGCGGTCCGTATCCGGCGACTTCCGATGCCCGCACCACCTCTGTGGGCAGCGCGGCCATCTATCGCTTCCTGCGCCCGGTGTGCTACCAGAACCTGCCCCAGGCGTTGTTGCCCGAGGCTTTGCGTGATGGCAACCCGCAAGGTGTCAGCCGTCTGGTCGATGGCAAGCGCGAAGGCTGATCATAGTTGGCGAAACTAGATCTGGAAAACTGGGCCTGGAAAACCGGGCCCAGGACGCCGGACCTTGGAAACCGGACCTTGGAAACCGGACCTTGAAAACTGAGCATGTGATGATGGACATACCAGCGAATATCGCAGGTATGTCTTCTTTAGAAGCTCTGAGACATCAGAATATCGATGAACTCTTCAACGATGTCTGACAGGGGCTCCCCCTTTCGCGTCATCACACCATAGTAACCAAGAGGTTTACCGATCTTTAATGGTAGAGAGACAAATGTTCCCTGGGAGAAGGAGGTTTCCATGACGGAACAAGGCTGTACGGACAGTGCATCAGATGAAGCGACCAGCTGCAGAGAAGATTGCGTCGATGTTGTCTCGATGACATTTCTGGGAGATGGCACCTGCGCCTCGGCCAATGCTTCCTCGAAAAGTCCTCGCATCGGGCTAGTCATAGGATGAAGGACCCATGGCCATTTCACCACTTCCTGCAGGGAAACATTGGCATGGCATAACGGATGATTCTGGCGCACGACAACAGCAACAGGCTCTTCTCCAAGAGGGCGAAAGTCAAACAAGTGGCGCTGCCCATATTCCGTAAATCGCCCTATCACTACATCAAGAAGCTTGTATTCCAGATCCACCAGAAGACGATCACTGGAGTTTTCGAACAGACTGACAGCCAGGCGTGGACGATGCACCTTCAATGCCGTAATCGCCTTGGGCAATATGACCGGCGCAGCCCCTGGCACTGAGCCCAGAGCCAAGGCACCTTGCCCACCTTCCTGCATGGAAGCCAGTTCTTCCACCAGGCGGTCGGTGTCATTGAGCAGGCGCCGCGCATAACGCAACACACACAGTCCGGCTTCCGTAGGCTCCATGCCTCCCGGGTCCCGTGTAAACAGCAGCATGCCGAGAAAGGCCTCGATGTCCTTGAGCATCTTGCTGCCTGCGGGCTGGCTGATATTCAACTGTCTGGAGGCAGTATGCATATTTCGACTTTCGTCCAAGGCAACCAAAAAAGCCAGATGTTTCAGGCGCATCCAGCTCTTCACATGCAGTCCAATATCACCTGCCATTCTCGCCTCCAGAAATACGTCATACCTAGCGATAACCTGGCGTTATCAGCATGACAAAAAATACCATTGGCCGACATTTCAAGCGAGGAAATAAACTTTCAACTCGCTCCATCACCATCAATGAAATCGCCAAAAAACTCGCTGAACACCAGGAAAAACATACCAACATGACCATCATCACAAGAGTCGAAGCACGCGACATCCGCTTTCCCACATCCCGCGAACTAGATGGCTCGGATGCCATGAACGAGGCTCCCGACTATTCCGCCGCCTATGTCATTCTGCATACCGACCAGAACGATGGAATCACTGGACATGGCCTGACATTCACCATCGGCCGTGGCAACGATATCTGCGTTGCCGCCATCAATGCCATGGCGTCACGCCTGGAAGGCCGCAACCTTGAAGACATCACCGCCAACATGGGCGCTTTCTGGCGCGACCTGACCAGCGGTGACAGCCAATTACGCTGGCTTGGCCCGGAAAAGGGCGTGATGCACCTGGCTTCGGCAGCCATGGTCAATGCCCTGTGGGATCTGTGGGCCAAGCGTGAAGGCAAGCCGGTCTGGAAGCTGCTTGTCGACATGACGCCAGAACAGTTGGTCAACTGCCTGGACTTCCGCTTTGTCAGCGACGTACTGACCCCTCAGGAAGCCATCGCCATGCTCAAGCGCAAGGCTGACGGCAAGGCCGAACGTGAGGCGCAGATGCGTGACCAGGGCTATCCCGCCTACACGACTTCGGCGGGCTGGCTCGGCTATCCGGAAGACAAGGTACGCCGACTGTGCCGCGAAGCACTGGCGGAAGGCTGGGAACATTTCAAGCAGAAGGTCGGTGGCAATCTCGACGAAGACCGTCGCCGCGCAGCCATCATCCGTGAGGAAATCGGCGAACACCGCACCTTGATGATGGATGCCAACCAGGTCTGGGATGTGGATGAAACCATTGCCAACATGCGCAGCCTGGCGGAATTCAACCCATATTGGATCGAAGAGCCGACCAGCCCCGATGACATCCTTGGTCACGCGGAAATCCGCCATCGGCTGGCTGATTCGGGCATCGGCGTCGCGACCGGCGAACACTGCCATAACCGCGTGATGTTCAAGCAACTCCTTCAGGCCGGCGCCATCGACTTCTGCCAGCTCGACTCCTGCCGCCTGGGCGGCCTCAATGAGGTCATCATGGTGGTCCTGCTTTCCGCCAAGTTCGACGTTCCGATCTGTCCTCACGGCGGTGGCGTGGGGCTCTGCGAATACACCCAGCACATTTCGATGTTCGACTACATCGCTGTCTCCGGCTCTCTTGAGGGTCGTCTGCTGGAGTACGTCGACCACCTGCATGAACACTTCATTGACCCGGTGCGTACCCGCAGGGGCCATTACCTGATCCCGGAAGCACCAGGCTACAGCATCACCATGAAGCCAGAGACGCTGGAAACATTTGCCTATCCAGCTGGTGCCGCCTGGAAAGAAGGCTAATGGTTTCTGAAAGCAGGGGTTTCTGAAAGCAGCCGCTTCTGAAAGCGTTTCCGTTCTGCCGGTAACGGTGCATCTCGACAGTCAGTTCTCACCGGCACCAAGGCTGCGGTTCTCCGCAGCCAACACGCCATCTCCAGAGGGGAGTACTCATGAACACAATCACAAATACCCTGATGCATGCTCACTACCTCGCCAAACGCACTCTCACCGGTATTCTAGCCACCCTTGCCATCTCCAGCGCCAGCCTGTCACTGGCCGCCACAGACATGCCACCACTCCCCGAAGTGGACGGAACAGTGGTGGAAGGCGACGGCAATGACTACACCCTGAAATTCAGCATCGGCACCACGCAGTCCGGTGCCCAGTACCGTGGACTGGAGTACTTCAAGGATATCGTCGAGAAGCGCAGCGACGGTCACATCAAGGTGCAACTTTTCCATAGCGCGCAACTGGGTGACGACCTGCAGGCCGTAAGTGCACTCCAGGCAGGCACTCTGGAGATGACCGCACCGTCCACTTCTCCGCTGGTCAACATGTTCCCTCAATTCGCGGTCTTCGACCTGCCCTTCCTGTTTCCGTCACCGGAAGTCGCCGACAAGGTCCTGGACGGTGAAATTGGCAAGCGCATGCTAGAAGAGGCCAGCACCAACGGGCTGGTTGCCATCGGCTGGGCGGAAAATGGCTATCGCCAGCTGACCGACAGCAAGGCGGCCGTGTCTACCCCAGAGGACCTCAAGGGGCTCAAGATCCGTACTATGCAGAACCCCATCCATCTGGATATCTGGCGCACCTTGGGCGCCAATCCCACTCCCATGTCATTTGCTGAGCTATTTACCGCACTGGAACAAGGCGTTGTCGATGGCCAGGAAAACCCCTGGATCACCATTCAGTCATCCAGATTCAATGAAGTACAGCCTTACGCCACAGAAACCAATCATGTCTACACCCCCTTCGTCACTCTGGTGTCCGAACGCTTCTGGAACAAGCTACCGGAAAGCTACCAAGGTCTGCTGGTGGAAGCCGCCGGAGAGATGGGGCGTTATGAGCGCGAAGTCAGTCGCACGCTCAATGACGCCATCAAGCAGCAATTGAAAGATGAGGGCATGCAGATCACCGAGCTCTCCGCTGAGCAGGTCGCCACTTTCCAGGACACGTTGGCACCGGTCTACGATGACTGGCGCGACAAGATCGGCGGTGAACTGATCGACGATATCCAAGCCATCAGCCAGCCATGAAGCCGGGACGCACCGCCAACTGGCGGTGCGTGTTTCACTGTCCACTTTTGGAGGAGAGCATGTCCACCGACGACTCTCAACTCTCGACGCCAGCGACGTCACAGCCTCCTTCTCATGACACCCTTCAAGTTCAGGGCTGGGTGAGATGGCTCATTGTATCTCTGCGCATCGTTACCGGCCTGCTGGTACTTGGCGTCGTGTTCTGCGTCTCAGCCAATGTCTTTGGCCGTTTCGTTCTCAATACTTCCTATGCCTGGGCCGAGGAAATGTCTCGCGTGCTGTTCATCTGGCTGGTTCTGCTGGGAGCAGGACTGGGCAGCCTGGAAAAGGAACACGTGGCCGTCACCTACTTCAGGAACCTCGCAACGCCCAGGCTGCGCAAGGCCCTGGCCCTGCTGGTCATTGCCCTTATCTATCTCGTTTGCCTGTGCATCCTTGCTGGCTTCAAGGAACTTACAGCGGGATTCACCAGCGCAACTCCCATGTTGGGCATTTCCAAGACCTGGCTCTATAGCGCCATGCCAGTGATGGCTGTGCTGACGCTGCTTGCCAATACCCTGGCCCTCGTCGCGCTCTTCCGCAGAAATCCCTCACGCAGGAGGAGCACCCCATGATCCTGTGGAGCATATTGATCGGCCTGGCCATCTGTATTGTCATCGGCATGCCGATCTCCTTCGGCCTCGGTGCCATCAGCCTGTTCATCTTCTTCTATTCGGACTACTCACTGTCGACCATCGTTTCCCAGGCCGTCAATGGACTGGACTCTTTCCCTCTATTGGCCATTCCGCTGTTCATTCTGGTTGGCGAGGTGATGAGCGCGGGAGGCATCGCGGCTCGCCTGGTCCGCCTGGCCAGCGCAATGGTGGGGTTTGTCGCCGGAGGACTCGGTCAAGTGGCCGTCATGACGTCGATGTTCTTCGGTGGCATCAGTGGCTCAGCCGTAGCGGATGCTTCCGCTGTCGGCAGCATGATGATCGAACCCATGAAACGGCACCGCTACTCTGGCCCCCTGGCGACAGCCATCGTGGTCGCCGCGTCGGTGGTAGGCATCATCATTCCTCCATCGATTCCCATGATCCTGTTTGGTGTGGTCACCAACACCTCGATTTCACAGCTCTTTCTCGCTGGTATTCTGCCGGGCATCCTGATAACCGTTGCCCTGGCGGCTACCACCTATGTGCAATCGCGCAAGAATGGCCCCGGACAACCCTTTGCTCTACCAGAACTCATCACCGCCTTGAAGGATGCCTTCCTGGCCCTACTGCTCCCGGTGATCATCGTTGGCGGTATTCTCAGCGGTGTCTTCACTCCGACGGAAAGTGCCGCGATTGCCTTGATCTATGCTTTTTGCGTGTCCACCTTCGTCTATCGCAGCCTGACACTGAAACGCTTCTTCGAGCTGTGCATTACCACTGGGCGCCTGACCGGCGTGGTCATGCTGTTGCTTGCGTTCGCCAGCGTTCTGGCCTGGCTGCTGACGGCCAACATGATTCCCCAGCAACTGGTGGTCAGTCTGTCAGCGATCACCGATAACAGGCTGTTGCTCCTGCTGTTACTGTCAGCCTTCCTGCTGGTAGTGGGCTTCTTCATGGACCTGACGCCAGCCATGGTCATTCTGGCCCCATTGATGACTCCGGTCGTGGTCAAGCTGGGCATCGACCCTGTCTACTTCGGCGTTCTGATGTCCTTCATTCTCGGCATCGGGCTGATCACGCCACCTGTCGGTACCGTGCTGTACGTCGGCTGCGGCGTGGGCAAGGTCGGCATGGAACAGCTGGTCAAGAGCCTGCTGCCCTTCTACTGCACCTTGCTGGTTCTGCTGGCCCTGTTTATCGCGTTCCCCGGACTGGTGCTGTGGTTCAAGTAGCCAGGGATGTTTCATGACTCAAGAACTGCATGACTCATATAGTGAAAGGAGGCTCACACATGTCCGGTCACGATGAACTCGTCGCTGATCTGCAGAGGATGCTAGGGACCTCGGGGGTGCTCTGGCAGCCTGGCGACATGGAACGCTATCGCGTCGATTGGGCAGGAAGCCAAGGAGCGCTGCCGTTGGCCGTCGCTCGCCCCGCCAGTGTCGAAGAGGTCGCCGAAGTGGTCGGCTACTGTCATCGCCATGATATTCCGGCTGTTCCTCAGGGCGGTGGCAGTGGTCTGGTGGAAGGCGCCCTGCCGGATAGCGTTCAGCCAGAGCTGGTCATCAGCCTGGAGCGACTCAATCGTATCCGGGAGATCGATCCCATCGGCTACACCATCAGTGTTGATGCGGGCTGCATCCTGCAGAATGTCAAGGATGCCGCCGCCGCCGAAGGATGCTTCTTTCCGCTCTCCCTTGGCGCCCAGGGCAGTTGTCAGATTGGCGGTAATGTCTCGACCAATGCGGGCGGACTCAATGTGCTGCGCTACGGCATGATGCGCCAGCAGGTGCTTGGCCTGGAAGTGGTCCTGGCCGATGGGCGCATCTGGCATGGCATGAAGGCGCTGCACAAGAACAATACCGGCTATGACCTCAAGCAACTGTTCATTGGTGCAGAAGGCACCCTTGGCATTGTGACAGGCGCGGTACTCAAGCTGTCGCCCGCTCCCGAGGTGACACGCAGCGCCATGCTCGCATGTCCTGGTGTCAGCGCAGTGATGCGCCTGTATACCCTGGCCCGACGCTGCTGCTGCGACCTGCTGTCGGCTTTCGAGCTGATCCCGCGTGCCTGCATCGACCTGGCATTGGAAGCGGACGCGAACCTGCCGGACCCGATGGACACCCGACACCCTGTCTATGTACTGCTGGAAGTATCGGCAAGCGGGCCGGCCAATCTGGACGACATGCTCGAAGCGCTGTTTGAACGCGGGCTCGAACAAGGCCTGCTGCTCGACGGCGTGCTCGCGTCCAGTGATACCCAAGCTTCCCAGCTATGGCGCATTCGCGAAGCGATGCTGGAAGGTCAACAACGTCGTGGCGATCACCTGCGCAGCGATATTTCCGTGCCCATTTCACAGCTCAGTGAGTTCCACGACCAGGCCGAGGCCATGGTTCGCAAGTTCGCGCCAGAAGCCAGTGTCATCGCCTATGGTCACGTTGGCGATGGCAACCTTCACTTCAATGTACTGCCGCCTCCCGACCTGCCTGGCGATGAAGTTGCCATGCTGCTGCATACCCTGGAGGAACAACTGTTCGACATTGTCGATACCTTCGACGGCAGCATCAGCGCGGAACATGGCATCGGTCGGCTGAAACAGGCACGCTTTCTCGAAAGCCTGTCGGCACCGGAGCTGGACATCATGCGAGGTATCAAGCGCTTGCTCGATCCTCGCGGTCAACTTGGTGCAGGGCGCATCCTGCCCCGTACGCCCCTTTAGCCTCTTATTTCAAATACTTATTTCGACAGGAGCATCGACAATGACAACAGGCATTCTTCCCACCGACCACTTGCATGCACGGCTGGCAGGACGTATATGGCGTGATGATGCACGAGGCCCGGTCTTGGTCTGCGTGCGTGATGGCCAGGTCATCGACATTTCCACTCACTGCAATGTCATGGCCGACCTGCTCGAACGAGACGATGCCCTGGACCTGATCGCCAATGCTGACGGTGAAGTGCTGTGTGATATCGATACACTCTTGACCAACTCGCAACAGGTCCCGCCCCGAGCCCCCTATCTGCTTGCCCCGTGCGATGTGCAAGCCATCAAGGCCTGCGGCGTGACCTTTGCGGTCAGCCTGCTGGAAAGGGTGATCGAGGAACAAGCGGGCGGAGACGCCAGCCGAGCAAGCGAGCTACGCGAAGAACTCAAGCATGTGATAGGCACTGACCTGTCGCGCATCACACCTGGCAGCGACGCCGCCATCACACTCAAGACGGAGCTCCAGGCTCGCGGTGCCTGGTCGCAATACATGGAAGTGGGTATCGGCGCCGATGCAGAAGTCTTCACCAAGGCACAGCCTTTCTCATCCGTAGGCTTTGGCGCCAGCGTCGGCCTGCATCCTGCCTCCCGCTGGAACAACCCGGAGCCGGAAATCGTTCTCGCCGTTGATGCCCAGGGTCAAGCCAGGGGCGCCACGCTGGGCAATGATGTCAACCTGCGCGATATCGAAGGCCGCAGTGCCTTGTTACTGGGCAAGGCCAAGGACAACAACGCGTCCTGTGCCATCGGTCCTTTCATTCGTCTGTTCGATGACCACTTCACGCTCGATGATGTGCGCAATGCCCAGGTCAGCCTGCGCATTGAAGGCCAGGACGATGGCTTCGTGCTGGAAGACTCAAGTGACATGCGTGAAATCAGTCGCGACCCACTGGACCTGGTCCAGCAGACCACTGGCACCCATCATCAGTACCCCGATGGCTTCATGCTGTTTCTTGGCACCATGTTCTCTCCAATCAAGGACCGTGACGGCACCGGGGAAGGTTTCACCCACCACTTGGGCGACCGTGTCACCATTGCCACGCCCAAGCTCGGTGCCCTGATCAACCACGTAGGACGCAGCGATCAGCTCCCTCCCTGGACCTATGGCATTCGTGCCTTCCTCGCTCATCAGCGCCGCTAGGGCTTCCCCTACCTCCTCTTTCCGCCATCACCTCGTTGAACGAGGCCATGTACTTTCCTCTGACAGCAGGCCCAGGGCCTGCTGTCAGAGCTTTTTTTGAGACACGACAAGACGTGATATGCCTCTGCACAGGCGATGACTCATATACCACCAAAGTCGAGCCAGAAGTGTGATTGGCAAGCCACCGGGTCTGGGCCATACTCGATATACAAGTCATGCTGTCATACAACCAGACACAGGCTCTGGCAGTACAGCGCCATCAGTACACAAGCATTAGCTGATGCATACATCAGCATCAGGCATCAGATAGCCGACAAGAAAATCATAAGTAGAAAAGACAGGCATAAGTGAAGACATCATCAGTAAAGAAAACATCAGTAGAGAGAATGCAAACAGCGCACACATAACCAGACAATCATAGCGAGGTTGCCATGCGTCTCCCCTACAAGAGGGCCTTGATCACTGCTGCCGGACAAGGCATTGGCCGAGCCACTGCACTGCGCTTTGCTGCCGAAGGTGCCAAGGTCATCGCCACGGATGTAGCCGAGGACAAGCTCGCATCGCTCGACGGCATCACCAATATCGAGTGCCATGCCCTGGATGTGACCGACCGACAGGCGATCATGGCTCTGGAGCAACGCCTGCCAGCCATTGATGTACTGTTCAACTGCGCAGGCTACGTCCATAGCGGCACCCTGCTGGAATGCGACCAGGAAGCCTTCGAACGCTCCATGGCCATCAATGTCACGGCCATGTTCCATACCATATCCACTTTCCTGCCAGGTATGCTCGAAGCCGGACGTGGCAGCATCATCAACATGGCATCGGTGGCTTCTAGTCTGAAAGGAGTCCCCAATCGCTTTGCATATGGCACCAGCAAGGCCGCCGTCATTGGTCTAACTCGCTCCGTGGCTGCCGACTACGTGACCCGAGGCATTCGCTGCAACGCCATCTGCCCGGGCACCGTGGAATCCCCTTCCCTGGCTGAACGTATCCAGGCCCAGGCCAGGGAAAGTGGCAGCAGCGCGGAGGCCGTACGCGCCGCCTTCCTTGCCCGTCAGCCCATGGAACGACTGGGTACCCCCGAAGAAATTGCCGCCTTGGCGACCTATCTCGCTTCAGATGAGTCTGCCTACACCACAGGTACCACCCAGGTGATCGATGGCGGCTGGTTGGCCTGAATCATCGATGCTGTTGTGCAGAGCGCATGTCTGTCGGACCTGCACAGAGTTTTCGTACAAGCGCTTTTGACACAACAATTTTTGATACAACAATTTTCGGCACAAGAACTTACGACATAAGCACTTACGACATAAAAGCTTTCAACATAAAAGCTTTCGAATTAGAGGACCGCTCATGAAACTGCTTCGTTTCGGCACTCCAGGCCAGGAATCCCCCGCCATTCTGGACAGCTCCGGCACAATCCGTGACCTGTCCGGCGTCATTGATGACATTGCCGGCCCCCAGCTATCACAAGATGCTCTGGCGCGCCTGGCTGAGCTGGATCATTCCCGGTTGCCATCAGTGGATCCTGATACCCGATTGGGCCCTTGCGTCGGCCGGGTTGGGAAGTTCATCTGCATCGGTCTCAACTATGCCGATCATGCGGCTGAAAGCGGTGTGGAGGTTCCTCCGGAACCGGTGATATTCAACAAGTGGACCAGCGCCATCTGCGGCCCCAATGACAATGTCATCATTCCTCGCGGGTCCACCAAGACCGACTGGGAGGTGGAGCTTGGCATCGTCATCGGCAAGGCCGGACGCTACATCGATGAAAGCGACGCGCTGGAGCATGTTGCCGGCTACTGCGTGGTCAATGATGTCTCCGAACGGGAATACCAGCTGGAGCGCAGTGGTACATGGGACAAGGGCAAGGGCTGCGACACCTTTGGCCCTCTCGGCCCCTGGCTGGTCACAGCGGACGAAATCCGCGATCCACATGACTTGTCCATGTGGCTGGAAGTGGACGGCAAACGCTATCAGGATGGCTCCACGCGTACCATGGTCTACCAGGTGCCTTTTCTGATCAGCTATCTGAGCCGTTTCATGAGCCTGCAGCCCGGTGATGTGATTTCCACCGGTACTCCACCTGGTGTCGGCATGGGGCAGAATCCGCCCGTGTATCTGCGCCCCGGCCAGACCATGCACCTGGGCATCGATGGACTCGGGGAACAGACCCAGAAGGTCGTTGCGGGCGATGCTGTGGGGAATGATGCATGAGCACTGCTCGTTCCATGCAGGTCGCATGCTGTCTTGAGCCTGGAACCTTGGCCATGGAGCAGCGCCCTCGCCCAACCCCCGCTAGCGGCGAAGCCCTGTTGCGCATTCGCCGCATTGGTGTCTGCGGCACGGATATCCATGCCTTTGGTGGCAACCAGCCTTACTTCTCCTACCCTCGTGTCCTTGGCCACGAACTGGCAGGAGAGATCGCGGCCGTCGCTGATGATGTAGACGCGTCGCTGGTGGGGAAAAATGCCTACGTGATCCCCTACCTGCACTGCGGTGAATGCCGAGCCTGCCAACGCGGCCACACCAACTGTTGCCAGCATATGCAGGTCATTGGTGTGCATCGTGATGGCGGCATGGCGGAATGGCTGAGTATCCCCGTTGCCCATCTGATCACCTCGCAGCACCTTACCGCTGACGAACTGGCGCTGATCGAGTGCCAGGCCATTGGCGCCCATGCCGTGCGTCGCAGCGGCCTGCTTGAGGAGGATCTTGCCGTTGTCGTGGGTACTGGCCCTATCGGTATCGGCGTGGCACAGATTGCTCGCGCCAGTGGTGCTCGGGTAGTGGTGGTCGATACCAATAGCGAGCGTCTCGACTTCTGCCGCGACACCCTGGGTTTTACGCATTGCCTTCAAGTTGGCAAGGACGACCTGGAAACGCGGATCAGCGAACTCAACGACGGCGCTTTGGCCGATGTGGTGTTCGATGCCACGGGCAACCCTCAGGCCATGGAGGCGGGTTTTGCCTTGGCCGGGCACGCTGGACGCTATGTGCTGGTCAGTATCGTGAAAGCGGATATTCGCTTTCATGACCCGGACTTCCATGGCCGCGAATTGACCCTGCTGGCTAGCCGCAATGCCACTCGCCAGGACTTCGAGCACGTCACCGAGTTGCTCGAACAAGGCAACATTCAGGTTTCTTCGATGATCACCCACCAGGGCCACTTCGGCGAGTTGCCGGAACTGATGCCCAAGTGGTGCCAGCCAGGAAGTGGAGTGATCAAGGCCATGGTTCATCTCGACGATTGATGATCAAGCAATCCCTGCGGACTGTCCGCGGCATGGCATTTCTTTACGACCTAACTTTTTACAACCTGGCTTTTTACGACCCAGCCTTTGTTGGAGACACCCTTCATGGCCACCCGTTCTCATTCCTCATCAACAGCAACGACGACCACCGACAAGATCGCCAGTGATGGTATCCCACAGGCTACGCTGCGCGTACACCCTAGGGATAATGTCCGGGTCGCACTCAAGGACCTGCCGGCGGGCAGCACCATCGAGGACAACAATCATGTCCTGCAACTTGTCGAGGCGGTGCGCCACAAGCACAAATTTGCTCTGGTCGATCTGGAAGAAGGCGACACGGTGATCATGTATGGCGTGACCGTCGGTCGCGCTTCACGCCCGATTCGGGCTGGAGAAATGATTCGCACGGACAATCTGGAACATTCCACCGACAGCAGTGCCACGGTACAGCGCCAGCAAGACTGGCAAGCACCTGATGTCAGTGCCTTCCAGGGACTCACCTTTGATGGCTACCACCGCCCCGATGGACAGGTCGGAACTGCCAATATCTGGCTGGTCGTGCCGCTGGTGTTCTGTGAAAACCGCAATATCGAAGTGCTGCGTCAATGCGTTGCCGACGCCTTGGGCGATGACCCCTATCGGGACTATAAGCGTATGGCTCGGGCCATGCTCAATGGCAACTCACCGCATGATGAGGGCAGCGCAGACAGCTCCGATCAGGCCCCACCTTTCCCTAATGTGGATGGCGTTCGCTTTCTCACTCATACCCTGGGTTGCGGCGGCACCGATGATGATGCCCAGGCCTTGTGCCAACTGCTGGCAGGCTACATCACCCACCCTAACGTGGCAGGAGCCACGGTACTCAGCCTCGGTTGTCAGAAAGCTCAGATTGCCATGCTCAAGCAGGCCGTGGCCAAGCGCGACCCTCAGGGCCTGCGCCCGGTCCATTATCTGGAGCAGCAGGCAACGGCCAGTGAGGATGCTCTGATCCGCGAAGCATTGAATACCATCTTCGATGGACTCAAGGAAGCCAATCGCCTGACACGTACCCCCGCCCCACTTTCCAAGCTGCGCATCGGTGTGGAGTGCGGCGGGTCGGATGGCTTCTCTGGTCTCTCCGCCAACCCGGTAGTCGGCGCGACCATTGATCGGCTGGTGGCTATGGGCGGCAGCGGTATTCTCAGTGAATTTCCTGAGCTATGCGGCGTAGAGCACGAACTGCTGGCCCGCTGTACCGACGACAGCATTGCCAAACGCTTTACGGAGTTGATGGAAGCCTATCAGCGACATGCCGCATCCGTCGGTGCTGCTTTCTCCATGAATCCTTCACCGGGCAATATTCGCGATGGCCTGATTACTGATGCGATGAAATCCGCCGGTGCCGCGAAGAAAGGTGGCGACAGCCCGGTCGTCGATGTTCTCGACTACACCGAACCCGCGACACGTTCCGGCCTGAGCCTGCTGTGTACACCGGGCAACGATGTCGAGTCCACTACGGCTCTGGTCGGCTCTGGCGCCAACCTGGTGATCTTCACCACGGGCCTTGGCACCCCGACAGGCAATCCCATCGCACCAGTGGTCAAGGTGGCCAGCAATTCTGAACTGGCTCAGCGCATGGCGGACATCATTGACTTCGATACTGGTGCCATCATCCGTGGTGAGGCTACGATCGACGAGCTCGCCGATGAACTGCTGAGGCTCTGTATTGAAAGCGCTTCCGGTCGTTACGCCACCCGGGCAGTGAGTCTGGCCCAGTACGACTTCATCCCTTGGAAACGCGGGGTTTCGCTATGAGTGGCGGCCCGTGCCTGACGCCACCAAGCCTGATGCAGTTCGGTATTGGCCGCTTCCTTCTGGCACACGTGGACCTGTTCATCGAGCAAGCCAATCGCCTGAGTGATACGCCGGTCGGCATCGTCGCGATACAGAGTTCCCAGCGTCCCGATGGAGGCAAGAAAGCCTATTGCCTGATCCACGAGCAGAGTTACCCAGTGCAGCTCCGAGGACTACGCGACGGTCAGCGCATTGATGAGCGGCATGAAGTCAAAAGCCTCCGCAGTGTCCTGGTGGCCCATCAGGCCTGGGCAGAAATCGAGCGACGCTTTCGTGATGACATTACCCACGTAGTCTCCAACACCAGTGAGCGTGGTTATGAGGTACCTAAAGACGACAGCCCCTTGCTGGACTGCCCGGTGTCTTTTCCCGCCAAGCTGACCCGCCTGCTGAAACTGCGTTTCGATGCAGGACGCTCTGGTGTCACCTTATTGCCTTGTGAACTGCTCAGTGACAATGGCCTGCAATTGAAACGCATCGTGCTGAGTCTGGCGCAGCGATATTTCGCCGATGCCACGTTCGCAACATGGCTGCAGGAACAATGTGTATGGGCGGTCACGCTGGTCGATCGTATCGTGTCAACGGCTCTCGAGCCCATCGGTGCGGTGGCAGAACCCTATGGGCTCTGGGCCATCCAGGAAACGCCGGGGCTTCAGCTGCCATTCACCCATCCAGATGTGCAGCTGGTCGCGGATATACGGCCATATGAACGACGCAAGCTGCATCTGCTCAACCTGGCCCACACTTGGCTGGTGGCCCGCTGGCAGCAACTCGGCCTGGAACATGATGTGTCGCTGGTCCGACATGCCATGGACGAACCTCACCTTGGCGGCGTTGTGGAAACGATGCTACGTGAGGAAGTCGTGCCAGTGCTCGACCGGGAAATGCCTGGCATGCAACTGCACGCTTATGTGACCAGCATACTGGAGCGATTCCGCAACCCCTGGCTGGATCATCACCTGAGCGACATTGCCCAGAATCACGCAGAAAAGTGCCAGCGCCGCATCGCCCCAGTGATCGACATGGCCCGATCCCAAGGACGCACGCTACCCCTGCTGGAACAGGCCATGATGACGTAGCCACCTGAAAGCAGCCCTTCATGGTCGGGCTACACTGTCATGAAGGGCCGTCATGAAGGGCTGCCAGCATGAAAGCCTGTCAGGATGACTCGGACTTCAGCCGATCCTTGAGCTGACGATAAGTGGCATAGTGATGATCAAGGTGGCGACGCATGGCATCTTCTGCCGCCGCAGCGTCGCGCGATGCAATGGCCTCCACGATCTCGACGTGCGCTCGGTAGGCTGCATCATTCTGTCCAGGTTGCTGGGCAACCTGAGCCCTGCGGTCATCGAGCCATTCCGCCAGCGCTTGATGAATGGCGTCATAGATGGGGTTGTGGCCAATAGCGGCCAGAGCAGCATGAAAATCGACATCCGCGCGCTTGAACGCTGCCTCGTCTCCTCTATCCAGAATCTCGCGCTGGTGCTGCAGAGCCTGGCGCAATACTTCGATTTCGTCGTCACTGGCATGGATAGCAGCATGCCGCGCCAGTGCTATTTCAAACATGGCTCTGGCTTCCTGGAAATGCTGCTGACCTTCGGGCTGGCTGAGCAGCTTGCGTGTCACACCAGACAAGCGTGCCATCACCGCTTCGGCAGTTGGCCGGATGACCCGCGCCCGTGTACCGCTGTTGATCGCAACCAGACCCAACTGCTGGAGATAGAATAGTGCTTCACGCACCGCCGGGCGGCCAACACCGAACTGTTCCATGAGCTCGCGCTCGGACGGCAGCTGATCATTCTCGCTCAAGCGCCCTTCTATAATTTCAGCCTCAAGCTGTTCCGCCACCTGTTCTGAAAGCGTCTTGCGCTCCACCCGATATTTGCTCATCGATACAGGACTCCTAGGAAATTCGGCCCCGGAACCAATCATTTGCCGGGCTATTGGCGCTATGTTACTGCAACCCGGACATGTTGTGCTTGCTCAGACACCAACGGTCCAAGCACTCAAGGATGTTCGTTCAGCCTTTCCAGTCCCAACTGCAAGGCGATATCGCGGTAGGCGTCGCGCTGGGCCCAGTCCAACGGGATACCCTGCTGACTGCGCCGCTTTCGTTGCTCCCATTCTCTATCTCCCGGCGCCATCACTTGTCTGCCTTGCACGGGCTCCATACCGCGCAGATCCGAAAGGTATTCCTGCATTCGTGCCTGAAAATACGCCCTCTCTGTAAATCCTTCCGGATTCATTACCAGGAAGAAATGCCCAACCCCTCTTGGCGTGGTCATGTCTGGCCCTGCCATAGGTAACAAGCGAAAGCCATTCAACATGTTGGCCAGCATCGAGCTAAGAACTTCGACCATGCTGGCCAACCCTGCACCCTTGAAGCCAAATCCCGCCCCACCCAACGGCAACAACGCTTCTGCCTGGGAAGCATCCGTCGTCGTTTCTCCCGTCGTGGTAGCGGCGATATCCGGCGGCAGGTCTCGGTCAATGGCCGCATATTGCTGGACACGATTCCAGGGAATGGCACTGGTGGCCATATCCAGCAATAAAGGATTATCTCCCTCGACCGGTGCTGCGAAGGCGATGGGGTTGGTGCCGTGAAAGGGTCGCTTGCTGCCATGCAGCAGCACGAATGGGTCGGAATTGCACATTGCCATTCCAATCATGCCTTGCTCGGCCGCTGCCAGGGCATAACACCCAGCAGCTCCAAAATGCGAGGAATGGCTGACGGCCACAGCACCGATGCCAACCTCTCGCGCCATGTCACAGGCATGCTGGATGGCGCGATACCCCGCCAGGTGACCAAAGGCATTGTCGGCATTCAGCACGGCGGTCCCGGGCAGACGCCGGTTGAGCCTCAACTGGGGAGCCCCGTTGATGCGCCCTCCTGACAGGGCCTTGAGATAGTGCGGCAACAGGCGCACCCCGTGGCTGTCAGTCCCCATCAATGACGCAGTGATCAAGGCCCGAGAAACAGCCTGTCGGGAAGGTTCATCAGCTCCGCGGATTTCCAGTGCCTGCTCAATGAAACAGCGCAGCTCCTCTGCATCGACATGACAGGCAAATGCTTGTTCCTCAGCCATCGTGAAGCATCCTTTCGTGAGCAACGTCCGTGAATGGCGCTACTGATTCATACATGTAACGACTGTCCATACATGGAGCTATTGGTAGCGCCTGGGTCAATATGGTTTCAGCGATGAAACTCAGCGGTAGAAAAGCGTCGGCAGCCACAGCGAGACCTGCGGCACGAAGGTCACCAGCAGTAGCGCAGCCACCAGCGGCACGAGGAAAGGCAAGGTACCTCGCATGCATTTCTCGAAGGAAATATTCGAGACCCGAGAAAGTACATAGAGCACCATGCCCACTGGAGGTGTCAGCAGTCCGATCATCAGGTTAAGCACCATGATTACCCCGAAATGCACCGGGTCGACACCCGCCCCCACGGCAACCGGTAGCAGCACAGGTACCAGAATGGTGATAGCGGCAATCGTTTCCATGAAACAGCCGACAACTATCAGGACCAGATTGGCTATCAGCAATACAGCAACAGGATTGTCCTGGAAGGGCCCCAGCAGTTCCATGACATGGGCGGTGACGTTATTGCTGGTCAGAATCCAGGCGAAGATCGATGCCCCGGCCACAATGAGCAGGATCACTGCCGTTGTCTCGATCGTTTCCATGCTGACCTTGAGCAACCGGCGCCAGGTCAAAGTGCGATAGACCACACCTCCCAGCAGCAAGGCGTATACGACCGCTGCGATTGCCGCCTCGGTAGGTGTGAAGGCACCACTGACGATACCCCCGACGATAATGACCGGAGTAAGCAATGACAGGAAGGCTCGTGAAAAGCTGCGCCCCAGTACGCTTACCGAGAAACGCGCATCACGCTGATAGCCGCGGCGACGGGACATCCAGACAATCATGATCATCAGGGCTACTCCCATCAACAGCCCCGGGATCAGCCCGGCAGCAAACAGCCGCCCCACTGATACCGATGCCATGACGCCATAGATGACCATGGGCAGGCTAGGCGGAATGATGGGACCGATAGTCGAGGACGCCGCAGTGATGCCAACGGAAAACTCATCATCGTAACCAGCATCGCGCATGGCCTTGATCTCGATGGTTCCGAGCCCTCCTGCATCGGCCACCGCAGCACCAGACATGCCGGAAAACACGATACTGGCACCGACATTGACATGTCCCAGGCCACCTCGCATCCAGCCCATCAAGGCCTTGGCGAAATCAAAAATACGTGCGGTGATGCCACCATTGTTCATCAAGTTGCCGGCAAGGATGAAAAACGGAATGGCCAGCAGAGGGAAACTGTCGATGCCATTGACCATGCGGTGAACGACCACCACATCGGGGACTCGCCCGGTCAACAGCACATAGATCAGGCATGAACCTGCCAGACTGACAGCAATGGGAACGCCGCATACCAAGAGTGTGAACAGTACGGCAAACAGCATCATCAGGTACTGGCCAGTCAGTGCCAGGGCCACACAACCCAACGCGGCCAGAACAACGATGACAGGAGCGACACGAGACCCTCGACGCGCCGATATCATGGCTTCATACATAGCTGCAACTCCATGGACGCGGATCAGGCGTCTTCACCTTCATTGGGCATCAGTTCACTGCGGCCACTGCGCCAATGGCGGAATGCCGCTTGAATGGCACGAATCAGCATAAGGACGAAGCCAGCCATCACCACGTAATAGAGGAGGCTCTTGGGGACATCCACCGAGACCATCATGGCGTGAGTGCGCTGAGCCAGCTTCCAGGAAATCCACACCATCGCAGAGAGGAAGGCAATATTGACCAGGTCCACCAGCCTCGACATCACCTGGGCAGTACCTCGAGTGAGATAGCGGTAGAAGAACTCCACCGCAATATGGCCACCTTTGCGTGCCGCCATGGCTCCCCCCAGGAATCCCACCGCCACCAGCAGATAACGGGCAATCTCCTCGGTCCAGGCAATCGAATCCCCCAGGACATAGCGGCTGAAGAACTGCAGAAATACGACTCCGGCCAATACCCAGAATGCCACCAGAGTAATGAAGTCCTCTGGCGCGTAGTCACCACGCTGGATAGTGTCATCCTCTTCCGGAATGTCGAACTCCGGGGTTTTCTCCATCACATCGTTGTCTTTCATCGCCCCCTCCCGGATCGGCCGGTGCTCTGTGGCGAACATCGGCCGATCAGACATGACAACCCTGCGTCAGGTTACTGGCCGAGGGCCTGCAAACGGTCATAGGTTTCCTGGTCCCAGGTAGCATCAGGACCGTTATGCGCCGGCAACACTGCCTCCCGGAAAGGGCCAGTATCCACTTCGTTGACCTTGACACCCTTCTCTTCGAACCAGGACACCAATTCCTGCTCTTGCTGTCGAATATCGTCGGTAATACGTTCACCCGCCTCTTCATAGACATCACGGAAGACGTCCTTGTCTTCATCAGACAGGCTGCTCCATAGCGAACCACTGGCAATGGTGATCAGGGAGTCGATGGTATGACCTGTCAGATTGATATCGCTCTGAACCTCATAGAAGGCCTTGGCCTTGATGGTCGGAAGAGGGTTTTCCTGGGCATCCACCACTCCCTGCTGCAAGGCCAGATACACTTCAGAGAAAGCCAGTGGCGTGGGGTTGGCTCCTACAGCCTTGGGAAACATCATGTACAAGGGAGCATTGGGTACGCGGATCTTTAGCCCTTTCATGTCTTCCGGGGTCAGGATCGGCTTGTTGGATGTCACATGGCGTGCGCCGTAGTAATTCATGGCCAGGGGAACATTACCGGTGGCATCTTCATAGCCCTGGGCAATTTCCTTGAACAGGTCACTATGAGCATAGGCCTTCCAGTGCTCGAAATCGCGGAACATGTACGGTGCCCCTGCGATACCGACGGGACCGTATGACCGTCCAGCGAACTGGCTGCCGGTAAAGATCAGATCCACCGTGCCAAGGCTCAGACCTTCATTGATATCAGCTTCCTTGCCCAGGGACGATGCCGGGTGCACTTCGATGGAATAGCGACCATCCGTACGCTTCTCGATTTCGTCCGCAGCCCACAGTGCCCACTGATGATAGGGCTCCGAAGTTTCGTAGACATGAGCGAAAGTCAGGGTTTCTGCCTCGGCCATCGCCGTGACACCAGCAGTGGCAATAGCGGCAACCAGCATGCGAGGGGCAAGGCGCATGGCTAAACGGCGTGTCCGGGAAAATGGCTTGGAGCAGCTCATATTTGTTGTTCTCCACATTGGGGTACGTTCAGTAGGTCGAGATACGACCCTCGCTAGATACAGTACTTAACCCAGTTCAGCTCTTTACTTTTTGGTCGACTGTATACGTGTCATACCATCATGCTGAATCTAGTCGTCAGGCAGGGCCCTCGCAAGGCAAGTGCATGACGACTTTGGTCTAGCAAAGAGGTAGTGAATAGCGCCGGAGGATGCCGTTTATACACGCCCTACCAGTGACCTGCATCAACCTCTGGTTTCGGTGCTGAATAGCCTGTGCGGGTAGGAAAAAACGAATGGATAAGGTCGGACTTTCCGACAAGAACGGACTTGAAAACATGCAAAGAAAAGCCGCTCGATGCCATGATGCGGCGAGCGGCTTTTCCTGGATCCAATACTCACGAAAACTGGCGAGGCCTAGCGGGATCGAACTGCTGACTTCAACACTGCCAGTGCTGCGTTCTCCCAGCTGAGCCAAGGCCCCTGTCAGCCATCAACAGGCTCCCCAGATGACCACCTGCTAATAATAATCAACTATTAAAAGCAATCATTCACCCATTAAAAGCAATCAACTTTTCGCCAACAATGTTTACAACACAGAAACAATGATTAACGTCTGATAACGTAATTATTTAACAGGAAATGATCATATGTATATCTTTTCCCAAACGTCAACCCGATATGCTGAAAACGCCCTGCTTCTACTGTCAGCCAATTCCACTTAGGCATATTCTATGACAGTCTATTCCCCTTGCTTGGTTTATACACCGACCATGGACTCATGAATCTCATCATCTTCGCTTAGGAGCAGCATTCTTGATCAAGGTTCTCATCGCCGACGATCACCACCTGGTTCGCACCAGCATTGTGCACTTGCTCAATGCAGAAAAGGATATCGAAGTCATCGGCGAGGCCGCCGATGGCGAAGAAGCGATAGCCCAGACTCGCCAGCTGGCGCCTGATGTGGTCATGATGGATATTCGCATGCCCGGCATTGGTGGGCTCGAAGCGACACGCAAGATCCGTCGCCTGTCCTTGGACACACGCATACTGGTGGTCACTGCGTTCATCGAGGAAGCCTTCGCTCAGCGGCTTCTTGAAGCCGGAGCCCACGGATTCATCGGCAAAGGTTCACATCACGAGGAAATGGTCGAGGCAATTCGCAGCGTCTTTGCTGGCCAGCGCTTCGTCAGCCCGGAAATCGCCCAACGTCTGGTGATCTCTCGCATCGAACATGAGGAAAACCCTTTCGACCAGCTTTCCCAACGCGAGCTGCAGGTTGCCATGATGATCGTCAACGCCCACCGAGTACCGGATATTGCCGATCGCATGTTCTTGAGCCCCAAGACCGTCAACACCTATCGTTATCGCATCTTCGAAAAGCTTGGCGTCAATTCCGATGTTGCCCTGACCCATCTCGGACTACGTCATGGGCTGGTGGAAGGCTTCCGGGAGGAGTAATCTTCCCGCCATGACCTTCGATGCTCGCCGCTTTCTTGAAACCGTCAGCGAATCGCCTGGCGTATACCGCATGTTCGATGAACAGGGGAACACCCTGTACATCGGCAAGGCTCGTCGCCTGAAAGCCAGATTGGCCAGCTATTTCCGCGGTGCCCTCAACACCAAGACCCAAGCCCTGGTGAACCGTATCCATGACATTCAAGTCACGGTCACCTATAGCGAAACCGAGGCCTTGCTTCTTGAACAGACACTGATCAAGGAGCTGCGCCCGCCCTATAACATCCTGCTGCGCGACGATAAGTCCTACCCTTATGTGTTCGCCAGTGACCGCCATCCATTTCCTGCCCTAGAACACAAGCGGGCACGTACGCGACGTGATGATGGGCGCTATTTCGGACCTTATCCAAGCAGTGGCGCTGTCCGCGAAACGCTATCCCTGATGCAGAAGGTGTTTCGCATTCGCAACTGTGAAGACAGTGTCTTCGCCCATCGCACACGCCCTTGCCTGCAACACCAGATCCAACGCTGTAGTGCACCCTGTGTCGGACTGATCAGCGAAGAGGACTATCGCCGTGACCTGGAGCATGCCATTCAATGCCTTGAAGGCCGCAGCGAATCTGTCAGCCAGGAACTGAGCCGCGAAATGGAGGCTGCCAGCCAGGCCCTGAACTTCGAGGAAGCTGCTCGCCTGCGCGACCAATTGCAGGATCTTCGCCGCTTGCAACAGCGTCAGGTGGTGGATACCGACGGCGGAGATGCCGATGTCTTCGCCCTGGCCTTGCAGCCGGGAGCACTTTGCATATCGGTCCTGTCCATTCGACAGGGACGCCTGTTGGGAGCCCGCCATTACAGCCCCAACAATGGTCTTGATCTGGGCGAAGCCGAACTTCTCGGCGAGTTCATCAGTCAGTATTACCTGGGCCAGGCCAGGGAAATTCCCAGCGAGGTGCTGACCAGTCACGCGATACCCGATGCCGAGCTGATCGCCCATGCACTTGGCGAGCATGCCGGAAGACGTGTACGCGTGACCGAGAAAGTGCGTGGTCATCGTGCGCAATGGCGGGAACTGGCACGTACCAATGCACAGCAACAACTGGCTGCACAACTCGCCAACCAGACCCAACTGGCCAAACGCTTCAAGTCTCTGCGTGATGCACTCGATCTGGAAGACACGCCGCAACGGCTGGAATGCTTCGATATCAGCCACAGCCACGGCGAAGCCACCGTTGCCTCCTGCGTGGTCTTCGATCAGGACGGCCCACGCAAGAGCGATTACCGGCGCTTCAATATCTCGGGCATAGAAGGCGGTGACGATTATGCCGCCATGCAGCAGGCACTGACCCGACGCTTCAAGCGACTCAAGGAAGGCGAAGGCCCGATTCCAGATATCCTGATCGTCGATGGCGGCAAAGGACAGCTCAACATGGCCAGAGATGTACTTCAGGAATTGGGTATCATCGATGTCATGCTGCTCGGTGTTGCCAAGGGCACCACACGCAAGGCTGGACTCGAAACCCTGTTCATCGAGACACCAGACCACAGCCTGGAGTTACCCCCGACATCGCCGGGCCTGCATCTCATCCAGCACATTCGTGATGAATCACACCGATTTGCCATCACGGGCCACCGTGCGAGACGCGACAAGGCACGGCGCACCTCTACCCTGCAGGACATCCCGGGGATCGGACCGAAACGCCGACGAGAGCTGCTGCGTTTCTTTGGTGGACTGCAGGGCATTCGTCAGGCAACCGTGAACGAACTTTCCCGAGTACCAGGGATCAGCACCACCATGGCCGAAACGATTCATCGCGCACTGCATGGATGACAATGGCAATCATGGATAGAATAGGCTTTTTTGCGGGGCCCTGACGCCGCGCGAGCCACAATCTGAACAATTAGCACCTTCCAAGCAAGGACAGCGGTTACCCATGAACATCCCCAATCTGTTGACCCTGGCACGCATCGTTTTCATTCCCTTGCTGGTAGTGCTGTTCTACCTGCCTTTCAAGTGGAGCATGCTGGTGGCCGCTGCACTCTTCGCTCTGGCCTCAGTGACAGACTGGCTGGACGGCTATCTGGCGCGGCGTTGGGACCAGTCCACCCCTTTTGGCGCCTTCCTCGACCCCGTTGCCGACAAGCTGATGGTAGCGGTAGCCCTGGCCTTATTGATCGAGCGTTATGACGCCATGTGGCTGACCCTTCCTGCGCTGGTGATCATTGGTCGCGAAATTGTCATTTCCGCACTGCGCGAGTGGATGGCAGAAATGGGCAAGCGCAGCAGCGTGGCAGTGTCCTGGATCGGCAAGATCAAGACGACGCTACAGATGGTTGCCTTGCTGCTCCTGCTCGCTTCTCATCCTGGTACCCTCATCGCAGACCTGGGAGTCGCCACTCTTTATGCAGCCGCTATTCTGACCCTCTGGTCCATGGCCCAGTACTTGCGCGCTGCATGGCCGCATCTCAGTCGTTCCATGTAAGCCAATGGCAAAAAGCGTTTGACAGTCACGGGCTTATCCGTATAATGCGTCCTCGAGTCAAGCGGGAATAGCTCAGTGGTAGAGCACAACCTTGCCAAGGTTGGGGTCGCGAGTTCGAATCTCGTTTCCCGCTCCATCTTCGAAAGATGATGACTCAATGAGGCTGGATGGCAGAGTGGTCATGCAGCGGACTGCAACTCCGTGTACGCCGGTTCGATTCCGACTCCAGCCTCCATTTTTCCTTTCTGATGTGCCCACATTGGATAGACCGCTCGAACCTTTCCTGCCCGGATGGCGAAATTGGTAGACGCAAGAGACTTAAAATCTCTCGGTGGTAACACCGTGCCGGTTCGAGCCCGGCTCCGGGCACCAGTGCTTTCAATGCCTTACGGCGAATCCTGATTCTTCTTGTGATTTCTGTCCACGCAAGCACGTGGTAGCTGCCTGCTATTTCACCAGCTATCTATATTTCACCACCTATCTATATTCCACAGCTATCTAACGCTGTATTAGCATATCGACTTGTGACAACAAGCGATGAATGACTAGGCATCACTCCCCTGGCCATCTCAGACACTCTTCCAAGGTGGGGCGCTAAAGGTTGTGTCGGACATGCCCCAGCCCATTCACTGCCTGCTGACATTATTGGCACCAGTTTGCCAACTGCCTCAGATAGCGCACCGGCACCTCGGCACCATCGAGCAGCCCAAGCCCTGCCCAAAGGCTTACCTGGTTGGCCGTGAGCACCGAGCGGCCTGCCTGGCCTGCCATCGCATCCAGTCGAGATAACGTATTCACCGCGGTATCGGGCACTAACAGTGTATTGGTGCTACCCGGATGCTCTCGACCGAACGCCTCTACCGCAGCGACAATATCAAGCTGATTCGAATCTGCCGCATAAGGGCAGTCCAGCGCCTTGCAGTGCACCACCGTCACACCACCTTCCCCCAGGAATCGCACCAGCCGTTCGGTTACTTCCTCTGGATATGGGCTGAGCAGGTCCACCTTGCTCTCACCAAGAGCAACAAGTGCCTGCTGGAAGGCTAGCGCAGTGCTGGTGACCGGCACACCCAGGGCTGCTTCAAGCCCTGCCGCCTGGTCACGTGCCCAGTCGAATCCGCCAATGAAGCTCCCACTGGTACACGCCCATACAAGCGCCCGAGCTCCGTATCCACGTACTAGCCCCTCTCCCACTGGCGCTAACCGTGCCACCGCCCCCAAGGCAGTCAGGGCCGCGGGCTCGTGATGGCCATCACTTTTGACCTTGCCCACCGCGATCCGTGGCAACGCCCCATCGCCAGGCACAGCTTCACCGCTCAGCGCATACCATTCGTAATCATCCGGCCCATCGTCGGGCAGCAGGATGCCAAGGGTCTTTATCATCGCCATTCTCCACAGATCCGATAACAGAGGATGTCAGGTTAGGTTTTACTATGCTTTCAAATGAGAGACGTCGACGCATCGCTTCCATTCAGGGAGAGCTTCAAGAGAGAGCGGCAAGAGAGAGCGGCAAGAGAGAGCATCCAGGAGAGGATCGTGGATGAAGACCTGGCCATGATGACGTGTAAAGAACTGCTGAGCGAGATCAAGAAGCTGCGACAAGCGATCCGTGCTCACCGAGACTGCAGTAGAATTTAGGATTCTGTCAAATATTGGACAAAGCAGTGGGGACATGCGGCAAGCCTCTTGCACAATAGTGCGCTGCGCCAGAAAAGATGCATAAGTAGAAATCAGTTCAGATTAATCATATTAGCCCTCATATTTAATATGCTAACTATTTTTTCATAATTGGAAAGCTTAGACAGATAGCCAAAAGATTAATACCTCTAAATCAATTCGGAGGGTATTATATATAATATATAAATGTTTTTCTAAGTATCAGTGTAAAAATAAGATTCATACGCAGAGGAAAATAAAAGTGACAGATGTGACTGACATTCGCAGGGCTTATAAGGACTACAAATTTCGACGCGACAAACACTGGAGTGATTTAGGCAGGGTTGCTTTCAATTTCAAGAATGCATTTTCTGAATATATTGGCGTAGATAACCTGACATATGTTGATAGCGATGGCAAAAAAATTGAATATGTCCAGATCGGGCACGGGCGAGATGGCAAGTTTATCGCTGCTTCAAACCCTTACGACAATATTTTCCATAATGAGGGATTAGATCTAGAGTTCATCGTCAGGATCGTCATAGACGAGGATGAGATTGTTTATCCCAAGACTCCCATTTACTTCAGTTTTACAATTAGCAAGGAAGAGTTAGGGTATAATTTGACTTATAATCCGCCCAGCGAAGGAAGAGACTTTGATATCAAGACTGGAGATAGATCAAGTTTCTCTTCCGTATGTGAATCTCTTGCATCTGACCTTGTGACAATGTTTGAAGGAACACTTTTCCCCGACTGACCCATGACTCATGTGACACCTGACTGCAGCCAGTCTATCGAGCAGACTACTTCATATCTAGCAGACAGTCTTTCGTCGGCCCTGCCGCCCAGAAAAGTCTGGCGCAGCTGCAGAAGCTGCTACCAATCAATGCCTCGGCATTCCGCCGAGGCTTTATCACTCCCGCCTCGTGGGCTATCTTAGCTTTGTCAACAAGACAATAGACAAACACCACTTAAAATCATTCATTTACCATCCCCTGGTCTTGCCTCATTCCCTGGATCAGGCTCATCTTTTCCTATCAGCAGGAAAGTAATGTTAGCTGATAAGGGATCGGTGCCGGTGCCGAGGACCGGAACAGATGGAGCAATAAATTTAGCTAATATTTTATAGCTTAAAAAACTTCATAAAACAGAAGTTATTTAGTATTACAAGAAATACTTTTCAGTGCCGTGCCCCACCCTGGAAAAAACATTGCACTACCCTTTCTCTCGATCTCAGTCAGTATTTCATTGTAACTAGACTTGAGAAAATCAATCGCCACCTAATTTTTTCCAGACTATTGATTTGGCCATTCATGGGGAGAACAATGGGCTTTAGACTGGATACCAGTCCCTTCTCACCATATCTCCTACATCCTACAAAGCCAATTTCCTATAAACCATATCGTCAATCTCTTACACCCATGTTTATTACTTTAAGTTAGGGTGCTTCTTCGGGCACATCAAGATCAAAAGCACAACCAGACAATAACAAAACATTCAAAAATGCAACCAAACTCAATACAAGGTTACAATAAATCATGATGGGAAAATGCATTATACATTATGGCATGCACAAGACAGGATCGTCTTCAATCCAGAAAACTCTCCAGAGAAACCTGCAGGACAGTCAATTCTACTATTTAAATATCAATAGTAGTGGCAATCATAGCAAGCCAATACGGAACGCTTTTTATAATACGGATAAAAACATCATTGCTGATCATAATAGCTCGAATCAGCTAGAGACCATGCGACATGGAAAGCGTTTACGCTCTATAATTGAAAATGAGCTAGAAAAGGCAGGAAATCGAGTCACGATAATCTCAGGAGAGTCGATTTCTATAATGTCCCAGGAGTCACTAATTTATTTTAGGGACACTCTATCCAAGTATTTTTACGATATACAACTGGTTGGGTATATTCGGCCACCAGCTTCTTTCATTGAAAGCGCTTTCCAACAAGTAGTGAAGGGTGGGGCATCAGATTTCAACTTAAATCGACTATATCCACGTTACCGAAGAAATTTCTCTAGAATAGAAAATGTCTTCGGACAAAAAAATGTTAGCTATTGGAACTTTGATACAAAAAGTTTTCCTTCAGGATGTGTAGTAACTGATTTCTGCTCACGCTTAGGTATAAAAATCAACCAAAACAGCATCGTAAAAGTTAATGAAAGCTTGTCACTCCCAGCCATAAAATTACTATATACATTTCGCAAATTCTCTTCTGAAATCAATGCAAAAAATCTTTCTATAGCAGAGGATCACGTCCTTATAAATGCACTTTCTGATCTAAAAGGCCCTAAGATAAAATTCCATTCAAGCCTATTAAGGCCTGTTCTTAGAGATAATCGAAGCTCAGCCAAATGGATGGAAAATCGTCTTGGCTATAGTCTTGAACGTCCTATTGACAACACAAGTCTTTCCATAAAATCCGAGGAGAGCCTTCTAAGAATAGGAAAGATTCCTAAAAGGTGGCTATCCGAGAAGCTTGACGCTGAATATCATAAAAAATGGAAACAAGAATTAACCCCAAAAGAGATTGCAGAATGGATGAAGTTATATCGAGAGAAGCTGCTATTAGAGAGACGCTGAACTATTGCTTCAAAAATATGATCAGCATGTAGCGATAAACCGTTAACCAGTCGATTTTACAAGAGCTTATCTCGCAAGAACGAAGGCATTGCCAGGAACAGGCCAAGCGGCAGACCTGCGTCGCGCGTCTCCATCGGGTCCTCGCGAATATCAAGATCATCTGACTGAACGAGAATAAGTGTGCCCGCTTGATACACGTGTGCAGTACTGCTGCAAGCGGATACCACCAGAGCTAAAAAGTGCCGGCTGGCACATCATCGTCCAGCCGGCACGTTCAATGCACTTAGCGGGGCATGCTGAAAGGGCCGTGATGGCTACCCGCCATCAGGCGATCGAAGTCATTGCCACTCATGTGTACCAGGGTCTCGTGGTCGCCAGCCTCGAAGTAGATGTCTGGCTGATGACGTAGTTGGTCGTCCAGGTAGACCTCTAGGCCATATGCCTGACCCACGACGATAGCCGCTCCGGGATCACAGTCATCGAACTCCCGACATACCTCATTCTCGGTAGCGAGCTCTAGCTTCTCGTGAAATAGCCGCGACAGCTCATTCAGGTCCGCGTCACAGGTGCTGGGCACCACAGCAACACGATAACCGGTATCACTGTGGAGCATGATAGCCTTTGCCAGCTGGCTGCCGCTGACATGTGATACCTCAGCGATGCGGCTGGTCGATACCGCGCGTGGGTGGGACACCTCTTCATAGTCGATATCGCAAGCGCGGAGGTATTCCCGAATCGTCATCGGCATAGCCATGACGTTGCCTCCCTCGGCCGCAGGGGCCAAACGATCGGATGCCGTGCCTCCTGGCGTGGCGGGTTAGTTTCCATATCCCCAAGCATAGCGTGCCTGCACGGTGCTCGGGGATATGATTCACATTCAGGGTGCTCAAGACGCAAGACTCTTGCCGCATTCCGTGCGCCACCTCTGCCGCTTCAGTCACATCTCGACATTTCATATTGCGCTGCCTGAGGCAAGCATGCAGAATGCGCGGAAGAAAGGGAGTATTCTCTGGGAGCTCTCTCCCAGTGCTGTCGTCGTCAACACGGACCCAATGGTCCCGGTGGCAGCAACATCGGTCTAACCGATGGAGAAGAGACTTTCGGTAACCACACCGTTTACCGGAGGATTCTCTATGGCCGTTCCTGCATGGCTGTGGCTGGCGACAACTGCTGGCATCATTGCACTGTTTCTCTTCGACTTCGCTTTCCATGCGCGCAAACCCCATGAACCGACCTTCAAGGAATCGGTAGGCTGGTCCATTTTCTTCATCAGCCTGGCGATGATCTTTGGCGCAGGTATCTGGGTCTTCTGGGGACCTCAGCATGGCGCCGAGTACTTTGCAGGCTTCGTCACCGAGAAAAGCCTCTCGGTCGATAACCTGTTCGTCTTCGTGATCATCATGGCCCGTTTTGCAGTACCGAGGATCTATCAACAGAAGGTTCTGCTACTAGGTATCGCCATTGCACTGATCATGCGCGCGCTGTTTATCGCCTTGGGGGCTGCCGCCATCGCGCGCTTCAGCTGGGTCTTCTACCTGTTCGGCGCTTTCCTGATCTATACCGCCGTGCACCTTGCAAGAGCACACTTCAGCGAAACAAAGGATGACGATGAGGGCCAACAACCCAGTTGGATCGAACGCTATGCACGACGCGTGATTCCGGCCACCAGCGAATATCATGGTAACCGCCTGTTCGCTCGCATAGACGGCAAGAAGCTGGCAACGCCACTGTTCTTCGTTGTTGTCGCCCTTGGCTTCACCGATCTGCTCTTTGCCCTGGATTCCATTCCCGCCATCTATGGCTTGACCAAAGAGCCTTACATCGTCTTCACCACCAACGCCTTTGCCCTGCTTGGCCTGTTACAACTGTACTTCCTGTTGGGCGGGCTACTGGATCGTCTTGTTTACCTGGGGGTGGGGCTTTCCTTGATCCTCGGTTTCATCGGTACGAAGCTCGTGCTCGAAGCCCTGCACACCAATAACATTCCCTTCATCAATGGTGGGCAGCCTATCCATTGGGGACCTGAAATCCCCATCTGGTTGTCCCTGACGATCATCATCGGAACACTGGTCATCACGACTGCCGCCAGTCTGCTCAAGACCCATGTCATCGACAGCAAGACAGATCGCCCCTGATGCCTTGCCTCACAGCGGACAGAAGCCGAGCCTTGGATCGGCAAAACAGCAGCGCATTGCGCTGCTGTTTTGCTTCAGCAAGCGACTTTCCAAGGTGAGTTCTATCATGAACACGAGTCGGCGCTCACATCATGGTATAAGGTGCCTTTCAGACAAGGAGCAGTAACGTGGGTAAACTCTTATCTCTTATCGTAATCGCCGGGCTCGCCTACAGCGGACTGTATTTCTACTACGGCATGAGCATTCACCAGCTGATCGAAGAACAGGTCGACGACCTTGGGCTTGGCGCGCTGGAGATCAAAGGTGTCGACTACAGCTTGCAAGCCCCCCTGAGCACCCATGCCAATGTCTCGGCCGATGTCATTTACCATGGTGCCGAAGCCACTCTCGATATCCGTGTCCAGGGTCATCCTGTATTCTCCGACGAGGTGCAACTCGAACTGGGAGGTCTTCAAGCGTTGCGACTGACCATCGGTACTGACAAGTAACCTATTCTGATGCAGGTCATCATGACCGACTTTACGATAAAAACAGGCAATGCAGCTCGCATTGCCTGGGACTCGCCCCATTAATCGGAGGCCCCTGGCCATGGTAAGCGTCGAAAGTCTGCTCGGTGTGGCATTGATCTCTCTAGGGATGGTCCTGACGCCTGGCCCCAACATGGTGTATCTGACATCACGGACCCTATCGCAAGGTCGACTTGCAGGACTGATCTCATTGACAGGAGTCGCTCTCGGCTTCCTCTGCTACATGTTTGCCTCTGCACTCGGCCTTGCCACATTATTTGAGGCAGTACCGATCGCTTATGATGTCATACGAATCGCAGGGGCAATCTATCTGGGATATATGGCCTGGAACATGATACGCCCCAACGGACACTCCCTGTTCGAGGCAAGAAAGCTTGCTCCCCACTCATCACAGCGTCTATTTGCGATGGGTTTGGTGACCAACCTGCTGAATCCGAAGATCGCCTTGATGTACTCGGCATTGATTCCACAGTTCATCGACGTCACCGCAGGCTCGACACTGACACAGTTCATCCAGCTTGGTCTTGTTCAGATTGCCATAGCGGTCACTATCAACGGCATGATCGTCCTGGCAGCATCCTCCGTCAGCGAGTTCCTTGCCAGGCGACCATCGGCTATACGCGCCCAACGCCTGCTCTCAGGTTCAGTTCTCAGCTTTTTTTCCCTCGATCTCCTGCTACGGAGATAGGACACCAGGCCCTTGAGTGCGGTCAGTGAAGGCCGGTGGGCGCGACACACCTCATGCTACGAAAAAGCCGCCCAATGGAAATGATATCCAAGCACTGGGCGGCTATTTCAGTTAATCCTGCCAGTATATATCGTGGAGCCCTGAGCTAGATCAGTAGATTATAAGCCGGGCTTCATGAACAAATGCTTGGTAGAGCGATATGACACACTTCGACCAGTTGAACCTTTTACCTCAGCCCCTGCGGGTCGAAAGATTGGCCCTTTCTTCTGGCCAGATGCGGTTTCTTTTTGACCATGCATGTCAATCAAGTTGATGCGACGACCAATCTGAGCCGTCGTTACCTGCCCGAAGGAGAAAGTCGCAAGACGCATGGCAGCGCCGCCTTCTTCGATCAGACAATTCATGGCATTTAGATCCTGGATATGAATATCACGACCAGAGACCGTTACCATCTTTTGCTGCTGAAAGCGCTTAAGCACACGACTGACTGTCGCTACGGCCATATCCAGATAACTGCCTACTTCGCTACGAGCCATAGGCAAGCGGAATCGATATGGAGAGTAGCCAAGACACCTGAAGCGTCTCGATAGATCCAGGAAGAAGCTGGCCAGACGCTGATCGGCATCCTTCTGCGTATACATGCAGTGCATGCGATGGTCACCAGCCAGTTCGTCACTCATGGCATGGTAGAGCTGCGAGCGCAACGCTGGGAAATATGTGATGAGGTCATCCAGCCGATTGAAAGGAAGCTCACAGACGGAAGAGGTTTCAAGTGCAATGACCATCCCTGGGTAATCTTCCCTGCCTATTCCATCCAGCCCCACCAACTCACTGGGAAGGTAGAAATGGCTGATCTTGCCGCAGCTATGGCTATCGCTGATCACCTGTTTGAGGCTCCCCGAACGCACAACGTAGATACTAGAGAAGGCGCTGTTCTGGCGAATCAATACATCCCCTTTCTTCAGGGTAATGCGGTTTCGGATGATGCCATCGAATTGAGCGATGTCCTGCTCGCCCAAGCCCAGTGGCAGACAGACAGAGCGAAGACTGCACGTCTGGCAGTGCGCCTGGTAACCTGCGTTCAAATATGGAGATGTGGGCATGACCGGGTCCTCACATAGGAGCTCATTCTCAGGAGCTCTTAGTTATTCTAGTACGAGGGGAGCCATGCCGTGGCCCAGCTCCACGAAGGGAGTCAGGGCAAGTCATGGTAACGCACTATAGCACTGGCATATTAGGGCTTCTCTCATACTGAAGGAGGACCTTGATCAACAGGGTGCGTATAAAAAAGGCTGCCCAGTGGCAGCCTGTAATACATGTCAGGTGAGCCGTTAGAGTGAGGCCTTGCTGCTGGCCCTATCCAGATCCTTGCACAACAGATTGAAGACATTCATCTACCTGTTTTTTCCTACATGTCAAATCGGTGATTTCCTACATCCCTGCTACCTGCATGTGTTTATCATGGCTGCGTGATGCGACGTATCGACCCAGGATGGGTATTCACGCCAGGATGGCTGTCGCGTCACGTTCGGGTGTTGTCGTGGGCCAAGGATGGCGCACCTCCCCATAACACCCTGCCCGCCCCATGTATTCTTGCTCTAAGTATTCTTGCTCTAAGTATTCTTGCTCTAAGTATTCTTGCTCTAAGTATTCCTGCTCTAAGTATTCCTGCTCTAAGTATTCCTGTTCGATGTTTCCCTGCCCTGCACACATACTCAAGACGCAACGCCCATGCATGCATTTCTGTATCTGCAACGCTCCTTGTTGCTTCAATGTGTCTCTCGACAGCTGGCTATCTCGTCAGCCAACTGACGCAGCAGCGTCGGATAGAAGTGACTATCAAGAGGTATACCTGTTCCCAACGGATCAATGACACTGGAAGTCTCGACTCCTGTCCCTCCGAACACGCTCTCGACAAGCTTGGGATTGAACTGCGGTTCGCTGAATACGCAGTCGACGTTCAGCTCGTCGACGCGCTTACGTAGCTCGTCTATCCGCGCCGGACTGGGTTGCGAGGCATCTCCCAGCGAAATCGCGCCGGCTGCCGAGATACCAAAGCGGTTCTCGAAATATTGATAGGCGTCATGGAAGACAATGAAGCGAGGTTCAGGCCGATTGGCAAATCGCTCCTCCAACTCCTCTGTCAGTGTGCTTAACTCGGCTTTCCCCAGGTTCGCATTCTCCCGGTAGGTAGCGGCATTTTCCGGGTCCGCTTCAGACAGTGAGTCAGCAATCGCATCAAGCCACACCTGGGCGTTCACTGGATCAAGCCAGCCATGAGGATCGTGACCATGATGGTCGTGCCCATGAGCCGCCTCGTGGTCGTGGTCGTGGTCGTGGTCGTGGTCGTGGTCGTGGTCGTGGTCGTGGTCGTGGTCGTGGTCGTGGTCGTGGTCGGCATGACCATGATCGCCGTGATCATGAGCCTCAAACGTGGCTCCCTGACGAAACTCCAGCTTCTGTGTACCCGGTACGTCCATCAGCTCCACTTTGTCGGCATCTCCGGCCAGATTTTCCAGAGAATGCGCCAGCCAAGGCGTCAGGTCTTTACCAATCCAGAAGACAACATCAGCACGGTCAAGAGCCGCCGCCTCTGATGGTCGCATGGAGTATCCATGCGGCGAAGCCCCGGGCTGTACCAGCAGATCGGGCGTCCCCAACTCTCCCATGACGGTATCGACAAGGGAGTAGACTGGCGGGATGTCCACTGCCACGGATGGCACCTCGGCAGCAGAAACGACAGGTACTACCAATAGTCCCATCGCTGCATGGCGGGCACGTAATGTCATGATTGCTCCTGATCGGTTATGAGTGAATTGAAGCCATTATGGTTATGTTATAACATCTCTGTTCATGTCAAGCACAAGATGCCTTGTACTCAGCATCGATTCCCTACTGACTTCTCCGGACAGCGTCATGACATTGCTGAAGATTGAACACCTGGACATCTTGCTCCGTGGTCAACACATCCTGGAAGACATCCAACTGACGCTCGAACGAGGTGAAATCGTTACCATCGTTGGCCCAAATGGGTCAGGCAAGACCACGCTGCTGAAGAGCATCATTGGCTCTCTGCAACCGACCCGAGGCCATATCATCAAAGCCTCGGGACTGACCATTGGCTACGTTCCCCAGCATCTACATCTCGATGCCACGCTCCCAATGACCGTATCTCGCTTCATGAGGCTGCCCTTCCAGCGGAGCCGCTCACAGATTGAGCTGGCACTCGAGCAGGCTGGAGTCGCAGGGCTTGGCCAGCACCAGATGAATGAGCTTTCGGGAGGGCAACTACAACGCATTCTGCTGGCACGCGCCTTGCTGGAATCGCCCGACCTGTTGATCCTCGACGAAGCAACCCAAGGACTCGACCAACCAGGTATCGCCGCTTTCTATCGCCAGCTCGAAGCCGTTCGCTGCGAGCTTGGTTGTGGCGTACTGATGGTCAGCCATGAGCTGCACGTCGTGATGCGGACTTCAGATCGAGTCATCTGCCTGAATCGCGCCATCTGCTGTGAAGGAACTCCCGAGCGGGTATCCAGCTCGCCAGCGTACCTGGCCATGTTTGGCCATGACACTCATGACGCTCTCGCCCTGTATCGACACCATCACTCCCCAAGCCCAATGGAATTTCCCTCGTGATACTCGATGACTTTCTGGTTCGCGCCTTCCTGGCCGGAATCGGCGTTGCGCTTGCGGCAGCGCCACTGGGTTGCTTCGTGGTATGGCGACGCATGGCTTACTTCGGCGATGCCACTGCCCATGCCGCCATTCTCGGTGTCGCCCTGTCACTGGTGCTTTCAACCTCAATCTTTGCTGGCGTGCTGGTCATTGCCCTGACCATGGCCACACTCGTCTCTATCCTGAGCAACAAGGGCTACGCCATGGATACCTTGCTTGGTGTCATGGCTCATTCCGCTCTCGCCTTCGGCCTGGTGGCAGTGTCCTTTGTATCGGGAGTTCGCATCGACCTGATGGCCTACCTCTTTGGCGACATCCTTGCTGTTGGACTGAGCGATCTCGCTATCATCTGGGGAGGTGCCATCCTGGTCCTGGGATTGATCAGTTGGCGTTGGTCGAATCTCCTTGTCGCAACACTCAATAGCGATCTCGCCCATGCCTGTGGTGTTGATCCTCGACGTGAACAGCTCATATTGACGCTGTCACTCGCCATGGTCGTTGCCGTGGCATTGAAAGTCGTCGGGGTATTGCTGATCGTCGCCCTGCTGATCATTCCCGCTGCGGCTGCTCGTCCGTTCAGTCGCACACCAGAAGCCATGGCTCTGCTCGCCGCAGCCATAGGAGCAGTCTCCACTACAGGTGGATTGCAAGCAGCTTATTGGCTCGACACCCCTACTGGCCCAACGATTGTCAGCCTGGCCGCTATCCTGTTTGCAGTTGCCAGCCTTGTCGGCCATGGCCGACATCGCCAGTCAGGCAACTCTCCGTAGACAGGTCTGGCCTCCTTGTCCGGGCAATGCTCCAATTATTCGATTTTTACGAACAAAACAGGGAAAAATAGTCTCTTTTATTCATATATTTGATTTATTAGAATGCTTACTACTAGGAGAGAAAGATTATTTCCTTCCCTGATAGGAGTATCATCATGAAAATCAAATTGATCATTCCCGCGCTCTTGATCGCCACACTCCCTGCCATTGCCCAAGCTGGCCAGGCAACAGCCCGTTCCATGCAATTGAGTGAGCCACTGTCCACAGAGCAGTCACAGGCCACAGCGCCTCTGGACAGCACCAGCAACCTGGTGGAACAAGGCAGCAGCGCCGCCATGTCTGCCGCTCGCGCCAAACTTGACGCCACACAGCAGACTCACGAAAGCAACGTCGCTGCAACGGCCAATCAACTGCAATTTGCTCGCGAAGCGACCAGTTGAGAAGAGCCATCGGCTGGAATAGAGCCGTCAGCCATCGGCTGAAAAACCATCAGCCGAACAAGGCGCCCCTGGTTCACGCCCCCGAATGGGGGCTTTTTTGTTTTTGTCGATACAAGGCACAGACAGAAGAAACAAATTGACGATAAGCAAAGCACCCCAAAGAGCCAAGAGACAGGCTGGCGAATCCCCTGCCGCCGACATAGAATGGTCGCGCGTTGATCGGGCGGAGGTGTGCCCTTGGCGCTTTCATGCCTTTGGTTCGAGATTCCAGTTCGTTGATTCCAACTCATTGATCCAGTGTAGCCGTCTCATCGGCAGCTCTTGCTGCATCATATTGAATCGCCGCCTCACGGTGGCAACAACGTGCCGGTCCATTCCTGCCAGGCAAACCTAGCGCTAAAACTCCAGCACTGGACGACCCAGGTCTGGACAATCCGATCCTGGACAACCTGGTCTAAACGACCAGGTTCTAAACAAACTAGTTCTAAACAACTTAGGAGCCCGTGCCCTGCCATGCTGCTCGGCCGCCTGCGAGACCCTTTTATCAATCATCGCCATCGACGCCTGTTTCATGTCCTGCGGGTTTCTTTGGCACTCGCAATAACCTTTGCCATCATCCAGGTTCTTCCTTTCGAGCACAGCGGCTGGGCACTCGTCAGCACCGCCATGGTAATGGGCAACCTACCCCATATCGGCGGCGTGCTGGACAAGGGGCGCCAGCGCCTGGCCGGCACTATCCTGGGAGCCACTCTTGGCCTGGCATTGATCATGCTGCACCTCCCCCCATGGGGTATCTACCTCGGTGCATTGCTGGGCATTGCCGCTTGCACCTGGGTCGTGTTCCCTGGGCGTCAGGCCTATAGTGGGCTGATGTTCTCCGTCAGCTTGCTGCTGGTGATCGGGGATGGCAACCAGGCTTTCAGCGTTGCACTCTGGCGAGCTACCGATGTCCTGCTTGGTACATTGGTCGGCATTGCCGCCACTGTGTTGTTCCTGCCGCAAAAAGCCACAGATCTGATGCGCTTCATGCTGGCCGACTGTCTGGATGGCATGGCTCAGCTGTATCATGCCCATACCTCAGCAACTTCAGCCCCCGATCTTGATACTCGAAATCTGCTCAAGTCCACCAGCCGTCTTCTGGTCAAGCAACGTGGGCTGAGCGATGCCATTCATCGCGAAGGACGCCTGAATCGCACAGACGTGGATGAATTGATCTCCTATCAGCGACGCATGTTATCCACCATCGAGTTGCTGCTGGAAACCCACTGGACGACACGAGAAGGCCACAGCTGCATCAATGCCATGAAGGGGCTTCGCGAACAGCAGCATACCCTGGCCCGAGGTCTTGGCACGCTGGCACTGAAGGTGCGCACCGGCCAGTCCATTGACTTCAGCATCACGCCTTTTGTCCTGCAACCCTTTGCCGAACTGGCCATGAGTGCCCGCGGTAAAGATGAGAGAGTGCTGTTCAGTCCCAGCGGCTATCTATGGCTCAACCGCGAGCTGGCACGCTTGGCCATAGCGACTGCCGAGCGCCTGGGACGCCTGGAGCGGCTGCCCAGTAAACGCCTGCACAATCGTGCTCAACGACGCGGTTTGCTGCGGACAACGCCCTATGACAATAAGGAAGGAAACCAAGATGGCAACTCCCCCCATTGACGTCCTGATTATCGGTGGTGGTGTCGCCGGCCTGTCCATGGCCCTGGAAATCGCCGATCAACGCCCCGTCATGCTGCTCCGCCCGGGAGACCAGTCTCTCGGTGCCAGCCGTTGGGCCCAAGGGGGAATTGCTGCGGTACTGTCTCCTCAGGACGATGTCGAGGCCCACATCCAGGACACCCTGGTAGCAGGTGATGGATTATGCGACCCCGACGCAGTGCGTTTCACTGTGGAAAATGGTCCTGATGCCATCAACTGGCTGCTGGAACTGGGCGTTCCCTTTACTCCGGATCCTGACCCGGACGCTGGATATCCCTATCACTTGACTCGGGAGGGCGGACACAATACCCGTCGTATCATCCACGCGGATGATGCCACTGGCCGCGCCGTCATAGACACACTGCTCGAACGTGCCAAGGCACACCCCGGTATCACCCTGCGTGATGACCTCACAGCCGTGGAACTGATCACGGATCAGGATGGTGCTTGCCGTGGCGCGTACTGCCTCGATACTGACAACCAGTTGGTGGAACTGCTGGCACAGGATACGGTGCTTGCCACAGGAGGGGCCAGCGGTCTGTTTCGCCATACCACCAGCCCCAGCCCGGCCAGTGGTGAAGGCATGGCCATGGCTTACGCCATCGGCGCAGAATTGAAGAACCTTGAGTTCCAGCAATTCCACCCAACCTGCCTGTACGACCCGGACGGTCCTCCCTTCCTGATCAGTGAGGCCGTGCGAGGAGAAGGCGGCCTGCTGCTCAATGTACATGGCGAACGTTTCATGCCGGCCATTGATGAACGCGCTGAACTGGCTCCCCGAGACGTGGTTGCCCGCGCCATCGATGCCGAGATGCAGCGCACTCATTCTGACCATGTGCTGCTGGATGTACGCCATCTGGGACAGGACGCTGTCCTGCACCATTTCCCGACCATACATGCCCACTGCATGAACCGTGGCCTGGACATCGCCCAGCAGCCTATTCCCGTCGTACCGGCAGCCCATTACAGCTGTGGCGGCATTGCCACAGACCATCATGGCGCTACCGCAGTTCCTGGCCTGTATGCCATTGGCGAAGTCGCTTATACAGGCCTTCATGGCGCCAATCGCATGGCCAGCAACTCATTGCTGGAGTGCCTGGTCTACGCCCGCTCGGCGGCCCATCACTTGCGCGAACAGCCTTCACAGGCAAGTCATGCCCCTATTATTGCTCCCCGCTGGGGCAGCCAGCCGGTCGACGAACAGCGCATCCGGCACTGGCGCGACACCATGCGCAATGAAATGAGTGCCTGGGTTGCCATCGTGCGCAGTGATGAAGGACTGTTCAAAGCCGATCAGGCACTTGCTCAGCTAGAAGCGGAAATGGATGCCATCCTGCCAAGTGCTGCAGCAGATGCAGAGCTCCTGAGCTACCAACACGCCCTGCGACTGGCGCGCTTGACCGTGGCCAGTGCGCGGGCACGTCGGGAGTCCCGGGGCTTGCACTTCAATCCTGACTGTCCGGTGCATGCAGACCCCGACCCCCGGCCCTCTGTACAGCGTCGCTGAAACCGGCGGGCACATGCCCACCAGCACTATAAAAAGGCACTATAAAAAAGCGGCGGGGCAACAATGCCCCGCCGCTGTTCACATCCAGCATCAACGATTCATGCAAAGACAACCGTCTTGTTGCCATGAATCAGCACTCTGTCCTCCAGATGCCAGCGCAGCCCTCGTGCCAGTACTGTCTTCTCTACATCGCGACCGAAGCGCACCAGATCCGAAGGTGTATGGCAGTGGCTGACACGGTGAATGTCCTGCTCGATGATCGGCCCCGCGTCCAGCTCTTCCGTCACATAGTGGCAGGTTGCACCAATCAGCTTCACGCCTCGGTCATGGGCCTGATGGTACGGCTTGGCCCCTGCAAAGGACGGCAGAAAGCTATGGTGGATATTGATTACCCTGCCTGCATAACGTTGACACAGGTTAGGCGGCAGAATCTGCATGTAGCGCGCCAGCACGATACTGTCGGCATTTAACTCTTCGACCAGTTGCTCGACACGGGCAAAAGCCTCAGGCTTGTTGTCTGCCGCGACTGGCACGTGGTGATAAGGAATACCATGCCATTCGACCATACCGCGCATGTCATCATGGTTGGAGATCACCGCGGCAATATCGCAATCCAGCTCACCCGCCGTCCAGCGATACAGCAGATCTACCAGGCAGTGTGATTCCCGGGACACCATCAGCACCACGCGTCGCTTGTCGCGGGTATCACGCAATGCCCATTGCATGTCGAATTCCCTCGCGACTGGAGCAAACGCATCACGCAATTCTTCCAGGGACATGCCGATGGAATCAGCCAGGATTTCATAGCGCATGAAGAAGCGCCCTGCCTCCAGGTCAGAATGCTGGCTGGCTTCAGTGATTGAGCCCCCGTGACCGGCGATGAAGTTCGATACGCGGGCAACGATGCCTAAACGATCGGGACAGGACACCACCAGGCGGTAAAAATGGGACATCACGACATTCTCACAAATCAGGACAAAAATTCTGGGCAAATAGCCAGGGAGTTGCGCATTGTAGCGGACTACATCGCTCTCGGCACGTGGGATGCTTTCGTGTTGGCGGGCCTGCATTACGGATAGGTGCACTGGCCCACGACATCCTCAGGCGTTGTCTGCCAGACACAACAATCATCACAACATAAGCATAAGGGAGTGATGTCCGGCATTGAGTCAGCATCAAGCCTTCCCGTATAGTGAAGGTCATTCCGACCAGTCAGTTGCTCCAATGCCAACACCACTCGTTCAGATCCGCCCTCGCCGCCGCCCTCCCGTGCAATTCCTGCCATTAGGAGGCTGTGGTGAAATCGGCATGAATCTGAGTCTTTACGGCTACCAGGACACATGGATCGCTGTCGATTGCGGCATGATGATTCGCCAGGATCTCCCAGGCAGTCCTCTTCAGATACCCGACCTGGCAACACCGAACGAGCTTGGTATCCAGCCTCAGGCCATCGTCATCACTCATGGTCATGAGGACCATATTGGCGCTGTCGCTTGGCTATGGCCACAATGGCGCTGCCCCGTACTGGCAACACCGCTTGTTGCTGCCATGTTGCGCGATAAATTCGCTGAACGAGGCCTGACAGACCAGGCTATCGAGGTCATCGACCCAGGTGATGCTCGCGACATTGGCAACCTGTCGCTGCGGTATCTACCGCTTCCCCACTCGATTCCGGAAAGCTGCGCCCTGCTGATCCAGGCAGGAGATTATCGGATATTGCACACCGGTGACTGGAAACTGGATCCTGATCCCGTCATCGGGAGCCCCATCGATACCGAGCTGTTCAAGGCAGTATCTCCATTGCACCTGGTCGTCGCTGATTCCACCAATGCCCATCTTCCTGGACATTCCCGCAGCGAAGGCGAAGTCGCCCGCGCCCTGCAGAGTGCCATTGCCGAATGTACCGGACGTGTGGTCGTCAGCTGTTTCGCCAGCAACCTGGCACGCGTACTCTCCATTGGGCGCGCTGCGGCCCGCTGTGGGCGCCGCGTCAGCTTGCTCGGACGCTCCATGGAACGCCTGGTGGGACATGCACGCCGATTGGGATACCTGGATGATTTTCCCCCGCTGGTACCGGTGTCAGACCTGGGCTATCTCCCTGCAGAAGAAGTACTGGTCATTGCGACCGGCAGCCAGGGAGAACCACGTGCAGCCCTGGCCCGACTTTCTCAAGGACGGCATCCTCATTTCGAACTGACCGCAGGTGACAGCGTCATCTTCTCGGCCAAGGCCATTCCTGGTAATGAACACCTGATTGAACGCCTCAAGCGTGCACTGGGGCGTTACCAGGTCGCCATCATGGATGAGTTCAGCCATCCCCAGCTGCATGCATCGGGCCACCCAGCACAAGAAGAACTGGAGCAGCTCTACGCTTGGCTGAAACCCCAGCATCTGCTGCCTGTACACGGCGAACAACCCCATCAGCAAGCACATATGGCGTTGGCTGAACGTCTCGGGATCAAGTCCCCCTTACGGCCCATCAACGGCGACTTGATCCGTTTTGATCACAACGGCCTTCAACGGGTGTCACAGCATTCCCAGTCAGCGCGCATCGTCACTCAAAACCAGCTGTCGCCTGTCCGCAAGCCCAGCCAGGCCCGCCATGGAGCCCTTAGCCTGGCCATCACCCTGATTGCCAGCGATACGGGCTGGACTCGCATAGGGCGCCTGATGATCGACAGCAGCCAATGCAGTGCCATGGACGAGGACAGTTTCAGCGACTGGCTGGATGAACAACTGTGCAGCATATCCTGCGATACCCTTCTGACTTTGCGCCAGGTGTTATATCCACGCCTGCAGCAATGGCTGCATACACACCTTCACCGCTTGCCCGAAGTACACTTGCAACTGATGGCCACCGAAGCCGAAACACTTGCCGATAGCTTGTCCTGAATAGACAAGCCAAACATGCCAGCATGGTTTTGATGCTAAAAAATATGCCGACTTCAGGCATGAAGCCCGGGCCGGCATATTTTGGCGGAAGGACGACAGGCAATCGAGCCTTGTCCTCACGCTAGTAACGCTTACTCGATGCTAGTAATGATTACTTGGGATTCTTCGGCGGACGACCACGCTTACGCTTGGGCTGCTCGGCAACCAGATCCTCAAGTGACAGACCCGCTTCACTGATCTGCTCACGAATCTCAGCCAGCTTGCGCGCCTTTTGCACTTCTTCTTCCTGGCGTACACGGTCTTCATCTTTCTTCGATTCGATAACTTCTTCGATAACTTCAAGAAGTTTCTGCAGCTGTTCCATGCTCAGCTGACGAGCAGCAGCGCGAGCAACATTCTTGTTCCGAGCAATGCGCTCGAGAGATTCGCTGGACATATATTCCTCCATGCCTTGAAAAATAAAGGCTGACACCTTTAAGCACCTGTGAAAAGTATATGCTCTACCCAAGTCTTGGCAAGAAATTCTAGTAATTTTGTCCACACAAGACATATAAAAAAGGTGCCGCGCTGGCACCCTCTTTAATTGCAAAGTAGCAGTCTCTCCAACGTACTACCATGTCTTCAACGGTCATCAACTACGTTATTTGCTGCACACTCTCGCCCGGGCAACCGCACTATCCTCCAGTCATATTCATGAAGCGCACGACCTGAATATCGCCATCAGTAGTGAAATGGTGTTTTTCCGGTTTAAGGTGCATTGCCTCAATGATGGACTGCTTGAGGCGCTCCTTGTCTCCTGGATAACGGCGCAACACTGCCCTCAAGTCCACCGAGTGTTCATTCCCCAGGCATAACAACAGACGCCCTTCCACAGTGACCCTGACACGGTTACAGCTGGAACAGAAGTTATGGCTATGAGGAGAGATGAACCCTACTCTGATATCGCTATCGACCATGCGGTAGTAGCGTGATGGGCCTGGGGTGGTTTCCGCCGTGGGAGTCAGTACATGACGCTTCTCGATCAACGCCATGACATCGTCGCTTGAACAATAAGTCTCGGCACGAGAATGATCTGACACATCACCCAGAGGCATTTCCTCTATAAAACTGATATCGAGACCTTGCTGACGGGAGAATTCCACTAGATCCAACACTTCATCATCATTGCGTCCCTTGAGAACCACGGCATTGAGCTTGATGCGCTCGAAGCCGGCATCCTGGGCTGCATGAATACCATCAATCACCTTGCTCAAGTCCCCCGTACGAGTCAGGCGACGGAAGCGCTCGGGATCAAGGGAGTCCAGGCTCACATTGAGACGCTTGAGGCCTCCTTGACGCAACGATTCGGCATGACGACGCAATCCCGCCCCATTGGTGGTCATGGCAAAGTCCTTCAAGCCCGGTAATGCTCCAATGGTCGACACCAGATTATCAATGTTGCGTCTCACCAGGGGTTCACCACCGGTCAAGCGAATCTTTTCTACACCAAGTTCAGTGAAGGCCTCGGCAACCAGGGAAATTTCTTCCAGCGTCAACACCTGGGCACGGGGCAGAAACGTCATCTCCTCGCTCATGCAATAGACACAGCGGAAGTCACAGCGGTCGGTCACCGAAAGGCGGACATAAGACACCCTACGGCCAAAGTCATCGATCAACGTTTGTGTCATGGTGACTCTCTCTCCCAGCGCTGAGCGTCGTGATGATCCTGCTCGCGCTCCGATACCCAGTAATCTCCACTGGCAGTATGTTCCTTCTTCCACAGCGGAGCACGGGTCTTGAGATAATCCATCAGAAATTCGCAGGCTTCGAATGCCGCCCGGCGATGTGCACTGGCAACCACTACCAATACGATAGGATCTCCAGGGGCCAGGCGTCCAACTCGATGAATGATGCTCACTGCATCGATCGGCCAGCGTTCCCGGGCTTCATCGATAATCTGTGCCAGAGCCACCTCTGTCATGCCGGGATAATGCTCCAGAGTCAGCGCCGTTACTTCAGGCCGCTCATTGAAATCCCGTACCAACCCTGTAAAAGAGACCACCGCCCCTATATCACTACGCCCCGCAAGCAATAACTGCTGCTCAGCCCCCGGATCAAAAGCTTCCTCCTGAACACGGACCTGACTTCGAAGCATGGATTTATTGTTGTTCGCCAGCATTGGCTTATCCCCCTGTCACAGGCGGGAAAAAAGCCACTTCGTCACCTTCCGTGATAGCCGAAGAATCCCCCGCCATGACATGATTCACTGCGCACAACACCTGTGCATCATTTAGATACTGAAAACGCTTATCCATTCTGCCGAGCTGTGCCTTCAGTCCGGCCACGTCCGCACTGGGCAGGCTGGCGAAAGTGACAGATGTTTCCTCGACACCAAGTCGTTCGCGCAGCTCAGCCAGGCAGCGCACATGCACGACAGCACTGGTCGTCTTCACAACACTCTCGGTCGTATTCGATCTATTCTCTGGCATTGGCGCTTCCGCTGCTGTCACTCCCCCCTGATCAGTCACTTGATTCTGATCCGCCGAGTGACCCAGCGCGATATTGCGGCAATAGTCACCCGACTTGCCCCCGGTCTTGGTCTCCAGGTGCACCGCTCCTATTTCCATATCCTTGTCGACTGCCTTGCACATGTCATACAGCGTCAAGCAGGCCACCGATACAGCCGTCAGGGCTTCCATCTCGACGCCCGTGCGTCCATTCAGGCGGCACAATGCGCGGACCCTTACACAGCCAGACTCACGATCGATATCAAAATCGACCGTCACCTTGCTCAAGGACAGGGCATGACACAGGGGAATCAGTTCATGAGTGCGTTTAGCGGCCTGAATGCCAGCAATACGAGCTGTCGCCAGCACATCTCCCTTTGGCAGACGTCCCTCCACCAACAAGTCCAGGGTTGCAGGCGCCATGAAAACTGCTCCACTCGCCGTGGCCTCTCGACGCGTTTCAGCCTTGTCGCCCACATCAACCATATGGGCCTCGCCACGTTCATTCAGATGAGTCAGCATGTCACGGCTCTCACTAATAAATTCAAGAAAAATGAGATTCAAGGAAAACGAAACAGTGGGTGGATAGTGACAATTTCACCAGGGTTGGCACTCTCCATGTCATCACCCACCTCAACCAGGCAGTCGGCTACCACCATCGATGACAGGATGCCGGATCCTTGTGCCCCAGTAGGTATGACATGCAAGCGTCCATCTTCATCGCAGCTCAGCCTGCCACGACAGAAATCGGTGCGGCCAAGGCGGCTGTTGAAGCGGCCATCCGCTACCGCCCGTTGGCGTAGTGGGGCCTGGGAGACGCCCTGCATCACTCTCAACAGGGGGGCGACAAAGCACAGGAAAGTCACCATACAGGCCACCGGATTGCCCGGCAGGCCGAGAAACGGCACTTGCTGCTCCCCCAGGGTACCACACGCCATGGGACGCCCTGGGCGCAAGGCAATACGCCATAGTGTCAGACGGCCCATGGACTCCACTGCCGCCTTGGTATAGTCAGCCTGCCCAACCGATACCCCACCACTGGAAATCACGAGATCCGCGACCTCGGCAGCCTGGACCAGCCGTGCGACAAGGGCATTGTAATCATCTCGGACAATGCCGAGATCCATGACCTCGACACCATGCTCCTGCAGCAAGCCAATCAATGAATAACGATTGGCATCATAGATAGCTGCTGCGTCTCGGCCATCACCTGGTGCAGTGACCTCATCGCCGGTAGAAAACACCGCGACTCTCGGACGACGCCACACAGTGACATTCGCTTGTCCCACTGAAGCAAGAAACCCCAATGCCGCAGCATCAATACGCGAGCCTGCCTCCAGAGCCACTTGCCCTCTGGCGATATCCTCTCCCGCCATGCGCACATGCTGGCCACCTTTCACCCGATCTGCCGCATCAATATTCACTCGGTCACCATTGATGGTGACCTGTTCTTGCATGATGACAGTATTGGCGCCTTCAGGCAGCGGCGCTCCCGTGGTGATGGAGATACATTCTCCCGGCCCCAGGCGCCCTTGCCACGGTTGACCAGCCAAGGCCTGGCCCACCAATCGCCATTCAGCAAGAGATTCTCCTGCGCCTTCCTCGGCACAGGGCCAGTTCAGAGCGATGCCGTCCATCGCAGCATTGGTATGGCCAGGAACATCGAAAGCGGCTATCACCGCTTCCGCCAGCACACGTCCATGGGCATGCGCCAGGACAACCTTCTCCGACGCCAACGGCGCGGATACCAATGTGAGCAATGATGCCCGTGCCTCACTGACACTGAGCATCCTTTCGCCGAGCTCAAAACAGGACAACGTGGTCATGAAGGTTCCTCTTGGCCGGCTGAGGGCTCTTTTGGAACAGCTGAAGGCTCTTCTTGGCCGGCTGAGGACTCTCTTTGACCAGCTGAAGGCTCTCTTTGGCCGGCTAAAGGCTCTCTTTGGCCGGCTGAGGGCTCTTCTTGACCAGCGATACGGCATTGGCTCGCCAACGTGGAGCATGTATCAGGCCAGGCAATGACCCAATGACGAATCCAGGCCGCAATGGCGTCGTGATCATTGAGATCCAGTTCCGCCACACCATCCGGCTCGGTAATAGTGGCATCACTGGCAATCGCCCTGACCCATGAATCCTGCGAGGCAAGCAGGGGCTGGCCAAGAGCAGGACGATAAAGCTCAAGCTTGGGCAACGGCCAGTCCTTGAATCCTTCCACCAGAATCAGGTCAGGCGCAGTGGGCATGACCATGCGGATCAACATGGCCAGGTCGGCTTCCTCGGCCTCTGGCGTTTCCATCATCAAGGCATAACGTCGTGAAGAAGCGACCAGCATTGGCATGGCGCCAGCCTGACGCAGGCGATGGCTGTCCTTGCCTGGCTGATCGACATCGAAGCGGTGATGAGCATGCTTGATCACGGCAACACGCAACCCCGATGCCCTGAGCCTTGGCAGCAAGCTTTCCAGCAACGTGGTCTTTCCCGTACCACTCCATGCTGCAATGCCCAGAATGGCGACCTCAGGACAAAATTCCAGCTCATGGGATTGCACTGCAGTCATGGCTGAGCTCCTGTGACAGCGGCCTCCAGTGCCAAGCGCTCCTCTTCCGTATTCAGGTTGGCAAAGGCAGCAGGACAGTCGGACATATCGACCTGGCACCAGGCATGCTGTTCATACCAGCGCAGAATCTTGCGATCGCCCTGCTCCAGCGCCCGACGCAGGTCGTGACGTAACTCACGCCGAATGATAGCTACCACGGGATGCATTCTTTCACCGTCGAAGGCGTATGCGATATCGACTTTCTCACCATCCGTCACTTTCTGTGCAAGCCCGGCAACCATGCGAGGCACCAGGCCTTTCGGCAATGCCGGGCTGTCACAGGGAACGAACACGACCCACTCGGTGGTTGCTGCACACAAGCCACTGTAGATCCCCATCAGCGGCCCTTGATAACTTTCCTGGCCATTTTCCAGCATCCGGTCTGACACCACGCGATCCGACAGTTGTGCGTAGCGTTCGAGATGCCGGTTGGCATTGATCAATACTTCCGACACATGAGGCCTTAAACAGCCCACAGCATGGGTGACCAACGGAGCGCCAGCGAAGTCCACCAGCCCCTTGTCAATGCCTCCCATGCGCCGGCCCTGCCCTCCAGCCAGGACCACGCCGGTCAAAGCGTGCAGCGCGATTTCTGCCACTGTCATTACCTCAAAACAAGTTGCCTGCTACCTCACACCCAAGTTACCCGTTACATCAAACTGAAGTTACCTCAAACCGAAGTGTGCTGTTTCATAACTGTCATCATGCCTTACAGGGACGCCACCCGCCATGCCGGTGGTGTCGCACTAGGCCACAAGGGAGTATCATTTGTGCACCATATTGCACAACGCTACAGAAATTATCTGAATACAGTACGGCTAGGCCGTGGTGGACAATCCTATGGAAGACGGCTTTAATGTCGGCGCTCGTCTGCGCCAACTCCGCCAGGAACGACAGCTTTCTCAACGCGAACTCGCCAAGCGGGCGGGAGTCACCAATAGCACCATCTCTCTGATCGAGCTGAATAACGTCAGCCCATCCGTCAGTTCTCTGAAAAAGATTCTTGACGCTCTGCCTATCTCCATCAGCGCTTTCTTCGCTGGTGACGAGCCTAATCATCCCAGCCCTTTCTATCGTGCTGCAGAGCTCACCGACATCGGCGACGGTCAACTGATCTGGAAACTCGTCGCCGCGCGGCGGCCAGATCGCCGCATGTCCATCTTGCATGAGCGCTACCCTCCAGGTTCCGATACCGGCGAAGACATGCTCGAACACGATGGAGAAGAAGGCGGTGTCGTTGTCACAGGCCAGATCGAAATCACCGTCAATGGAGAAGTTTCTCTGCTGGGGCCGGGAGACGCCTATTATTTCGACTCGCGCCTGCCTCATCGGTTTCGCAATATCGGTGACGAAGAGTGCATCCTGATCAGCGCCAACACGCCACCAACGTTCTCGGATGGAGGACAGGAATTGCATCACGCTTGATCTGTGTCATCAAGCAACCGAAGGGGCTGCTGACAAAGGTCACGAGCGATGGTCAGGCAAGGCAAAATCCGCCGAAAAAGCGCAGTTTACAAGGTGTAAATGAGCATTTTGAGACGGTTTGACTCGCTTCGCTCGCCCTTCGGGCCAGCCTTTGGCTGTTGACTCCGCTTCGCTCCGGCTCACGCCGCATGGCCGAGCGCAGTAGTTTGTCAGCAGTCTCCAGCAAAACGCCCTCGACTCCTTGGTGAGTGCGAGGGCGTTTTCATATGACTGGGGCCCTGCGACTCGTTCAGGCCACAGGATGCATCGATACGAACGTCAGGACTGCTCCGCCTTCGGCAGCACCAGGTTCAGAACGATACCGACCAGAGCCGCCAGGCTGACGCCCTGCAGAGTGAACTGCCCGCCACCGAATTGCATGCCACCGATGCCGAATACCAGCACAAGAGACACAATCACCAAGTTGCGCGGAGCCGTCAGCGGCTTGCCCGCACGTACCAGGGTATTCATGCCAACCACCGCAATGGAGCCAAACAGCAGGGTCATGATGCCTCCCATCACTGGACCAGGAATGGTCTGCAGAATCGCACCCAACTTGCCGACAAAGGCCAGGATAATGGCCGTGAACGCCGCCGCTATCATGATGCGTGGATCAAAGGCTCTGGTCAGGGTAACGGCGCCCGTCACTTCCGAATAGGTCGTGTTGGGAGGACCACCGAACAGTCCGGCGGTCATGGTGGCCAGTCCATCTCCCAGCAAGGTGCGGTGCAGGCCAGGCTTTTCCAGGTAGTTCTTTCCCGTCACTGAGCCAATCGCCACCATGTCACCAATGTGTTCCACGGCTGGAGCAATGGCTACAGGAATCATGAACAGAATGGCAGCCCAGTGAAAACTGGGAGCCGTGAAAGACGGCATGGATAGCCAGGAGGCCTCACGCACCGGGGTAAAATCGACGACTCCCATCATCAGAGCCAGCACATATCCCGTCACAATCCCGCCGAGGATAGGCACCAGGCGCAACAGTCCACGACCGAAGACCGCCAGGATCAACGTGACCAGCAGGCTGGACATGGAAAGCACCATGGCTTGACCATAGCCAATGCCATCACTGGTTTCCCCGCTGGCCATGCTCACGGCTACCGGCGCCAGCGCGAGGCCGATCACCATGATCACCGGACCTACCACGACCGGGGGCAGCAGACGATGCAGCCAGGCCGTGCCCTTGAGACGCACAGCTTGTGAGATAGCCACATAGACCAGGCCAGCCGCGATCATGCCCCCAAGGGTCGCCGATACTCCGAAACTGGCTACCGATCCCTGGATCGGAGCAATAAAGGCGAAGGATGAAGCAAGAAAGACCGGTACCGACATGCGCGTAGTGGCATGGAATACCAAGGTACCGATGCCCGCAGTGAACAAGGCCACATTCGGGTCCAGCCCTGTCAGCAGCGGCACCAGCACCAGGGCCCCGAAAGCCACGAACAGCATCTGGGCTCCAGTGATCATGGTGCGAGGCAGTGAAGTCATCACCATGCGCTCTTCTGAGTTCGAGGGAGACAAGGAAGGGTCGGTCATCAGGGGCTCCGGGTAGGCATCGGCTGAAAATGGTCGCCATGTTACCAATTTCGTCCGTTGACTTATTACTGATCGCATCATTTCAAGCTCACGCGGCCTCAAGCCTTCGACCTCAAACCTTCAAAGTCACGCGATCGCAAACAAAGCCCCCCGATGATAAAAACTCATCAGGGGGCATTGCCTTCTCTTGCTCTTTTACGCCTCCTACTCTTTCTATTCTTCTCCCACGTTTTTCAACCACTCTCGGCTTCGCTCTCGCACCGGCTTCACTCCTTGGTGCCAGCCGACATCCACTCTTCCATCATCTCATCGTAAGGTACCGTTGTGCCCTGCGGCATTTCATCACCCAGCTTGGCTTTTGGAGCACCTGGCCTGGACAACCACTCCTCTGGATCCACTTCGTCATTGAGCACGGGTTCATAGGTGCTGAAGATCTTGGCACGAGCCAGGCGCGCCATGATGTTGTCCAGATCGCCAGCCAGATTGTCCAGCGCCTCCTGAGCGCTGATATCACCGCTCACTGCCGGAGCCAGGTTCTCCCACCACAGCGGTGCCATGCGTGGATAATCCGGCACATTGGTCCCCGTGGGCGTCCACTTCGACTCGTTGGGACTGCGATAGAACTCGACAAAACCACCCAGCTTCGGTGCCATTTCGGTCATCTGGTCTGAGAAGATGTCGGAGCGCCGAATCGGCGTCAGACCGGCCATCAGTTTCTCGAGAGAGACGGTCTTGGACACCGTGAACTGGGCAAATAGCCAAGCCGCACTGCGGCGGTCCTCTGGTGTGGAGTCAAAGAAGGTCCAGGCCCCCACATCCTGATAGCCTACCTTCATGCCGTCTTCCCAGTACGGCCCTACCGGTGACGGTGCCATCCGCCACTTGGGATTACCCTCATCATCCGTCACCGCGACATCCGGGCTGACCATATCCGCGGTAAAGGCGGTGTACCAGAAGATCTGCTGGGCGATATTGCCCTGCGCCGGTACCGGACCTGCCTCACCAAAGGTCATGCCTTGTGCTTCAGGAGGCGCAAAGTCGCGCAACCACTCGACCATCTTGGTCACCGCGAATACAGAGGCCGGAGAGTTGGTAGCGCCACCTCGGCTGACACTGGCCCCAACCGGATGGCTCTCTTCATCGACACGAATCCCCCAGTCGTCCACCGGGTTACCGAAAGGCACACCAGGGCTGCCCATCCCCGCCATGGATAGCCAGGAGTCATGGAAGCGCCAGCCCAGGGAGGGGTCGCGGCGGCCATAATCCATATGCCCATAGACCTTGTGGCCATCGATCTCGCCAACATGCTTGGAGAAGAACTCGGCGATGTCCTGGTAGGCCGTCCAGTTGGTCGGTACACCCAGGTCGTAACCGTAGATATCATGGAACTGTTTCTGTAGATCTTCTCGCTGGAACCAGTCGTAGCGGAACCAGTAGAGATTGGCAAACTGCTGGTCCGGTAGCTGATAGATATTGCCATCCGGCCCAGTGGTGTACTGGATGCCAATGAAATCCTCCAGGTCCAGCGTCGGCAGCGTCAGGTCCTTCCATTCATTTTCCATGGCCTCGGTGAGATTGATGGTCGTGCCATAGCGAATATGCGTACCGATGGAGTCCGAATCATTGACATAGGCATCGTAGATATTGCGTCCGGACTGCATCTGCGTCTGCATGTTCTGGACCACATCACCTTCACCGATGATGTTATGAGTGACTTCGATTCCGGTGAGTTCATTGAACGCCGGCACCAGCACATCCCGCTCCCATGTATGGGTTGTCAGTCCCTCCGCCACGGTATTTATCTGCATGCCACGGAATGGTTCAGCCGCCTTGGCAAACCATTCCAGCTCGGCAATCTTTTCTTCCCGGGTCAATGTGGAGTTCTGGAACACTTCATCGGCCAAGCGCTCAATGAGGGCCTGTTTATCCTCCTGCGCCTCCACGGAGGTGGACGCCAGCATGACCGCAGCAGTCATCCAGACGCTTCGCTTCAATGTCGCTTTCATGATCACCTCTCTCTCGTTGTTATGTTAGATCGTTATGTTGGTTCGTTATGTTGGTTCGTTATGTTGGTTCGCTATATTGGTTCTCTATATTGGATCCTTATGCTCGATCGTCATGCTTCGTCGTTTACCGCGTTGTCATGCTCCGTCGTCATGTTGAATCACCATGCTCATCCCCAGCGCAGCAGGATCAGCATCCACACCACCGACACCCCCAACGCCAGCCAAAGGCTCACAGAAGTAAAGCCCACCACAGCAAGATGGATATAGGCTGCCGACAGCATGCCGATGAAAAACCGATCGCCGCGAGTGGTGGCAATCGGTAGAAAACCTCGCCGCTCCACTGTCGGAGATGCCAGCTCCCAAAGTGTCATGCCGACCAGCATCAAAGCGACAATGGCAAAGAAGATTGCAGTGGGAACGGTCCACACCATCCAGGACATGTGCAGCCCTCCTCAGGTACGCCCCAGGGCAAAGCCCTTGGCGATATGACGTCGAACGAAGAACACCACCACGATGCCCGGTACGATGGTCAGTACTCCGGCAGCCGCCAACGTGCCCCAGTCAATGCCCGATGCCGTGGAAGTGCGCGTCATCACCGACGCAATGGGCTGTGCCTGCGTCGAAGTCAAGGTGCGGGCGAGCAGCAGTTCCACCCAGGAGAACATGAACAGGAAGAACAGCGTCACGCCGATGCCGGAGCGGATCAGCGGCATGAAGACGCGCAGGAAAAAGCGTGGAAAGCTGTAGCCATCAATGAAGGCCGTTTCGTCGATTTCCTTGGGCACACTGCTCATGAACCCCTCGAGAATCCATACCGCCAGGGGGATGTTGAACAGGCAATGAGCCAATGCCACGGCGATATGCGTGTCGAACAACCCGATGGTGTAATACAGCTGGAAATACGGCAGCAGGAATACCGCAGGTGGCGCCATCATATTGGTCAGCAGCCAGAAGAACAGGTGCTTGTCGCCAATGAACTGGTAGCGGCTGAAGGCGTAGGCCGCAGGCAATGCCACCGACATGCTGATGGCCATGTTCATCAACACATAGATAATGGAATTGACATAGCCCATGTACCAACTGGAAGAGGTGAATATCTTGATGTAATTGGCGAAGGTAAGATTCTCTGGCCACAGCGTCAGAGCCCCGAGAATTTCCCGATTGGTCTGCAGCGACATGTTGACCAGCCAATAGATCGGCAACAGCACAAACAGCACATAGGCACCCAGCAGCACGGCTCGTTTAAGCATCGGGGCTCTCCCCACGGCGGTCTTTCTGCAGGTTCATGATGGCGGTGTAGAACACCCAGCACACCAGCAGAATGATGAGGAAATAGATCAGCGAGAATGCTGCAGATGGCCCCACATCGAACTGTGCCGTCGCCATGATGGCCAGGGATTGACTGAGGAAAGTGGTCGAACTGCCCGGGCCTCCCCCGGTCAGTACAAAGGGCTCCGCATAGATCATGAAAGAATGCATGAAACGCAGCAGTACCCCGATGACCAGCACATTGGTCAGCTTGGGTAACTGGATATAGCGGAATACCGCCCAGCGTGAAGCACGATCGATACGTGCCGCCTGGTAATAGGCTTCGGGAATCGCTTGCAGACCGCTGTAGCAGAGCAGTGCAATCAATGACGTCCAGTGCCACACATCCATCAGGATGATGGTGGCCCAGGCATCGATGGAGCTTGCCGTGATGTTGTAGGGATAGCCCAGTTGCCTCAGACTCCAGCCCATCAGACCGATGTCGCCGCGGGTGAAGATCTGCCAGATGCTGCCCACCACATTCCACGGAATCAGCAATGGCAGGGTCACCAGTATCAGGACCAGGGAGGCCTGCCATCCTCGTTTGGGCATCAGCAGCGCAACTCCGATCCCCAGCGGCACTTCGATGGCCAGAATGGTCAGCGAGAAAGCAAACTGACGAGCCAGGGCAGCCTGCAATCCTGGGTTATTGAGTGTATCGACGAACCATTCGACACCCACGAAATATCGGGTATGTGGATCAAGAACGTCCTGGACCGAGTAGTTGACCACCGTCATCAGCGGCACAATGGCGGAGAAGGCCACCAGCGCCAACATCGGCAATACCAGCCACCAGGCCCGATTGTTGCGCACCTTGTTCATGCCTTCTCCTCCCCATCCTGCCCGTTCCCTTCTCCATGGGGCCCATCCTCTTTGCCATGAATCCCACCTGTCTCTACACGGTACTCATCCACATACAGGCCCAGATGTTCCGGCGGAAAGCGTATGTATGCCCTTTGCGCCGGTAATGTGCGCCCTTCCTCTACTCGCGCCTTGAGCACGACCTGACCAAGTCTCACGCTAAGAATGGAGAAGGTGCCAAGGTCCTGACACTGATCCACACTCACTTCGGTGAAACCCTCACAGGGTTCCGTGGACACTTCCACGAACTCAGGGCGAATCCCCAGTTTCACCGTTGCAGTACCTGCCAATGCCTTCTCGATCGCCACTTGTACGGACTCATCCACGTCAAGAGGGCTGCCTTGGCACACCACCCGCCCATCGGCCATATCCACTTCGAGAAAATTCATTCCCGGGCTGCCGATGAAGTAGCCGACGAAGGTATGGGCTGGGCGCTCGAACAACTCGCGTGGCGTACCAAATTGCACGATCTGGCCTTCGTACATCACGGCAATCTTGTCGGCGAAGGTCGAGGCTTCCAGTTGATCATGGGTGACATAGATCATGGTCACCGCGAAACGCTGATGGATTTCCTTGAGCTTGCGGCGCAGCTTGAACTTGAGCTGTGGATCAATCACCGTCAGAGGTTCATCGAACAGAATGGCCGCCACATCGCTGCGCACCAGCCCCCGTCCCATGGAGACCTTCTGCTTCTCATCAGCAGTGAGATTGCGGGCCTTGCGTTTCAGGTGACTGGTCAGTTCCAGCGCATCCGCCACTTCGTGCACCCGCTCCCGGATCTGTGCCTCAGGCACGCCTGTATTGCGTAGCGGAAACGCCAGATTGTCGAACACCGTCATGGTGTCGTAGACCACGGGAAACTGGAAAACCTGGGCAATGTTGCGCTCTTGAGGCGGTAACTCGTTGACTCTCTTGTCATCGAAAAGCACATCGCCCTGGGACGGTGCCAGCAACCCTGACATGATATTGAGCAGCGTCGACTTGCCACAGCCGGAGGGACCGAGCAGCGCATAGGCACCACCCTGCTCCCATACATGATCCATGCTCCGAATGGCATAGTCCTCGCCCTTGTTCGGGGACGACTGATAACTGTGTGCCAGTCCGGAAAGCGTGATATCGACCATTCAGTTGACCTCCCCATCAACATTATCAGCACGCTGAGGGGCCCCAGGTATGTACAGCGTGGTGCCGTCATCCGCGAAGGCATAAAGCCGGTGAATGGGGAAATAGAGCCTGACTTTCTGATTGACATCAAAAGCATGCACACCCAACAGATGCGCTACCATCGCCCCCTTGGTGTGATGCACATGGAGAAACGTTTCCGAGCCGCTGATCTCGGCCAGGTCGACAACGACATCCAACGCCAGATCATCATTGGCCTGAGGAGACAGCGATAAATGAGCCGGGCGCACGCCAAAGCGGAAGTGCCCCTCCCCCAACCCTCGCAGCCCCCGGTCCAGAGCAAAGTGCATGTCATCGCCAAAGGTGACTTCATTGGCATGGATATGCCCACCAATCACGTTCATTGGTGGTTCGGAGAACATTTCTGCCGAGGTGAGCGTATTCGGCCGCCGAAACACATCCGCTGTCGGGCCGTACTGCATCAGCCGTCCTTCATGAAGCACGGCGGTATGACCGCCCAAAGCCAGGGCTTCGCTAGGCTCCGTGGTGGCATACACGACAATGCAATCCCGGGCAGCGAATAACGCCCCCAGTTCCTCACGAAATTCCTCGCGCAACTTGTAATCCAGATTGACCAGGGGTTCGTCGAACAGCACCAGGCTGGCATCCTTGACAAGCGCACGAGCCATGGCCGTGCGCTGCTGCTGCCCCCCGGACAGCTCCAGCGGCTTGCGCGACAACAGATGGTCGATATGCAGCAGACTGGCCACCTCCTGCACCCGCGCATCGATCTCCTTGCGCGGCACCTTGGCAAGCTTCAGTGGCGAGGCAATATTGTCGTGGACCGTCTGGTGGGGATAGTTGATGAATTGCTGGTAGACCATCGCCACATTGCGTTGGCGAACGCCCAACCCCGTGACATCTTCTCCGTCCATCAACACGCGACCACTTGTTACCTGATCGAGGCCTGCCATCACCCGCATCAGGGATGTCTTGCCGGCCAGAGTGCGGCCAAGCAACACATTGAAGGACCCTGGCTCCAGGGTCATCGACACCTCATCAAGATGCACTTCATTGGCCACCACTCGGGTGACCCCTTCCAAGGTCAATGACATAGGCGATCTCGTCCGTCATTCGTTCCCGCTTCGAGGGTCCAGATAAACGTTAGTAGAGATTCGCTTTAGCCTCACGGATGTTTACAAACGAAAGTCTTTCAACGCCTGTGGCCATTGCAGCCAATCAGCGACAATCGATTGATTCTTATTCTATTTGCAGGAGGTTCAAACTTTTGTCTAAACGACCAAAATCGAGTGTCCGCACGACCTTTTCGCATAAAAAAAGATGGATGTTCGCTTACGAACATCCATCTTTCACATTCAAGCCCGCCACGGACCAAGCCGTGCGGAAAAGTCAGCCTTGGTTTGCAGTCTTCGCTGCGCTCCAGCTCGCAGCATCACCGAGCGCAGACACTTTTCCTACAAAGCCTAGCGAGTACCAAAGATCTTGTCTCCCGCATCCCCCAACCCCGGAACAATATAGCCATTCTCATCGAGGCGCTCATCCACGGCTGCCGTATAGATCTCGACGTCCGGATAGGCTTCCTGCACTTTCTGGATACCTTCCGGTGCCGCCACCAGCACGATGACTTTCATCTGCGGGCAGCCACGCTCGCGCAGCATGTCCAGGGTCGCGACCATGGAACCGCCAGTGGCCAGCATCGGGTCGATGACGATGGCCATGCGCTCTTCAAGATCATTGGCAAACTTGGAGAAGTATGGCACAGGCAGCAGGGTTTCTTCGTCGCGATACAGGCCCACCACACTGACACGGGCACTGGGAATCAGGTCGGTGACCCCTTCCAGCATTCCCAGGCCAGCACGCAGAATCGGCACTACCGTGACCTTCTTGCCCTTGAGCTGCTTGGCCTGAATGGTATCGCCGCTCCACCCTTCGATATCGGTGGTTTCCAGTTCCAGATCCTGGGTAGCTTCATAGGTGAGCAGCTTGGCGACTTCACCGGCCAGCTCACGGAAACTCTTGGTACTGAGCCCTGCTTGACGCATCAGCCCCAGCTTGTGCTGGACGAGAGGATGATTGATGGCATGGACGCTCATGAGCAGACCTCTTTTTAGGTTGCGGCAGATTTTCGAATGCGACGTTCATGGGTCGCAACAATGGGTACGACGAGGTTTGTCGCGGTCATGTTCACGCGACATCGGCCGCGTGAACAATGCGACGGCTTCGGGTCGCAATAAAAAACCGGGCGCATTCTACCTGCATCTTGCTGTCCGGTTAAGCGTCAACGCAATCTGGCGTCGCCGGCAACTGCCAATCCACAGGAGTACGACCATTCGCCTGCAGAAAGGCGTTGGCCTGGGAAAAATGGTGGTTGCCAAAGAAACCGCGATGAGCCGACAAGGGAGATGGGTGCGGCGATTCCAGCACCAGGTGCCGATGGCTATCGATCAGGGCCTTCTTCTGCCGTGCATGGCTACCCCACAGCAGGAACACCGAGGGCGAAGCATGAGCACTGACTGCCTGAATGGCCCGATCGGTAAACGTTTCCCACCCCCTGCCACGATGCGACGCCGCGATACCCTGCTCCACCGTCAGTGACGTGTTGAGCAGCAATACCCCCTGACGCGCCCAGGATTCCAGATGACCATGGTTGACCGGCGTGACACCAAGGTCCTCCTGCAACTCCTTGTAGATGTTGATCAATGAGGGTGGCGTTTTCACACCAGGGCGTACCGAGAAGCATAGACCATGGGCCTGGCCCGGCCCGTGATAAGGGTCCTGACCAAGGATCACCACCTTGACCTGATCCAGAGGCGTCAACTCGAAGGCTCGGAACCAGTCCGCAGAATGCGGATAGATGACCTTCCGGTTCGCCTTTTCCGCCGCCAGGAATTCACGCAGCGCCCCCATGTAGGGCTGCTCGAACTCGCCACCAAGCCACTGCTGCCAACTTTCAGGGAGCACCTGCGCCATCATGTTCACTCCCCGGCAGCAGAGTTTTGCAGATCGGATCGGCGTTGATCCACCAGCGGTTCTACATAGGCCACGCCCATGTCCCACGGAAACTGAATCCAGCAATCCTGGGCCACCTCGGTGAGGTACTGGTCTACCAGCGGGCACCCCTCGGGCTTGGCATAGATGGTCACGAATTGGGCCTTGGGCAGCATTTCGCGCACCGCCCTGGCGGTCTTGCCCGTATCGACCAGATCATCGACCAGCAACCAACCCTCGCCATCATGATCGACGCCCTTGAGCACATGCAGGCTATCCTGATCCATGTGGTCGTAACTCTTGATACAGACAGTATCAATCAGGCGGATATTCAGTTCGCGGGCAATCAGGGCTGCCGGGATCAAGCCGCCACGGGTGATCGCGACGATCCCCTTGAAGTCCTTCTCCATCAGCCGATGGCATAGCTCGCGCACATCGCGATGCAGCTGGTCCCAGGAAACGGTGAAATGCTTGTGGTAACGACCGCTCATGCTTCGTCCTCAGTAAAACTGCATACTGCGAAGACACTGTAGCCAGCATCACGCACTTTCTGGCTACCGCCCAGGTCCGGCAAATCAACGATAGCAGCGGTCTCGACCACCTGGCCGTGACTGCGCTTGATCAGTTCGGCCGCTGCCAGCATGGTGCCTCCGGTGGCGATGAGATCATCCATGATCAGGATGCGGTCGCCATCACGAAAGGCGTCGGCATGCATTTCCACCTCGGCCTGACCATATTCCAGCGTGTAGGTCTGGCTGATCGTCTGGAAAGGCAACTTGCCTTTCTTGCGCACCGGTACAAAGCTGCAGCCCAGCTCGTAGGCCACAGGTGCACCAATGATAAAGCCACGGGCATCGATAGCGGCGATGGCATCCAGCTGCATCTCCTGATAACGGTGCACAAAGCTGTCAATCAGCTTGCGGAAAGCCGCACTGTTCTGCAGCAATGGCGTGATGTCACGGAAATTGACACCTTCCTGGGGCCAATCGGGAACAGTGCGAATGACAGACTTGATATAGTCGCCGTAAATGCTCATGGCTGTCTCAGTCATAGGATTCGTCAATACAGGTTGGTCAATGAAGCGTCAGTCGAGAAAACGGTAGCCAGGACCATACGGCGCAGGCTACCGAGCGAAAAGCCATCAATCGATGAAAATCAGCTTGAAGGCAAACAATATACCAAGGATCACCACAGCGGAGTTGAGGTCACGGAAACGGCCGGATAACGCCTTGATCGCCACATAACTCACGAACCCCAGGGCAATGCCCTCCGCGATGGAGAACGTCAGCGGCATGGCCAGGGCAGCAATCATCACCGGGGCCGCTTCCGTCGCATCGTCCCAGTCCACATGGGCCAGGCTGCCGGTCATCAACGCGGCCACATACAGCAAGGCTCCTGCTGTGGCATAGGGAGGAATGGAGCCCGCCAGAGGAGAAAAGAACAACCCGCACAGGAACAGCACCGCTACCACCACAGCAGTCAGGCCGGTACGCCCACCGGCAGCGATACCCGCGGTGCTTTCCACATAGCTGGTCGTGGTCGAGGTGCCCAGGGCGGCCCCCGCCATGGTCGCCGTGGAGTCGGCCATCAGGGCACGTCCCAGGCGCGGCAGCTTGCCATCCTTGTCGAGCAGGCCACCGCGATGAGCCACGCCGACCAGGGTGCCGGAAGTGTCGAACAGGTCAACGAACAGGAAGGCAAACACCACACTGATCATGCCGACGTCTAAAGCACCACTGATATCCAGTTGCAGGATTGTCGGTGCGATGGAGGGCGGCATGGAGACCACACCGGCGAACTCGTTGTGTCCCAGCAGCATGGCCAGGATCGTGACGCCGAGGATGCCGATCATCACGGCTCCTGTCACACGCAGGTGAGCCAGTGCCGTGATCAGGAAAAAGCCTCCCAGGGCATACAACGGTGCAGGCTGGGACAAGTCCCCCACACTCACCAGAGTGGCAGGGTTATCAACAACAATGCCGGCATTCTTCAAGGCAATCATGCCAAGGAACAGACCGATCCCTGCGGCAATACCCAAGCGCAAGGTCATGGGAATGGCATTGATGATCCATTCCCGAATACGAAAGATGCTCAGCAGGAAAAAGGTCACACCCGATAGAAAGACACCGCCCAGGGCCACCTGCCAGGTATGTCCCATACCAAGGACCACGCCATAGGTGAAGAAGGCGTTAAGCCCCATTCCCGGCGCCAGAGCGACGGGATAGTTGGCCCACAGCCCCATCACCAGGCAGCCTATCGCAGCAGCCAGACAGGTGGCGACGAACACAGCTCCATAGTCCATGCCCGCTTCGGACAGGATGCTGGGGTTGACGAAAATGATGTACGCCATGGTCAGGAAGGTGGTAATACCGGCGATGATTTCCGTCTTGACGTCAGTGTTGTGCTCACCGAGCTTGAAGTATCGGTCAAGCGCGCCCCGTGGGCGACTCAGGCTGTTGTCGGGTGTGGACATGCGCAATATCCTGCAGAGGGTCATGATGTGTCGGCTCTGGGCAGCTCATTGCCCAGAGCCTGAATAAACATTACAAGTTTATAGCGTAGCGCTATTTATTGATTCAGCGATTGGCCAGCACTCGTTCTACGGTTTCCACGATGGCTTGGGTCTGGGGGTCTATCTCGATATTCACTCGATCTCCCGGACAACGCTCGGCCAATGTTGTACGCGCGAGCGTTTCTGGGATCAGATCAACACAGAAGTCGGTCCTGCTCTGCTCCTTGCTTGTCGCATTGCGCACGGCGCCAATGGTCAAGCTTGCTCCATCGACACCGATATAGCCCTTGGCAAATACGAACCGATCCAATCCTTCGGGCAAGCGGAACCACAGCCGGCGATTGTTGGGAGCTTCATCGATCTCGACCAGCTCGGCCATGCCCATCACATGCCCAGACATCGCATGGCCACCGATCTCATCGCCAAAGCGCGCAGCCCGTTCCAGGTTGACTCGATCGCCCACCTTGACGGCTCCTAGATTGGTCACTCTCAAGGTCTCGCGCATCAGGTCGAAGCTGACACGCTCCCCTTCAATGGACGTTACCGTAAGACAAGCACCGTTGTGCGCCACGGATGCACCGATTTCCAGGCCTTCACGCAGCTCGTCGGACATGGCCACGACATGGGTACGAAAAGCTTCGGCCTCCTGGATGGCCACTACCTCAGCAGTGCCCTGAATTATTCCGGTAAACATCTCGGCTCCTGACGTCGATCTATGTAATGAAGCTGTCAACCCGGCACGGTATAAACGCCTGATCACATGCAGCCAGCATGCATGAGCGCAAGATGAGCATGGCAAACGGGTGACTGAACGGGTTGCTGAAAGAGCCGCATAGTCTAGGCGGCAACAGGCTGTTGGTCCATGCCATCTCGTATTCCGCTCTGATTCACAGCTTGGCACAATGGCGAACGTCGGTGGATGAAAGCAGCGTGCGACAGCGCGAGAATGGAAAAATCAAACACTTGTTCCGAAATTGATTGACAGCCTCGCCTGCGCCCCCTATTCTTGCGCGCTACATTTTCAGGCGCCGATTTGTACCCGGATTGCGGGCGCCCGTGTGGAGAAGCTCACAAGGCATCTCCCCATGAAGTGCAGCTAAAAGGGTGTGTCCAGCGTTGATGGCCACCCGTCAGGGTGGCCTTTTTTTGCCTACCCTACTTTCTCTTCCTGCTCTTCTTCTTGCTCTGTTGCCCGCCTCCGCCGTCCCATCGTCGCCACTGCGGTAGCCAACATGATACGACTGCATAACGTTTCCAAGACCTTCGGCGCCGGCCCTCGAGCGGTCACGGCACTGAAGAGCATTGATCTCCACGTTCCCAAAGGCCAGATTCATGGCGTCATCGGCCTTTCCGGTGCCGGCAAGTCGACCCTGATTCGCTGCGTCAATCTGCTCGAGCGCCCCACGACAGGCAGTGTGTTCGTCGATGACAAGGAACTGACCGCTCTGTCAGAAGAGGCTCTGCGCGAAGCGCGTCACCGCATCGGCATGATCTTTCAGCACTTCAATCTGCTGACATCACGCACCGTGTTCGACAACGTAGCGCTGCCGCTGGAATTCATGAAGCTGTCCAAGAATGAGATTGCCAGCCGCGTCACACCGTTGCTCGATCTCGTTGGCCTGAGCGACAAGGCCAATCAGTACCCATCGCAGCTGTCCGGTGGACAGAAGCAGCGCGTTGCCATTGCCCGCGCCCTCGCCAGCCGCCCTCAGGTGCTGCTGTGCGACGAGGCCACCTCGGCCCTGGACCCACACACCACCACCTCTATCCTTGAGCTGCTGCAGGACATCAATCAGAAGCTTGGTTTGACCATCCTGTTGATCACGCATGAGATGGAAGTGGTCAAGACCATCTGCCATCGCGTCAGCCTGATTTCCGACGGCGAACTGGTCGAAGAAGCCGAAGTCGGCGATTTCTTCACCGCGCCACGCACTCAACTGGGTCGCCACTTCCTCAACGACTTCCTTGAGCTGGAACCTCCTCGGGGCTTGATCGAACGCCTGCAGGGCAGTCCAAGCGACAACAGCCACCCCGTCGTACGCCTGGGCTTCTCGGGAGATGCGGTATCCACCCCGCTGATCTCTCGCCTGGCACGCGAATGCGGCGTGGATGTCAGCATCCTGCAGGCCAAGGTCGAATCGATCCAGGATCGCACCCTGGGCCTGATGATCGCAGAGCTGATGGGCGACGAAGCCGATACCCAACGCGCCATTGCCTATCTGGAATCCCATGACCTGACCGTGGAGGTGCTCGGCCATGTCCAGCGCACTGCTTAATCTGATTCTTTCAGCCACCGCCGAGACCCTCTACATGGTCTTTGTGTCTGGCGTGCTTTCTGCCCTGGCCGGCATTCCCCTCGGCGTACTGCTGTATGTGACACGCCCCGGGCAGATTCTGCCCAATGCAACTTTGAATTCAGTGCTCGGAATCATCACCAATGTTGGCCGCTCGATCCCCTTCATCATTCTGATGGTGGCGTTGATCCCCTTCATTCGCATACTGGTCGGTACTTCCATCGGTACCAATGCTGCCGCCGTGCCTTTGACCATTGCCGCCATCCCATTCGTTGCCCGCCTGGTAGAGGGATCTCTCAATGAGGTATCTCCCGGCCTGATCGAAGCCGCTCAATCCATGGGCGCAACTCCTTGGCAGATCATTACCAAAGTACTGCTGCCAGAAGCTCGCGGCGGCATCTTCACTACCCTGACCATCACAGTGGTCACACTGGTGAGCTATTCCGCCATGGCCGGCGCGGTAGGCGGCGGCGGGCTCGGCGACCTGGGCATCCGCTACGGCTATATGCGCTATGATTCCACCGTCATGCTGATCACCGTCGCCATTCTGGTGGTCATGGTTCAGGGCTTCCAGAGCCTGGGCGACTACCTGGTGCGCAAGAGCGACCATAAGTGAATCTCGATGTATTTCAGGCTTCGCTAATAGCTAAAAAGAATTACACCACTGCCTCTTATTCCAGTAACATCATCTGGAACCACGCATTCAGCACGTACGAACCACTGATAAGGAAGACTTCGACATGCGCAAGACTCTGATTGGTGCCCTAGCGATCTCCACTCTGTCTCTCGCCGTTGCTCAGGCCAATGCCGCCGAAATCAAGATCGGCACCGTAGCGGGCCCAGAAACTGACGTCATGCAGGTCGCCGCCGATATCGCCAAGCAAAAGTTCGACCTGGATGTGGAAATCGTCGAGTTCACCGACTACGTCACGCCCAATGCCGCCCTGGCCGACGGCAGCCTGGACGCCAATGCCTACCAGCACGAGCCGTACATGAACGCAATGGTGCGCGACCGTGGCTATGACTTCGCCATTGCTGGCCGCACCTTCGTCTACCCGATTGGTGCTTATTCCGAAAAGTACGACAACATCGATGATCTGCCGGATGGCGCTACCATCGCCCTGCCTAACGATCCGTCCAACGAAGGCCGCTCGCTGATCCTGATGCACAACCTGGGCCTGATTCAGTTGGATGATCCGGAGAACCTGGAAGCCACACCGCTGAACGTGAGCGAGAACGAGCACGACTACAAGTTCCGCGAGATCGAAGCCGCGCAGCTGCCCCGCGTGCTGCCTGACGTCGACATGGCCTTCATCAACAACACCTTCGCCCAGCCGGCAGGCCTGAGCCTCGATGACGCGCTGATCAAGGAAGGCCCCGAGTCTCCCTACGTCAATATCATCGCCGTGCGTGCAGGCGACGAAGACCGCGAGGAGATCAAGCAACTGGTCGAGGCTTATCAGTCCGACGAAGTTGCCGCCAAGGCTGATGAGCTGTTCAAGGGCTCAGCCGTTCCTGGCTGGGAATAATCCCGCCTCACGGCAGGATTCACGTCCAGTTTCACGCCAGAGAGGCCAGCCCAGCGCTGGCCTTCTCCTTTTGGCTTGAAAGAAAGTACTGTTGGTTTGAAAGAAAGTACTTTTGCTTCGTTAGAAAGTACTGATGGTTTATTAGAAAGCACTGATGGTTTCAAAGAACGCACTTTTGGGCTCGTTAGAACGCCCTTTTGTCTTGTAAGGAAGCACCATGCCCGACTATTCCCTGCTCGCCCGCCAACTGAAGGCCCTGCTGGATACCCGCGACTGGCTGACCAATAGCGCGCAGACCAGCGCCTTTCTGATGCAGGAAATCCCTGACTTGAACTGGGCAGGCTTCTATCTGCAACGCAGCTCCGAGCAACTGACACTTGGCCCCTTCCAGGGCAAGCCTGCCTGCAACCCGATCCCTTTCAGCAAGGGAGTATGCGGTGCAGCAGCACGCACCCGGCAAACGCAGCGTATTGATGATGTGCATGCCGTAGCCGACCATATCGCCTGTGACAGCGCATCCGAATCAGAACTGGTGGTGCCCATTCTCGACACCAACGGCGCATTGTGGGGCGTCCTGGATCTGGACAGCCCAAGGAAAGCGCGCTTCAGCGAGGCCGATCAGGCAGGCATCGAGGCCCTGGTCGAGATTTTCTGCCAGGCCTCCGATCTCGATTGAGCGGCCTGCTTCAGACAAGTAAATTCAGGCAAGCAACACGAAAAAGCCCAGCGTGGATACGCTGGGCTTTTGCAATCTGGTAGGACCAGGCGGATTCGAACCGCCGACCTCTACCATGTCAAGGTAGCGCTCTAACCAACTGAGCTATGGTCCTAGGGTATTCTTTCCTCAAGAGCTCTGACGACAGCATATGCAAACTGGTAGGACCAGGCGGATTCGAACCGCCGACCTCCACCATGTCAAGGTGGCGCTCTAACCAACTGAGCTATGGTCCTGCTGCCAGACAGATGTTGCAAGAGACTCAAGTGGTAGGACCAGGCGGATTCGAACCGCCGACCTCTACCATGTCAAGGTAGCGCTCTAACCAACTGAGCTATGGTCCTATCTTTAGCAATCTCAAATTTGACTGCTGCGTACTCGTTTCTACGTACTTGAGTGTCTATCGAAGAGGGCCAATGAAAGACGCCTCCCTCGGCAACGGATGCGTATTCTACCCATCCCACCCGCAAATGCAAGCCTTTGATGTCTCCGAATGATTTTGGAATTTGCCCCGTCGCCAGAGCCGCCATGTTCGATTACGATCATGACAAGCCTGCAGCAATCATTTCTCCAAGTCAGGATTCTGCCAGAGTCGGGATTTCTTCAGAATCAGGGTCAAACAAAGTCAGGGTTCCGCCAAAGTCAGTGGAGTGTCACATGAACCAACAACAACGTCAGGATGCCATCATTGAGCTGGTCAGTCGCCAAGGATATGCTAGCATCGAGCAACTGACTGAACATTTCGCGGTCACCCCTCAGACCATCCGCCGCGACCTCAATGCGCTGGCCAGCGAAGGCAGGATTCGCCGAGTGCATGGTGGCGCAGGTCTCGAGTCGAGTACGGTGAACACCGCCTATGCCACGCGCAAGACCCTGAACCTCGATGCCAAGCGGCGCATTGCGACCCATGTCGCTCAACATGTGCCTCATCATTCATCGTTGTTCATCAATATCGGCACCAGCAATGAACTCGTGGCAGAAGCCCTGCTCGAGCACCAGGGCCTGGAGGTCATCACCAACAACCTCAATGTGGCCGCCATTCTGCATCACAAGGACGACTTCAATGTCATCGTCGCCGGTGGCCAGGTGCGTTCACGCGATGGGGGCATCATTGGCGAAGCCACCATCGACTTCATCAACCAGTTCAAGGTCGACATTGGCCTGATCGGCATCAGCGGCATCGATGAAGATGGCTCCCTGCTCGAATTCGATTACCAGGAAGTACGCGTCGCCCAGGCCATCATCCACAACTCCCGCCAGGTATTCCTGGTGGCCGACCATTCAAAATTTCACCGCAACCCCGTGGTTCGCCAAGGAAATGTATCCCAGCTGGACGCCCTGTTCACCGACAGGGAACCCCCATCTTCCATCAGACGTCTGTTGCTCGATAATGACGTAGCTCTGCATATTGCCTGATCGCCCACTGCAATCTGTCAATCCGCAGCTACCTGCCAATCCACAGCTACCTGCCAGCAATGTTCAACGTCATTGGACTCATGAGTGTCTATAAGTTCACCGACAAGCACGACTTGCCGGGGCAAGCCGCATGCGACTAAAGCACGACATAACACGCTTTCGCCGTAGTTGCTCGCAAGACATCCTGTGACTAGCCTTATTTTCTAATTCGAACATTTCGCTCTTCTTTGAGGCAAAAAAGAACAAATACAGCCGGTAGATAGCGAAATATCGAAAACAAAAGGACGCGCCACATGAGTGACAAGTACATCCTCTCCTTTGACCAAGGCACCACCAGCTGCCGTGCCATCCTGTTCGACAGCGATGCGCAGATTGTCGGTATCGCGCAAAAGGAATTTACCCAGCACTTTCCCCAGCCAGGCTATGTAGAACATGACGCCATGGAAATATGGGGTAGCCAGATGGGGGTGGCACGAGAGGTTCTCGAGACGCACGGCATCAAACCCTCGGAAGTGGCCGCCATCGGCATCACCAATCAGCGCGAGACCACCGTGATCTGGGATCGCCAAAGTGGCAAGCCCATTCACCATGCCATTGTCTGGCAGGATCGCCGTACCGCGCCGCTATGTGACGAGCTCAAGGATCAAGGGCTGGAAGACCATATCCGCGCCACCACGGGGCTTATCGTCGATGCGTACTTTTCGGCCACCAAGATCCGCTGGATTCTGGATCATGTCGAAGGCGCACAGCAGCGCGCCGAACGTGGCGAGCTGCTGTTCGGCACCATGGATTCCTGGCTGGTATGGAACCTGACTCGCGGCCAGCGCCACGTCACCGACGTGACCAACGCCTCTCGCACCATGCTGTTTGATATCCACCAGTTGGATTGGGATCAGCGCCTGCTTGATGCCTTGAACATTCCGCGCTGCATGTTGCCGGAAGTGCGTCCTTCCAGCGAAATCTATGGCACCACCGGAGCAGAGATGTTTGGAGGCGCCCAGATACCGATCGCGGGGATCGCTGGCGATCAGCAAGCCGCGCTGTTCGGCCAGGCCTGCTTCGAGAAAGGCATGGTCAAGAATACCTACGGCACTGGCTGCTTCCTGCTGATGAACACAGGTGATCAGCCAGTGCCTTCCCGTTCCGGCCTGCTTACCACCATCGCCTGGGGACTCGATGGCAAGATCACCTACGCCCTGGAAGGCTCCATTTTCATTGCCGGAGCGGCCATCCAATGGCTGCGCGATGAATTGAAACTGATCGATTCCGCCGAGGATTCCGAGTACTACGCCGGCAAGGTGAAGGACTCCGGCGGCGTCTACGTCGTCCCCGCCTTTGCCGGACTTGGCGCGCCCTACTGGGACATGTACGCACGTGGCGCCATCTTTGGCCTGACCCGCGGTTCCAGCAAGGAACACATCACGCGCGCGACGCTGGACGCCCTGGCCTACCAGACCCGCGACATCATCGATGCCATGCAGGCAGATTCCGGTATCACCCTGAAGTCCCTGCGTGTTGACGGTGGCGCCGTCGCCAATAACGTCATGATGCAGTTCCAGGCCGACATGCTTGGTGTCGAGGTCGATCGTCCCATCATCACGGAAAGCACAGCACTGGGTGCAGCTTACCTGGCTGGCATCGCCGTGGGCATGTGGACCCAGGCAGAACTCGCCACCAAGGGGGAAATCGAGCGCACCTTCAGCCCGGTGATGAGCAGCAAGGACCGCGAGCAGCGTTACAAGGGCTGGAAGAAAGCCGTACGACGCACCATGAACTGGGAACGCGAAGACGCAGAATAATACTGGCCTGCCATGTCCTGCGCAGCGCATGCCCCTAGACAGGAGTCCTGTTGTGCAACGATGCGAAAACGAGTCACTGACCAGTCCGCAGCATACCAGCACAGCACATGTCAGTACGCTGCGCGACACTCATCTCCAGCACTTGGCGAATGATCGCTTCGATGTATTGATCGTTGGCGCAGGCATCAACGGCGCCTGTGCGGCAGCGGCCCTGGCAAGCAAAGGCGTCAGCGTTGCATTGATCGACCGCAGCGACTTTGCCAGTGCTACCAGCCAGCAGTCGTCCAACCTGGCATGGGGTGGCATCAAGTACATGGAAAGCTTCGACTTTTCCCTGGTGCGAAAGCTGTGCAAGAGCCGCAACCACCTGGTCAGGAGTTTTCCCTCCTCGGTCAAGGAGATTCGTTTTCTGACGACGGTGAGCAAGGGGTTTCGCCACCACCCCGGCATGCTCTGGGCCGGGTCCTGGCTCTACTGGCTGATGGGCAACGGCCAGACACGCATGCCACGCTTCTTGCGCATCAGCGACATCCACAAGCGCGCCTCCATTGTCGATACTCGTGAAGCGCATGGTGGCGTCGAGTATTCCGACGCCTACCTGTACGACAACGATGCTCGCTTCGTCTTCCAGTTCGTGCAGCGTGCCATGCATGCCAACGCACGCGTCGCCAATTATGTGGAATCGCTGGGTGCCGAGCATCACGACAATGGCTGGAAAGTCCGCGTGCGCGATGTCATCCATGACAGGCCCTTCGAGATCCAGGCCAGGGTGTTGATCAATGCGGCGGGGCCCTGGGTCGATGAGCACAACCGACTGTCAGGCGAAACGACGGAACATCACCACGCCTTTTCCAAGGGCATCCACCTTATCGTTCCCAAACTTACCGACGACTCCCACGTACTCGCCTTCTTCGCCGACGATGGACGCCTGTTCTTTGTCATCCCGATGGGCAATCGTACCTGCATTGGCACAACCGACACCCGGGTCGAACATCCGCATGTCGATATTGATGCCGATGACATCAACTTCGTGCTCGATAACATCAACAAGCGCCTGGCATTGGCACGCCCCTTGAATCGGGATGACATCATTGCAACGCGCTGTGGCGTGCGCCCCCTGGCAGTTTCGAAGAGCAATGGAAAAGAGCGCGACTTCCTGCAGCTTTCGCGCAAGCACGCCATCGACACCAACAGGCAGCATGCTCATATCAGCATTTTTGGCGGCAAGCTCACGGACTGTATCAATGTCGGTGAAGAGATTCTTGCAGAAGTCCAGAAACTGGGCATTGATGTGCCGTACCCGGAGTCCCGCTGGTATGGAGAGCCGGACGAACAGGAAAAGCAGGAATTCCTGCGTCATGCCATGGAGATCGGGCTGGACGACCTCACCCCGATAGATGCCAGCGAGCCCCTGAGCCAACGCCTGTGGCGGCGCTACGCCAATGATGCCCATGGCCTGCTGGAAAGCATTGTCCGCGACCCGCGCCAGGCCGAGCCGCTGATAGAAGGCAGCGAATACCTGCGCTGCGAGCTTCAGTTGGCCCGAGAGCAGGAGATGGTCACGCGCCTGGAGGACCTGCTGCGCAGAAGAGACAGGATCTCGCTGGTGGTGAGCCAGGAGCAGCTACGCCACTCCCCCGGACTTCACGAAGCCTGCGAGATCCTGTTCGGCGATCAGGCTGAAGCGCGTTATGCCGAATACTTTGGCACCAGCGCCGTAGTCACCTAGGGTCTGCCTCAAGTACCCTGGGCTTGTCTTAAAGACCAAGATTTAAAAGACCAAGATGGGTCTCAGAGACTGAGGCTGGCCTCAAGCACCCTGGGCTTGTCTTAAAAGTCGACGAGCGATAGTCAGACAAGGCAAAAATTGGTGAGAAGGCGCAGTTTACTAGGGATAAATGAGCACTTTGAACCAATTTTTAACGCCGTATGACTGAGCGCAGACACTTTTAGGCAGAGCCCAGAGAAATCCACACACTCTTCAGTTCAGAATACTCCTCCAGAGAATGGTGGGATTTATCACGCCCGTTGCCAGACTGCTTGACCCCGCCAAAAGGCACGGTCTGATCACCACCGGCCCAGTTGTTGACGAACACCTGGCCGGATTCGAGGCGACGAGTGACGCGCATGATGCGGTCGATATCCTGACTCCACAGACCAGCCGCAAGGCCGTAATCACTGTCGTTGGCCAGGGCGATCGCCTCTTCTTCGCGATCGAAGCCGAACACCGACAACACCGGGCCGAAGATCTCTTCGCGGCCGATGGCCATCTTGTCGGTCACGCCATCGAACACTGTCGGGCAGATGAACAGGCCAGGGCCTTCCAGCGACTTGCCACCAGTACGCAGTTGCGCCCCTTCTTCAACGCCCTTGCGGATGTAGTCGAGGATACGCTCGTACTGCGAGCGGTCGACGATGGCTCCCATGAAGCTGTTCGGATCCAGCGGATCGCCGGGCTGCATATTTTCGGCTGCGGCCAGCACCTTGTCGACGAAGGTCTCTCGCACGCTGTTTTCCACCAGCAGGCGAGAACCTGCGATACACACTTCCCCCTGGTTGTGGAAGATCGCCTCGGCTGCATGCTGGGCCACCTTGTCCAGGTTCTTGCAGTCGGCAAAGACGATATTCGGGCTCTTGCCGCCACACTCGAGATAGACACGCTTGAGATTGGACTGACCGGCATACTGCATCAGCTGCTTGCCAACCCCGGTGGAACCGGTAAAGGCCAGGCAATTGACATCCATGGACAGGGCCAGTGCCTTGCCGACGGTATGACCGAAACCTGGCAATACCTGGAATACCCCAGAAGGGATTCCGGCTTCCTTGGCCAATTGGGCTAAACGCAACGCCGACAGCGGCGACTTCTCGGACGGCTTGAGAATGACACTGTTACCTGCCGCCAGTGCCGGCGCGATCTTCCACGCCGTCATCATCAGCGGAAAGTTCCACGGCACGATGGAGGCCACCACACCCAGCGGTTCACGTAGCACCAGCGCCAAGGCTTCCTCGCCGGTGGGCGCCACTTCGCCGTAGACCTTGTCGATGGATTCCGCCTGATGGCGAATGGTACCGATCGCTCCCGCCATATCCCCCAGCGAGCTGCCAATCGGCTTGCCCATGTCCAGGGTATCGAGCAGCGCCAGCTCATCACGATGTTGCTGCATCAGATCCGCCAGCTTGAGCAGGACCTTCTTGCGCGCGCCCGGCGCCATGCGCGACCACTCACCACTGTTGAAGGCACGACGCGCCACCGCCACGGCCTTGTCCGCATCCGCAGCATCGCAACTGGCGACCTTGGCCAGCACTTCCCCCGTCGCCGGGTTGGTGGTCTCGAAGGTGTCGCCGCTCACCGCGTCGACGAATGCATCATCGATGAAAGCGCGAGTTTCCAGGTTCGCTTTCACGCTTTCCGCCATGGTTTGCCATTCGGCGTATGTCTTGGGATGGCTCATGCCATCACCTCCTGTGGTCCAGTGTCTTTTTCAGCAGTGTCTTCTTCAGAGAGAGAAACGCAGCCTCAATATCTGCGTCTCCCTCGATCTCGATCGGACTCATCATTCTTGAGCCGACTCATAGCTCTTGAACTGATTAGGCTTGAGCCAAACTGTCCTGGGTAGCAAATGCCACGCCCTGCGCCTGCAGACGGCGTGCGGTTTCGTCCAGCGCTGCTGTGGCAAGCCCTACCAGTTCATCAATCTGCGCCTTGGTGATGACCAAGGGGGGTGAGATGACCATGGTGTCGCCCACCGAGCGCATGACCAACCCCGTATCGAAGCAGATGTCACGACACAGGTTACCGACACCCAGCGTCTTGTCGAAACGCTTGCCCGCTGCCTTGTCGGCCACGATTTCCAGTGCGCCGATCAATCCCAGCGAGCGTGCCTCCCCCACCAACGGATGCTGTTCGAGCTCTTTCCAGCGTTGCGCCAGATAAGGACCAACTTCATCGCGCACATGCTCAACGACGCCTTCCGCTTCCATCAGTTGCAAGTTCTTCAGCGCCACTGCAGCACAGGTGGGATGCCCGGAATAGGTAAAACCATGGAAGAATTCGCCGCCATCTTCAATCAGCGTTTGTGCCACACGGTCACCGACCAGAACACCACCAATCGGCAGGTATCCTGAAGACAGCCCTTTGGCCACCGGCATCAGGTCGGGCTCCAGGCCGTAATGCTCACTGCCGAACCACTCCCCGAGACGGCCAAAGCCACAGATCACCTCATCGGCCACCAGCAGAATGTCGTACTTGGCCAGCATCTTCTTGACTGCAGGCCAGTAGCTTTGCGGCGGAATGATGGCACCTCCCGCGCCCTGCACGGGCTCCGCGATGAAGGCCGCCACCTTGTCTTCGCCCAGTTCGAGAATACGTTCCTCTATAGCGTCGGCACAGGCCTGCCCGAATGCATCCGGGCTCATGTCCCGGCCTTCAGTGAACCAGTAAGGCTGACGCACGTGGGTAATCGCCGGCACTGCAGGACCGCCCTGGCCATGCATGGCGGCCATGCCGCCCAGGCTCATGCCCGCCAGGGTGGAACCGTGGTAGGCATTCTCGCGAGCAATGATCCACTGCTTTTCGGGCTTGCCCTTGAGCGCCCAGTAATGCCGCACCATACGCACTACCGTGTCATTGGCTTCGGAGCCGGACCCGGTGAAGAACACCCGATTCATATGCTTGGGAGCCAGCCGACATAGTGTTTCGGCCAGCTCCACCGCCGGCGGATGTGTCGTCTTGAAGAAGTTGTTGTAGTACGGCAATTGCTGCAGCTGAGCCGTCGCAGCATCGACCAGTTCCTGACGCCCGTACCCCAGGTTCACGCACCACAGGCCCGCCATGGCATCGAGCATCCGATTGCCTTCAGCATCCTGTATATAGATGCCATCCGCCTCGGTAATGATCCGGCTGCCTTCTTCACCAAGGGCCTTGTAGTCCGTAAACGGATGCAGGTGATGCGCGGTATCCAGCGCCTTGAGTCGTTCACTGCTGAGCCTTGCCATGACACCATCCTCCAGGAAAGCATGTCGAATCGAGTGTTATTTTTTATTCAACATATAGATCCCGTTGCGCGATTCCAACCTTTTTTCTAAATCCTTGCACACTATCCACATAACACATTGATTTTAATAACTACAACCATCGTATAAGATAGTCATTATTAAAAAATATCGACAAAATATCTCGATAACTCGCTCAATAATGGCCAACTTTCATTGACGCCTCTGTCGCTATTCAGACCCCAACCCAACGCCACATGAACAAGAGCTGCCATTTGCCTTGCAGGGCCTAGGGTCCCGCTTGCCACACGTCCCGGCCATACCCCCAGATGGGTATTTTTCGGCCATGTGGCACCGGCACACATGCAGCCCCCTCCCCCTGGTCAAGATGTTTTACACCATGGGCCGATAGACAACGACGCCCCTTGATCCTTTTCCCATGGAGGCGCTTAGGAAAATTCATTAGTCTGGATGCTAGGAGACTATCCACTTCCTGACGACAACCATCCCCCTCTGGTCAGTACGTGGACATAGCGAGATGAATTGCATTGGGGGGGGAGATTCAGTGAGTTCGATGAATCCTAGAATAGTGCCAGCCTGCACACGTGATTATGATTTCGCATTCTCCGTGAAGAAGGATGCTTTAGGCCCTCATATCGAACGTCAGTGGGGGTGGGACGAAGAGTACCAACTCCGCATACATGAGCAGCGATGGCGCGAGAAGCCATGGTTCTTGATTTATCTAGGTGAGCAAAAAGTTGGAACAGTCTCCCTTCAGGAGGCGCCGAGCACGCTCAGGTTTGGAGAGTTCTACATATCTAGCAAGTGGAGGGGCAAAGGGATTGGCACAAGAGTCATCACAGATGTAGTGAGTCGCTGCGATATCGAAAATAGAACCTGCAAACTGGAATACCTGAAATGGAATCCAGTGGGTTCTCTATATAAGCGTCATGGCTTCGAAGTGGTGGATGAAAACGACATTCACTACTTCATGCTTCGCTGCCCTTCCAGCACTCCGTGAGTACCAGATCCAGGAACTGGATACCTGCACTCATAGCAACAAGGTGCAAGCCGAGTACACCACAACCCGCGCTTGCTCTATTCGTCGCCAAGGATCTGGTGAGACTGGTTGTCTACCACCACCGGGCTTTCGAAATAAGTGACGGTTGGTTCAGTGCCATATTTCTCTCGAACGAATTGCCGCCATGACTCCGTGTACATGGCCTCAGCCTCTGGTCTCGATTTCCAGAAATAGATGCCTCCGACCGTCCTTCCATCATCAGAAACTATATAGGTCTTGCGCAGCAGGCCCTGGACATCACGATATTCAGGTGCAGTACTCAGAAAGATGTTACGTGCTTCCTGACGGGTAATGAGGGTCGGCAGCGTAAAGGTCGTCATGACAGTAATCATCGACACATTCCGTTATCAATTGGCTTAATTTGAGTTCCTGCTATCGACAGGAATGCTGGAACCAGAAGAAGCGCACCAACCAGCATCTCAGCCTTCAGCAAACTTCTTCAGCACTTCCCCCTCCATGCGATAACGAATCCATTCATCCTGAGGCACCGCCCCGATCGACTGGTAGAACTCAATCGCCGGTGTATTCCAGTCCAGTACACTCCATTCCAGTCGACCACAACCTTTGGCACAGGCTTCACGAGCCAGGTGCTTGAGTAGCAATTTCCCTGCACCAATACCTCGATGCTCGGGGCTGACATAGAGGTCTTCGAGATAAAGGCCATTGCGTCCAAGCCAAGTCGAATAGCTGAAGAAGTACACGGCAAAGCCAATAGGCTGCTCATCACGCAGGCACAGCAGCGCCTGAGCTGTTGCCTGTTTACCAAATAGCGTGTTCTCGATGTCTTCAAGGTTGGCTTTCACTTCGTGGCGAGCCTTTTCGTAATCGGCCAACTCCGTGATGAATGCCAGTATCTGGGACGCGTCGCTAGGCTTGGCCGGTCGAATATGCAAATTCATGTGGCACCTTCATCTTGAATGTGTGATGACTCATCATGAACGAAAGCCTATTCTGCATGAACTGCATCTTTATCAGCCTCATGTGAATATCATGCATCCCATTCTGCGTCGTCTCGATCTCAACCTTCTGCTTACCTTTGACGCTCTGTATCGCCATCGCACAGTGGCCAATGCTGCCAACGAACTGGCCATCAGCCCGTCTGCCTTCAGTCATGCTCTCGGACGACTACGTGCAGCGCTCAACGATGAACTGTTCATCCGCCAAGGTAACCGCATGCACCCAACCCAACGGGCCGACCTGCTGGCGACTACCGTCGCTGAAAGCCTGAAGCTGTTGTCCGATCAGTTGGGGCAATGGCAGCCCTTCGACCCAACCACCAGCCAGCGTATGTTCGTGTTCTCGGCAACCGATTACACCGCATTCGAGCTGCTACCCCGGCTCATCAATCGGTTGCACAACGTGGCTCCGAAGCTACGTCTACGGATGACCTACTCCAGCCGCAAGGTATCCATCGAAGACCTCGCATCAGGACACATCGACTTTGCGCTGGGCTACGGTGAGGATCGAGACACGCTTCCTGCGGGTATAGATAGTGAAGATTGGCTGACGGATGATTACATTGTCATCGCCAGCAGGAACCATCCAAGAATCGAGGACACACTGGATCTTTCCTCCTACCTGAGCGAGCGCCATGCCGTCATCACGCCCTGGGGAGAAACCAGCGGCGTGGTGGATCTGGTACTACAGGCTCAGGGCTTGCAGAGAGATGTCGCCCTGCAGCTTCCCACGGTGTTGGTGGCCCCCTTTGTCATCGCCGAGAGCGAGCTGCTGATGACGATTCCACGCCGAGCTGCTGAAACCCTGCAAGCAGCAACACCCATCGCAATTTACCCAGTACCGTTCACTATTCCGCCCTACACTCTCAAGCTCTACAGCCATAGCAAATACGCCCGCAGTGATGCCCACATCTGGATGTCTCGACAGCTGAAAGCCCTATTTGCTGAACGAGCCCCATCTTGAGTACCTGAGACCAGGAATTAATGGCTTCTGGCTGGCCTGGTTTCGTCAAGTTAGGGTAAGGATCGCGCAATCACTCAATAGCCATTATGTGCTCATGGCTATAAAGAAGATCATGAAAAGGGATTACCCATGATAACTTGCCATATCAGATACATCATTGACCCGAAGAAGGCAGCTGAATTTGAGGAATACGCCAGGATGTGGATTCCTCTGGTAGAAAAATTCGGTGGTACACATCATGGCTATTTCCTTCCCTCGGAAGGAGCAAACAACGTTGCGTTGGCCTTGTTCTCCTTCGATTCCCTCGCAGCATATGAAATATACCGAAAGCATTCACAGCTGGATGAAGGGTGCCAAAAGGCGTTCAGGTTTGCCGAGGAAACCGACTGCGTCATCAGTACCGAGCGCAGTTTCTTGCGTCCGGTTCTGGGAGAGTCGTCAGAATAGTTCCACACAGTAGTCAAAGCAGTATCAACGTATACAGGAGGTATCGTGATCGTCATCTATGGAATCAAGGAACACCTGAACCCCATCAAGGCCCAGCTTTCCGACACCATTCACCAATGCATGCAGTCGGTGCTGGGCATGCCGGAAGACAAGAGAGCCCATCGCTTCATTCCTCTCGATGCAGAGGACTTCTACTTTCCCGGCGGCCGTACGCCCGCCTATACCGTCATCGAGATCAACATGATGCAGGGCCGCTCTCCGGATACCCAGAAAGCCCTGATCAAGGCATTGTTCAGCAAGATCGAGTCAGAAGTCGGCATTGCACCTATCGACGTGGAAGTGACCATCAAGGAACAGCCCGCTCACTGCTGGGGATTTCGCGGCATGACTGGCGACGAAGCTCGAGACCTCGCCTACTCAGTCAATGTGTAATAGCTCACCCTTCTGTGACGAGGAGCTTTTCTATCTCGTACACAGCAGTGGTCTTACGATATCAACGGCTGTTCACCTTCGAACAATGCGCGCAGATTGTCGATCTGCCGGAGGACTTTCCCGACAAGGACCGGCTCTATCCGAACGCGGAGGAATGGATGAATGTTGGCGATAGCGTCGTGATCGCCCCAGGTGGAGAGATCATCGCCGGCCCGATGCGCAAGGAGATCGACCTGCTCGAGGCGGACATCGATATAGCACGTGTCACCAGCTCCCGCCGCGTCTTTGACGTGGCCGGACACTATAGCCGCCCCGACGTCTTCACGCTGGAGGTTGATGCCCGGCCGCAACGCTGCATCACGTTCAAACGTTGAGTGGCCTGCCTCATTTCCAAGCGTGGGTATCGACACGCCAATGTATTGCTTTTGTCAGCCGATTAATGAGATGACACATAAACCGATGGCGACTCCGGCGGGGGTAGCTCGAATGTTGAACGCATCCAAGCGACTTCGGCTGTCGGTGTACGGCCGAACAGGCGTCTGAACTCGCGGCTGAACTGAGAGGAGCTTTCATAGCCGACATCACTTGCCGCGACAGCAGCAGTTCTGGCTTGGCGAAACATGAGGAGTCGCGCCTGATGCAGCCGGACAGCTTTCACGTATTGCATGGGTGAAGTCTGTGTCACCGCTTTGAAATGTACATGGAAGGTCGGGACACTCATACGTGCCTCGCGCGCCAGTGATTCGACGTCCAGTGGCGTTGCATAGGCTTCGTGAATACGGCGTATTGCACGACTGATACGCCCGAAAGGTGTGGTTGTCCCAAGTGCAGCCCGCATCGCCCCGCCTTGCTCACCTCGAAGTACGCGGAAATAGATTTCGCGAATCATTGAACGGCCCAGGATTTTCCCATCCTCCGGTGACTCCATGATCTCGAGAAAGCGCGATACCGTGTCAGCCAATGCCGGCTCCATGGGTGACGCCATCAAGCCGCATGGTGTTGATGCTCCGCTTATGCCTTCTTCCTCGAGTTCAAGCAGCAACTCAGTGGCCAGAGGAATATCCAGATGAAGATAAATGGCCAGCAAGGGCTGCTCGATACTAGCCTCGGTTTCCATGGTGAAAGGCACGGGAACCGATACAGCCAAATAGTGCTGGGCGTCGTAGACGTACGTCTGGTTGCCCCAATATCCGCGCTTACGCCCTTGGCAAACGATGACGATGCCCGGGTCATATAGGACAGGCGTCCGGCGTAACGGGCGGTTGGAGCGCAGGAAACGTACGTCCGGCAGGGCAGTCAGGTTATAGCCTTCTTGTGGTGCCATCTTGGCGAGCAAGTCAACGATGTGTTGCTCTCGATGCGCTAGTTTCATGTCCCGGTCGTTCATCGATCTCTCAATCAGGCGACTGTGCATCGATAGTCTGTACGAGTTCATGTCTGAATCGTAGGTGCACTATAGGAATAGGCAAGCAATTCAGACGATCTCGCGTACAAACTCAAGACCCTACTCTCTAGCATGAACGCACTTCTTCTACACCAGTCACACCAGTGGAGAGCGTCATCATGAGTCAGTCCAGGACTATCCTTATCACCGGCGTCAGCAGTGGATTCGGCCAAGCCTTAGCGACCGAAGCGCTCGCAGCAGGACACCGGGTCATCGGTACGGTGCGTCGTGAAGAAGCCGTCAAAGCGTTCGAGGCCCACGAGTCGAAACGAGCACATGCCCGTCTGCTCGACCTGACCGATAGTCCATCGATAACCCCTGTCGTGAAGGAAATCATCGATGAGTTTGGGCGAATCGACGTGCTGGTCAACAATGCCGGGTATGGCCATGAAGGCATACTGGAAGAATCTCCCACCGAGGAGATGCGTCGGCAGTTCGAGGTCAATGTGTTCGGTGCGGTCGAGATGATCAAGGCTGTATTGCCTTCGTTCCGCGAACGTCGCTCCGGCCATATCATCAACATTACGTCGATGGGTGGCTACATTACGATGCCAGGTATTGCGTACTACTGCGGTAGCAAGTTCGCACTGGAAGGTATATCTGATGCGTTGAGCAAGGAGTTGGCACCATTCAATATTCATGTCACCGCCGTGGCGCCCGGCTCGTTTCGAACCGATTGGGCTGGCCGGTCGATGTGCCGCTCCCCGCGCAGTATCGCCGATTACGACACTCTGTTCGATCCGGTCAGACAAGCAAGAAAAGACAAGAGCGGACACCAGTTGGGCAACCCAGTGAAAGCGGCTCAGGCCATGCTAGAGATCATGGAAAACGCAACGCCACCGACTCACCTGCTGCTCGGTAGTGACGCTCTCGAGCTGGTTCGAGGTCAACTTATCAATAAGTCGCGGGAGATCGATACCTGGGAGACATTGACGGTATCGACAGACGGTTAAATGCTTTCAAATGCAAGGTGACCCCCGATAGGCTCGCGCCACTCACAAAAGCGGCCGAGAGGCCAACTCAAGCCCCAGCGCGATCAAGAAGAACAGGAAGCACTGACGAAACCGCTTGGGGCTGATCCGCATGCGCACATATTGGCCAGCCCACATGCCAATCAGTGCAGGTACGATGGCCATCGCCGATGTGCCTAATTGCGAGACCTGGAAAGCCCCATGGGCGAACAGCCCTGCTGCCAGCGCTATCGTGGACGTGGTGAAAGACAAGCCCAGAGCCTGCACCAGCTCTTCCCTGCTCATGTTCAGCGAGCCCAGGTACGGGACGGCAGGCATCACGAAGACACCTGTGGCGCCGGTCACGACACCGGTGATCAACCCAACAAGCGGCGACAGCCGCCTTTCCAGGGCCGCGGGAACAGAAAAGGCTGGGGCGATAAGCGCATACCCGGCATAGGCCATCAGCGCGACGCCGAGCCAACACCCGGACCAGACCGGATCTACCCGCACCAGTAACGCAGCACCACCGACAGTGCCCAGGATGATGCCCAGCATCATTGGCCAGAATCGGCGTATCAGCTGCGCGACCGATGGGCCGTAAAACAGCTGCCAGACATTGGTCACGAAAGACGGGATGACGAGAATGGCGGCAGCACTGGCCGGTGGCATCACCGTACCAAGCAAGCCCATGGCAACTGTCGGCAGCCCCATTCCGGTAACGCCTTTCACCACACCAGCAGCCAGAAAGGTGCCGACAAGGAACAAAAGGTACGAGATGGCATCGTGCATGGCAGGCTCTCACTGAGGAACGGCTGAGAGCCAAATTGAAACTTGAGGCGGCACCTCGCACAATGCGGAATCATCAGCCCACCCTTCGGATAATCCGAAGGCTTGTGCGAGGACTTCCCATGCGGCTCGATCTGGCAGACCTACATCTGTTCCTGTGCATCGTGGATAGCGGCAGCATCACCGCAGGCGCAGCGCGTGCCAACCTGGCCTTGGCGTCGGCCAGCGAGCGGATGCGCAATATGGAAAGTGTTGCCGGCGTAGCGTTGCTGGAAAGGCGCTCACGGGGAAGTGTCACGACCGAGGCTGGAGAGGCATTGGCACACCACGCACGCTTGATACTCCGCCAGCAGGACATTCTGAAAGGTGAGCTACAGGACTTCGCTGTTGGTGCTCGAGGAACCATCCACCTCTACACCAACACCGCAGCACTGACGGAATTTCTCCCCAGCCGGCTTGCTCCCTGGTTGGCGGACCGGCCTCGCTTGCGCATTGAGCTCAAGGAACGTACCAGTGCCGATATCGTCCGCGCCATTGCTTCCGGGTTGGCAGAAGCCGGTATTGTGTCCGACGCCATCAGCGCAGAAGGCCTGCAGCTGCACCCTGTCGCGAAGGATCATTTGGTATTGATCGTGCCTCAGAAGCATCCCCTAGCCCATCGCAACAAGATCCAACTCGCGGAGGTGCTTGATCAACCCTTCGTAGGCCTGTCCCAGGGTAGCGCCCTGCAAGACCATATCGACGACCAGGCGCGCGTAGCTGGAAGCCTTCTCGACTACCGAATTCGCATGAGAGCCTACGAAGGCGTGTGTGAGATGGTCACCCACGGGATAGGCATCGGGATTTTGCCCCAGAACATCGCCAGGCGTTACAAACGACGGTACGCCTATCGAACCCTGTTGCTGACCGATGACTGGGCACGTCGGCAACTATGCCTGTGTTTCAAGAACTGGAAAGAATTGTCAGCGCCCATGCAAAGCTTGCTTATCCATTTGGGAGCTGACACCGGTACGTTCTGAGAGCTCTCCAAGGCCAAGCCCCGCCACAGTGGGTCTTGAACTTATGCGCCATCGTTGCCGAGAAGCGTCGTCGTCCAGCTGCCAATGCTTGATGGAACGGGTCAGGCTCGTTCTTATAGGATTGATCCTTGCCCCAATGCGGGCTTAATACACAACAACAGGTACGGGCTGCTCACCTTATCGCCACCAACACCATATTTTCCAGATAACCGCGATCAACAACACGCAGAAAATTATCGCCGCGATCACTCCGGTACCCGCCAATAAATTACCAAGGCCAGCTATTGGCTCAGAACAACCAAGTCCACCAAAACCAAAAGCACAGTAATTCGATATGTAGTAGTTTGTGACAGCAGCGACAAGTGCTGATATCACAGTGGCAATCAACAGCAACGCGAATGAATTCATGACGATACATTTATGTGATTGCATGTAGATATCAGCACAAAAGTACACATATTTTCAGAATGCTCCTGGCCGAGGATGGAAGGTCCTTGTCACTGCATCCCACAACCCTATTGCCTCAGCATCTGTGAGTGAAGGCTTTTCGAGATTCTCCCTATCCTTTTCATCCACCACCATCGAATAGGCCCCATTTTTCAGAACAATCACAACCTGAGGGGCAAGCCGATTTCCCTCCAGACTATTGGCCTCCAGAGAAAAATCGGTATAACGAATATCATTGCGGCTGGCCGTATTGGTCATTGCCACAAGTAATTCTTCGGCTTGGTCGATGCCCTCCAGCGCCACCTTTCCGTGTCGCAACAAAGCACCATTATCATCCTGGCTCAAGGAATCTTTGGCTTCGGACAGAGAATCGAGCAGGGTCGTGTCCTGATGTAACCAAGAGTCCGTCGTGATGTTGAAATACACATCCTTTCTTTCCCTGTCGATATAGCGCATGGTCACGTTCTCAATCCGAAAGGGTGCCTCATGCCCTGGAATAGTGCCCTCAGCACCTCCTGCGAGAAAACCATTCTCGAAACACAGGCCAGGCTTTTCGGGAATATCACCACTGGCCAGTGGACTTAAATTGTCCAGCAGGTAACGAATCTCCTGCATCCTTCCGGACTTATTGTCAGTCAGATGAGTACGCCACTCAGTGTACTTATCGTCACTTAGATCAGTGGCTTTGACTGAAACCTTGAACATCGTGTTGTCAATCAATCGATACCCCTCAAGCACCCGCCCTGAATCAGACGTTCCCGTATCCTCGTTGCGATCAAAGATAACGAGGTCTTCCTCCCGTATTATATTTTTCAGAAACGGGGCATCTTCAGGATCAACACGTTCCATATTCTCTAGTTCACGTTGCCTTCTGGTAATCAAGCGCTCATACATCTGACGACTCATGGGCTGTGCGCTGATCTTTGCATCGTTGACGCTCAGGGAGCTATAGGCCAACTCCATACGCTTGGGCATCTCTACCATGAAGCGGCCAATACATACTTGCGCTAGGCTGTCGGTATATTCCTGTACGGTTCGCTGTTCATCTTCAGTCATAGCGGGCACTCCCTTATCACAGGCTGCTAGCATGGCGATAGCGACTATCAATAGACATTGCCCCGTGCTCTTGAGCATGGTCCAACTTTCTAGTTGTTTAATGTCACGACGTTTGTGGAAGAGCTGATTCATGAATTAATCCCGCTGGCGACTTCCAGAATGGAGCCCAAGGTAAACCAAAGGGCTTCTTCCTCCTGGTAGGCAGCACCATGTTCAGTCGGAATCATCATAGAACGCTGCGCCTGGTCAACTCCGACCCGTCCAGAACGTTCAGGAACCGTTGCATCACCGGGTTCATCGTAATCGCTGATCGTATAAAGTGTGAATCTAGGACGCCCACTACTATCCAGGTCTTTGGCGACCCTCTCCGTGCCGTACCAGCCGGTACGTCCAAGCATGTTCATCGGTGAGTTGATGAATGGGCTACCCGTCCAGGTAACGTTTCCATAACTCGCGAATTCCTCACTGGCGGAATAGAACATGTAGGTCGAGTCATGATATTGACCGATCATTTGTGCATGAAATTTTCCCACTTTTTGCAAAATAATCTTTGCGTAGGAATTCCACTCCTCCTGCATACTATAGTTCTTCTCGGCACTATCGGTTATACGGGAGATATCGGGATCGGCTAACTCTGTTTCCAACATCGACCACCATTGGTCCCGTACCAGATAGATCTCGGAATAGGGGTCACTTCCGGTTGGCAACGATACTTGCTGCTGCCCTTCACGAAAGATCTTCAGCCAACCTGAACCATACTCCGGCGACGGTACCAATTGCAGTGGACCAGGAGCACCGGACAAAACTGCCGTCATTTCCCTTGCTGTAGCACCTAGCACTGTCGCTGTGGCTCCCCCTCCTTCGGTTCCACATTTCATTCGCCGATAAAACACGGCGGCACCAGCCGTCGGCATTACGCCATGCACAATGCCCGCTATCTTGCTACTGGCTCCATGGACTTCTGAATAGTAACGCGACACGAGTCCACCCATGGAGTGAGTTACCAGGATCACGCGATCACAACGGTGTCCGGCATTCTGGTACCCCATCATGATTTCGTCGACACGTTTCCCGAGGTCCCGTTCGGCAGATTCCTTGTTAGAGCGTAACCAGTTATATCCGCAGGCATGCACAGGAAAGTGGAAACGTTGTAGAGCCTCCCCACACTTTTCCGCCAGCGCGCCGACATCGCCCACTGATGACTGTCCAGCCTGTTGGAGCTGCTGCTTTATACGATCTCTGACTCTCCACCTCTGGAGAATGGAGTGATCATTGAGATTTCTCTCTAACCAGACCAGGAACTCGCCATAATACATCTTAGCGACTTCTCCCCAGCCCCGTTCCCGTAACATCGTCTCGTTATCGATGATGCCACCACCACTGGTATACCAGATGCGAGAAATGCCATCAGGTATTCCCCCTCCGGGATAAACTGTCGTTTGCTCAGGATTCAGTATGGTCTTTCTTGCTCTGGCGCCTCGTACCAACCAGCCTTTGAGTGACCACCCTCCATCCACAAGCCACGTTTGCTCTGTTTCCGTATTAATGAGATTGCTGCCCATCACCCCCGGCACAAAGATGACGGGCACTACCCCTTCATACACAGGCACTTCTGTTACGTGATTCTCGCTTTCCGGCCGCATATGACTACGTGCCGACCCAAAGATATCGTAGATATTGTATGTATCGCTCATGCCTCACCTTCCGTTACGAACAGGTTCATTCCCTTGATGCGCTCGCACTACTGAATACTGCAAGCATCCTAACCAGGGTTTCTCGCTCACATTTCAGACCTTATGAAGCAAAAAAAGGTGAGGCCTGATTAATCATCCAATTCGCTGACCATTGGCATTCACCAGCTCAATGCCATCCAGACCACGTGGGCGATAGAAGATGTCCTTGCGTGGCTTGACCGGAGTGGTATCAATTCCCGACAAATCAGCCCCAGGAGTGCAAAGCTGCTCTATTTTTTCCGGCCACTTAAACTTTCCTGCCTGGCTGCGTACTAGCCTGTCAATCAGAGGACCACCTGCGAATAGCCAGACCAGCTTCCGAATAGGACGTGCTATCCAATGCAATACAGCACCATGTTCTGGATGACTCTGCTGCGTCTGGCTGGGTGGGTGGATCTCAGTTTTATCAACCTTACTCAGATCCGGCTGCACGGCACCAAGCCCCTTTTCCATATAACGACGATAGAATTCTAGGCGCAGTAGACTTCCATTAAATCCAACATCTCTCCAGTCCAGAGTGCCATGGACATAGAAAGGTAGCTTCGTATTTCTTTCTTCACGCCTTTCCTCGACTCCATCATTCCTGATCAAATGATTTGGTTTCGGAAAGCACAATCTTAGGTCGCCACCGTGTACACCATGATTAAAAAACGGCTTGGCACTTCGCCACGGAATGGAGTAAGCACCACCTATCGTTGCAACATGCACCATTTGTGCCTGTCGATTGAATCTCATTCCTCCCGTTCTTGCGCCACCAACTTCTAATAATAAGAAAAGCCATGCCATAGCAGGAATGACAAGCATTCCGAAACTTACACTTCCCCAACCAGATGAAAACAGGTTATACAGTATAATAGCTAGTACAAAATTATGGGCTAAGAAAGCCACATCAACTATATATCGAAATCCAGATGATTTATCAGTACGATGTTCAATAAAAATATCATTATAGTATTTATCATCCCCAAGATCATCTTTAAAGCAGGTGTCTTCCGCATACATAGACATATCGATAGTCGGAAGCTCACTATATTCACTATCCTGACGCAAGCTATCAAGCTGCGCTTCAAAGTCAGTAAGGTGGTTAGGCACAGTCATGGACAGCACCTATTCCATTTGTCTGGATAATCACCCAATCCGCTGACCTCTAGCATTTACCAGTTCAATACCATCCAAACCACATGGACGATAAAATATGTCCTTGCGTGGCTTGACTGGGGTGGTATCAATTCCCGACAGGTCTGCTCCAGGAGAACACAGGCGCTCTATTTCTTCCGGCCACTTGAATTTCTGAGCTTGCTTACGAAGAAAACTGTCAATCAGAGGGCCACCTGCAAGTATGCTACCTAATTTGGCAATTGGCGTCAGTATCCAGTGAAGCAGCACGCCATGTTCTGGTTGACTCTGCTGGACCTCACTTGGAGGTCGTATGGCACTTGTTTCCACTTTTTCAGGGTTGGGCTGAACTGCCTCAAAACCTTCTTCCATAAAGCGTCGATAGAATTCTAAACGCAGTAAGCTGCCATCAATGCCAGTATCACGCCAGTCCATAGCCCCGTAGATGGTTAAAGGTTTTTTGTCATCCTTATACCTAAAGTTCTCTTTTGTTCCATCATGTTTAATCATGACATTCGGCCATGGGAAGAATAGCCTCAGATCGCCACCATGTACGCCATGATTGAAAAATGGCTTAACAGACTTCCAAGGTACCGATATAGCGCCACCGACTTGGCCTATATGTACCATCTGTGCTTGTCTATTGAAACGAACACCGCCTGTTCTTGCTCCAAACCACTCCGCTAAAAATAGTACCCAAGCAAAGGCTGGGCATATCATGAGGAATAGCACTTCACCAAAGCTAAAATCCTTCCCTGTAAACAATCCCCATAACAACGTCAAGAGAGAGACATTATGAAAGAAAAATAAAATTACCATTAAGAATCGAAACCGGGAAGGATTATCGATACGATGATCAATAAAGATAGGATTATAGTACCTAACCTCACTCAAATCGTCATGAAATACAACATCTTCCGACCACATGGAAACATCCAGTCCCGGAAGTTCACTAAACTCATTATGTTGGCGATATTCGTCTAACTGTGCCTCAAAATCAGCACGATCACTTGGCTCGGTCATTGTCATCATCTTCGCCATTGATAAGGTAATAATCAGGGCTGGCTTCATAATTTGGGTAGTACTTGACTCTGGTATTGCCGATCAACGTCATCGTATCAAATGTCAAGATACCGTAACCCTCATGGGCTTCTACGTCATCTCTACCGTCAAGGCTATTCTCGACTCCCACCCAATCAAATTCTTGGTACTGATCGATTTCATACCAACTCACCTGGGGCTTCCAGCCAGGAAACAAAACACTCACAGTACGCGCATCTGACGGAGGTGGTGTTGGTGCTCCCATGCTAGCAGAGGCACCTGAAGCCAATATCTTCAGCCAGGCACGATCAGAAGACACAGTGGGTTTTTGCCACAATCGATCGAAGTCTCTGAGTTCTTGGGTGTCATCTTCTCCATAAGGTGTCAGAGCTTCCCCTCCCATCAAGCCGAGAAGTTGGGATGCACGCTGACCATTGCCCCAGATACTGCAGGCAATCCAGTCTGTATAGCGTTGTTCCTCTACAATGCCATCATGCCAGTTCTTCAGAACCACATAGAGAGTCTGCACCCCCAGCAAGACCCAACCTACAGGACCTGCTCCCAAAGACGCCACTCTAGCAACGCCTGCAGCAGCACCACCGACGCCACGAGAAATAGCCACTTCTGCTACCCCCATCGTACCGGAACTAAGGATTGCTCGTTGTCCACCCACTCGAGCAATAGTTTCGAGGTATCCTAATACTCGAGTTTTTCCGATGAGGTGCAATGTCCCTAATCCTCCAGCACCGGCTTGTAATGTCGCCCCAGAAATTCTGATAGTTTGAGCAGCCCCTGTTTCACTTTCTGCTTGCTTGGAATCAGAATAGGCCTGGACAAAAGCAGCCAGCGCTGTTAGCCCAATGGCGAAATTATTCCACTTGGCAGAAAGTCCCTCAAAGGCTTTGCCAGCCGTGGAAGAGCGTGCAGCAAGTCGGGCTGCATCCCGAGAGCGGTCATGGAATGCGGAGCGAATAGCGGAGCCACTGGCACCGGCCAGCAAAGCAGCCGCCCCGAAATTCAGGCTGTTGGTTAAGGTAATGGCATCCTCTTCATGCAGCTTGGTCAAGGCACTGTTCATAGTCAGTACCGAGGAAAGTAGTCCTCCAACACCCAAGCCGACTTTCACCCGGTGCCAGAAACGCAGCTGGCTGCCTACCTCATCATATTTCAACTGATAGGCGGTATAGGCTTCGGCCAACTCGTTACCGGCACGAATCACGGTGCTGTTTCGGAACCCTTTGGCAATGGTGCCGTTGTTTTCCTTGAGCACCCAACTGCCTAGTTTATCCGTGGGGACACGGCCCTGCTGGATCAGAGTACCTTCGGAGGCTTCAAAAGCCGCTCGATAAGGGCTTAGCAGGAATTGAGAAGGATTCCTCAACTTTCCGGCAGCCACTAGCGCCATGGTCACTTGCGAGATCTGGTTGGAGGATCCATCAGGAGGTAGCGTAGTCACCAACTGCTGCAGCCGTCGTAAAGTCGCCGTCGTGGCTTCGTTCGCACTATGCATCCCAACTGGAGGGAAAACTCCTTTGGTCAGGTCGATCTCGGCACTGTGCGAATTGGAGATATCGGGCATAGCCGACAGGTCATCGGTGAAGCGCTGAGCGGCCAGTTGGCGGTCCTGCTCAATATATTCAAGAATCATCGGGTGTCCCATCAACACTCGATACAGAATGGACCCTTGAACGGGGCTTTCGCCCCCCAATTGACCGGCAAGATACTGCTCACCCGGCTCGCTGTACGCCAATCCCAATAGTGTGTTGGCCACGACCAGGCGCAGATCCAGGAAATTCAGTGTGTCCTCGTCATCGTGCAGATCGATGGTAAGCTGATAACGCTCTTGTAATCCCTGCCAGGCAGTCCATAGTGCATCCGCTGCCTGCGTAATATCGCGATCAAAACCTTCGAGCTTCCCAGGATGAGCTGCGTGAAAGGCGTCAGCTTCTGCCTGTTTATAGGACGCCAAGCGTTCAGCTCGTGCCGTACTGGCATGTCGTTCGCTATATTCAGTGGGATCAACGTAGTAATTGGCTCTTACATTGATATCGTTGGCCCGGTCTCTCGCTTCACGAGCGGCCTCGGAGTACTTCTGTTCTCCCAGGGCAAGTATCATGTCCCGAACACGCAGCTTTCTGCTCGCTTCGCTGGCATATTCGCCTCGCTCCTCTAGGAAGCCGCCCAGCTGGTTATTCAGTTCACTCAGCACACCAACAGCATCGTGCATGACCGGCGCCAAGGGCTTACCCTGCCCCTTGCCTTGATTGAGCTGACGAGAAATATTTTCGAGAGTCGCGACGGCTTGATTACCATCCGGTACATCATGCAGGCTCTCACTCCAGCGCATATCCAGGCCCCGATTTTCGTAGAGGACACTGGCCATTTCCGGCACGGCAAGATGATTGTCGAGAGTGCCCTTCACCAGGGCCACGTCCTGCTGGCCTTCGGCCGCCTCAGCCGGCATCACCTTGGTGATGATCTTGCCGCTAAGCGCATCCAGCTGCCCGGACAGCTGCTCTAGCGTGCCATCGGTCAAGCGAGTATCCGTCACCATCAGGTAAACGGTATCGGCAACCTCGGTTTTCGGTGCAGGGAGGTAAGGAATGGCAGCTTCCGGGTCAGCATCCCCTTCAGGCAGGAAAGCAAAACGCGCATCGTAGGTTACCTGATAAGGAAGCGTCTTGAACTCTCCTTCCTCGCGATACATCAGATAAACGATGCTGCTGGGACGTAAAAGACGTAGCCCCCAAGCCTTATCCCGAGGCGGTTCAGGATATCCGGAGGCAAGACTGTCGCTCACGGTATCGAGAGAACACCCCTTCTGACTGACGCCATAGCGAAGAGGATAAAGGGGGATACAGTCAGCCGGATCCGGGATGATCACATGGACATCATCATCACGGTCCTGCGGTGTGCAAGTCCATTGCGCGCAAATATCGTCATCCCAATTCGTGCTGCTCGGAGCGATACGCGTTGTTTGATCCTGGTTTTCCATTGATGCTCGTCTCTGTGCCATCCCATTACACGACGTGACTCTCGAAAGGCATTTGCCTGTGAGCCCTGCCAGTCTCGTCAGTCAGGCGGCTATAGCCGTTATCGTTAGCCGTCACGCGATAATGCCTCTCGAAGACAGAGCTCGCTTTGGACGAGCTCGTCTCGCATGTTCAAGAGGCGCTATTGCGCTTGAAGAGGATTTCCATCCCTTCAATAAACTCGCTTTTCTCCATGCTGGTGCGACCATCGGCATCAGTGACGCCTGATGAGATCACATCCTCACCTCGACGAATCTCGTAGGGCATATTGGCCACCGGCGTCCCATCCGGCTTGACCGCCCGGAAGGTTTCGTTGAATCGGGACTCCGGGAACTGATTGAAGGTGTGGGACATGCTGGCCGGGCCACTGATGGATTTCTTAGCGCCCTTGATATCCACCGTCTTCGGCGCATGGATCTGAATATCCCCACCGGCCAGACGGATATAGGCATCGCCACTGGTCAGCAGGATCTCCTTCTTGCCAGCAAGGATGATCGCATTTTCCGTCGAAGAGAGGCGCATGGCCTGCTTCGAGAGCAGTTCCATTTCATCCTGCTGCGCCTGAATGTCGACGCGACCACCCGCCGCGATCAGCTTCATACCGGCACGATGGACGAACAGGGAGATCTTGTCGGCCACACTGGCCAACAATCCCTTGCCGGAACCAATGCTGATATCCTCACCAGTAGATAACGTTAGGTGTTCGCCGCTGTGAAGATGAGTACTCTTCGGCGTCGCAGTGGCAATGCCATCAGGTGAAGACACCAGAACCAGGGCATCATTAAGCCCTGGCACTTTCCCCTTACCACCGCTGTTAATGGCATGTTGAGTATCACCACCGCCGTCCTCGAAACGACGCTCGCTCCCCGATGCCGAGACAGCATCGCCATAGGTCACATTGCCATTGCGGTTGAAAGTCCCTAGCCCATCCACACCCGTCAGCGCTTCAGCAGTATGTTGCGATGCGACTTCCGACAAGGTACGGCTCAATTCGTGGCCAGAACGCAGTTGATTCCAGGCTTCCTGAGCATCCAACTGAGCACCTGCGGCACCGGGTTGTCCCCAGGTGGAAAGGTACAAACCATCGCGAGCACGAATGGCGCCATAGGCATCGGTGCGCAGCTCAAACCCATTCCCGCGCAAGGCACCACGTTGGTTGCCCTGCTGATCGATCAGATAGCCCAGGTTGAGCTGTGTCTCCGCTTCAGTACTGGCCAGTTGGGTACGCACCTGGCCGGTGGAATCATCCATCACCAGTTGGTTGTAACCTCTCCCCCCAACTTCCTTACTCTTTAGGCCACTCATCAACCCAGTGGAATGCCACTGGGGCTGGTGACTGCCGTAGAGCTGGCCCAGTACCACTGGCCGGTCCAAGTGATTGTCCATGAAGCCAATCAGGACCTCCTCTCCAGCACGCGGGATGTAAACAGCCCCCCAATCCGGGCCACTGCTCTGCTGCATGACACGAAGCCAGCAAGAGCTGAGCGTTTCATCGCTGCTGAGCCGGTCCCAATTGAAACGCACGTGAATGCGGTTCAACTTGTCGGTATAAACCTCTGAACCAGAAGGCGTGACCACGACTCCGGTCTGCAGGCCCACCTCGGGGCGCTTGTGCTCTTCCGGGCTGCGGTAGGGAATATCGTGGCGCTGGCATTCGAGACGACTGAGATAGAAGCCATAAGTGAGAGAAGGGCTTTCCTGCTCTCTGTCGTCACGACTCCTGGCATCATCGACACTTTCACGGAATTCACGTACCAAAACCCCCAGGCTTCCAGGGCTATCCCGGCGCTGTGTGGCAATCGGCAGGTTACTCTCGGCGAACATCTCGATACCGATGACCGTGAATTGGCGCTGTTCCTCGCTTTTGCCCTCGACCAAGGGATGATCACGCAGTTCGAACCACTCACCGGCGGTCAACCGACGAGCACCGCTGATGGCTTGGATACGCTGCCCAGCCGACTCCTGTTGCTCCATTCTCACACGGAGCAGGCGGTTGCCGTACTGGGGAGAGTTCCAGGCGTACTGCCCTTTATAGGCATATCGCTCCAGCGCCTCCAGCGATGTGCTGCCCTGTACGGCGTTTTCACTATCCACTAAGGGATGTTGGTGGGAACGATAGTCCCGGCTGGCATAGTGGGTACGGCTACTGTGGAGCGCATGTTGCTGACGCCACTGCAGGATGCTGTCTTCTTTCTGGGTAGAGGCCTGGGTGTGGAAGCGAATGCTTTGGCGTGACGAAGCCGGCAATGTGGCCATGTCGTCAGTGAAAACGACGGTATGCTGATCCGCTTCATGCACGGTATACCAGTAGATTCCCTCCTGCTCACACCATCGCTGAACGAAATTTTCATCCGTCTCATTGATTTGCGAGATGTAAGTGTGCGCGGGATATTCCTGGCGTAGGTCAAACCGATAGCGCCCATGCGCTTCAGGATAGGTGGTGAAGATATCCGTCAGGACATCCACAATACTGGTGTCCATCCAGATCCGACAGTCTTCGCGATAGCCCAGAAGAGCGAACCAGGGGACGAAGACGATTTGCCAATCATGCAAGCCGCCATCAGCCCCCAGATACGTCAGTGACTGCACCAGTCCATGGCGATAGGTCTCACTACCATCTTCCAGGCGAATAGCCAAGCTGACCGGATGGCCAATCAGGTCATGCTCGTCGATGTTGGCGTCATAGCTGATAAGATCGACGGTCCAAGCTGGCACTCGCCCCAACCGCTCATGCCCGTAAAAGCGATGCGCGAGCAGACGGTCTTGCCCGAGAGGGCTGGAAAAGCGCAGCAGTCGCTCGTCCTGGGTGGTACCAACAACATATTTATTGAAGGCATCAATCAGTGAGTTGCCAGGGACGTCATTCATGTCAGCTCTCCATGCCGGCAGCAGTACAACAATCGACGCTGTCGTTATCCATGATTAGAAAGTTGGGGTACATCTTCGTGGTGTAGCCACATGGCCAAGGTTCGCTCCTCATCGTGACTGTCGAGCAGCAGGATATCGCCCTGACGCTGACGTGCCAGTTGAGTCGCCAGTACGACCTGAACGGCAGCGCTAGCATGCGGCACTGAACCGCCTATTCCTTGAACGGACCATAGATCGGTATCCAGAAATAGATGAGAGAACCGCTGTTGAAGTACGCCAATTAGCGGATCAAGCCGGAAGCCAGAACGATGACCATCCCAGACAACCGCCTGCACGGTCTCTGCATCCACCCTCAAGGTGTCTATCGCAGCCTCAAGCAGGTGAGTCGAACCTCGAGGTGTTTTTTGGCGAGGTTCATGAGAAGCCCGGGACGGCGGCATGAGCTTGAGTACCAGATTCGCAGTCTCGGTGGAATTCATGGGAGTCGCTCCATCGACGGGTGCCCGTTTCAGCCACATGCAGGCCACCGCTTCACCCGGTGTCGTCCCAGCAGCGCCCTGGGGTACACACAATGGCTGCACGGAAATGAATTGCAGGCACTCCGTCTTGCCAGACTCGCGCGCCAGTTCTTCTGCCATCCATTCATCAAAAGGCAGCGACGTCAGCTCGATACCGTGAGTGGGTTGCTTATCAACTGGCCAGAGCATCAGAACATCATCCAGCCACTCGTCATCGGCGATTTCGGGAGGGGCCTGCAGGATGATCCTCGATTCCTGCCATTGTGAGTCCTGGGATGAGATCAAGAGGGCATCAAAAGACCATTCGAGCAACTGGCATGCTCGAACTCTTGCACTGAGTGCCGCCTCTCCACCAGTCTCCACTCGGGAAATACCCAGATAGTTGCCGTGCTTGTCCCGAATTCGCCGATCATGCACGAAGTCACAGACATGGGGGGGAGTATCGGCGGCCATGATCGTGGCAAGGTCACCACTGCCACACAGCAACCAGGAATCCTCGACGATCAGGAAGTCGGTATTGAACGCAGTGCTTTTAGGTGCGGGAGCTTCCGGCTTTTTATCTTGGCGAAATTCCGGAAGCTGCAGCATGTCATAGATCGAAGGACCAGAGTAAGAGTGCATGATGCCACCTATACGATCCCTGTGTCGGAGACTGAGGCAATTAACGTTGCACCACAGGAGCATTTATCGCCATGGCGAGCAATCGGCTTGCCATCCACGATCGTTGTTTCATCGCCGCTGATGATGACGGCGGGAGAATGGCCATCCTTGGGGCAACTGACCTTGTCACCCACACGAGCCACCTGTTTGCCGTTCACGAATGTGCTGTCAGCCCCTTCCAGCACCGTTCCTCCATGTGAGGTACGGTCTCCCACCAAAATGATTGGTTTCATGATCATCATCCCTTGATCAAGTTGATATCAATCAGGCAATCCGCGACATTGAGGGTCTGACGTACTCCTGAGAGAACATCAATCTAGTGCAAGCGCTACTATGCCAAACTTGGCGTGAACATTCACTAATTGTCACTATCTGTGCACAATCTAGACAGAGTGACAACAGTAAGTCCTTGTCAGTGGTTTACTTTATCCCTCCTGACTAGCGAGTCCGGTGAGAGAGCATCTGGAAGATGACTGCACACGTGAAACAAACTCAGCAGAGCGAATCCACTGACGTCCGCTCTCGGCGTATGAACTCCATGAATGGAGTCGAATTCATCTTGGCCCGGCCTTCCCTTGAGTTATTTCCGTTCGATCTGGCTCCTGCGGCCCAGCGGTTCGTCGACTATCTGGAAGCACTACCCTACAGCAGGCCTGTCAGGTGTACTTTGTGTGGCAGTCGCTCGATCTTCTTGTACCACCCTGCCGGTACGAATGGCACCGTCCGAGATGGCTTCAAGTGCCATTCTTGCCGCCGCCAGTTCAATATTCTGACAGGAACACCATTACGCTTGATGCGACACCATGACAAATGGGCGGACTGGATGCGTTTTCGCTTCAGCGGCTTGTCTCAGGAACAAATCGCTTCGCTGGTGAGTATCAGCAACAAGGCGTCCCTGAACTGGGACAAGGTGTTTCTTCAAGTGATGGCTGACCAGGAACCTTCCCTGCATCAATGGTGGAGCACCCACCAGTCACTGACATCCATCACACTCAGCCCCCATGTAGAAGAAGAACTCGAAGCGTGCCAACAAGCCTTTCACGAGCTGTGCTATGCCTCGGAGAGGAAATGCCTGAAATGCGGCGCTTCCCCTCGATATGTGAAAGAGGTCCATCATAGTAGACGCCCACGGGATTATGTCTGCACAGATTGTGGAACCACTTACAGCAACTTGACCGGCACCCCTTTCATTCACCTACAACGAATGGAAACGTGGCCGCGCTATCTCGACTTACTGGTTAAGGGGTACCACGACACCGAACTGGAACATCACTTCGATTTCAGCAAGGCACGCACCGGACTCTGGCGGCAAGCTTTCATGCAGTATCTGAAGCAGGACTGGCCTCTTCTGGCACACTGGGCATTGTGGATGTGGGCAAGGCGACGAGTGACGGGCTCACCTACTGGAATTTCATGATTCCAAAATGGTAGCAACATAAATCATCAGGTCTGTATCTCTTGCACATTACCATTCTGGTTTTGCGATAGCTGAATACACAATAATGTGAATGGCTGACTGGCCTACCTGCTTTCTACATCGCTGTTGGAAGCCGCTGATTTTTTCAGATTCGATAGGCATGCCCATCATCAAGGCGCGGGGCAGATCCATATACGAGGTGATCATAGATTTTTTTGTATAGACCGGTGCCAGATATGCGGATCTTGACATGATGCAGAACTGCTCAGTCACTATGCAGAGCAGTGACTAGCCATCTTCAGGTATTTCATCAATAAAGCGCTTTCGCTGCTCTGGCGTTGGCACCATGCAGACATCGCGGCGGCCAAACAGACAATATCGGTGGCGAGCAAGCCAACCATAGCCCGCATCCCGCCAAGGACGAGGAATCATCCGAATGGCTCGCAGCCATCGCCATGGTCGAGATAAGCGATGAAGAATGGCGATGACCGCCTCACTTTTCTCGAGCAATTGACCATGATCAAAGAACAGAAATGTCGAAGGATCATCAGGATCAATCCCGAAACGCGAGGCAAGATGCCGGCCATAAGGTGACTGGATCGAGGTGAAGTAGATGGCACCGTAGCGATCAATCCGCAGCAACAGCCGCACCTGAAAGGAACAAAAGTTGCACAGACCATCGAAAACCATCAAACCATCAGGCACACCATCAGAGTTGTTCACAGTCCTACTTCGCATGACTCGCCTCCCCTATTGTCATCGAGGACCTGCTGCGACTAGCTTCAACTGCCGCCACCGCTTTGGCCTTTTCTGCAGATATGTTGATATCACGAAGTACGTCATACATCGCCCCGCGTTTCGAGGAAATCTGAAATGTCAGCGTCGAGATCTTCTACAACAAGGTCATTAAGCAAGCGTATCCACAATCCCTCAGCAAAATCATTACTAGGATTATACATCCAGCTCATTGACTCCTTTTCTACAACCTCGCTAAGCTCTCCTTCCACAATCACTTTTTTAAGTTTTGGAAAAAATGTTTTCTGTACAAATGTTCGACAGTATTCGATCCATGTATCTCTAGCGCTATTACCACTTTGCAAATTGCTCATGATGGCAACATATTGTTGCTTCAGCCTTGAAGCATCTAGACTCGCAAGCCTAGCGCCTTTTGAAACCACAAATCTAAATATCAGCTGATCAAGTATTTCTTTCCGTCCCTCTCTGGACGAGTCCGTATAATTCTTTCCAATATAGTCATCTATTTCAGACAATTCCTTCTTGCCAACTTCAGCACGGAGAGCAGAACGTATCTTTTCTCGAAGTGTTGTGAATTCGGACATTTCTGCAAAAGAGGCGCTTTTCTTAGCAGAAATGAAAGCACGAAGTCCTAGCAAAATAGCAAATACAAGCAAGCCAGATAATATCAAGACATGGTTACCGCTCACACATAAACTCCTTTACTGTTAGAACCTTGGCTACTGGAGGATACAATGCAAAGCTCTAGAGAGGATTAAGTCTCAGCATCCAAAAATGTTACCACCATATAGCCCCAAGATGGCTGAAAATTCAGCAGTACCACCGCATAGGATGTCAACGTTGATAGAAATACATGGATGGCTCGTCTTACTCCTGTTCCTAGGCAGTACCGCCGTCTCGCTACTGATTCTTGTCATTTTGGGCGTAGCACGTCTCTTTCTTGGGTACAAATCAATGAGTGAAGCGGATAGCTTGGATCATCAATACATGCCTACCGGATTGAACTGAGCTCTCACTGGTTGTGCTTGCACATTTGCGTTCTCGTCATTGATCACGTTCATCTCCTATTCCTGATGACAGTGGCATGTGCGTTAGCCATTCTCATGCGAGACTTCTGAAATATATCTTATTATGAACTCAGGCCGATAACTTAATCCCAAAAGATGCACAACTGGAATCATAAACGAGAGTCCACTAAAATAAAATAATTCCAAGAACCTCGTGACACCAGAGCCATGGTGAATCACAACATTATCTCTAAACCAATTAAATTCATTTGACAATATGAAAAATGCAACAAAGATCAGTAGAGTTCCATTTGCAATAACACAAATGCGTATGTTACGCCGCCACCATTTTAGAGTATTTTTATTACCAATCATGTAGGACACAAAAAGTTTAGCCATCAGAACTAACATTAAAACATAAAGCACACTTATTGAAAATGAGCTGACCATCATCATTAGCGCATACACATGAAACCCTTCATGCAGCATGATTAGCGGAGAAAGAGGTAGTGCTATCAATGAAGGCAGCCCCATAAAAATAAAAAAAACAGTATATGGGAACAAGGAGGGTAGTACGAAAGCAGCAAGCTCAATAGCCATAACGATACGACTCAACATCTTCCCTCCTTAATGCATACATAATGATGAGTGCCCCAGGGAGCTGGATACTAGCTTCTGCCATCTACGGAGTTGATATCACCCTCTCGTGGAGTCGGCGTGATAGTCCAATTGGCCGCGTAGCTCCCAGTACAGTCTCGTCTACTCAGCACCAAACGTTCATTGAAAGCCAACAAATCCATGAGCTATCCCTTTCTTCCGTTATCCATGCATTGGGCATGATACACCGCAGGATACACACCGGTTCAACTGTCCGGGTTAAGCGAGCACAGCGGTTCAAAGTGGAGAAAGCCGAGGAAGCTGACACGACTAGAGCAGGGCCCTTCTCCAGGCAGAGGTGAACACACCAGGAAAATCCTTCGGCCCTTTTCCTCATTAGGAGTTGGTGTGATGGATGCTCACTATCGTGGTAAGACACGCCTCCAAAACCAGTTGACTGCCCCAGCCAAATACCTGGCAGAGTTATCCAAGCCCCATTTGTCCTGCACTATACCGGCTATTAATCTGTTGCCTACTCGCCGTTTACCGTTACGCGCACAGGGATTTCCGATGCCAAAAGTAATTCTCAAAGGATTCATCATTATCCCGAACAGGGACCTGGAAATGGTCAAGCAGGAGCTCCCCGTTCATATCGAACTCACACGAAGTGAGCCGGGATGTTTAGTCTTCGTGGTAACGCCGGACAAAAGCCACCCAAATCGTTTTGCGGTATATGAAGAATTTGCCGACAGAGAGGCGTTCGATACGCACCAGGCCAGAGTCAAGAACTCGCGATGGGGCCGAGTAACATCAAATGCAGAGAGGCACTACGAAATCATTGAGTCAACACATGTCTAGCGACGCGCAACCTTCCTTATGAACAGGGCTGGGGGCACTCTACAAACCACCGAACCCAATCTGTACATGGGTTCAGTGGCCTATTCTCTTCCCTTCACTTACCACTAACCAACCCTACTCCCAAGCCGGAAACGGATCTGGCAGTGTCTGCCAGTGTTCCTTGCCGGCGAGCATCTGCTCTTCGCTGAGCAGGCAGTCGTCGAGTGCCTGTCGGATTTTGCTTTCGTCGAGATTCTGGCCAATGAAAACCAGTTCCTGGCGCATATCGCCGAAGGGCTCTTGCCATTTGTGCATGATGGCGTCGCGATAGTCGGGATCTTGCGGCCAGCTTGATTCAGGCACGGCTTTCCAGAACATGCCGGCAAAGCCGTAATGGGCGATGCCGCCGGCCTGGCTCCATTGGCCGGCAAACTGTGGGCGAGTCGCTAGCCAGAAGAAGCCCTTGGAGCGCAGCAACTTGCCGCCATACCAGTCGCCATGCAGCAGTTCGAAGAACTTCTGCGGCTGGAATGGGCGCCGGGCGTGGTAGGCAAAGCTTGAGATACCGTATTCCTCGGTTTCCGGCACGTGCTCACCACGCATTTCCTTCAGCCAGCCCGGGGCCTGCTGGGCACGGGCAAAGCTGAAGCGTTCGGTGCCCAGTACCTTGTCCAGCGGTACCTGGCCATGGCGGATGGGAATCATCTCGGCATCGGGATTGAGCGAACGCAGCACGGCCATCAGCTCATCCAGTTGCGGTGCATCGAGCAGATCCGTCTTGCTGATCAGCAACACATCGCAGAACTCGACCTGGTCGACCAGCAAATCGGCAACGTTGCGTTCATCCTGCTCGTCGACGACTTCCCCAGCCTCGGCAAGCGTCTGGGCCTCGCGATACTGGCGCAGAAAGTGAACACCATCGACCACCGTCACCAGGGTATCCAACCGTGCGACCTGGGAAAGGCTCTGTCCGTCCTCATCAGCAAAGGTGAACGTTTCAGCTACCGGCAGCGGCTCGGAAATCCCGGTCGCTTCGATGACCAGGTAATCGAAGCGCCCTTCTTCCGCCAGTCGGCTCACTTCGACCAGCAGATCCTCACGCAGGGTGCAGCAGATGCAGCCATTGCTCATCTCCACCAGGCGTTCCTCGGTGCGCTGCAGGGCGATCTCTCCCCTCGCCTCCGCTTGTCCGTCTGGTGTACCGCGCACCAGGGCAGCATCGATATTGACTTCACTCATGTCATTGACGATCACGGCCACCCGGCGGCCTTCACGGTTGGCCAGAATATGGTTGAGCAGCGTCGTTTTTCCTGCGCCCAGAAAACCGGACAATACCGTTACCGGCAATGCCTCCTGTGTGCGAGCCATCACATCTTCTCCTCCGCCTTATGTCCTGATTCCTGATGTCCTCAGGTGCACGCCGCCTCGGCTTGGCTCGTTGCCCGGTACTTGCCAGATACAACCGACGACCAGACCGCTGGAACGACTGTGCTTTCAACGGCCAAAAAGATACGTTATAACATTTCTATAAATCAACCCATGGAGACGATGAATGTCAGTTCCCGCGCTCTCACAGCCCAACGCTGGTGATACAACCGCATGGCACGCTGAACATTGGGCCATCGGCAATGACATTGAAGTGCTGCCACGTATCTTCGAGGATCACACCAATATCGCCATCATGCGCCGGGAGCTTGATGCGCCACTGCTGGCCAGCGTCGCGGCGCAATGCCATGTCGATCGCGCCTGGCAATGGTCCTGGCTGGGCAGCCCCGATGCGGAAATGCAAGCCGACTTGCTGCGCCGCCTGCCCGCTCCAGCAGAAGCACGGCCACTGGTCGATGATATCCAGACGCTTGCGGAGGCCATGGCCTATCTGTTCGAAGCGGACATGATCGGCATTCGCCTGCGCTTGCTGGATAGCGCCATGTGCCCACGCTTTCATTGCGACAACCTGCCGGTGCGCCTGGTCACGACCTACCATGGCCCCGGCAGCGAATGGCTCCCCGAAGCCGCACTCAATCGCGCGGGGCTGGGCATTCCAAGTGCCGACAAGCCGGAGATCGTCGCCGATGCCGCAGGCATCCAGCATCTTCAGGTTGGTGACCTGGGTCTGCTCAAGGGCAGCGGCTGGGTGGGCAATGAGCCACGTGGCCTGGTACATCGCAGCCCAGCACTCGATAGTGGCCAGAAACGGCTATTGATGACCATCGATCCTGCGTGAATGTCATTACGGGGATGTAAACGACGCTTGAAATCGGGCTTGTCAATAGCACCTACAATGACAGAGCCACTTTTCTCAGCCCGTAACCGATGTGAGCCCCCATGAAACAAGTGCAGCATGTCAGCCAGTTCATCGCCTGCTCGCCAGCCGATGTGTATGCCTTTGCTTCCAACCCCGCCAATCTGCCCCAGTGGGCCGCTGGTCTGGCACGTTCCGAGGTCAAGCAAGATGGCGACACCTGGATCGTGGAGGCGCCCTTCGGCCGCGTCAGAATCCGCTTCGCCGATGACAACGCATTCGGCGTCATGGATCACGATGTTGCCTTGGAAGACGGCACCACGTTCCACAATCCCATGCGGGTCATTCCCAACGATGACGGCAGCGAAGTCACCTTCACCCTGTTCCGTCAGGATGACATGAGCGATGAGAAGTTCGCCGAAGACAGGCAGGCAATCGAAGAGGATTTCAGGACACTGAAGGTCTTGCTGGAAGGCTAGCAAGACGGTCGGGACAACAGAGATAGTAGGGGCTGATGCCACCTGCTTCCCTGCTGCCGGGGTATAGAGCCAGGATGTAGAGCTGGGGTGTGGAACCAGACTATCAGGCTTTACCACACGCCTCGGCAAAGCCCTTGAAGATGGCGTCGTACAGCGGGTGCTGTTTCGGCAGCCACTCGGGGTGCCACTGCACCGCCAGGGTGAAACTGGGTGCATTAGCGACGGAGAACGCTTCGACCAGCCCATCCGGCGCTACCGCTTCGATACGCAATCCTTCGCCTAACCGATCTACCCCTTGCTGATGCAGGGAATTGACCCGCGCCTGGCTTTCTCCGTAAAGCTCAGCCAGGCGTCCGCCCGCCTGAATCTCGAGATCATGCACGGGAGCATACTGCTCTTCCTTGGTGCCTTCTGGCTCGCGGTGATCGAGCATACCGGGCACCTTCTGCACGGCCTGGTGCAGCGTACCGCCAAAGGCCACGTTCAGCTCCTGGAAGCCACGGCAGATGCCCAGCAAGGGCAATGAACGTTCCAGCGCCAGCGGCACCCAGGTCATGGCTGCTTCATCGCGATGCACATCATCACGGGTGTTTTCCGGTACTCGCTCGGCGCCATAACGGCTCGGCAGCACATTGGTATAGCTGCCGGTCAGCACCAGCCCATCCAGCCGGTCAAGCAAGGCACCAGCCGCCTGCGGGTCCACATCCGACCACACTGGCAGAATGACAGGTTCCAGGCCGTACTCACGCAGGGCGCTGAGATATTTGTCGGTGACCATATGGGCGGGGTGACCTTCCACCTCACGACGGCAAGCGATGACGCCGACCAGAGGACGAGTTTGCATGATGCCTCCTTGGATAATGCACATCAGAATGGAGAAAACACGGAATAGGGGCGAATATGCCGACGATGATATCGCGTTATGGTTTTCTCAACATACCTTGGTTGTGTTTTCTTGCCAACCTGCCCTCTCGTCAGGCGTGAAAAACTCGCCAAACAACGCTTTTAATGACTGATAAACATAGAAAAAACATAAAAAGCGACAGATGATTCAACTTTCGTCATAGTGTAAATAATTTGACAACAAAAGCCGGAAAACGAAACACTAGTGACAACCTAATAAAATCATCACAGGTGACACCATGTCCTCCTTACCCGTCGACGAGGCTCGTGACTTCCTGGCACGCCATCCTGATATCGACAGTATCGACCTGCTGGTCAGCGACCTCAATGGCGTTCTGCGCGGCAAACGTATCCCTCGTGAAAACCTTGAAAAGGCCTACGTCAACGGTATCAACCTGCCCGGGTCCGTGTTCGCCCTGGACATTACCGGCAACACCATAGAAGAAACCGGGCTTGGTCTGGATTGTGGCGACCGTGACCAGGTCTGCCGCCCGATTCCTGGCACGCTGATGCAGACGCCCTGGTTGCGCAATGGCCGCCAGGCCCAGCTGATGATGAGCATGCGCGATGAACAGGACGGCCCTTTCTTCGCCGACCCGCGCAATGTCCTGGCGCGTCAGGTACGGCGTCTTGCCGACATGGGGCTCACCGCCATGGTCGCCCTTGAACTCGAATTCTATCTGGTCGACCGCCAGCGTGATGAACGCGGCCTGCCCCTGCCGCCGCGCTCTCCGGCTACTGGCGAACGTGCCACCGAAAGCCAGCTTTATTCCATCTCCGAACTGGACGAATACGCCGATTTCCTGGAAGAGATCCAGGCCTGCGCTGCCATTCAGCAACTGCCGCTGGATACTGCGCTCAAGGAGTGCGCGCCAGGTCAGTTCGAGATCAACCTGCTGCATGGCGATGACGTGCTCAAGGCCTGTGACAGCGCGACCATGCTCAAGCGCTTGATCAAGGGCGTCGCCCTGCGCCATGGCTTCGAAGCCACCTTCATGGCCAAGCCTTATGGCGCTGAAGCCGGCAATGGCATGCACGTGCACATGAGCCTGCTGGATGGCGAGGGGAACAATGTGTTTGCCGCGGCCGACGAGAATCCGCTGGGCACGGCCACCCTGCGGCACGCCATCGGCGGCCTGAAAGCGCTGATGGCAGATTCCATGGCCCTGTTCGCGCCCAACATGAACTCCTTCCGCCGCTTCCAGCCCGGCCTTTATGTGCCCATGACACCGACCTGGGGCTATGACAACCGCTCGGTAGCACTGCGCATTCCGTCGGGTCTCAATGCGGCCCGCCGCGTAGAGCACCGTGTTGCAGGAGCCGATGCCAACCCTTACCTGTTGCTTGCCACGCTGCTGGCTTCAGTGGAATACGGCATTCGCCAGCAACTGGCCCCAGGTGAGCCGGTCACCGGCAACGCCTACACCCAGTTCGACGCCACCCTGACCAATAGCTGGTCCCAGGCCCTGAATCTGCTTGAAACCAGCGAGCCCTTGGGTGAAGCCCTTGGGAAGGATTTCCTCAAGGTCTTCCTGGCCAATCGACGAGCCGAGCGCAGCCAGGCCATGCGTGAAGTCAGCCGGTTGGAGTATGACTGGTATTTGCGCCACGTCTAAGCCCGGAAAAGTGCCTGCGCTTGTTCATGCGGCGTTGGCATCGATCTCAAAGTGCTCATTTACACCTCGTAAACTCCGCTTTTCGATCGATGCCGCCTTGCCTGATCGTCGCTCGGCGACTTTTCGCATCACGTCTAAGGAAACACGACATCGTTGATTATTCAGCATTTCCTTGATCAACACGAATGAATGCGGGACATATCATGACAAACACAACATCCCCGAATGCCACGTCCACGCCTCATCCTTTCGCGCCCTCTCTCCCGGAGCGGCGCGGTACGGGGCGCACCATGGCACTGGTCTTCTCCCTGGCCGCCATTGTTGTTGGCTTGACGCTGTATCACGATGCCGGCACTGAATTTGGCTGGATCAGCCTGGTGCCGTCGCTGATCGTGCTGGTGGTGGCAATTGCCACTCATCGCACCTTGGAAGCCTTGGCCATCGGCTCCCTGGCAGGTTTGATTCTGCTCCAGCCCAGCGACTACATCGGTGAACTGGCCGATATTTCCATGACGGTGATGATGGATGAGACCATCGCCTGGCTGATTCTGGTGTGTGGCCTCATGGGCGGATTCATCGCCATGCTGGAAAAGTCCGGCTGCACCTTGAGCTTCAGCCACTTCATGGCACGCCTGGTGAAAACGCGTCGTCAGTCGCTGCTCAGCACCGCGGTTCTCGGTGTATTGATCTTCATCGATGACTACCTCAACGCCCTGGCCACCTCGGCCGCCATGAAACGTCTCACCGACCGTTTCGGCGTATCCCGGGAAAAGCTGGCCTACATCGTCGACTCCACCGCCGCTCCAATCTGCGTGCTGGTGCCCCTTTCCACCTGGGCGGTGTATTTCGCCGAGCTGCTGGAAACCAACGGCGCAACGGATGGCTCCGGCATGGCGCTGTACATCCAGTCGATTCCGTTCATGCTTTATGGCTGGGTCGCCATGGGCCTGGTCTTCCTGGTTGCCATGGGCATGATGCCGGACCTGGGCCCGATGAAAGCCGCCGAAGCCCGTGCTCGCGCTGGCCAGCCGATTCCCGATGGAGCACCGGATGCCGGCATGGCTGATGCCGATGATCAGACCCGACACACCAGCCCCTGGATTGGCGTGCTCAACTTCGTCGCCCCCATGGCCGTACTGATCGGTGCCAGTGCCTACTTCGAGATCGATCTGCTCAAGGGTGTCATCACGGCAACACTGTTCACCATCGTGTTGTACCTGATTCAGCGCCTGGCCACCTTTGCCACGCTGATGGACGCCATCATGGACGGTTTCCGCACCATGATGCTGCCGCTGGCCATTGTCGCCGTGGGGTTCGTCCTGCGTGAGGTCAACGACCAGCTCGGCATGACCCAATTCATGATCGATGCCCTGGCTCCCTACATCACGCCTGCCCTGCTGCCGGCGATCATTTTCGTCAGCATGGCCGTCGTGGTCTTTGCTACCGGCTCTTCCTGGGGCGTGTTCGTGATCTCGATTCCGATCGTGGTGCCAATGGCCATCCACATGGGTGCTCCCATGCCTTTGGTCGTTGGCGCACTGCTGTCTGCCTCGAGCTTCGGTAGCCACGCCTGCTTCTTTTCCGATTCTTCAGTGCTGTCATCTCAGGGCAGTGGCGTGCTTCCCATGCAGCATGCCCTGACCCAGTTGCCCTACACCTTGATCGGTGCTTTGGTGACGACGCTGGGCTTTGTTGGCCTCGGTTACTGGCTGGTCTGAAGCACACAACTCTGGCCTGTACACCTAGGATTCACACACCATAGCGCCGCCTTTCCAGCGTCTCTCGTATTATCCCTTGCATCTCCCTTTTCTCCCTCTGCACATCGTGCAGAGGGATTTTTTTATCTCCAGCATCGGCGCAATCCGCGCACAGGAACCATACTGGGGATTTCCCCCTTGCGTATGTGGAGTCACCGTATGTCCCGCATGATCTTCGTCAACCTGCCAGTCACCGATCTTGATGCTTCGAAAGCGTTCTATAGCGAACTGGGCTTCGAGAACAATCCGCAATTCACCGATGACACTGCGGCCTGCATGGTGTGCAGCGACGCCATTTACGTCATGTTGCTGACCCACGATAAATGGCGCAGCTTCACCGATCGCCCCATCCCGCCTGCCACCTCCAGCGAAGTGATGCTGGCCCTGACCTGTGACGATCGCGATGCCGTCGATGCCATGATCGAGACTGCCGCACGTCTTGGAGGCACGGCAGACATCAATGCCATTCAGGATCTCGGCTTCATGTACAACCGCAGCCTGACAGATCCCGATGGCCATATCTGGGAAGCTGTCTGGATGGACCCCACTGCCATGGGCGGAGAGTGAACGAGAAGGAAGGAAAGCAAGCAGGCCTTCAAGAGCATGATCAAGGCATCAGGCGCACGGTGGCGTTGGCCGAGTGCCCTGCCGCATCTAGCACCGTAATGCGGTGAAAGCCGCCACCCATGGTGTCGAAGGCGGCTTCTCGACGCAGCGGATCTGCGTCCATTGGCCGGTTGTTGATCAGCCAGCGAAAAGGTGGCGTTCCGCCCTGAAGGTGCACGAACAAAGGCATGCTGCTGTCTGCGACACCAAAGACTTCCGCGCCATCGCGGGGGGCGAGAATGCGTATGGGCGGCGTCATTTCACCGCCTGTGCCCGCAGCAAATGTCCTCAATGCCTTCGGCAGATCCCCGCTGGAGGCAATCAGGGCATCCTTCGGCGGCGTCCGCCGTGGCGGAACCACACCGACGATATCAAAACCGGCAAACAGCAATGGCGCAGCACTATACGCTCCCAGTGCCCCCGGCATGCTGCCGTTGTCGGGCCGCCCGACCAGCACGGCGATGACATGCTGGCCATCAAAACCGATGGCCCAGGCGTCACGATAGCCGTAGGAAGTTCCGGTCTTGAAGGCCACCTTGTCACTGGCTCCCAGGCCACCGCGAGGTGTCTGGCGCAGGATATCCGCCAGGTACCAGCTAGCCCGGGCACTGATCACCCGTTGCGGAACAGCGTCCGAATCAGGCAATACCGTCAAGGGCACGACCTGACCGTCGTTGGCAATCATCGCATACACCATCGCCATGTCCTGCAGCGTTACCCCCAGGCCACCCAGGCCAATGGCCAGCCCCGCCGTATTGCCGCCCGGTAATATGGGCTGGGCACCACTACGTCGCATGCTGCCCAACAACCGAGCCGGACTGATGGCATCCAGCACCGCCACGGCAGGCAGGTTCAATGACTCCTGCAAGGCGCGGCGTACGCTCACCGGTCCCCGAAAACGACCATCGAAGTTGGAGGGGGACCAGCCATCAAAGTCCTGCGGGGCATCGTTGATCAGTGTCTCGGGATGTATCAGCCCCTCATCGAAGCCCAGGGCGTAGATCAAGGGCTTGAGTGTCGAACCGGGAGAACGCTTGGCCACGGCCATGTCGACAAAGCCCACGTGCTGTTCATCGAAAGGGTCGGGGGCGCCGATACGCGCTCGTACTTCACCGGTGTGATAATCGACCACGACCATCGCCACACCGACATCCGCCACCTGTTGCCCAAGCCAGCGACGCAGCGCCAGCTCCAGGCGCCTTTGAAGTCCAGCATCCAGTGTGCCGACCGGATGCCTGGCCAGGCCACTGAGGCCAGGTGCCAGGATAGATGAGGCATGGGCACCAGTTGCTCTGGTATCGGTTCGGCATTGGCCTCCACCACCACTTCTGCCGACAGCAAACCATCCGACAGGCTGCGCTCCAGGACTCTTTCCCGGGCGGCGCGAGCCTGCTCCGGATGCCGATGAGGCTGACGCGCCACGGGAGATTGGGGAATCGCGACCAGCAAGGCGGCTTCGGCGGCCGACAAGAATCCGGGCCCTTTGCCGAAATAGCCACGGCTGGCGGTGGCCACGCCTTCGAGATTACCGCCCATCGGCGCCAGGTTGAGATAGAGCTCGAGAATGGCGTCCTTGTCCAGCTTGCGCTCCAGGGCCAGGGCGGCTCGGATCTGGGCGAGCTTGGCGTCCATGGTTCGCGTTGGTTGACGCTGGAGCAGTCTCACGACCTGCATGGTCAATGTCGAGCCCCCGGAAACGATATCTCTATGCCACAAGGCCTGCCCGGTTGCCCGAACCAGCGCCAGCCAGTCTACCCCATGATGGGAATAGAAACGTTTGTCCTCATAGGCCAGCAACATGGCCAGGTAAGTAGGATCGACTTCGCTCAGGTGGGTCTGCTGACGCCAATAGCCATCCGCTGACAGAAACAGGCTCAACGGCTGGCCATGACGATCCCGCACCACGGGAGAATACTCCCAGGCTGCCAGCGGATCTGGTGCCGTCTCGACCCAGCGCTCGAAGGCCATCCATAGCCCGGCCAGAACGACCAGCAAGGCAAGCGACACCAGCGCGAGACATCGGCCGCTGATACGCTTGAGGCCCTTGCGACGGTACCTAGCGATCACCCTCGGCACCCTCAGTGCTATCTTCAGGGCCATCCTCAGGGCCATCTTCCGCAGTACCGGCCCCTTCCCCTTCAGTACCGACATTCCCAGTTCCGGTACCCTCCGATCGTTCAGAGTGGCTGCCGCTGATCACGACGCGCCCATCAGCGGTATTGGCATGGAAGCGTGGTACATACATGTCCTGAACATGTGCAGCGGGATGATGGAAGCTGCCAGGCTGGATGGCACGCACCACATAGGCCAATTGGAAAGGCTTGCGCTCGTCCAGCGTCACGGCAGCAAAAAAGCGCTCACTGCCGAATTCTGCATAGGTTGGATCCATCCCGCCGGGGAACCACTCCAGCGCTCGGGTATCTCCCGATGCCAGGACACTGGGATTATCAATCTGGAAGCCCGCCGGTAGCGGATCCTCGATGGCCAACTGGCCCTGTGACATGCCCAGTGGCGTGACCTTCAATACCACGACCAGCTTGTCATTGAGGGTGACATCCGCCACATCCACCGGTTCCCCTTCGAAGCTGTAATAGTGACGGCTTATCTCGACACCTGAACTCTGCCGCTCCACCTTGCCGGTGGGCACGCCATTCAGGGTCACGGCTACCGGCGTCACCTTGTCGAGCGGGTTGTGTGGTGGCGATGCCAGATATTGCGCCAGGCTCATCTGCTCTGTGTATGCGGGTGTTGCCTCTCCTTCCAGCAGCGTTGCCGCAAGACGCAATGCACTGGCGCGTTCCTGGGTGTTACCATCGCCCGCCGATGACATGGCGGTATCCACACTGTCCATGTCCACACCCGCCACATCATCCACATCAAAACCGGATGCCAGGGCCAACCGATGGGCTATCATCAGGTCTCGTCCGCGGCTGGCATAGATATCACCGCTACGGGAATAGGCATGATAATCATGGCCCAGCGAGAGCTCGTCGAAGGCCGCTCGGAACAGCTGGTTCGCACGCTGCGGATCACCCACGGCATGGAGCGCGGCACCAAGATAAGCGGCATCGAGTCCACCGTGGCCACGGGCAACATCCGCGCGGGAATAAGCATCGGCAAAGTAACGCACATCACTGGCACGAACCTCCCCGGCCTGGGACAGAACATAAAGGGCGTAAGCCGCGGCACTGAGACTTTCACGCGAGCCGCTGGCACCATTGACCTTGTTCTGCAGATTGCGCAGGGCACTGGAAAGAACACGCTCCGGCACATCCGCCCCTGCCTCGCGGACACGCAACAGAAACTCCGTGGTGTAGGCGTCGAGCCAGAAATCCTGACTGCCCGGTGCCCACAGGCCAAAGGCGCCGCTGGCAGCCTGACGCGACAGCACGCGCTCCACGCCCTGCGCCAGTCTGTCGTCGGCCAGTTCCTGGCTTTCGCTGCTCAACCAACGGCGTGCCGACAGCAGTGGCTCGATCGACGAAACGATCTGTTCGGTACAGCTGCGGGGCTCCGTTTCCAGTGCATGAGCAAGCCCGGCCAGATTGAAGTGGGCCAAGGGTCCAAAGCTGATGCTGAGTGTTGCATCGGCGGCCATTCCCGACGTCAGACTATCCGGCAGCTGCAGGACATCCCCCTTGCCAAGCTGTCCGACATGGCGCCGCTGGATCGGCAGGTCATTGCGCTTTACCGCAATTGGCAATTGCTGGGCAAGCTGCTGTCCTGCCGGTGTGGTTACCTGAATACCCAGCTCGCCTTGCTGACCGCTGTCGGTCCCGGACTCGCTGGCCTGAATGTCAAACTCCAGGGTGGTTCTCTCCTGCTCATCCAGCTCGACTTCCGCCGTGTTGGTCCCGGCAAGCGCCACTGGTCCCTTGGTGGCGATCTCGACGCCGACCTTGCCCACAGGGCCTTCGGCATGGGCCAGCTCCAGCCTCAGTCGTGTGTTGTCCCCCGGGGCCAGGAAGCTCGGCGCATGCCCCGTGGCCACAATGGGATCACGTACGATCAGGTCTTCGCTGTGACTGCCCAAGGCACTTTGCGACCAAGCCTGTGCCATGGCACGCACCGTGCCATTGAAGGCCGGCAGCGGCAGATCGATATCCGCCTCGCCATTGTCGTCCAGCGTCACCAGGCCAGAAAACAGTGTCACGTATTCCTCGCGTTTCGGCCCAGGCGCCTGCGCAGGAGCATTGCTATCGCCCCCTTCACGCAGCGTCGCCAGCGCACCGGGAATGTCATCGATCAAGCGGCCATAGAGATCACGCATGTCGAAGGCGAAACGACGCTGGCCGAAGAAATGCTGCTCAGGCTGTGGCGCCTTGTATCCGGTCAGATTGAGAATGCCGAGATCCACCATCGCTACCGTGGCATAGATTGTCTCGCCCGCCGGGGCAGAATCCACGCTCAACCGCAATGTGCCATTCTGGCGAGGGCGCAAAGGCGCCTGTGGCTGCAAGGACAGATCCAGGGTGCGCTGGGCAGTATCGACACTGACCCAGTTGACACCAATGGCGCGGCGAGGGTTGCGCCCATCGGACTCGCTCGAGGGCGTCACCAGGGAAGTGACCAGGTAAGCTCCCGTGCCCCATTTCTTACTGACCTTAAGGGCCAGTTCATTGGTACCTTGCACCACCTCGAAACGCCGCCGTTCAACCAGCTGCCCGTTGAATACGCGCACGAAGGCAATCCCTGGTGTCCGGGCATCGAAGCGCAGCTTCACCTCATCGCCATGGCGATAGTTGGCCTGATCGACACCGGTATCCAGCCGTTCAGGCGTGTCAGGCGTCCCTGCTCCGCCGTAATAGCCAGCCCAGAAGGTGTGGCGGGTAAGCACTGGAGCATCATCGCCAGTGGTGCGCAACTCCAGTTCATATTCCCCCCATGTCACCGGAGCGGACAGAGTTGTCTTGGCATCGGCCGCTACCTCCAGGGAACCCGTGGCCGCTCTTGTGCGGCGCTCGACCGGGGAATATCCCCATTCGCCGTTGACGCGGTACCACTGGTAGTCGTGCTCGATTCTCGACAGCGTCCATTCCACCGGCCCCAGTTTCATGCGCTGTCGGTCGTTATCCAGGGCAATGACGTCAAAGTGAGCATCACTATTCTCGGCAGCCATACGCTCGAAGAGAGGCTTGAGGCCAATCACGGGACTCTCCAGCGCCATGGGCAAGGTCAGGCGACGTTCTACCGGCCTGCCCGATCCTTCACGCAAGCGCATCGCCAGGGCCAGCTCTTCAGGTTGTCCAACACTTGCCGAAGGGGGTAGCGGCAGACTGACCATGGCCTTGCCCGCTTCATCGGTGGTCAAGCCTCCTGGCAATACTGCGGAAGTCGCCTGATCTTCTGTCGCCGGCATACCGAAATGGAAGCCGGGATATTGCGCCAGTCCTGTCGCCGGCCGACGCACGACTGTGCCGGAAATCGGCAGATTGGCACCTACAGCGCCGTATAGATAGTGGGCCGCCACAGCAACCCGTGGCGGCACCTTGCTGGCGACCAGTGCCTCATCGCTTTTCAGGGTGAAATCGATTCTCTCGGGCACAAAATCTTCGACCAGAAAGCCGACCTCGCCCAGCATGTCCGCTTGTGGATCCACATGGAAACGCAACTTCCACAGACCACGCATGGCATCGGTTGGAAGCGGAAGAGACAACACCCGGCCGCCGGCGCCCTGATCCTCCAGAGTATGGCGTGACGCTTCCTTGCCGTCGGGGCGCTGGACGATCACGGTCAGCGGCAGCTTTTCCATGGCACGACTTTCCAGGTCCCGCATCAAGGCAGTGATATACACACTGTCACCGGGTCGGTAGATGCCTCGCTCGGTTGTGGCAAAGAGATTGACGGTATCCGGCGCTGGTGTGCCCGCCACGCCACGGTCACTCAGATCAAAGCCTGCCTCACGCAGGTTGACGAAGTTGAAATCCGTACCATCGGTACTACTTGCCGTCAGTAGCGCCGGACGGCCTCGCTGAGGCAGGTGGAAAATACGCAGTTCGACCTTGTCCACGTTGACCGCGGTGATCGGGATGGACTTGGCCTGAGAAAACGGCAGCACATAGCCACGCCCACTGAAACGCACACTCGGCGGGCGATCCGGCATGAGGATATCGAATGTCTCGGTGCGCGCCGTCCTCTCGCCAGACGCTGCTGGCAGGCCCTTGCGCAAGGTGATGTGATAGTCGCGACCATGCTCCAGCCCGGCAATGCACAGGCGCTGGCCTTCGGCGGTCACATCCACCGTGACGCCTTTGACCCGCACATAATCGCCATAGAGAAAGCCATCCTCACGCAGTGGCTCGGAGTATTCGGCGCAAAAACGCGGCGAAACGCTATCGGCTTCCGCCTGACTTTCGAGAACCCGGGGACCATAGGTGATCTGTGCCTGATGCAGGCGTTGTTCGTCACCGCTGAATTTCGCCAGCAGACGATGAGCGGCCAGAATGGCCGGCCCTCGCTCGGGCGACTTCTCCAGCTCGGTGGTAATGGCTTCGAGCGCTGTCACCTTGTCTTCACTATTCACGGCACGCACCCAGGCATTGGCCAGGAAGGCCATCTCGTCATAGGCCCAGGAGCGCAAAAAGTCAGGACGTGAAGAGCCGCCATCCGCGGCAAAGTGCTGCAACGACAACCAGGCATCGACATCATTTCCCAGAATGGCCTGGCGCAGATCTGGCCGCGATGAAAGACGCACATGGCGTTCCAGATGACGATAGAGCCGGCCCGCCCTTTGCCATTCGTCGTCTCGGATGAAGGCCACTTCACGCTGCTGACGAGCATTGTCCAGCAACTCGGACGGCGTCTCTTCCAGCGTCCCGGACAGGGCGCCCTTGAAAGCAGGTGTTTCCGTGACATCCGACTTCAGAAAACAGGCACCGGCACGGAGGTTGAAAGTGAACGCCTGACAGTCCTCATCTTCCCGGCAGGCATTGGCGCAGTAGCCCAGATCCGTCTCAAAGATCGAACGAATGTCATGGCCAGCGAAGTCGATATCGCGTTGGTATTCAATGCGCCGTTCCGGTAGCGGCCCCTGCTCCGACTGCTGAGCCAGGCCCGGAGCCGTGGTAACAAGCCAGCACAGAACCACCAGAAGATATCGCTTCATGTCGGGGCCTTCCCTGTCGAACCAGCAACATAGCCATGCTACGGGGGATCATCTCAATGTCCGCCAGTCCACCACCGATCACGCCAGGCCGCGTATGACCTTCTGCCGCCGCCACCACCAATCTGCAGACCGATCACCCCGCCGATTACAGCACCGGCAGCAGTACCGAGAATGGCATAAGGGTCCTGGACGAGCCTTCGAGGGGTCGCCAGAACCTGCCTGCAGACTTCACGTGGCGCCTGCACACGGTTGGTCACTGGGTGATCTGCCGTGATGTCGGATTAGCAGTATTCTGGAGAATACAGTCGGCTGTGATACTGGCGCCTGAGCCCCGGCTGACGGCCCCTGGCTGGCCACCACGAGCTTCCTCGACAGCATCAGCCTTGGCCACTTGCTCGGCTGCCGCGTCCTGTTCTTCCCGGGTTCTGCCCGTCAGTTGCGTTTCCTGCGCCGCCTGTAGGTCCATTGATGCAGCCACCACTTGCTTGGCGGCAGCAATGGCGTCTTCGTCCACTACCGACTGGGCATCCACTTTTCCCGCTATCTGTTCCGACAACTGTGCCTGCGCTTGCTGAAGCTCTTGCACCTGCTGTGTCTGCCAGGCACCGAATGCCAAGCCTCCCAAGCCGAATACGGCCAGAGAAGAGCCAATGACGATTGATTTGTTCATAACCGGTTCTCCCCTCTCCGCCAGACAACGCAACACCCATCTAAACGCCATGCCAACACGATGTTGCCTGGTCTTGCGGAAAGTCATTTATCCAATGGCGGGATGTTATCGTTATCGAACAGTGTTCGCACACATTCAGGACGAATTTGCGCGATATTTACCAAGCTGTCTCCAGGTGCCGACAAGACTGTCGCCTTATAGCAGGGACCCCAAGGACGGATAGAGAAGGATTCGGAACAATTCACGTCACTGGCACTCGACTGCGTAACGCTTCAGCCTACGCATCAACCAGGACTGGGTGACACCCAGGCGCATAGCGGCCTTGCGGGTACTGCCACTTTCATCAAGTGCTTCACGAATGGCGCGGTACTCGATGTCTGCCAGACGTTCAGGCAATGGTGCACTGGGATCCGTCTCGGCCAGCAGTGGGGAGGCAGCATCGTCTCCCAAATCGAGTGTCAGGTCCCGGGCACTGATACCAGGCGTGGGGCAAATCACACTCATGCGTTCAAGGAGGTTTTCCAGTTCACGCACATTCCCTGGCCAGTCGTAGCGCATCAACGCACGCAGAGCATCATGCTCAAGGTGCATCGGACGGTTCTGTCTGGCAGCAATGGTGGCCAGCACATGGCGAGCCAACGGCAGAATATCCTCACGGCGCTCGCGTAGCGGAGGCACGCGAATCGGCACAATGTTCAAACGGTAATAAAGGTCGGCGCGGAACAGGCCTTCGGCAACACGCTGCTCAAGATCAGCATTGGTAGCCGCGACCAAGCGGATATCTGCCTTGCAGGGCTTGCCACCCAAGGGATGGTAGAGCCGCTCCTGAAGCAGCTGCAACAGCTTCGGCTGCAACGTCAGGGGCAGGTCACCGATCTCATCAAGAAACAGAGTGCCACCTTCCGCAAGCGCAACATACCCGACCCGACCATTGCGGTTGGCACCGGTAAAGGCACCACGCTCATGCCCGAACAGTTCGGCCTCCAGCAAGGCCTCGGGAATAGCGGCACAATTGACATGTATCAGCGGGCGTTCCGAACGCGCACTGTACTGATGCAGGCGGTTGACCAGGTAGCTCTTGCCGACTCCCGTCTCACCACTGAGCAATACCGTGGTATCACTGGCCGCGGCCCGCTCGATGAGTTCCAGACAGCGGCGATAGATGGGGCTACTGCTGAGTGGAGTTTCCCCGGTCCGCGCCACCTGTTCCTGGCGAATATGCTTGAGCTGATGCATCACATAATCAAGCAGCGCCTGGGTGGTATCTGGAGAACGCGAAGTCAATATGTCCTGGTCCAGATTGTGAGTCTGTACCAGGACGGCATCGGGTTCTCCGCCATTGATCGAGAACAGTCGGCCATTCACCAGATAGTCCTTGCCACGGTAGCGATGGACAACACTCACCGGGCGCCGTTCGTCGATGACGAAACGCGTCACTGAAGGCGAAAAGACGCCTTCCGCCTCCAGTTGATAGACGTCACTGGCAAGCAGATGCTCCTCACTGCAGTCGAGCTGCGCGAGGCTGGCACGATTGACCCACAACGGATGTCCACTCAGGTCGGAAATGAAGATGCCATCCTCAAGAGCATTGAGGATGGCCAATAGTTGGTCATGCATGGGAAAACCGGGATCGCGCATCGCGGCACCAGCCGTTGTGTGGACAGGCCACATCTTCGACTGCTGCCACGATGCTGTAAAGGAAGACGCTCAGGTTCCGAGCTGGACAAACAGGAAGCCCCAGAGCCCCAGCGCGATCAAGACGAAGAGCACCATGACCAGCCATACCTGACGGTACTGCCGAATCAATTGCCTTGCGCCATCTTCACGTGCCAGGAAACTGCTGATGGTGCTGTCCGACAGACGCCGCTCACGCAACGTATCGAAAGTCTGCAGCTCATAGGCAGAAGGCTTTGTGGCAAGCACCACGCCAATCAGAGTCATCGTGCCTAGAACAAAGGCAATCATCAGGTTATCGATGTTTGCCGGCAATGTGATCAAGTTGTGGCGCTGGAGCTCGCCCACCAATATAAAGGTGATCGACCCTACCAGCATGCAAGCCAGAGCAGCGCTGGCGTTCATGCGTCGCCACTTGAGTGCGGCAACGATCGTCGGCAACCAGGCGACGGCAAAGATGGCGCCAGCATAGATCGAGATCCAGTAGATCCCTGCCGGGCGTGAGATCGCCACGGCACACACGATCAGTGCCACGATCGCCTGGGAAATCCGGCCCAGTACTACACCGCGGCGTTCACTGACCTGCCTGTCGAACAACTTTTCGTATAGATCCCTCGCCAGGGCAAAGCCTGTCAGGACAAATAGCGTAGAGGCAGTGGACATGATCGAAGCCATCAGTCCCGCCAAACCTATACCGGCAAGTGTCGGGTTCGTGTACTCCATGAAACCCACGATCATCGCACGATCAGCTGGCTCTATACCCGGTTGCAGCACCTGCATCGCCGCTGCGGCGAGGAATACCAGCAACTGCATGGCGGGAGCGAAGAACACGCCAATCACCGCCACTTTGAGGATCACGAAGTCGTTCTTCGCCGGAAACACCCGTGATACCAGCGCCGGAGTGCAAGCAAAGAACAGAATCCACACCAGGAATTGAGAGATGGACCACCCCAGGGAGCGCTCCTCAGCACCGCCGAGGGTCCAGAACCCGGGGAGTTTCTCGCTCAGGCCCTTCATTGCCTCGAAACCGGCATCATCGATCAGCATCGGGGCAATCAGGAAGGCAATGGCCAGCATGGTGAAAAACATCATGGTGTCGGTGTAGACCACGCCATACATGCCCGACAGACTGCAGAACACCATCAGGGCCAGGGTGAAAGCCACAATGATCACCGGGAAAGGTACATCGATGATTTCGGCCAGCACGATGCCTGCACCGATCAACTGGATGATGCCGTAGCCCAGCAGGCCTACCACCATCAGGATCAATGCCACCACACTGACCCACTTGTTGTTGAACCGGTAATCGAAGAAATCCATCATCGTGCGGCATTCCATGGCCTTGAGCTTTCGGCCAATGAAAACCACAGCGATCAAAGTGCCGATCCAGGCTCCGCAGGACCCAAGCGCACCGATGACCAGAGGCCCCTCGCTGTAGGAAATACCGGCAATGCCCATCAATGTCACGGCACTGAGGAAGGTCGCGGCCAGGGTGCCAACAATAAGCAGCGTCGACCCCTGCTCCCCCATGACATAGAAGTCATCCTTGTTCTTGATCAATCGTGTAAGCGATGCCGCCACTACGACATAGGCGGCCAATACGGCAATAAATATCCAGAGCGTCATGTGCTTTCCCCCGCATTCATTGATAGAAGGTTGTTGTCAGCGGTATCAGGTATGGGTTTCCGAGGGCGCGGGAGTCGCCCCCATTTCCTGCTTGTCCTGCTCAGCTTGCTGCAGGCGCCGGATAGTCGGGCGGTACTCACGCACCAGAATCACGCCGACAGTGGCCACCGACAGCACGGTAACGAGAAAGGCATTGCCGAACAGCAGAAGCACATGTGGGTTGAAGTCCATGGTCTACCTCTTGTCATTGGTTGTTGTCTGTTCAGGGCGGGGGTCTGCGGTCGCAGAACTCATTCAACCGCTTGGCACCACTGAATCATTGTCAGCGCCATGATCTCGGCGACGGCAAAGACATCGTCCAGGCGGATGTGCTCATTGGGGAAGTGGGCGAGACGAGTGATGCCGGGACCAAAAACCAGGGCCGGGATGCCGTACTGGGTCATCAGCCCGCCATCCGTTCCCCAGGGGGACGCCTGCACCTGAGGCTCCTTGCCATGCACATCGCGGAAGGCCGTGGTCAGCATCTCGACCAGCGGATTATCAAGACCGATACCACCGGGCTGCCAGCAGGCCCCAAACCATTCAATCTCCACCGGGTGCTCAAGGAACCAGCTATCGACATCAGCCAGAGCTGCCATGGCCTGGGTGAGCTCAGCCTCGGCCTGCGCCACTGTTTCCCCGGGACCAATGCCGATTCGACCTTCAAGAGTAATCTCGTCAGGCACGCTGGACGGCCAATCGCCCCCCTGGATACGACCAATATTGATCGGTAGAGGAATGGGCACGCCTTCATACAAGGGGTCATCCAACGCCGCATTGCGCTCGACTTCCAGGCGCTGAATGGCCTGAATCACGCTGACAGATTTTTCCAGGGCACTAACCCCTTCATAGCGTGTTCCGCCATGCGCCTTGATACCGGCAACACGCAGGCGAAACCATCGAGAGCCCTGCTGGCGTGGAAAGATCTTCTGCTCGGTAGGTTCGGGAATCAGTGCTGCATCGGCTCGATAACCGCGCTCAAGACAGGCCAGGGTACCGGCGCCGCCAGCCTCTTCCTCGATGACACTCTGCAGAATCACATCGCCCTTCAGACGTATGCCCAGTTCCTTGAGTGTCGCCACAGCGATGTATGACGCCAGATTGCCGCCCTTCATGTCGGTAACACCGCGGCCATAGAGGCAACCATCAATAACCTCGCCCGAATAGGGGGCCAATTGCCACTGGTCATGGTCGCCTTCCGGCACGACATCGACATGTCCATTGAGGATCAGTGAACGACCCCCGCCTTCCCCTCGCCAGATTCCCACTATATTGGGACTGCCGGTGAAGTCTTCTCGGTGACTGTTGAATAACGGGTTGTCGCGCAATGACTCGACATCGATCTCCCACATATCCGTATCCAGGCCAAGCGAGCGATACAGTTCGTGAATCTTGTTCTGATGAACCGCCTCCTGACCGGAGAGAGTGACATCGCGCACCCAGGCCTGCAGCAGGCGGGTATATTCATCACGCCGGACCTGAATAGCGTTGTGAATGCTGTTGTGTAGATTCATGGCTCCTCACTATGCCTTGATGGCCTTTTGCCCGAGTGGTCTGTTGTTGGTGAAGCGAAAACCGATGGACGTATGATGTCGATGACTTGAGCCCTGATTCGATTTCGACTCACTGAGTCGATTTCGACTCAATCGCGATTGGCTCTCTGTAACACCGCGTCACACAGGAGTTGAGTGCCCAGGGCACAATGCTGCGGCTCGGCATACTCAGCTTCGTTGTGACTGATGCCATCGCGGCAGGGAATGAAGATCATTACTGTAGGGGTCACATGGGATAGATTCACCGCATCGTGTCCAGCACCACTCATCATGATGGGAATGGAGTAGCCTCGTTGTTCTGCAGCATCCTGCACCGCGCTGACCAAGGTGCTGTCGAAGTGAGTTACCGGGGAGTGCCAGACCGGTTCGACATCGACCTCCACACCTTCCAGGGCAGCCGACGACCTGGCCAGGGCGATGAGCTGTTCGTGCAGGTATTCAAGCTGTCCATCGTCGATATGACGAATATCCACCGACAACCGCACCACCTCTGGCACCGCATTGCGGGAGGGGTCAGCCACCTCAATATCACCTACTGTCAGGCGGGCCGCCTGGCTGCTGTCGGCAAGAATGGTCTGGCGCAGCTTGTGGATGAAAGCTGTCGCCGCCATCAGCGGGTCGTGGCGGTAGTTCATTGGTGTCGGTCCAGCATGGGCGGATTGCCCACGGAAGATCAGGTCATACCAGCGAATCCCCTGTACGCCATTGACCACCGCCATCGGCTGCCCTTGCTCCTCGAGCACTGGTCCCTGCTCGATGTGCAGCTCAAAGTAGGCGTCGAGATTCGGCTCCCCCTGTGCCAACGTCCCTGCCTGACCGCTTTCAGCAAGTGCACTGCCCAGGCTGATTCCCTGTTTATCGGCAGCGGCAAGGAACTGTTCAAGCGGTAGACGCCCTGTCCAGGCCCCACTCCCTCCCATGGCCGGAGAGAAGCGACTACCTTCCTCATTGGTCCATACCACGAGTTCCAGGGCGCGTCGGGTACGAATCTGGCGTTCATGCAGGGTGCGCAGGACTTCCAGCCCTGCCAGCACACCGAGAACGCCATCGAAGCGCCCTCCCAGGGGTTGAGTATCCAGGTGGCTCCCCATGGCCACAGGGTCCAACCCAGGTTCCTCACCATCACGGCGAATGAACAGGTTGCCCGCAGCATCACTCCGCCACCGACACCCCAGCGCCTCGGCCCAATCCAGCAGCAGCCGACGTCCGGCCACATCTTCTGCCGTCAATGCCAGGCGTCGACTGCCACCATTCGGTGACGGCCCGATTCGCGCCATGTCCAGCAGCGACGCCCATAAGCGATCGGCATTGATCTCGGGGTGTTCTTGGCCGTCATGGGTGGTGAAGGGAATATTGCTCACGTAACGCCGTCCTCTGTGTCAGGTGGATGACCTAAAAAGGCATATTTCATTCCACCAGCAGAGTAACTATTTAAAATCAATGCATTAAACAACATCCTTTGTCAGCACTGATGGTACCTTCACCATCATTGAGTCGATTTCGACTCATCACTAGCAACCCCATTTCATGAACAGGCATGGAAACCCGGCGCCGAATAGCTATGGACTCAGCGATGAACTATCCATTGGCTCCAAGAAACAATGGACTCCAACAACAAAATGGCCCCACCCTGCCAGGAGACACGGAATGTATCCCGACAGGATGGAGCCATCTTAGAAGCGGTTTTCTGTTCGGACTGGAGACTGTCCGCAGGCTGACGAGCTCAGTCGCCTTTCAGCTCAGATGCCCAGCTTGTCACGCGTTTCATAGTACCAGGCCCCAATTGCCGATAGCGGCACCCGCAACATACGGCCACCAGGGAACGGCAGGTGTGGTAATCCAGCAAAGGCATCGAAACGTTCGTCACGCCCGGTCATGACTTCGGCAATCAAGCGACCCGCCAGATGGGTGCAGGTGACGCCGTGGCCGGAATAGCCTTGCACGTAGTAGACGTTGTCATTGATCACGCCAAACTGAGGTAAGCGGTTCAGGGTCATCAGGAAGGTGCCACTCCAGGCGTAGTCCACCTTGACCGAGGACAGTTCCGGGAAGGTCTTGAGCATCTTGGGGCGAATCACTGCCTCGATATCGGCAGGATCTTCGCCGCCGTAATTGACGCCACCGCCATAGATCAGGCGGTTGTCGCGCGTCAGGCGGTAGTAGTCCAGCAGATAATTGCAGTCTTCGACAGCAATGTTGTTGGGCAACAAGCGCTTGGCCAGTTCTTCTTCCAGAGGTTCGGTGGTGATGATCTGGGTGCCGCATGGCATCGACTTGGCTTCCAGCTCGGGCATCACGCCACTCATGTAGGCGTTACCGGCCATCACCACACGTTCAGCCTTGACCACGCCTTGAGCGGTTCTGATCGTCACGGGTTGACCATGTTCCAGCTTGATCACCGGACTCTGCTCATAGATCACGCCACCCAGCGATTCGAAGGCAGCCGCTTCACCAAGCACCAGGTTGAGCGGGTGCATATGGCCACCGGAGTGGTCGATCAACACGCCACTATAACGGTCACTCCCCACTTCGCGCTTGTAGGCATCGCCTTCCAGCAATTCCAGTTGGCGATTGCCGTAACGCTCCCACAACGCCTTGTGCTCCTTGAGTCCTTGCAACTGCTTGCTGTTGCAGGCAGCGAACAGGTTGCCTTCTCGCAGATCGCACTGGATAGCGTATTTGGCAATCCGCTCACGGATGATGCTGTTACCTTCGAAGGCCATGTCACCCAAAGCACGAGCTGCGGTTTCGCCATACTTTTGCTCGATGACATCCATGTCACGGCTGTAGCTGTTGACGATCTGGCCGCCGTTGCGTCCGGAGGCCCCATAGCCCACCCTGGCCGCCTCGAGGACCACCACCTTCACCCCTTTCTCCGCCAGATGCAGCGCCGAGGAAATGCCACTGAACCCGGCTCCTACGACGCACACATCACAACTCACTTCGCCACTCAGGGCAGGTCGCTCAGGAGACGAATTGGCCGAAGCGGCATACCAGGAAGCTGCGTGTTGCGTGGCTGGAGCAACACCGTGAGAGGTTGATGCGGTGCGGTTCACCGTTGAGGTCGCAGACATGGCAGACTCCAAGAATGGTTATTTTATTTGACACTTTGAGCCATTCTAAGGCTCATCGGCGATAAATCCAACGTTTTAGGCATCAAATAATCACCATCAAAGAACAATCCGCCATGCACAAAAACGGGCGATGGTCGTGAACCATCGCCCGATACAAGCGAAATAGCCAATGCGGTCCCGGACTTATACCCGAAGCAGCAGGTGCTCCCTCTCCCAGGAACTGATGATCTGGAAGTATTCCCGGTGCTCGGCACGCTTCACCGCCAGATAACTGTTGAGGAAACGCTCGCCAAGAATATCGGCCAGTGCCGAGCATTCTCCCAGCAAGTCCAGCGCCGGGCCAATATCATCAGGCAGCTTGTTGCCACCTGACCAGGCCGACCCGACCATGGGCGGGCGTGGTTCGAGCTGACCAATCATCCCCAGGTAGCCGCATGCCAAGGACGCGGCCATCACCAGATAAGGATTCGCATCGGCGCCTGCCAGACGGTTCTCGACACGCGTTGCCTCAGGGCCTGAGACGGGTACGCGCAGGCCTACTGTGCGGTTGTCCATGCCCCATTCCACATTGATCGGGGCCGAGCCGCTGCTCTCGGTACGCATCAAGCGGCGATAGGAATTGACGTTAGGTGCCAGCAACGGCATGGCCGATGGCAGGTAACGCTGAAGACCGCCAATGAAATAGTGGAACAGGCGGCTGGGTTGGCCGTCTTCAGCAACGAAGACATTATGGCCATCCTGGGCATCCACCAGGCTTTGATGGATATGCATGGAACTGCCGGGCTGGTTGGCCATCGGCTTGGCCATGAAGGTGGCATACATGCCATGACGCAATGCCGTTTCCCGCAACACACGCTTGAACAGCACCACCTGGTCGGCCAACGCCAACGGATCACCATGCTGGAAGTTGACTTCCATCTGCCCTGCCCCTTCTTCATGGATAAGGGTATCCAGGTCCAGGTTCATGGCATCGCAGTAGTCGTACATCTCTTCGAACAATGGGTCGAACTCGTTGACCGCATCGATGGAAAAGGACTGGCGGCTGCTTTCCTGACGACCACTACGGCCAATCGGAGGCTCGAGCGGATAGTCGGAATCCGTATTGGTCTTGACCAGGTAGAACTCAGCTTCCGGCGCCACGATGGGACGCCAGCCTCGGGCATGGTAGAGATCCAGTACCCGCTTCAACACATAGCGCGGTGACAGCTCTACCGGCTCACCGGTAAGGTAATAGCAGTCATGAATGATCTGGGCAGTGGGATCATCCGCCCAAGGTACCAGGAACACGGCATTGGGATCGGCCACCAGCTCCATGTCCCGCTCGGCGGGGTTCCAGAAGCGGATGTCCTCATCATCGGGGTATCCCCCGGTAACAGTCTGGATGAAGATGGAATCCGGCAAGCGTGGTCGACCACCATTGAGGTACTTTCCGGCAGGAATGATCTTGCCCTTGAGAATACCGGTGAGGTCCGTCACGAGGCATTCCACCTCGGTAATACCGTGCTGCTTGAACCAGTCGTTGAGTTCTGGTGTTTCCTGGCGGTTACTCATATGAGTTTTCCGAGTGTTGTTTATCGTTGGATGAACCCCGGCATATCCGGGGTTCATCGAGGCAACCGGCAGTGCTACGATGACAGATCATCATGCTTGCCAGCCGCCTCGGTATCCTTACCGCGCTTTCACCTCAGACCACAGTTGCTGGAACATCTGCAACTGCTGCCCTTCCAGGCTGGGGGTAAAACGCAAGCGCTCCATTTCCTCATCCGTGGGCATGCTGGGCGGCTGGGTCAGCACCTCGTCAAGATACGGCTGAGCCGCTTTGTTAGGGCTAGCGTAGTAGTTGAAGTTGGACAACTGAGCACCAACTTCAGCATCCAGAATGAAGTTGATGAACTTGTGGGCCAGATCGGGATTAGGCGCTTTGGACGGAATCATCATCGAGTCCACCCACATCTCGGCGCCTTCTTTGGGAACCACGAACTTGAGGTTCTTGAACGCTTCCGGATCCTCGTCGGCAAACAGCAGATAGTCGCCATTGAAGGTCATGCCTACATGAGCCACTCCACGAGACAACTGCTGCAAGGCCGGTGTGCCATCGGTGAAACCTGAGAAGTTGTCACGATGCTTGGTCTCGATGATCAGCTTGGCGGCTTCCTTCCAGTCTTCAGGATCGGAGCAGTCATAGCCCTTGCCCAGGTAGGCACAAGCCGCCCCCGTGGCAACCTGGCCATCGCCAATCAGGGCAAAGGGATAGTCGCTATTGACTTCAGGGTCGAACATGAGCGACCAGCTTGGCTCGGCATCGGGGAATGTCTCGGTATTGTAGATCAGCCCGGTCGTTCCCCATTGATAAGGTGCCGTGTACTCGGCACCCGGATCGTAGCTCGGGTCCTTGAACTGATCCATGACATTGTCGAAGTTGGGTATCTTGGAATGGTCCAGCTTCTGCACCAATCCTGACTCGATCAAACGCGGCACAAAATAGTTGGACGGCACGATGATGTCGTATTGGGACACACCGCCTGAATTGAGCTTGGCGAACATTTCCGGCAAGCCATTGAAGTAGTTCTGCACCACTTCGACGTCGTACTTCTGCTCGAAGGCCTCGATGATCTCGGGGTCCATGTACTCTGTCCAGTTGAACAGGTACAACTTGCCTTCTTCGGCCTGGGCCGCCCCGGCCAACATCAGGCCTCCAAGAGTGACCGCCAGGGCGGCACGCGTCTTGCGATGGATCATGATCAAGCACCCCTTCTTATTGGTATGGATAAGCGCATGGTGAGTTCATCTAGCTGGTTCATGTGGTGATGATGAAAGCCTGGCTCAAGCAGCCCGGCGGCGACTCAACAGCAAGCTCATGATGGCAGCCAGAGCCACGGCCCCTATCATCAAGGTAGCAATCGCATTGATCTCCGGTGAGATGCCCTTCTTGATCGCACTCCAGATATAAATCGGCAACGTTGCACTTTCCGGCCCTGAAGTGAAGAAGCTGATGACAAAGTCATCCACCGACAGAGTAAAGGACAGGAAAAAGGCCGATATCAGCGCTGGCTTGATGGTCGGCAACATGAAATGCATGACCCGTTTGAATGGCGTGGCATAGAGATCCTTGGCGGCCTCGAACAGGGTCGGATCCAACCCGACGAAACGGGAATAGACGATCAACGCCACGAACGGAATCTCAAAGGTCACATGGGCAATGATCATGGTACCAAGACCAGGCTTGAGAAAGCCGGTGAGCTGGTGGATCTGGACAAAGAAAGCCATCTCGGAAATACCGAAGACGATATCCGGCAGCACAATGGGCAGATAGATCAGGATGATCAGCCAGCCCAGTTTACGATGGCGATGACGATACATGCCGTAGCCAATCAAGCAGCCAATGACCAGAGCAATCACCGAAGACACGATAGCCAGCACCAGGGTATTGCCAATGGCATTGATGATTTCCTGATTGGCGAGAAGCTTGGTGTACCAGCGTAATGAAAAGCCGGTGAAGTGTGCTGCACTGTTGGCGGCATTGAACGAGAACAACATCACCACGGCCAGGGGCAGATACATGAAGGCCATGGTCAGCCACCAGAACCCCTTGAGGCCCCGCTTGAAACTGCGCTTGTTCATATCACGACCTCCTCACCACCGCCCAGTCGTTTACCAATGCGCCGCATGGCGAACAGGCCGATAAAGGTAGCAATCAGCATCAGGATGGCGCCGGCAGCGCCAAGCGGCCAGTTGGAGCCTCCCGAGAACTGTGTCGCCACCAGGTTGCCCAGCATCATTCCTTTGCCGCCCCCAAGCAGCTCGGGAATGACATACATGCCGAAGGCCGGGATCGCGACCAGCACCACCCCCGCCAAAAGCCCAGGCAGGGTCTGAGGGAAGACGGCATGCCAGAAAGCCTTCAACGGTGAGGCATAAAGGTCTTGAGCAGCCTCTACCTGGGCGGTATCGAGCTTTTCAAAAGCCGCATACAGCGGCAACACCATGAAAGGCAGGAAGTTGTAGACCAGGCCCAGTGTCACGGCGAAATTGGAGGGATACAGCCCCATGTTGGGTGAAATCAGCCCAAGCGTACTGGCCAAATCGGAAAGCGGCGTATTTGGAGCGAGCAGGTTCATCCAGCCGAAGGTACGAATCACCTGATTGGTCCAGGAAGGCACCACCACGGCCAACAGCATGATCGGGCGCCACTTCTCGCGACAGGTAGTGATGTAATAGGCAATCGGATAGGCCACGATGACGACCAGCACCGTGGACAGGAATGTCTGCCATAGGGAGCGCAGCAAGGTGTAGAGGTTACCTGGGCTCCAGCCGAGAAAGCCGAAACCGCTCAACTGCTTGAACGAATCCACGGACAGCGGCATCTGCGGCAGGCCATACGGGCCATTGCTCATGAAGGCTACCGCCATCAGATAGACGCTAGGTAGTACCAGAAAGACGATGATCCAGGCCGCGCCAGGACTTACCGTAAACAGCAGATGGCGTGCTTCCATCACCATGGCACGGCTACGGGTACTGACCGCTGCGCCACCAGCATTGGCCACGGCACGCTGTCGAGTGGGAATGCGCGTATCGCTTGTCGACATGACTTACCTCACTCGCTCAGAGTCACAAGGTCTTCAGCAGCGACAACGACCGTCACTTCATCGCCCACCTCAGGTAGGTGACGACCACGATTGTTGACTGTCGCCTGCAACACGACCGAACCAATTTCGATGCGGAATTCGGCATGGCTGCCACGATAGAGCCGCTCGGTGATCCGACCCGGCAGATGATTGACGCCCTCTGCTCGCCCAGGCTTGAGGTCCAGCGTCTCCGGGCGAATCAGCACCAGTTCTCCCTGGGCAGCGTGTTGATTGCCCTCTTCGATTTCCAGCTCTTCGACTTCCAGCTCCCCGATTTCAGTCGTCAACCGGCCACCTTGTCGAGCCATGATCCGGTACAGGTTGTCGTGTCCCATGAAACGGGCAACAAACGCATTGGCTGGACGCTCATAGACATCACGCGGGGCGCCGACCTGCTGGATATTGCCGCCATTGAGCACGGCAATACGATCGGACATGACCATGGCCTCGTCCTGATCGTGGGTAACGAAGACAAAGGTCATGCCCAGACGTTTCTGCACTCTCAGCAGCTCTACCTGCAGTTGGCTGCGCAGGCCAGCATCCAGAGCCGACAGCGGCTCGTCCAGCAGCAGGACATCTGGTTCACAGACCAATGCCCTGGCCAGGGCAATACGTTGCTTCTGGCCCCCGGAAAGCTGATCGATGCGGCGATCGATCAGGTCGCCCAGGTGAATAAAGTGGGCAATTTCCGCCACTTTCTCCTCACGCTGTGCCTGAGGCACACCCCGCATCTTGAGACCGAAAGCCAGGTTCTCGCGTACCGAGAGATGGGGAAACAAGGCATAGGATTGGAAGACCGTGTTGACACTACGATGATGCGGAGGAACTTCCGTCACATCCTTGCCACCGATGGTCAGGCGGCCATCGTCCGCCTCTTCGAGACCGGCAAGAATACGCAGCATCGTGGTCTTGCCGCAGCCCGAAGGCCCCAGCAAGGTGAAGAACTCACCCGCCTCTATGTCCAGATCGACACCATTCAGGGCAACGGTGTCCTTGCCAAAGCGCTTGTGCAGTCCTTGCATCTGGATCGACGATGCTTGTCGTCGAGAAACATTCTCTCTGGACGCTTCATGGACAGCGTCTTGGGCCTTGCTGCCGGTCTCATCACCAAGGGAAGCGCTCCCACCTTCGCTGTGGAGACTGTTTTCACCCCCGCTGTGGGCATTCTTCATACCCCCGCTGTGGGCACCTTTCATACCCCCGCTGTGGGCACTCGTCGTCATCTCGGTCATGGAATCGTCCTCGTATGTCGGGCGGCCATTCACAGGCGGTCGCGCAGCTTGTAGAAATTAGTGGCAAGTACCAGTAACGGAGTGCGCAACCAGCGCCCACCGGGAAAGTGCCGATGTGGCATGGCGGCGAAGATATCGAACCGCTCGCTTTGTCCGGCAATGGTTTCGGACAGCAACTTGCCGGCCAGTCCGGCCATCGCCATGCCATGACCGGAGTAGCCCTGGGCGTAATAGAGGTTGTTGTCCAGACGGCCGAAATCCGGTGCACGGTTTAACGTGATGGCGATGTCGCCGCCCCAGCGATACTCGATGGCGATATTGTCGAGCACCGGGAACAGGTGACGGATCTTGTTATCAATGCGCGAATCCAGGCCTTTTGGTGGGTTTCCGTCATAACTCACTTCCCCGCCATAGATCAGGCGGCGATCAGCCGACAGGCGGTAGTAATCGAGAACGAAGTTGGCATCCGACAGGGCATCATTCTTCGGCAGCACCAGGGCAGCCTGTTCCGGTGTCATGGGAGCCGTTGCAATCATGTAGTTGGCACAGCGCATGATGCGCCCACTAAGCTGTGGCACCAGTCCGTTGCCATAAGCATTGGTGGCAACGATGACCTGATCGGCCGTCACTCGACCCTGGCGAGTCACCACGGAGGCAGGACGCCCCTGCCTGATGTCGACGACAGGACTTTCGCTATGAATGACCACACCAGCCTGTTGAGCCGCGCGGGCCAATCCCAGTGTGTAGTTGAGGGGGTGCAGGTGCCCTGCCTCGCTCTCCCACAGCGCAGCCGGATAGGCGTCCGTGACCACATGCTCACGCAAGGCGTCCCCTTCACGCCATTCCAGAGCCTGGTAGTCATAATCACGCGCCATGCGCTGTTGGTATTCGCGCAACTCCTTGACATGGCGAGGCTTGACCGCAGCATGCAGATAGCCCCAGGAAAGATCGCAAGGAATCTGATGGCGTTCGACCAGTTCTGCGGTGAGGCGTACCGCCTCCCGGCTCATTTCCCAGATATCCTTGGCGGCCGAATGGCCCAGCGCCTGTTCAACCGTGGCGATATCCGTTCCCAGGCCAGGCAGGATCTGGCCACCACTGCGGCCAGAAGCACCGTGACCCACGTCGTAGGCCTCAAGGATAACGACACGATAGCCTCGTTCGGCCAGGTGCAATGCGGCAGAACAGCCCGTGATGCCGGCACCGATCACACAGACATCGGCTCGAACATCACCTTTCAGAGGAGTACAGGGGGCCAGGTCGACCGCAACGGAATCACGGTACCAGGAGGCAGGAGTCGCGAACGACGATACAGCAGTCATAAAGAGTCCGTCTTGATTGCGCTTATTGTTGTCTATCGAAACTCGTTGTGATGATGCCGACTCAAGGTCAGCGCCACCTCTGTCAGTGTGACATCAGCACAAGGGGAAATGTCAAGTATTCGATAACAACAAATCATTCACCCAAAGGTCAGTCATTCCATAACTAACCGCACTAACCCTACAGCCACGGGTCTTTCAGGCATTACACTCACCGCACCAGCCTTATAGCGCTTCGACCATATTGATGAACACTTGTGCCATGTTCTTATGACATGCTGGCACGCACCTGTTGCATGGATACCTGCGCTATCGGGAGGGCTCTTTCGTCAATACCTGCAAAAAGGCTTCCAGCACCCGGTGAGGGCTACGATCGCGGCGAGTGATGGCAACAAATGGCGTCGAATAGCCTGCCTTTCCAGCACAGAGCAGGCGCAGACGCCCTTCTGCCACCCAGGCAGCCGCTTGATGATCTGGCAAGTATCCCAGGTAGGCTCCGGTCAGAATCAGAAACGCGGCCCCTTCCCTGTCGGAGGCCGTCGCGGTGCCTGTCAGCCAGGCAAGCGCTTCACGTCCAGACTCTGGAAGTGGATACGACGGCACTACCGCATCCCATTGCGCCAGCTCGGCTGGCTCAGGTTCTGCAGCATGGAACAGAGGATGCTCACAGCCGCAATAGAGACTCGAATGCTCACCATAGAGCGCCAGCGTCTCCACACTGGTAGGCAGATTGACTTCCGGCACCACTCCGACATGCAGGCGCCCATCGAGCACGGCCCTGGCGATCTCCCCTGGTGGATCCATGTGGATATTGATGCGCACTCCGGGTCCTTCTGCCTTGAGCCGAGCCAGGGAATGGGTAATACGCATTTCCGGATAGCTGACCAGAGTGTCAGTGATGCCAATGTTGAGCTCGCCGCGTAAATTGTGATGCAGGGCATTGACCTCGGTACGGAAGGCTTCGAGGCCAGCCAGCAACCGGCGAGCCCCTTGCAGCACTTCGTGCCCTTCTTCGGTCAGGGCAAAGCCGCCTCGCCCTCTCTTGCACAGCTTGAGTCCCAGACGTTTTTCCAGGTCGCCCATATGTAGACTGATCGCAGAGCGGCTGATACCAAGCTCCCCTTCCGCAGCGGAAAATCCGCCACACTCCGCTACGGTCTTGAACACTCGCAGCAAGCGGATATCAAAATCGGTGACCGGAGACGGAGATGGACGCTGGGGCTTCATAATGGACGGCTGTTGCACACTGGGCAGGCGGGATCCTTGGCCAGGCGAAAGTGACGCCATTCACCGCTCAAGCCATCGAAAGTGGATAGTCCGCCATGGGGGGAGCCTGACCTGGCAAGCAGCTTGATGGCTTCAAGCGCCTGGAAGCTGCCGATCATGCCGACCAGCGGTGCGATGACACCACTCTCGGCACAGGACAATGCCTCATCGCCCTGGTCATTCGGGGGATACAGGCAGGCATAGCAAGGGCTTTGTGCGTCACGTGGATCGAATACCGCGACCTGCCCGGAAAAGCGGATTGCTGCGCCAGATACCAGGGGTACTCCCGCCTCCATGCAAGCGGCATTGATGGCATAGCGGCTGGAAAAGCGATCGGTGCAATCCAGTACCACATCGGCCTGTCGAGCTGCCTCGAGCAGTTCTGCGTCATTGAGAAAACGCTTCACCACATGAATTCGACAATCGGAGTTCAATGCCTGTGCTGATGCGGCCGCTGATGCGGCCTTGTTGACGCCCAGATCCGCTTCATGATGGGCGATCTGGCGCTGGAGGTTGGAGATTTCCACTTCATCCGCATCAGCAATGGTCAGTTGTCCGACACCTGCTGCGGCCAGATACAGCACTACCGGTGAGCCCAGGCCACCAGCCCCGATAATCAATGCATGACCATCGAGCAAGCGCTGCTGCCCTTCGATATCCACCTGGGGCAACATGATCTGGCGGCTGTAACGCAGCAATTGCCGATCATTCATAGGCTGACTCATTTACCCTCGAACTCCTCGATGTCGGGAACATGCAGGGTAAAGTCCTCCTTGACCTCTTCCATCACCACATAACTCTTGGACTCCTTGACGCCCGGCAATGTCAGGACGACATCTCCCAGCAACTGACGATAAGCCGACATCTCAGGAATACGACACTTCAGGATGTAATCGAACTGGCCGGATACCAAGTGGCATTCCTGTATCTGCGGCAGCTTGGAGACCGCCCGGCGAAACTCATCGAATACCGCCGGCGACTGCGTCTCGAGACTGATCTCGACGAACACCAGCAAGTTGGCCTTGAGCTTGCGCGGATCCAGAATGGCCTTGTAGCCACGAATCACGCCCGCACGCTCCAGACGCTTGACGCGCTCCAGACAGGGAGTGGTGGAAAGTCCTACTTGGGTGGCAAGATCAACATAGGAGATACGAGCATTGTCCTGCAGGCAACGCAGAATCTTGAGATCAATACGATCGAGTGAGCGACTTTTGCTTTTCATTGTGGTTATGACTCGATAATCAGGGATGTGAAGCAGGCCTATGGTAACAACCTCTTGACGACGGTCTTGTCACCATAACGACTCAGAGATATCGACCAAAATACCCTGCAAGCAGGCATTTTTTCCATATTCTCGCACGTTAAAACCAATCTCGACGAAGGTTTTTACTGTATCCCTCTGTACCCTTCTGATCCATCCACATCCATCAACGCTGGGTATTCCAGGCTTTCGATCAGGGCAGGCTGGGCGCCTGATACCGTCCAACCGTCACTCTTTCATTCCCCGCCAGATCCAGCAGGCTTTTGACATCCGCATAATCACTGGCTTCCAGCAGTTCACGTACGACAGGACCCTGCTGATAGCCATGCTCCACCAGCAGCCATCCATTCGGCACCAGATGACACTGCGCACCTTGCGCAATACGTCGCAGGTCAGCAAGCCCTCCGTCGGCAGCGACCAATGCAGAAGACGGTTCGAAGCGCACATCACCCTGACCGAGATGAGGGTCCGCTACATCAATATAGGGGGGGTTGGAGACAATCAGCTCGAAATTTTCGGTATCGCTCAGTGCGGCAAACCAGTCACTAACGCGAAACACTGCCTGCAGTCCATGACGCTTGGCATTGCGGGTTGCCAACGCCACGGCTTCGGGTGAAAGGTCCAGCCCTTCAACGCGCCAGCCTGGGCGCTCACTGGCAAACGCCAAAGCGATGGCGCCGGTGCCGGTGCCGAGGTCCAGCAAGGCTCCTGTCGCCGTCTCTGCACGAGCCAGAGCGGCCTCCACAAGTGTTTCCGTATCCGGGCGTGGAATCAGAGTGGCACGGGAGGTCTCCAGCGCCAGTCCCCAGAACTCCCGCTCACCGGTCAGGTAGGCAACAGGCTGGCCTTCGGCACGGGCCCCCACCAAGGCCTCGAAACGCGCCCTGGCCAACACATCCATCGTGCGATCACCCCATGTGTAGAGCCAGGTTCGATCGACCTCCAGCACATGGGTCGCAATGACTTCCGCATCAAGCCGTGGCGTCTCCGAGCCTGCCTGCTGCAGGCGCGCTGCCGCCCGGGCCAACAGCACATCGATGCGCATCAGACCTCCTGCTGCAACGCTGCCAGCTGTTCGGCCTGGAACTCATGGATCAACGGTTCGATGACTTCATCCAGGCCATCGCCGGTGATGACTTCAGAAAGCTTGTACAGCGTCAGGTTGATGCGGTGATCTGTTACCCGGCCCTGAGGGAAGTTGTAGGTACGGATACGCTCGCTGCGATCACCTGAGCCAACCAGAGAGCGGCGCGCATCGGCCTGCTCCTGACGCTGACTGTCCTGGGCCGCCTGCTTGAGGCGAGCCGCCAGCAACGACATTGCCTTGGCCCGGTTCTTGTGCTGGCTGCGCTCTTCCTGGCATTCCACCACGACTCCGGTAGGCAGGTGGGTAATACGAATCGCCGAATCGGTCGTGTTGACGTGCTGGCCTCCAGCCCCACTGGAACGGAAGGTATCCACACGCAGGTCGGAAGGATTGATATCCACGTCTGTGACTTCATCTGCTTCCGGCATCACCGCCACCGTACAGGCAGAGGTATGGATACGGCCCTGGGACTCAGTCGCCGGTACTCGCTGGACACGATGAGCTCCGGACTCGAACTTGAGTCGGGCATAAGCCCCATCGCCCTTGACCCGAGAAATGATCTCTTTGTAGCCGCCTTGCTCACCGTGACTGGCACTGACCACCTCGACCTTCCAGCCCTGATTTTCAGCATAACGGGAATACATGCGGAACAGATCACCGGCAAACAGCGCAGCCTCGTCGCCTCCCGTTCCTGCACGTACCTCAAGGAAGACATTACGCCCATCATCAGGATCCTTGGGAACCAGCAGGCGCTTGAGCTCGCTATCCAGGGCTTCCAGACGCTCCTTGCCCTCTTCACGTTCCAGCTGGGCTAGTTCACGCATTTCTACATCCGCGTCCTCTGCCATCAGCTCCGCCGTCGCGATGTCTTCCTCGACGTTCCGATACTGGCGCCATGTCTCGACCAGCGATTCGAGCTCGGAATACTCGCGTGAATAATCACGAAACCGTGCCTGCTCAGAAATGACATCAGGATCTGACAGCAGTGCAGCAAGTTCTTCGAAACGCTCGACGAAGGCATCAAGACGCTGACGCAGGGAAGCTTTCATCGGTATATCCTTGAATTCTGGTTAGAAAGGCGACGCAACACAGGTTTGTGGCAAAGCAGGTTCGTGGCAAAGCAGGTTCGTGGCAAAGCAGCTTACTTAAGGAGATGAGTTTCCCTAATGTTCGCGCTCATCGTCGCCAAGCAATAGCTCAGCGGCTGCATCAAGCAGCTCCTGACGCTCTTGCGCAGCAGCGCTACGCAAGGACAGGGTGGGCTGATGGAGCAGACGATTGGTCAACTGGTGAGCCAGACGCTGAATGACTTTCTCTGGTGCCTCGCCATTGGCCAGGCGCGCCAGAGCCTGCTGTTCGGCCTCGTTGCGTAGAACATCGCCCTTGGCCCGCACTTCCCGAATGACATCGCCGGCACTGCGGATACGGCGCTCTTGAAACCAGTGAGCGACGCCACTTTCGATCAATGCCTCGGCCTGGTTGGCTGCGACCTGGCGATGACGTCGGTTCTCTTCGATGACCTCTTGCAGGTCATCGACGGTATACAGAAATACATCACCCAATTCGCTGACCTCAGGCTCGATATCCCGCGGCACGGCGATATCGACCATGAACACCGGGCGATGGCGACGACGCTTGAGCGCGCGCTCGACCATCCCCTTGCCGAGGATGGGCAGAGGTGCCGCTGTAGAAGAAATGACAATATCGGCCTCTTCCAGCGCCACCGGAATGCCATCCAGAGAAATGGCCTGACCGTTGAACTCTTCCGCCAGCTGGCTGGCTCGTTCCTTGGTGCGGTTGGCGACAGTGATGGTCTTGACGCCTGCCTCATGGAGATGGCGGGCAACCAGCTCGATCGTTTCCCCGGCTCCGATCAACAAGGCACGGGCCTTGGAGAAATCATCGAAGATGCGGCTAGCCAGGCTGACCGCTGCATAAGCCACCGAGACAGGATTCTTGCCAATGCTCGTCTCGGTACGTACCTGCTTGGCCACAGCAAAGGTATGCTGGAACAGGCGCTCCAGCTCACCGCCGAGTCCTTTGGCCGTGCGAGCAGCCTGATAGGCATCCTTGATCTGACCCAGAATCTGAGGCTCACCGAGGACCATGGAGTCCAGTCCCACCGCTACACGCATCAGGTGTCGTGCGGCTTCTCCGTCGACATAGTGATAGGCGCAAGAAAGCAGTTCTTCCGGCGGCAAGGCATGAAAGCGCCCCAGCCAATCCAGAACGTCGCGCTCACCGGCTTCATCAGTGACACAATACAATTCGGTGCGATTGCAGGTAGACAGCACGGCTGCCTCTCGCACTCTGGGCAAGGCACGGAGCTCTTTCAGCGCAATATCGAGCTGCGAAGGACCAAAGGCCACTTTCTCGCGCACCTCGACGGCAGCGGTACGATGGTTGATGCCAAGGGCAAGCAGGGTCATGCGTTAGACGTCTTCACCAGATAATGGCTGGGATGGTACCTTTTCTTGAGCAGGCTCCACTCCGCAAAGGCGACATATTCTAGCATATGAATTGCTGAACACCTGAGCCTTGATGCTCTTTACGTCATCATGCGACATCTCTGTATATCGCTTTCAACTTTGCTGCACCCGCTCAAGCCGCTATGCTGACGGCTGTTTCCAATGTAATGCCGATCACAGAATGCCATAGCGTCTCGATCGCTACATTCTACATCACGCTGATCGCTCCGACTGACATGATGAGGCCTGCATGCCCAGTAACACGCGCATTCGACAGCTGACGGGCCCCCTGACTTCCCTGACGCTCGCTGCCTTGCTCTGCGGCTGCCAGGGCCTATCCATTTCCTCCGCTGATGCTCAACCCAAGGATCCAATGGTGAACGCGCCGCCTATCACCAGAGGACTGGATGCCGAAGGCCTTTCTCTCCTGTTGACGGCAGAAATGGCCGGGCAGCGTGGTGACTTCCGACGAGCGACAGAAGGCTATCTAAAAGCTGCAGAGCGCTACCATTCTCCGGCATTGGTAAAACGTGCCACATTCGCCGCCCGCTTCACCGATGATCCCGAATTGCTTGAGCGGGCAGCACGCCGCTGGCAAACCCTTGCCCCTGAAACCACTGCAGCGGCAGAACTGTTGGGTTCCCTGGCATCGATTCGCGGTGACTGGAGCGAGGCCCTGCAGCAGAAGATCATTGCAATTGATGCGCGCGAACGCAGCGATATCACTCGCTTTGTTGATACCGCTCTCGCCTCTGGAGCGGACCCAAGCGCCATGGACAGCATTCTGCGCGAAGCGCTGGTATCACCTCCCGCCAGCAAGCCTGTACGGCTCGATCTCGAACTGGCGCTATCTCTGACCGAAACAGCCCAGGGCCAGTTGAAGAACGCCCAACAGCGCCTGGCGCGCCTGGGCAAGACCGCTGACGACATGCCCCAGCGCTGGCTGGCCACCTCGCGCCTGAACCTAGAACAAGACAACCCACAGGCAGCACGTCAGGCAGCGAAGCGTGGTCTCGACCTGGCGCCGCAAGACGCCCTCTTTCTCTTGCTGCTGGCCCAGGCCGATATCCGCATGGGTAACCTCGCAGCCGCTGAGAAAAGTACCGATGCCCTGCTCGCCGAGCGGGGTGATACACCCGAGCTCAGGATAGGCCTGGCCCGTCTTTATTTCAGTGAGGGACACACCGCACCGGTCAAACATCTGCTGCTACCTCTGGTCGGCGACCCCGATGCTCCCAGCGCGACCTATCTGTTGCTGGCCTCCATCGCGGAAGAAGAAGGTGATATCGACAACGCCCTCCTCTATTACCGTCAAGTACCCGAAGGCCCGAACTACCTGCTTTCCCGTCAGGCAGCTTCGCTCATGCTGACCGCCGACGGGCGCTTGCAGGACGCCCGAGACTTCCTGCGCTCGGAACGCCAGCACCATGATGAATCCTATACCGGACTGGTGATTATCGAGGCTCAACTGCTCGACGACGAGGGACTTGGCGAAGATGCTGACACGCTGCTTGAGCGTGAGCTGGCACGCACCCCCGAGGACAGCGACCTGCGCTACTTCTATGCCATGCGAGCCTGGCAGAATGGCGACATGGATACTTCGGAGAGCGAACTTCGCCGACTGGTCGAGCAAGAACCGGACAATGCCACTGCCCTCAACGCACTCGGTTATACCCTTGCCGATTCAGGCTCGCCAGATGAGCTTGATGAAGCAGAAGCCTTGATCCAGAGAGCCTACAAGCTGGATCCTCAGAGCGCCGCCATCCAGGATAGCCTCGGCTGGGTTGCCTATCGTCGAGGCGACCTGACCACCGCTCTACGTTGGATCGAGCAGGCCTGGAACACCCTTCCTGACCAGGAAGTGGCTGCCCACCTGATTGAAGTCTTGTGGGACCTGGGACAACACGAACGCGCCCAAGAAATTCTCGGCGTGGCACGCGAGCAGTTCCCGAACCATCCTTATATAGATGAATTGCTGGAACGACGCCCCGAGATCACCCCTTGAGCGACCATCGCTCCTGATATATAGCTGCTTTATGTGTAATAGCTGCCCTGTATGTAAATAGTTGCTCTGCATATAAATAGCTGCTCGGCCTGACTGACAAGGATTGTGACATGATCAAGACGCTACGACTTTCTGCTGCTGCCCTGTGTATCTCCGTGCTAGCAGGCTGTGCCGCACCAGCTGCGACCAACAAGGCTGCCACTGAGCGCACTGCCGGCCTGTGGGAACAGCAAATGGCAGAGGTCAAGGCTTTCGACTCCTGGACCTTGACCGGAAAGGTGGGTTTGCGAACGCCCGAAGAAACCAATAGCGCCAACCTCGACTGGCTACAGACACCTTATTATTACCGTCTGCTCGTCACGGGTCCGCTTGGTGCCGGTCGCAGCACCCTGGAAGGTCGCGAGGGTCGTTTCTCATTGACCAACAGCGAAGGCCGCTTCGAGGCCGAAACGCCGGAAGCCCTGATGGAACAGCGACTCGGCTGGTCATTGCCGGTATCCCAGCTGACGACATGGGTTCGTGGCCTGCCCGTGGAAGGACAGCCTCATACTTCCACCGAGGATAACCTTGGCTTCCCCGCCACGCTGTCCCAGGATGGATGGAAGATCGATTACCGTGGCTGGATGAATGTGGATGGCGTCTGGCTGCCTAACCGCATGGTCATGACCTACGGTGACATTCGAGCCACTCTGGTGGTCAATCAATGGCAAGCAGGCGAAGGCAGCGAATAAGTCCATGTCCACGCCTGTACATGCCACTGCGCCAGGAAAGGATGAGTCGGCCTCTATGTTGTCCAGCCACCAGTCCGATGTAGATGGCTTCACCCTGCCAGCTCCAGCGAAGCTGAACAGGATGCTGCATATCATCGGACGCCGCGACGACGGCTATCATGAGCTGCAAACCCTGTTCCAGTTCCTTGACCATGGTGACAGCCTGCATTTCTACCTGCGTAACGATGACAGCATCGTGCTGCACGGAGACCTGGAGGGCGTCAAGCCACAAGACAACCTTGTCTATCGTGCTGCCGCCCTGCTTCAGAGAGTCTCTGGCTCGCGCCAGGGCGTGACGATCCGTATGGACAAGCGACTTCCCGTGGGAGGCGGCCTCGGCGGAGGCAGCAGCGATGCCGCTTCTACCCTGGCAGGACTCAATGCCCTGTGGCATCTGGGGCTTTCCAATGAGAAGCTGGCCGAGCTGGGGCTGACCCTGGGTGCCGATGTTCCCGTGTTCGTCCGCGGATATGCAGCCTGGGCTGAAGGCATTGGTGAACACCTGACCCCAGTGGAACTGGACTCCTCCTGGTTCGTGGTTGTTCACCCTGGAGTATCCGTCTCGACACCTGAAGTATTCAATGCTCCAGAATTGACACGAGACAGCCCCCCTATTACCATGGCGCGCGCACTCAAGGGGGGAGCGTCGAACTGGCGCAATGATTGCGAGCCAACTGTCAGGCAGCGTTACCCTGAAGTGGCCCATGCTCTGGAGTGGCTGAAAGCCCGGGCGCCGTCCATGTTGACGGGCACCGGTGCTTGTGTCTTTGCCACTCTAGGCAGCGAGTCTGGAGCCCGACGCTTGATGAGCGAGCTCGAAGCAGCCCATCCCGGCTGGCATGCTTTCATCGCGCAGGGTCTTAATCGTTCTCCTCTCTTGGACGCCCTGAATGCCTAGTACCGTCTATATATGCATTGTCTATCATAGAGGCTTGCTTCATATGGATGGAAACTAGCGGAACGGCGTCATTGCTGGGGTATCGCCAAGTGGTAAGGCACCGGTTTTTGGTATCGGCATTCGGAGGTTCGAATCCTCCTACCCCAGCCAACTTTCTTCTGGGCCCTTTAGCCCACTCCGAAGATCAACACAGCAAAGGTGGCTGCGCGTGTCAAAATTGATGGTTTTCGCCGGGAATGCCAACCCCGAACTCGCCCGAAAGGTCGCCGAGAGCCTGGATAGCAGACTGGGCAACGCTACGGTCGGTCAATTCAGCGACGGCGAAATCGCGGTAGAGATCAACGAGAACGTGCGCGGCAAGGACGTCTTCGTCCTGCAGTCCACCTGTGCACCGACCAATGATAACCTGCTGGAATTGATCCTGATGGTTGATGCTCTGCGTCGCGCTTCTGCGACCCGCATCACCGCCGTGGTTCCCTACTTCGGCTACGCTCGTCAGGACCGTCGTGTGCGCTCTGCTCGCGTACCGATTTCCGCCAAGATCGTTGCCGACATGATGGTCAAGGCAGGTGTCGATCGCGTCATGACCATGGACCTGCATGCGGATCAGATCCAGGGCTTCTTCGATGTGCCGGTAGACAACGTCTATGGCTCACCGATCCTGCTTGATGACATCGAGCGTCAGAATTACGACGATCTGGTCGTGGTATCACCAGACGTTGGCGGCGTGGTTCGTGCCCGGGCCATTGCCAAGCAACTCAACGTGGATCTCGCCATCATCGACAAGCGTCGCCCCCAGGCCAACCAGGCCCAGGTGATGCATATCATCGGCGATATCCAGGACCGCACCTGCGTGGTGGTAGACGACATGATCGATACTGCCGGCACCCTGTGCAAGGCTGGCGAAGCGCTCAAGGAGCACGGCGCCAAGCGTGTGGTGGCCTACGCCACTCACCCGATTCTGTCGGGTCCGGCGGTGGACAACATCACCAACTCCGTACTGGATGAAGTGGTCGTCACCGATACCATTCCGCTGTCTGACGAAGCCCGTCGCAGTGGTCGTATCCGCCAGCTCAGCGTATCTGGCCTGATTGCTGAAGCGATCCGTCGTGTCAGCAACGAAGAATCCGTCAGCGCGATGTTCCACTGATCCCTTGGCGGGGAATCCCCCGCGGGAACGGGAAAAGAACAACATCGTGCCGGTAAGCACCCCAGGTTCACCCGGGGTTATATGGAACCACCAGACGTCTGGTCGCGGGCTCTGGTGACTTCCTGACTTGAAAGCATCGGCATTTCGCCGTGCTTTTGTTAGCCAAGAGGCAATTTCATGTCTGATTACAACATCACAGCCAGCGTTCGTAACGACCTGGGGAAAGGTGCGAGCCGCCGCCTGCGTCGTGCGAACCAGCAAGTCCCGGCCATCATCTACGGTGGTACCGAGGCTCCCCAGTCCATCGCTGTGGACAAGTCCGCTTTCTACAAAGCTCTGGAAGACGAGGCGTTCTTCTCCTCCGTCATCACCCTGAGCGTGGAAGGCAAGACTCAGCAAGTCGTTCTTCGTGACCTGCAGCGTCACCCCTACAAGCCGCTGGTGACCCACGCTGACTTCCTGCGCGTCGACGCCACTCACGAAATCACCATGCGCGTCCCGCTGCACATCGTGGGCCAGGATGATTCCAAGGCGATCAAGGAACAGGACGGCGAACTCCATCAGTTGGCCTCAGAAATCGAAGTCAGCTGCCTGCCGAAGGACCTGCCCGATTACCTCGAAGCTGATATCTCCGGCCTGGAGTTGGGTGCTGCCCTGCACCTGTCAGACATCAAGGTACCGGCTGGCGTGACCATCGTTGAGCTGACTCATGGTGAAGACCATGACCAGGCCATCGCTAACGTCACCAAGGCCAAGGTCGCTGGCGAAGCTGAAGACGGCGAAGCTGGTGAAGCTGGCGAAGCCAGTAGCGAAGAAGACAAAGGTGAAGAAAGCGCCGAGTAATCGCGCCGACTTTATCCTGGAGGGGCCACCACGGTGGCCCCTTTGCTTTGGCGTGATACTTCTAGCCAACCATGCTTTCTTGAGCCAACAGAGCCCTTTCCCCAGCATCTCCAAGGGCCTGTTCGAAGAGCGGGCGGGCCATCGAGCCCAGGCGCTATCGAACAGCCCCCAGGGTTCTGGGCAAAGTGCTCATTTTCACTGATGGGAGTTGTTGCGATGACCAGGATCAAGGCGCTGATCGGCTTGGCCAACCCAGGAGAAGAATACGCAGCGACCCGACACAATGCGGGAGCCTGGTTGGCCGAGGAAGTCGCTCGCCAGGCCGGCACCAGCCTGCGCCCGGAGAAGAAGTTTCTTGGTCTGTATGCCAAGGCTGTCATCGACGGACAGGACCTGCATCTGCTCATCCCCACTACGTACATGAACCGCTCCGGCGGTGCCGTGGCAGCCTTGGCCAATTTCTACAAGATTGCCCCGGATGAAATGCTCATCGCCCATGACGAGCTCGACCTGTCACCGGGCACCGCTCGCTACAAGCAGGGAGGCGGCCATGGCGGGCATAATGGCCTGCGCGACATCATCAGTGCCTTGGGCAATGACAAGTCCTTCCATCGAGCGCGCATCGGTATCGGTCACCCCGGCAATGCAGCAATGGTCGTCAACTACGTGCTGGGCCGCCCCGGCAAAAGCGAGCGTGATGCCATCGATCAGGCAATAACAGAATGCCTTGCCACTCTGCCCCAGGCACTGGCAGGCGACTGGGCCAAGGCCATGAATCGTCTTCACAGCTTCTCGGTGTGAATTCTTCACTCGTTCAAACCGCTTCTCGGTGTGGCTGGTGACGGGTAAAATCACGCCCCAGACTTTATTTTTTATTCAGGACACTTCCATGGGATTCAATTGCGGCATCGTGGGTCTGCCCAACGTCGGCAAATCCACCCTGTTCAACGCCCTGACCAAGTCCGGCATCGACGCCGAGAACTTCCCTTTCTGCACCATCGAGCCCAACGTCGGTATCGTGCCCATGCCTGATCCGCGTCTCGACAAGCTGGCAGAAATCGTCAAACCGGAACGGGTGCTGCCCACCACCATGGAGTTCGTCGATATCGCTGGGCTCGTTGCGGGTGCTTCCAAGGGAGAAGGCCTCGGCAATCAGTTCCTGGCCAACATTCGCGAGACCCAGGCCATCGCCCACGTGGTGCGCTGCTTCGATAACGATAACGTTATCCATGTCGCCAACCAGGTCGATCCCCGCGCAGATATCGAGACCATCAACCTGGAACTGGCCCTGGCGGACCTCGACACCGTGGACCGCGCCATCCAGCGCCTGGTCCGAGTGGTCAAGGGCGGTGACAAGGAAGCCATTGCCACCAAGGCGATTCTCGACCGTATCCAGCCGCACCTCGCTGAAGGTCAGCCCCTGCGCAGCTTTGATCTCAGCGAGGACGAGATCAAGCAGATCAAGAGCTTTGGCTTCTTGACCCTGAAGCCGACCATGTACATTGCCAACGTCAATGAGGATGGCTTCGACAACAACCCGTACCTCGACATCGTGCGCGAGATCGCCGAGGCGGAAGGCGCTGTAGTAGTACCGGTATGCAACCAGCTTGAGGCCGAGATCGCTGAACTCGACGATGACGAGCGCTCGATGTTCCTCGACGAAATGGGCATGGAAGAGCCTGGCCTTGATCGTGTCATCCGTGCCGGCTATGCCCTGCTTGGCCTGCAGACCTACTTCACTGCTGGGGTGAAGGAAGTTCGTGCCTGGACCGTCAAGGTAGGAGCCACCGCCCCCGAAGGCGCCGGCGTCATCCACACCGATTTCCAGAAAGGCTTCATCCGCGCAGAAGTCATCGCCTATGACGACTTCATTGCCTACAACGGTGAGCAAGGTGCCAAGGATGCCGGCAAGTGGCGCCTGGAAGGCAAGGAGTACATCGTCAAGGACGGCGACGTCATTCACTTCCGCTTCAATGTCTAAGCGCGAAGCCTGAGCCAAAGCAGCACCCTTGAAGCCCTTGATGAAAAGTCATCAAGGGCTTTTTACTTTGCACGCTTGGGCGTTTTTACGATTGAACTTTTACGACCAGGCTTTCACGATTGAGCTTTCGCGACCAAGACCAACACGCCCTGAGAAGGTTTCAGCCAGCTTCACTGGAAAGATCAGCCAAAGCGAGCAAGGGTAAGACAGAGAGAAGGAAGCCTGCGATCAAGGATGCTCCGATGAACACACCACGACATGATGGTCATGATATGCCCCCCACGGCCCTTTATTCCCCAGCTCCTGAACTGTGGATCGCCGACGGAGGCACCGTTTCCTTCTATAGCTTGCCCTTTCCCACCCGCATGGTTGTGATACGACTGAGTGATAACCGACTATGGCTGCATAGTCCTATTGCACTCAGTGAGCCTCTTCGGCAGCAGATCGATGAACTGGGAGATGTCACTTGGCTGATTGCTCCCAATCACCTTCATCATCTCTTTCTCGATCAGTGGTTGGAAGCCTATCCTCACGCCCGCTGCTTCGGTACCGAACAGGTGATTCGCAAACGCCATGATCTTCATTTCGACGGCTCACTCGGCAATGAGCCAGACCTGGAGTGGAAACAGGATATCGGTCAGTTGCTGTTCACCGGCTCTCCACTAATGACAGAGGCCATTTTCTTCCACCATGCGTCACATTCACTCATTGTCACAGACTTGATCGAAAACTTCCCACCACAAAGCCTGACTCCGCTGAAACGCTTTCTGGCCAAGAAAGCTGGCGTCGTTGCACCCAATGGCAGCATGCCGCTGGATTGGCGACTCAGCTTCATGTTTCACAAGGCTGAAGCCCACAAACACCTGCAGCGCATTCTGGACTGGCAGCCTGAACGCCTGATCATGGCGCATGGCGAGATGGTTACCTCTCAGGCACGAATGTTCTTACAGCGCGCGTTTAGATGGCTCAACCAAGGCGAACACTGAAGTACCACAAGCATACATTGCCTGGTTTCCAGACCACCTTACTGCGGGTGTAAAAGAGGCTCTATACCTGGAGCATCAAAATGGAGCGCAGCCCCGAAGCTGAAAGCCACATCCGCGCGGAAGTGAGCCGTCTGTGACAGCTCCACTACCTACAATAGTGAGCTATAACAGTGAGCTACAATAGTGAGCAAGGCGACAAGGATGCTGGCAAATAGCACCTAGAAGACAAAGGAAACCACATCGGCAAGGACAGCGACAATATCCATCTACCATTCAGCGTTAAAGCCAGAAAGCCTGCCATTGGCTTGACAAGGTCAGCTCAAAACAACCTCTTTTGTGCAGTACCAAGCCCCGAACAATGAAATGAAGCGCCCTCTATTTGTTGGTCAGCCAGAGGTTTTCGCATTCTTACTGTATAAGAAATTATGCCAAAAAAACTCACTATCCCAATTTCACATACCTTCCTGAAGTGAGTTGATTCAAGCCTGAGCTTAACGTAATGAGATAGCAAAACTATCCGTCATGACGTTACCTTCATGATGCTGAGTATTATCTGAATTTTACCCTCACGGATATATAGGAAAAGTACCACAGCTCGATCAGAAACCTCCTACATCCCACAAAGAGATTTTCCATTGATACCAATCAAAATATTTGTCAAAGTGCCTGAACAAAAATCAAATAAATATAAAAATCATAACAATATTATTTTATAGAACCACCGAATTTATAGAGCTAGAGAACTCATAGAACTATCGAATTCATAGAACTATCGAATTTATAGAACTAGCGCATTAAACAAGAATGCAAAATTTTTTATAACATAATTTATTAATTTTCGACACAAATTAACAACCATCAAAAATATATACTTGAAAGATTTTTTCCAATATCTTTCACCGAGGACCGGGAAATGATGAATAACACTAAAAATACCAACAATGGAATTGTCACTCTTCTAGCTGGAATTGGCTTGGTCGCAGTTGCCAGTACAGCATTGGCAACAGACAAGGCGAACAGCGCAGGTGTAGAGGAACGTGCAAAAGCTCAGTTCGTGGATGATATGACAGCTAAATTGCCAGAAGGATATCGTGGCTGGGTCCATGTTGGCACTTTCTTCAAGGAGCCTGGCTCCAAGAGCATTCTGGATGGCAGCACTATCGAGGGCGCTTCCTTCGCCCATACTTATGTCGAGCCATCTGCCTTGGCTGCATACAAGGAATCTGGAAAATGGCCTGACGGCACTCAATTTGTCAAAGAGTTTGCTGTTTCTAGCCTTGATGACGGAAGCTGCGATAAAAAAACAGGCCTCTGCTCCACTGAACATGGCGTAGGCATCTTTGAAAACTATTACCTCGGACTCGCCTATATGGTGAAAGATGCTGAGCGCTTCCCTGATGCTGCAGGAAACTGGGGGTATTTTGGCTTCGGCCCCGCTGAAGAAAAGGGAGGAGCTTATCCTGAGACTGCTGAGCTACGCTCCGTCGAAAATTGTGCCGGTTGCCATATTGCCCATGTGGCAGACAAGGATTATGTCTTCAGCGACCTGCATATAGGACTTCAGTAAAGAAGTTGTAATGGCTGGTATGAATATCAGCTTAAAACTCAGCACAGCCTTCCCGATGAAATAGCTGGACACGTCACCACATGCCCAAGATATGCGGTGGCGCCCTACCCCGTACGGCTTTCGTACACAACTGGAGAAGTCGAAGTCAATGAAACTCAAGACAATGAAAAAAACCATGGCATTCACTGCCGCCATCGTAGGTAGTATTGCACTGGGTGGCACCCAGGCATTGGCCAGTCACCATTTTGAGACCACTCTCGTACAACAGAAGCCAGCACTTAATCAGCTGGATAATTACGTTTTTGCTTCGGAACGTCCTGACCATACCGTCTTCATCATGAACGTCAGCTCGACGCCGAAGGAAGGCGATGATGGTATTTTCGCCTCTGAGGCGCTGTACAACATCCACGTATCCAGTGATGACAAGTTCGAGACAGGGCATACTTTCAGCCTTCAGTTTGACGGCGACAAGTACACTCTATACTCATCAGATACCCCGAATGGCCCTGTAGGTGAAGTGGGTTCCAAGGTTGGCGAAGGTGTCGTAGGTGAAAAGGCTGAACTGTCCGATGGTATTCAAGTGTGGGCCGGTGTTGCAAAAGACCCCTTCTACGGCAACTCACCCAGCCTGCACCTGCTGCGCGCCCAGCTGAACAGTGGTCAGCCCTATGATCCCGCAATCTGGTCACAGTCCGGGGGCAAGAGCATCTTCGTTGGCCGTAAATCTGCCGCCATTGTGCTGGATGTTCCTAACTCCATGTTGAGCTCTACAGTGCGCACCTTCATGACTACAGATGTCAAGCAGGATGACGACACCTGGCAGCAGATCCAGTATTCTGCCAACCCGTTGTTCTCGCACATCATGCTGTTTGAAAATGAGGCACTGAAAGAAGCCTATAACCATACCCGTCCGGACATGCAGGATGACATCAAGCCGATCGCTGCGGCTCGTATCTCCCGTGCAGCGACACTGGCCAAATCTCAAGATGACCCCATCAAATATGGCAATGAGGTTGCCGACCAGCTGGTGCCGGATGTGCTTACCTACAAGACTGGTACCAAGGCAACTTATTCCGCCACTGAGCGTAATGGTCGCCCGCTGGATGATGATGCCATGAGCGTTGTATTGACAATGCTGCTCGGCACGGAGACGGACCAGAAGATTCCCAATCCAAAGCTTTATACAGCGACTTTTCCCTACGTCATTCCTACTACGCTGGATTGATATTTCAGCTATTCCAAGAAGCGCCTGAAATTGAGGAACACGGCTCTTCTTGGAAGCAGGTTTATATGACGCCACACCATAGCGGTGGACATTCTTGCCCACCGCTATTTGTTTGATGTTTCACCTTTCTTTCAAGGGGTGAAGTCTTGTACTCGTCACTGATTCCCCATATGTCACTACGCGCCTTGTTACGCTATCCGGGTCGCCTGTTTGCACGCTCGTCTCGGCCAAGACAACTTGCAGGTAGCTTGATCCTCATACTGTTTACGCCAATAGTGCAGGCCCATGAGTTCTGGCTGGTACCTCATGACGGGGTTACCACAACAAGCGAGAAAGTTGCCTTCGAACTACGTATTGGCCCCACCTGGCCTGGAGTTCAAACGCCACGACAAGCCGACTTGATTCGCTGGTTCAAGGCTCAGGATGCATTGGGAACCAGAGATATTCCTGGCCGGGAAGGATCGCTTGTCATAGGCCACCTGAACGCCCGTGAACCCGGAGCCACCGTCGTGGCCATGCGTACCCGAGGTGTATCGATTGACCTGCCTGCCTCGGAATTCAACCAGTACCTGCAGGAAGAAGGTCTGACTAATATCCTGGATCTTCGTCGTAAATTCGGCCTGATGGAAGCTCCAAGCCGTGAAAGCTTCTCACGCTGTGCCAAGAGCATCGTCTTCGTCGATGGGCAAAGCCAAGGCTTTGATCATAAAATGGATCTGCCTCTGGAGCTCATTCCGCGCAGCGATCCCTTGAACCTCCATACTGGAAGCCCTCTCAAGCTCCAACTGCTGTTCAACGACGAGCCCCTTCCCGGCACGCTGGTCAAAGCACAACTCAAGGCTGACCCAGTTATCGAGCTGACAGCTATCTCTGACAGCCAGGGTTACGTCAACTTCACACTGCCAGACTCTGGGCTGTGGTTGTTCAACGCCGTACATATGGAGCCGAGTGCCGAGTTAGAGACTGACTGGGAAAGCCTGTGGGCCTCTTTGACAATGGAGCTCTCGCTTTCTTCTGTCCAGAACTCCCCCTCCAAGGACTCAGTACCCCAGGACAACAGCACTCATTAAGCCTTCTCTCCAAACCAATGTCGTCTGATCAAACAGATACACCCCTTATCGAACAGTTGTAAAAAGGCAACCAAGATGCTTTCTCGAAGTTCGCGTCACCGGCCTGTGTGGCAATGGCCGCTTTTCATGTTCCTCATCACTCTTTTCGGCGTGCTGACCAGTACAGCAGCTGAAGCCCACACTGGAGGCTCACAAGGCTGGCTGCATCCGCTCACGGGAATGGATCATCTATTGGCGATGATCGCCGTTGGTGCCTGGAGCAGCCAGATGGGAGGCCGGGCGATCTGGATCGTCCCCAGCGCCTTTGTCGCCTGTATGCTATTAGGCGGCTTGCTGGGTTTCGAACTGATAGAACTACCGGGAGTTGAAATCGGCATATCGCTGTCAGTCATCTTGCTTGGCCTGGCCATCGGCTTGGAAAGAACCTTTCCGGTTGCCATCGCGGCCCTTGGCGTAGGGATCTTCGGCATTTTCCATGGTTATGCGCATGGTTATGAAATGCCGGTCATGGACAACAAACTGGCTTATACATCCGGCTTCCTGGCCACTACCGCCAGCTTGCATGTATTTGGGGCCATTAGTGCCCTACTGCTACTCAAGTTGGCGCACGGACGTATTGTGCTACGTATCCTGGGTTTTGTTTGCGCGCTTCTCGGTATCTACTTGATGTTCCAACTGTAGATCTGCATCGAGTGGGCTAAGTCATTGAATCACTACAGCCCACTCGAGCCTTGCCTCGGCCTTTGCCACCATCGGTTTCTTCCGGCTTTCCTTTTCATCCAGTCCCCTTCTTCGCCCTATCAGGCCTGCTTCCTGGACGACTCTCATCTCCTCTTCATGTCAGTTCTTCATATCGTCTATTCATAGCAGCGACTAACTAGTGGCAGCCAAAGACATATACTGGATTCATCAGTGTGTTTCATGTCAGACGAGACCCGGATGGATTCAACCATTACCTCTGCATCGCAGGCGCTTGCCGCCGGCAATCCTCTTGATGCCATGAACCTGGTCGCCTTGCGTGACGATGCGCCAGCACTTGCCTTGCGTGGAATTGCGATGGCCCAGATTGGTGATCTGGTGCGAGCCAAGTCACTCCTGCGCGATGCCGTGCGAGCCTTTGGCCCTCAAGACAGGGTGGCACAAGCCAGGTGCATCGTGGCAGAAACAGAAATCGCTCTCGCCACACGAGACCTGGGCTGGTCAGCCAAACGGCTCGATGCTGCACGGAAAACACTGGAAACCCATCATGATCATGCCAATGCCGCGCTTGCACGGCATATCGAACTGAGGCGTCAACTCCTGCTCGGGAAGCTCGATCATGTTGAACAGACACTCTCCGAGATCGATACCACGCCTTATCCACCTGCACTGAAGGCCTCTCATGAACTGGTTATTGCCAGCACCAGGATTCGCCGCCTGCAGACACAGTCTGCCCGTCAGGCGCTTGTTCGCGCAGCCAGGTACGCTCGCCAGTCTGGTATTCCTGGCCTGATGGCCGAGATCGAAGATGCTGCTCTTGTTCTGAATACGCCAGCGGCACGCCTGATCACCTCCGGCAGAGAGCGGCTGGTGCTACTCGAAGAGGTTGAAGCTCTGCTGGCCTCCAGGTCTCTCGTCATCGATGCCTGCCGTTATGACGTGCGCCTTGGAGACACTACCATTTCACTTGCCCGACGCCCGCTGCTGTTCACTCTCATTCGAATCCTGAGTGAAGCCTGGCCCAACGATATTTCTCGAGACATGTTGATCGAGCAGGCCTTCCGAACAAAGTACGCCGATGATACTCATCGCGTGCGCCTACGCGTCGAAATTGGGCGCCTGCGCAAGCTGTTGAAAGAGCTGCTGGACATAGAGGCCACACCACGGGGTTTTGTGCTGCTGCCAGGTCAGGCACAAGAGGTCGCCGTTCTGGCCAGGCCTATCGAGGAAAGGCATGGCTCATTGCTCGCCCTGCTGGCGGATGGCCAAGCCTGGTCAAGCTCGGCCTTGGCAGCAGCGCTTGGCGCCAGCCAACGCACCGTACAGAGAACGCTCGACACTCTGGTAACAACGGGAAAAGTGCAATCCTTCGGACATGGCCGGACACGTCGCTGGTTGCTGCCCTCCATCCCGACATTCACGACAACCTTGTTACTCCCGACTCCGCTTCCTGGCGACTAGCCTACAGACATCGTCCATCGCCAAAGAGGATTACCTCATGAAACGATCAGTTGCCAACATCATCCGCGAATACGGCCCTTTCCCGAATGTGGAGGCCATACACGGCGTCACCTACGATGGTCAGCGCATCTGGTTCGGGGTCGGACAGCAGTTGAATGCACTGGACCCGGGGAATGGGCAACCCGTGCGATCTCTCAATGTCGTCGCCGACGCCGGTACTGCCTTTGATGGCCAGTACCTGTACCAGATCAGCGGAGATCACATCCAGAAAGTCGACCCACATGATGGCAATATCATCGCGACCATCCCGACACCCAGTGCCGAGAACTCCGGCCTTGCATGGGGAGAAGGCTCACTCTGGGTTGGCCAGTATCGGAATCGCAAGATCCATCAGATCGATCCTGAGACGGGTGAAGTGCTGCGTACCCTGGAATCCAATCGCTGTGTCACTGGCGTGACCTGGAATGGCACAGAGCTGTGGCATGGCACCTGGGAAAATGACGAAAGCGAGCTTCGCCATGTCAACCCGGATACAGGGGAAGTCCTGGAAACCATTGAGATGCCAAGTGGTACCGGAGTGTCGGGGCTGGAGTCCGACGGCAACGGCCAGTTCTTTTGTGGTGGAGGTGGGAGCGGGAAATTGAGAACTGTCCGCCGCTCCTGAATGAGTGGGTAGAAGTCCTCACCAAGCAAAGAGCCATCTCCAAAGCAAAGAGCCCTCGCAGTCTGCTGGCAGTCTGCGAGGGCTCTTTGTATTTCTCAGTTCGCTTATCTTCTCAGGCGCTTGCTGCTCAGGTTTCTTACTTCTCAGGCTTCTTACTTCCCAGGTTTCTTCCGAGGTCGCTTCCCAAGTTGTATCACACGGAATAGAAGGCACGATACCAGTCGACGAAGTGTTGCACGCCGTCTTCTACCGTCACTTCGGGACGATAGCCAGTGGCCTCGAACAGCGCTTCGGTATCCGCCCAGGTGCGCGGAACATCGCCAGCCTGCATCGGCTTGAAATTACAGATGGCCTCGCGGCCCGTCGCTTTCTCGATGGCACGGATGAAGTCCATCAATGACACTGGGCTGCCATGACCAATATTGAACAATGCATAAGGCGCGGTGCGAGTGTCGGTGGTGACTTCGTCTGTGCCACGCGGCTTGGGCACCACATCCAGCACTCTGACAACGCCCTCGACGATATCATCGATATAGGTGAAATCCCGCGACATGTCGCCATGGTTATACACATCCAGCGGCTTGCCTCCGAACACTGCCCTGGTGAACTTGAACAGTGCCATGTCCGGCCTGCCCCAAGGACCATATACGGTAAAGAAACGCAGTCCCGTAGTCGGCAAGTCATAAAGGTGCGAATAGGTATGCGCCATCAGCTCGTTGGCTTTCTTGGTCGCCGCATACAGGCTGATGGGATGATCGACATTGTCGTCGGTGGAGAAAGGTATTTTCTCGTTGGCCCCATAGACAGAGCTCGAAGACGCGTAGACCAGGTGTTCCACCTTTGAATGGCGACAGCCTTCCAGCACATTCATATGGCCAACAAGGTTCGCATCCACATAGGCGTTGGGGTTCTCCAGCGAATAGCGCACCCCAGCCTGAGCTGCCAGATGAATGACCCGGTCAAAGGATTCTCGCTCGAAAAGCGCCGCCATGGCATCACGATCCGCCAGGTCCATGCGTTCGAAGCGGACATCCGGGCAATCTGCCAGGTTCTCCAGCCGCGCCTGCTTGAGAGACACATCGTAGTAGTCGTTCAGGTTGTCGATGCCTACGATCTCATGCCCCTGCCCAGACAGGCGGCGTGCCACAGCATGGCCAATAAAACCCGCCATACCGGTGATCAACAGTTTCATACAAAATCCTTGCAGGACATGGCCCTTGCCAACGATGGTCTATTGTAGCGCGCCAGCTTCATCAACTCTAAGCGCATCACCACGATCAATGCGTTATCACGGTCAATGCATTTCCCCATTGCCCGCTTTTGGCTTGATTGCCAGTTCAAAAGCCATTAACCGAATAGCGGTTTGGTGCTCAATTTCCTACCCTACTCTTTCCTTCCCTGCCCACAGCCTAGCTATGATAGGCTTGCGCGGTCACATTAATACCCTATAGCAAGGAGCTGCTCGTGAACCATCAGCGTATCGCCTTCGTCATCGAAGACCTGTACGGCGGCGGCGCCCAGAAGTCGCTCCTCTACACGGCTGATCAGCTCCGCCAGCGCGGCCATGCCGTCAAGGTATTCACGCTACGTGACCGGGTCGAACATCGCCTGCCGGAAGGCCTGGAAATCGAGAATCTCGCGGTAGTGACCCCCTTCACCAAGGCCACTTCCACAGTGCTGACCGAAAAGTGGCAAGCGCGCAAGATCAAGAAGGCGCTGGATGCCTGGAAGCCTGAAGTGGTGATTTCCTGCTCCTGCGACAAGATCACCCGTCACCTGGACCTGCCCAACCTGTATTTCTGGATCAAGTCTGATGTGTCGGCCAAGTTCAGCGATCCTGCCCAACGGGAAAAGGCCTTTGCCAAGGTGAGGCGCTTCTATACCGGCCGCAAGGTGATTGCCGTATCCCAGGGGGTCAAGGAAAACCTCGAGAAGGTGGTCGGCCTCAAGGCCGAAACCATCATCCCTATTTACAACCCCTACGAAAGAGAGCCTTTTGAGGCCATGGCAGCAGAGCCACTGATCCTGCCAGATGGGGTTGAGGAAGGCCGCTACTTCCTGAGTGTCGCAGCACTGGAACCACGCAAGCGCCAGGACCGCCTGCTGCGTGCCTACCGTCGTGCAGTGGATGAGCACGGCCTCTCCTTTCCTTTACTGATCATGGGCAAGGGCAAGGCAGAGAACGAGGCCAAGGTGGCCAGTCTGGTAAAGGAGCTCAAGCTGGAAGACCGTGTGCACTTGCTGGGTTATCACCATAACCCATATCCCTATATCCGCGCGGCCACTGCCATGGTGTTGACCTCCGAAGCCGAAGGCCTGCCACGTGTATTGATTGAGGCACTGCTGCTGCATACCCCGGTGATCAGCGTGGACTGCCCCAGTGGTCCCAAGGAAATTCTCACCCAGGAATTGGAAGACTTCCTGCTCGAACCGGATGACGAGTCCGGGCTAGCTGCAGCACTGGCGCGCATGGAGGCTAATCCCGTCACCATTGAACCTCGCCACTACCAGCAGTTCCTGCGTGAGAACGTTCTACCGCATTTCGAGGCTTTGAATTTATAAGCATCGTATTTCGGGACATTGCAGTAGAGGCGAACCATGAAGTTGCTTGATATCCCTTTCAACGACCGTCGCCGGCGTTATCTGGTGTTCCATCCCAGGAATCTGCCGGAGCGCCTGGCCCTGGCCAGCACCACCACGACGCAAGCCTTCGAAGCAGTAGGCTCAAGCCGTTTCTACACGTCCCAGGACGGCAAGATTCTGGCCAAGGTCGTGCCGGACAAGTTCTCCAAACGCCAACATCCCTTGCAGTGGCTGACCCGCGACTATCTTGAGAAGCGCTGGTTCGCTCAGTCAGATGCACGCAAGGAGTACCTGAGCATGCGCATCCTGCACCGCACGGGTCTCAGGACGCCTCGCTTCCACGGCTGGGGCTTGAGCCTCAATCCCGTCAACCGCAATGCATCGTTATTGCTGATGGAGCGTATTGAACACGCCCAGATGGGAGGGGACCGGTTCAAGGAAATGGACGAGCCCTGCCGCGAGCGACTACTGGATCGGGTCGCCGATGAGGTCCTGATGTTGGCCAGAGCCGGCTACCTGCATCGAGATCTTCACCTCAACAATCTTCTGGTGACACCAGATAACGAGCTGATCTGGGTCGATGCCCATCTGCGCAAGATGCCCAACGGCTCATCCAGGCAATGGCCCGCCTTGCTTGCCACTCTGTCGCCAACCAAGCTCTACGGCGAACCGTATCGCCAAAGAGTGGAAACACGGCTTAAAAAGCAATGGAGCCGCATATAGCGGCTCCATTGAGGCAACATGTCAACGCTTGCGTGCGTGATGATCAGGTATCATCGGGTTTTACTAGCTCCATATAACGTTCCACTACTCTCTCTATACGTAGATGATCGCAGACGTTCTCAGGAATGATGGGGGGCTGCTCCGCCACCTTGCGGATGGCACTGGCAAATGCCGCCGTATCATTCAACGGCACCAGATATTCAGGAAAGTCCTGCAGAATTTCCGCGGGTCCGCAGGGGCAGTCGACACTCACCACAGGCGTTCCCAATGCCAGTGCTTCAGGCAATACCAGCGGGAACCCTTCATAATCCGAACTCAGCAACTGTGCTGTCGCCCGCCGCATATAGGCGTATGGATTATCGCGATGTCCCAGAAACTGTACTTGGCCCGTCAGCCCTCTTTCCTTGGCCATGGCCTCCACCTCGGCCTGTCCGTTACCACCACCGACGAGAAGCAGCGGCAGGGAAACGCCACTGGTTTGGTAGGCATCGAACAGCCGATCAAAACGCTTCTGACGTACATCCATCCGCCCGACATACAGCAGATATTCCGCCGGAACATCATTGACAGGTGCCTGCCCCAGCTCCCTGATGCGATCAATATCCAGAGGGTTGTGTATTGCGACTCCCGGTTGGGGGCGAATACCGAAGTAGAAACACAGGCGCTCCAGCATACCGCGCGAAACAGTCACGACCTTCCGCCCGTCATATAGCGACTTGACCTTGCGCTGCTTCAACCAGCGCCCCACGCCTCGCTTGTTGCCAAGAAATCCCGTAACAGGATCCGCATGCAGGCAGTACCATGCATCACCGGCCAGCCGAGTGCGCGACACGACCTGATGTGCGTGATGCAGGTGCGCCAGCACCAGGTCGAAACGCATGCCCTGCTCTTCCAACCACTGGTCCAGGCGCCGGGCATGCAGCGCGTAACGCTGCCAGCGTTCATGAGTACCTTCAGCCTTGAAAGGCAGTTGCACCACATCGACATCTGCCGTGAAGGTATAGCGCTGGCGATCACTCAGAATCACCAGCGTCACGGCCACTTCTGCCCGCTGCATCCCCAGGATAAGGTCCCTGACGACGACAGGTGCTCCACCAGTATCCAGGTGATCAACGACAAACAGCACATTCGCGGCAACATTTCGCGCAGATGAAGTAGCAACACGGGACGGCATGGATATCCCTTCTCCAGATCGAATCTCAGAGCGCTATGATGCCAGAAAGGCAGCGGCAACGCGCTCAGGACGGAAATCCTCCAGCCATTCGTCACGAATCGGCGGTTTTTCACCTGTTGATGCGCATTGCATCGCCTCCGCCAAGGCCGCTTCGTCGCGGGGCACAATACAGGATTCCAGCTCACCCTTGAGCACCTGACGCACTCCCCCGGGACAGTCAACTGACAGCACCGGCGTGCCACAGGTTAATGCTTCAAACAGCACAATCCCCATTCCCTCGAAGCGCGAACTCAACACGAACAGTCGTGCATGTCGCATCCAGGGATAAGGATTCGGCTGATTGCCCGCAAAAATGACGCGGGAAGCAATGCCAAGTTCCAAGGCCTGCGCCTGTAGTGCATCCCTCTCCTGGCCATCCCCCACCAGAACCAAGGGCAATGTCAGCCCGCTGCGGGCATAGGCATCAAGCAAAAATGCCTGGTCCTTGGCCGGCACTAACCTGGCAACATTGACGATATAAGGTTGCTGAGGAAGATCAGGAGGTACTTCCTGCATCTGACGTCGGATGACATCCATGGGGCATGGGTTGGGAATCACTTCCAGCCCACTGGGCTCAAAGTGCCAAAGTGCCATGGCATCTCTGGCACTCTGGGCTACGCCTTCAGATACTGCTACCAGATGGCGCCGGTGATAAAGCAAGCGGGCAAAAAGCTGGCGACGACGCGACGAATGGTGAAGGTGGAAGATGTTCTCCAATACATAGCGCGCCCGAGAATCACGAAAGGTCCATGTCAGTTCAAACGTTCCCGTCCCCCGAAATACAATGCAGTCCACCCGACCGTGCTCACGCTCGAAGCGCTTGAGCCAACGGCGAAAGACCACTCCCCCCATGATACCGGTCCCCAGAAACAGGGCTCTGCCCAATAATGGGTTGAGTACCAGGCGAGCAGCCAGTTCCAGCAGATAGCCTACCCCTGTCATGCGCGCTCGTTTCATCAGCGGCAGAAAGTGGACATGCACATCCTCCCGATTCGGCTCCAGTGCCTGGCCTTCCTGGCGGAAGCAGACAAGATGACTGTCATGGCCGGATGCAGCAAACGCATCCGCCAGGTTGACAGCAACGCGCTGCATTCCGCCCATGGTCAAAGCACGCACAACAACCAGTGTTCTCAAACTTTCCATTCTCCTTTCCTACGCTGCAACATATGCCCCTGCCAGGCAGCGTCACGTCCCTCACCTCTTGGTATACTTCTACCTAGGTATAAGCACAGGGCACAACTCGCATGGCATGCATGATAAAGCACAGCCCGAGAACAGGGCTATGACAGACCATAAACGCTTCCTGCTGGTCTTGCGCCGCATGGGCACCGGCGGCATTGAACAAGCAACTCGCACACTTGCCTGCGCATTGGCCAAGGCTGGCCACGATGTTCATCTTCTCGTGATGAAGGGTGGTATGTGCCAGGAAGAAATGCCCGCTCAAGTCACCGTCCATTGCCTCGATGTCGATCGCATCAGCCGACGTGGCTGGGGCTTGGTCATGCATGTGGCCGAGCGCCTGGTGCTCAGCCCTCTTGTCAAAGGATCTGGATTCATCTGGCGAAGCAAACGCTGCAGCAAGGCCTTTGCCCATTTTGTCCATGCATTGGAGCAACAGTATGGACATCTGGACCTGATACTCATCCGTGGTCAGGGGGCCTTTGAGAGCCTCGGGAAATTCAACGATCTGCGCGCCTGGCGCGTAGTGGAATCCGTCACCGGCCGCTTCCCGCCCAACCGCAGGGGACGCTGGCTGACACGAGCGCTATATCAGGACAAGCAAGTCTTGTGTGTCTCCCAGGGTGTGCAGCATGCACTCCTTGAATACCTTCATGGCCAGAATGTTACCTTGAGCAGAAGCGAGGTGCTCTACAATGCAGTGCCCGTGGAGCACATCCAGCAGCAGGCCCTGCAACCCGCCACTCCCTCCTTCGAGCAACCTTATCTCGTGCATGTTGGTCGGCTGGTACCCGTCAAGAACCAGCGCCGCCTGCTGCATGCTTACCAGATAGCTGTCGAGCATGGTCTGGAGCATGATCTCTTGATCATCGGTGATGGTTCAGAGCGCGCCGAACTAGAGATGTTGAGCGAAGCACTCGGGCTGAACCACAAGGTGCACTTTCTGGGTAGCCAAGCCAATCCCTACCCGTGGGTAAAGCAGGCTGATGCCTTCGTACTGAGCTCCAATTTCGAAGGCCTGGGCCTTGTCCTGATCGAGGCACTTGCCTTGGGAACCCCTTGTGTCGCCTGTGACGTTCCCGGCGGCATTCGAGAAATATTGATTGGGGAACAGCATCGCCTGTTGGCCGCTCCCGATGAGCAAGCGCTGGCAGAAAAGATGCTAGAGGCTGTCTCGCACCCGCTACCGGTACAGGAAGCCTGGGTTGCACCATTCACCGAAGCCATCATCATCCGGCAATTATTGGAACTCACTTCCCTTGCCATGGACATGGAGACACCGCATGCCCACCCGGCGTGATCATTCCCTGCCCCTCGCCCCCGATCTTACACTTCCCGCCAGGCTTGATGGCCAAGGCCTTCTGCATGTCGACGCCGTGCAGGGTGAAGGCTTCTCCATTGGTGCGACCACCTGGCTTCTGGAAGTGACATACCACGCCGGGGGACGCTGGAAGTTGCCTGGCGTAACCACAGTAGAAAACGGCCAGATTCGCTTCACGCAATACTTTGAGTGCAATGAAAGTGGCAAGCGCTTGCTCAACCTGAGCGGCATTCAATCCTTCGATGGCATCGAACTACGCAAGGCGCACTGCACACTCGACCAGGGGATGCGCCTGCTGGGCTTCAAGCGCCCACCGCTGGAGGATGGGCCATTGATGATCATCGCGCCTCATCCAGACGATGCTGAACTGGCAGCCTTCGGCCTGTATCAGCATTACGCAAAGAACACCTGGGTTGTGACCCTGACCGCAGGCGAAACCCTCAAGCGCCTGGACAAACAGTACCTTCCCCAACTGGATGACGACCTGGCCAGCGCCTGTCGTCGCAAAGGGCATATCCGCGCCTGGAACAGCGCCACGACTCCTCTACTGGCAGGGGTACCTGTAGAGCAGCTCGTCATGCTGGGGTATTTCAATGACACCCTGAGTGCCATGCTGGCCGAGCCGGACAAGGAGATTCCCTCACATGGAGCTTCCGGCATATCCGTCAGTGATTTCCGGCGCTGGAATCACACGTCCCTTGCCAGTGATCAGTCCCCCACCATCAACTGCGGCAAGAGCTTGTTAGCCGACCTGACCGCCTTGCTCGATGACATTCGCCCGACCACTCTCGTCGTCACTCATCCGGATATCGATCCGCACAAGGATCACCAGGCCGCGGCCAGCTGGCTGGCACAGGCCATGGTCCAGAGCCAGCATCAGCCACAACGTGTATTGCTGTATGCCAACCATCTGAAAGGCGTTCGAGGATTTCCGCGCGGCCCTGTCTTTGCCGCTGCCGGCATATGGCCGATTGCTGCCGATAGGCAAGGCCCACTCTCCTCACGGATATTCAGTGAACCACTTGATACTGAAACCATCCGCGAAAAAGCCGTTGCCATGGATAGCATGCATGACCTCCGCGCACGCACTCATCTCGACAAGGCTATCAAGCAATGGTTGGCATGGCGCCTGAGCGGCCTGCCAAAATCCGCCCGGGCAAGCTTCGGTGAGCACGATTACTTCAGGACCCACTTGAAGGCTCAGGAGAATTTTACAGAGGTAACAGCGGAACAGTTTATGGCACACCTCAACTAGCCCATAAATCATGCCTGTCGCTAGGTAGAGTTACCCCTCCCTGGACACAACTTTACCTAGCCCTTCCGTAAGTCACGCTTAATCCATATCGTTATCCAAGTTACCCTAGGCACAGACATCTCATTGATATTATTAATATTTTTATCTATCTGTTAGTCCCTGTTAAATCAAGTTTCATTTCTCAAAAAATGGAAAGCGTACACTCATGGAAGATATACAGACTTTTTTCAACTCAGTTGGCCAAGGATATGGCGCCGGAAGAGTAATTATTGATGATGTATTTTGTCAGTATAATATCCACGACTTGTCAAAGCCCCTCGTATATACATTTTCCAACATGGGGCAAGTCACAACATTAGAGAATGCAACAGATAAAGACTATTCTGCCTGGGGATATAGCTTTATCAACAAACAAGGGTTGAATGTCATTGCTTTCTCATGCCTGGAAAAGCCCAGCTGGTTTCGCAGTGACATTTTCCATGACTTTATCGTCCAGCTTTCAGCGCTGACAGGCAATTACGTAGAACGCCTGGGTTATGGAGGTAGCATGGGGGGCTATGCTGTAGCAGCATTCGCCAACCAGCTGCAGATGGACAGGATTCTTGTCATGAATCCAATATCAACCTTGAATGAAGAACTTGCCCCATTCGAGACACGCTTCAAGCCCCACAGAAGAAGATATAACTGGAGCAACTCATTTCATGATGGGGCAACCGCATCCGTTCCTGGATACATCATATATGACCCATTGTTTGAGCTAGATAAGAAGCATGCCACAAGATTCGATACATTGTGCCACTTGAAGCTTCCTGGAGTGGGCCATGGAATTCCTCGTCACTTACATAATATAGGAAGTCTCAAATGGATAGTACAAAGATTTATCCGGGGCGCTATCAATGAGCATAAATTCTATACTCGGGCAAGGAAGCGTAGAAACTATCCAGGATACTACAACTGGATGCTGTCAAAACAAAATATACATCTTACCAATAAAAGGCGGCATATCATCATGCTGCACAAGAAAGCTAATAGAATCATCTCTGGAATTTCAAGAGAAATTCCTCATGAGGAGATAAAAAGAATCATTCATGCAGCAGAAAGAATCTCTCATGAGATGCCAGAAGAGTCTTTAAACCTATTCAGCATAGTCAACAAGATAAAACCAAATGATCCTTTGGTAAAAAGAAGAATCGCGCAAGTCAAAGCCAAATCAATACCTTCACGATAATCATCCTGGCCGCCTCTCAAGAGGCGGCCAGGTCCTGGGACCAGCCGCGCGTCCTATGCTTGGCGAATACTCCGCCAGTAATGTGTTACCAGGCCACCTACGATGATGTTGTGAACAAAAACTCCCGTCCAGAAGGAATCATAGGATTCGAACTGGTTCAGTACTATCCAGTAGACAAAGAAAGCTGCACCGAATAGTGCCATGTCCGTTGGCATGACTCCTGCCCGCCAGGCTCTCCAGGTAGCCCAACCAATCCAGGCGGCCAAGGTAGCGATGACCAGCACGCCAATCAGACCGTAGGCGACCCAGATTTCAAGAAAATAATTGTGCAGATGGCCATAATTCTGCTTGACGAAATCCGGCAACCAGGGGGTATGTTCAATCACCAGGCCGCGCCCTTCCCCACCCCAGCCGACAAGTGGGCGTTCAGCAATCCATTCCGTTGCTGCAATCCAGGTATGAATACGAATGCCGATGCTGCTGTAAGGTACGTCCTGAATCTCGCCAGCTGCCAACTGGGCAATGACATCTGCCTCCTTGGCAACTCGCTCCACGAGCAGGTCCTGTGCCAACCATATACCCGCAAGTGCAAGAATTCCGACGACCAGCAGACTCAAGCTCAACGCCTTGATAGCGACCTTGCCTGACTGCTGGCGGGCCAGGTACACCAGCCATAGCATCAGCACAAAACCAAGAGATAGAACCAACCCCAGCCAGACAGCACGTGTCTGGCCGATGAGCACCCCGCACAATGCAATGACAACCAACAGCCCCCAGCCAGCACGGCTCAGCCAGCTCCATACGGATCGATAGCGCAACCAGCGGGGAGCAAATACCACGAGGCCGAGCAACACCACACCAAACAACATCGCCCCGTGCTGCTCATTACGCACCCCGAAGCCAGCTCGCTGCCCATGAAAACCTGCCCACCATTCCTGCAAGGCACCATCATGGGTAAAGGTGGAAAGCACGAAACCTACTACGGCCAACCCCCATACCCATAATGTCAGGCGTGTACTACCCGCCAGCCACCAGGCAACGGCAACAAAGATGAATAGCTTGGCCAAACGGTCTATCTGCGGGTTATCCGCCACCCATTCAGGATGATGTAAATAGCCAAGCCCCCATGACAGACACTGCACCAGGATCGCCGCCAACAGCAGCCACAATGCCCCCGAACCCCGTATGCCCTTGCCATACCAGAGCAGCGTGCCAAGCCCCAGTAGAGCCGTCAGCGATTCAGCCTTTCCCCCCACATCCCGCATCAGGAACTGCAGTGCAACAAAAAGCACCAGCGACAACATTCCCAAGCCCCGCAACCACAAGGGGGGATAGCTGAATGGCAAAGTATCAGGGAAGACAGTGTGCTTGAACGACGTCTGCATGAAAGGCTACCGACCTGAAGTTGTCAGAAACAAAGAAGGACCCATGAGGTGCAGCTGAGCAGCCGCACACAAAAATAGCCCGGTGAAGGGCATCTATGCCTCTCCAAACCGAGCTATCAACATGGCGCAATGCACCAGGAATGTAAATGCTTGTTGGCCAAGCAGTTCCGGAAAAGCGCTAGCCCTCGAAGCCATCAGGATTCTGCGATTGCCAACGCCAGGTATCAGCAATCATCTCATCCAGGCTGAACTCTGCTGTCCAGCCAAGTTCCTGCTGCGCTTTGGTCGCATCAGCCCAGAATGCAGGTAGGTCTCCGTCACGACGAGGAGCAAACCGATAAGGAATGGCCACGTCAGTGACACGCTGGAAGCTCTCGACCATCTCCAACACGGAAAAGCCAGTACCTGTGCCCAGGTTGTAGATATGCACGCCTGGTTGCTCAAGCTTGTCCAGAGACTTCAGGTGGCCCTTGGCCAGATCCACTACGTGCAGGTAATCGCGTACACAGGTGCCATCTTCGGTAGGGTAATCATCACCGAAGATGGACAACTCCTTCAGGCGCCCTACTGCTACCTGAGCGATAAATGGCATCAGGTTGTTAGGGATGCCTCGCGGATCCTCGCCAATCTGTCCGGAAGGATGTGCACCAATCGGGTTGAAATAGCGCAGCAAGGCAACCGACCAGCGATCATCGGCAACGCATAGATCTTCCAGCACTTTTTCGACCATAGCCTTGGAGGTGCCATAGGGGTTGGAAGTCGACCCGCGAGACATGCTCTCAAGATACGGCACCGGCGCTTCTGCCCCATATACCGTCGCCGAAGAACTGAACACCAGGCGAAAAACACCCGCCGACGCCATGGCCTGGCACAACGTCAGGGTGCCATAGACATTATTCTCGTAGTATTCCAATGGCTTGCCGACACTTTCGCCGACGGCCTTCAAGCCGGCGAAATGAATGACCGACGCAATCTCATGGTTCGCAAACACCTTGTCCAGGCAGCTACGATCTCGAATATCGCCTTCAACAAAATCGACCTTCTTACCCGTGATCGTTTCGACTCGCTCCAGGGACTTGGCACTACCGTTGCAGAGATTGTCCAGCACCACCACATCATGACCTGACTCAAGCAGCTCGACCACCGTGTGGGAGCCAATATATCCGGCACCGCCGGTTACCAGTACTTTCATGATCAACACCTAAAATTCAACGGGCATGCGGGTGAAAGAAACCATGCCACAACGTCATCACGATGATCTTCAGATCCAGCCATAACGACCAGTTCTCGATATACCAAAGATCGCATTCAATACGTTTGGAAAGATCCGTATCACCTCTCCATCCCTGCACTTGTGCCCAGCCCGTAATGCCGGCATTCATCATATGCTTCTGCATATAGCCGGGAATCTTTTCCTTGAACTCATCGACAAAAACCGTGCGCTCGGGGCGTGGGCCGACAATCGACATTTCCCCTTTCAAGACATTGATGAGCTGTGGAAGTTCATCCAGGCTCGAGCGTCTCAGCCAACCGCCAATCAAGGTTGTCTGCTTGTTGGACGCCTGTCCCCATTCCACACCCTTTGCCTCCACATTCGTAGGCATCGTGCGGAACTTGAGCATCTTGAACGATTTACCATTCCAGCCCATGCGTTCCTGGCGATAAAACACCGGGCCTCGGGATGTCAGCTTTACGGCAAGGGCCACCAGCAACATGATGGGGGACAATGCCAACAAAATCAGTGCCGAAAGCACTCTGTCCTCTACCGCCTTCAGCCAGCGGGAAGTCCCGCTCATCGGGCTGCAGCTCATATCCAATAGATAAAGCCCGGCGACGCTGGAAAGGTCATGATTCAAGAGCCGCAGCCCCTGAACGTCCGGCATGTAGCGGATATCCTTGGTGCAATGCTTCAGTGTTTCCAGCACCTTTTCAACGACTGACCCCCTGGAAATCGGCAAGCATATCCAGACTTCATCTGCGTCAGGCTGCCCGTCTTTTTCCGTATCAAACGCCTGACAATCAGCAATATCCAGGGCATCACAGCCCGAGGCATCCATCAGGCGGGCACCTATGATATCGAAGCCAGTGGAAGGCTGCTCTTTCACCTTTTGAACCGCGAAGGCACAAGACTCCAGATCACCAATCATCATGACCGTCTTGCGATTGTGCCCTTGGCTTCGAATACGGTTAAGAACAGGGTAGGCAACCGCTCGGATGCCAACGCTGATGGCAAAGGCATTTGTTAGCCATATTCCCAGCCATGCTCGGGAAAAGCGGACACCAGTCTTGGTGAAATACAGGTAGGTAAAGATGGCAGCCCCAAGAATAGCGAAACAACGCGCTATACGGACCACCAGCTCGACACGCACGGCGCCACGCCATGATCGATAGACACCACTGTTGCGAAAGATGATCATGCCCAGTAAAGCCCCGGACAACATCATCCAGTGGTAACGCTCAATCATGTTATCCAGCGTACCGAAGCGCATGAAATAGGCCAGATATCCACCTGCAATCAGTGCCACCACATCCGTGACACGGGCCGCCATATGTGAATAAGGGATAAACCCTGAAATTGTTTTGATACGCGCCATGGATCAGGAAAACCGGCTGATGATTTCATCGTGTGGACGGGAAAAATTGCGCTTTACAGCATCCCGTATCGCGAGACCACAAAGAGACAGATATCGTCGCTTGTCGTCATAGTGTCTGGCAGCGAGCAACCAGCTACCTATCTTGACGGGAACCACCAGAGGGAACCACCAGCCAGCGGCGATACGATACATCTCCAGGCCATTGCGATAAGTGTAGTAGGCTTTCCAGAGTGGTTGATACGTGACGACCTTACCAGAAAAGGTTGAGCAGTCATGTACGAAGCGAACTCCTGGAAGGAACTGGTGCCGGCAACCATGCTTCCTGAGACTTAACGTGTAGATGATGTCATCTCCATAGATGAACAGCTCTCCTCGAGGAAGGCCGACTCGACGCACAGCGTCTGCCCGCACAAAACACCCCACAAAAGAAGAAGAGTCGATCTCTACAGAAGACTGGTTCGTATAGCTCTCATCCGGTAGATGAAAACCTTGTCGAGCACGTCCTGCCAGCACTCCAAAGATCGTGCGGCACAACAGCTTGGCATGCCAGAAGGGATTCCAGCTAGGCCGATTCATCTCGCAGATGCTTCCATCGGGGTAATATACCGCCGCTGCCGCACTATCAACACCACTGAGATCCTGCTGGAGAAATGTCGCAAAAGCCCCCTCTTCAGGACGTGCGTCATCATCGAAACACACGAGCCAATCCGGTGAGAAGGCATCCAATGCCTCGCGGAAGCCAAGCTCGAAACCACCCGCTCCCCCAAGATTGTGCTCAGGGGTAAGCACGCGTATGCGAGGATCCTGCAGGCCAGCCAGCCATTCACGACTGCCATCGGTGGAACCATTATCCACCACGACAACTCCGATCACAGGCTCGGCCAATACCGAAGCGACACCCTTCTTGAGCTGTTCGAAACGGTTGAAGGAAACAATGACGGCCGCCAGGCCAAGATGAGCAACTGGCTGCTCAGGCTGTTGATGGGTATTCAGATGATTAGTCATTAAAACTCATTCGCGATGGCCTATGCTTCCACAAAGAAAGCCGGAGCCGGCTTCTTCTCTTCCACACACTTGAGAAAGCCTCGAGCGGTATCCAGCGCTTCGCGGATGGTGACATCCATATCCAGGTAGCGATAGGTACCCAGGCGCCCTACGAAAGTGACCTTATCCGTCTGCCTGGCCTTTTCGACATAGTCAGCCAACAAGGCCTTTTCCTTGACCAGACGAATGGGATAGTAAGGAATGTCTTCTTCACCACATTCGCGACTGTATTCACGGTAGCAGACACTACCATCATGCTCTTCCCAGGGCGAGAAATGCTTATGCTCAGTGATACGCGTATAGGGAACCTCTTCTTCCCCGTAGTTCATCACCGCGCAGCCTTGATAATCGCCCTGATAGGTAAAACGTTCGAAGTCCAGGGTGCGATAACCGAGGCGGCCAAGCTCGTAGTCGAAGAAGCCATCCAGCGGGCCAGAGAAGAACACATGGTCATATTCATCGAGCATGGAACGCTCGAAACGAGTACTTAGCTTCACGGTGATATTGGGGTGGTCAAGAATACCTTCCACCAACTTGGTGTAACCGTGCTCCGGCATGCCTTGGAAACGATGGAAAAAGTAGTTGTCGTTATAGTTGAAGCGAACCGGAAGGCGCTTGAGGATGCTGGCCGGTAGCTCACTTGGGTGGCAACCCCACTGCTTCTGGGTGTAGCCCTTGAAGAAAGCCTCGTATAGCTCTTTTCCCACGAAGCGCATGGCTTGCTCTTCGAAGGTCTGCGGATCCTCGATGGAGGTATCAGCCTGCTGCTCGATAAAGGCACGCGCCTCGTCCGGGCGCATGGTCTTGCCGAAGAACTGATTGATCGTGTGCAAGTTGATCGGCAGAGAGAACACCTGCCCCATGGATGTAGTCTTGACCCGGTTCACATAGGATTTGAATGTAGTGAAGCGGTTGACATACTCCCATACCTCCTGGTCGTCGGTATGAAAAATATGTGGCCCATAGACATGGGTCATAACATTCGTTTCAGTATCTCGTTCAGTGTGACAATTACCAGCGACATGGTCACGGACATCGATGATGGTGACACGATGACCTGCCCCGGCAAGCTCACGTCCAATGACAGCACACGAGAACCCAGCCCCTACTAGACAGAAGTTCATTTTCCACCTCGCCATTTAGCCATCAAAGCACGCGGGTGCAGTTTCCTAAGCCGGGGATACAGGTAGCTGAGCTTCTCACCCAAGCGATTCGAATGGATGCCAGGTTCAGCTGCTGCAAGCAGATGCCCCAAGGACAAGGACCCTTCCTTGATAGCATCCCGAATATGGCGGTTGATGATAAGAGAACGATAATGCTGATGAAGCAGCCCCTTCGATATTGAATTATCGGAGCTGTCACCGCGAGTCGCTGTTCTCACATGATAATAGGCTGTCGTGTCAGGAACATAGGCAATATCAAAGTGCCGTACAAAGCGCAGATTGAACTCCCAGTCCCCTACTACCGGCAACGACTCATCGTAGCCTTGCAGAAGATCCAATGCCTTGCTGGAGTAGACAAAGGCGATGGGCATGAAAGGGTTGTTCTGAGCGACACGAGGAATGGTAAACGAGGTCACTTCCGGCAAGAAGCGAGAAGTCTTCTTCGATACAATCTGCTCACCTTCAACAGATTCCTGCACCTTTATCGTCGACGCCACAACACCTTGTACGCTGGTATCCCGCAGTTCCTCAAGACGCCCAACACACACCTCAAGAAAATCCGATGCCCAGCTATCATCGTCATCATGGATGACATAGTAGTCCGCTGGATGATCCTTCAGGCCAACATTGCTGGCTGCCTCCATCCCGAGGGAGGTGCCATTATGAATGACGGAAATCCTGGACCGATGCTCATCGGCAAACCCCGCTACCAGTTGGTCAACTGGTAAGGGATCTCCACCATCATTGACGATAGTGCAATGCCAGTTGGAATAAGTCTGAGAACAGATACTTTCCAGCGCCCTGGCAAGAAACAGAGGGCGATCCTTGGTACGGGTGACAATTTGAATTTTAGGAGACATCATTAGAGGCGTCACCTCGTACGAGCCTGAACAAGCTCTTTGATGCGCTGGTGATCAGCCGCATCGACAATGTGATATTCACAATGTCGGTCTTCCATCATAGATTGCATCCCACTCTTGTATTCATATTCTTTATGATGCAACTGGCTAAAATTAAAAAGCTTATGAAGATCGTGATCACGTTCGCTTAGTGGCGTCCGATCATCCAGCAAGATAACTGTGACATTATGATTCCACTTCAATATCCCAAGGTGCTGAAATGCCTCTTCACCAATGGTAAAGACAACTCGCTCATCATTCGCATGTTGAGAAATGATATCAGCCAAGAAAAAATGCCAACCATGATGAGCAAGAGCAGGATTATTCCTGCTATATCCTAAAACCAGATCCTTTCCTTCTCCGAAATCTATCTCACTCTTTCTTAGCAAATCACCATATATGGCAGTACCGGGAATTTCTGCTAGAGAAGACAGTGTCTCTTTCTTGATATTTTTATCAAGAGAGCAAAGGATAACAGTAGGAGTAGGGATAGCCTTTCCAAGAACATAAGGATTATCCGTCCATTCTGACAGGCTGCGCCATGAATTGGCTTGAGACTCCATACTGAGCTCAAGTGATGACACAAACTGAGTCTTGAACCCTTCATAATGTTCTTCTACATATGCCGAGTAATCATCTTCACTCATTGCCCCAATTTTAGCCAAGGAGCCTTTCAAAGAAATAGCTCTATGAGAGATTTTCCTTGCAAAAAACTGGGTCTCTCCCAGAAGTTCGGGCAAAGAGTCATCATAATACACTCTAGGAACACCACGACTGTTAAACTGATAACGAGTCAAAGGAGCCATACTCACTTCATCTTTAGGAACCAGATTGGCTACCAGTGTCTGAAAGAATAGTTCATCAGGAATCCAAGTCTTCTTATAAAACTCAACGAGTTCCTTGTGAGAATCAACCAGAGACAGAATAGCAGATATGGTCTCTGATCTCAGGCACCACCACTGAGACCCCATATGAGCGATATGGTTTAGAGGAAGCTTACGAGATACTCCTAGAGTCTTCTGCACTTTATTCGAAGCGCGAAAGAAGAACTCTTGATATCTCCAGTTGAAGAAGTGGAAATAGTTCCAGCGCTCCTGCTGAATACCGTCCGTTACCCAGCGATTAGCCTCAGCATCAACAATTTCGATATGATCCTTACCACTAGTACTCAGATACTTCTGAAGTAGGGCAACGGGTTTTACTGGCATGCACGAGCCAGATATCAGCATGAAATAGTCGCTGTTAAACCCCTTTTCTCTTGCAAGATATAAGCAGTTGAGCGTGGCTTGGACGATGGACCACTCCCCCCAGACCACCTTTACCCTCTCAGCAAAGTAGAGATTTCCGGAAAGTCCCTCCAGTGCCCAATTTTTGGATTCAGACTCCAGGTCATGAGAAGCATTGGCATCATAATGAACAAATACATCAGATCCCGAGGACAACAGAGAAAAAAGTAAATCACGAAGCTGGTCAGGATGCTCATGAGCCAATAATACAAAGGATACTTTCATTGGCTTACCACTCTCCCTTATTGATCATTCCCAACTTCGCCAAGGTACGCCAGTCCTCGTATTTCTCCGAGACTGTAGAATCGAAAAGCTCTTGACGCTCCTTAATGACTTTATCGTACTGCTTATATTCTGCTGAATCATTAAAGTGTTGTTTTGCCTCAAGCTCAACATCTACTTTATTACGAAGCTGACTAATAAACTTGAAATGAAGAACAGCGCCACTGGTTTTTCTTGGATCCAAGCACTCGTTCAGCCTGCGCGGCAAAGCCATGTGCATGGATTCCACATATGCAAAATGACGCTGCCATTTCACCAGTGTCACTTTATTCAGCGCTGGGGCACCCTCTGGCTTCTCCTTGGCAAAAACTCGCCGCCTCACCCCGCCCTGCATCCAGATATTATGCAGTGAGGCAGAAATTTTCTTTACATATCCTGCCTTGTCAAAATAAGCGCATGTTTCAACAGGATTCGTACCTTCCTCATAATGACACTCTTCGACTGGCTTATCACCATACATGTCAACCATCATGGTGAAGAAAGATTCTTGTCGAACAGAAGACAAATACTCAGTCAGTTCTTTAAGGTTACGAGTATCCATATGAGGATATACGATAAACTCATCTGGATCACAGGTCATGCACCAGTGGCCAGTGCCGTATTTGCGAAGAAGATAGTTGGCCCAATGCATACCAAAGTTGGAGTCTTTGTAACTCCCTTCAGTATAAAAGGTAGTGATATCATCATGCCCAGAGACGACTTGATCGAAATGATCGGTAGATGCATTATCAACAAGGATGAAGTGATCGACGCCAAGATTGCGATAATATTCAATAAAAAATGGAAGTCGATGCGCTTCATTTTTCATAACAGAAAAAAGTACTATATCGCTTTTCGAAATTTTTGAAAGGTTGTCCTGCTTTACACTAAGTTGTTTAGAAAACTTGAATGCATTGACATGGAGCTTCGACAAAAAAGAGGCTATCTTTGCTTTGTCCATCCACCACTGAATCATACCGTAAATTCTCACCTGGACCTCCATGTCAAACAAATTAATTTTCTCGACAAACGCTTTTAAGCAACATTGGAATATATTTCTTATAAGCTAAGTCATCGGAAATAAATACAGGGCTTCTATTCGTCAGTATGCCATCACCGAACAATTCATCTCGCTCGAAATATTTTTTTGCCACATATTCATTAGAGGCATTATAGTAGGACAAAATACTTTCTACTTGCTCGTCAGAGAAAACTATCTTTTTTCCATTATCTTCTGGTATGTCCAGGGTGTTTATAGCTCTAATTACTTTGTGTCTTTCTGCTGGTTTAAGATCATAAACATCCAATCTTCTTATAATATCCAGCTTTACTGATGATAGTGATGCATTTTGATCCTTATATGAATTCAGCCATCTACTATCAATACCGACAACCTGCATAAAGTCTTTTACAGTGTCTTTAACACCGTAAGAGTCTACCACATTCAATTTTAAGTTATTTTTCCCAAAGATTTTCTCGAGACGTTCAAGCAGAGATTTATAGTTCATCCAATAGAAATCTCTGGAAAAGTCAGTTAGAAAAGCTTCAGGAGTACATGATGAAAACTTCTTATCCCAAGGCCATTTTATATGCTGATTATACCAAGATTCGAGCCATAAATCCTGTCTTTTCAGATATAACACAACAGATACAGAATACTCTTTTTTTAGTCTCTCAAAGAAGTCTGAATTCCTTACCAGACAAAAGTCTTCAGCTGACAAGATAACTGTATGGGTTAATTCGTTTTTTTGACTATCAATCTCTGCCAACACATCCTCAGAAGATAACTTCCCACTATTTAACATCCAAGGTATTCTTACATGGTCACTCATGCCCTTAATTCTGGGGTACAAGAAACCATGGCTTTTGAGAATATTAAAGCTATTATTTAAGCATGCTTGGATAGAAGTACTACCTGTTCGATGTATACCAAAGTGGATATAAAGTTTCATAACTTACATATTCCATCAAGAAAGTTTTTTGCAATCCGCTTTTTCTTCATCACATGCACTTCATCTAAGTCAATTGCAAGTTCCGAGCGACGACAGCCAGACGGATTAAATTGACTGAAATCCCCTTTTAAAAACTTAGAACCACAAGCAACCACTGAGCCGTGTTTCACATTATAATATTGGCTATCGCTGTAATATAGCCCGGCAGCACCAACTCTAGAAGAAATCAAATGAGGATGGAATCGGCTAGTTATCAAGAAGTCATTTTCTGAGAAACCTTGGTTCCCATAAACAGAGTCTTCTACAGAAACTTTATTAACATTCGTTAAATTAGAACACACCAAATCAAAAACAGACCTATCTTGCCAAGGAAAGCACTCCCAAAAAACCACTTCATCAAATTTTTCTTTAAACTTTGAGACTTCTTTCCAGTAGCTTGATGTAAACTTATCAACATTATGCTTTGAAAATGAAAGAACTAGACGGCGTTTTTCTGAAGCAGATATGAATGACTCTCTACTCTGCAAATAAACGTCATCATAGCCAAATACGGCATTAGCCTTTCCATTAGTAATAAGGTTAGCAAAGTCAAAGCTTTCTTTGTCTCTCAGTTCTATTCCATAAAAAGCCTGGAAGACTTCACTAGCCATCGTAAGTATATTATTCGGAGGGGAAGATATAGGATGTAGGCCTAATCCTGTTCCTATTAGCCTAGCACCTGTTTCCTTATGTAATGCATAACAAAACCCCAAGACAAATCCATTTAACTCTGCGTTTTTATTTATATAACCACCACCATGAAGATGGACTACTTTTAGTCCATTTAAAAAATTAAAATTTTTCTCTCCATATATTTTTATTCCATTTCTATCAAAAAAATTAACTCCCCTTTTTACTTGATTCCAAAATCCAAGGGATGTTTTATTTTTTGCAACATTTTTTATAAAATCACTGTATTCAACTTTTTCTCTATCACCATGAAGTCGTATAGTGTTATTTTTTATATTACTTTCAACCCTCAAGGTGTTTTTTTGTTCCCCAAGTAGATCAAGCCATAACTTTAAAATTATCTCGTCACCATAATTTGGTGCTCCACTTCCACCAACGATCAAATAGCTCACGTTCCCCTCTCCTTACCGAGAAATTTTCAACAAAACTTTCCACGTATTCTTTGATCAAGCACACATTGAGTGAAACATAGACCACTCTCCGAACTTATATTCCTATCTTGAAATTTTACTAAAGTGAAATTTTTCTTTCGCATAGACGATCAACCTGGGCTTCAGAATGAGAAACGAGCAGTACAGTTTGATCGGAATGGATCTTTTTAAACATTTCTGTCTCTGCTTTTTTTCTAAACTGCTTATCTCCGACACTAAGAACTTCATCCAAGAGCAGAACATCAGGAGTCATATACATAGCAACAGAGAAACCGAGCCTAGCTCTCATACCAGACGAATATGTTTTTACTGGTTCATAAATGAACTCTTTCAACTCTGAAAATTCGATAATGTCACTCATACGTGCTTCTACTTGCTGACGAGTATATCCCATGAGCATGCCGCTTAATATGGCATTATCAACTCCAGGTAGCTCAGCATCAAAACCAGCTTGAAGAGTCAACAAAGATGCAGTGACACCATGGTTGATCAACTCGCCTTCATCCGGTTGGATAATACCAGCAACCACCTTTAACAAGGTGGACTTGCCTGCACCATTACGACCAACAATACCGAGGGTTTCTCCCCGGTGGATATCAAAGCTGACATTTTCCAGGGCTTGAAAATATTCGGGCTTGCGAAAAAGCCCACCACGGCGCTTGTAGCGTATCCCGACATCTTTCAGTGAGATGATGATTTCACCATGGCTGGGTATCTGCTGCTGGCTTGTCGTCATTCGATTACCACCCGGGGGAAAATAGGCTCAAGGCGCCGATATAGCATCAGCACAATCACCAGGCCAATCATGCAACCCAGGAACACCCAGCCCAGACCGCTCCAGTCCGGCCACTGATTTTCCACCAGTACCAGGCGATACTGATGCAGAATATTAGCCATGGGGTTGGAAAAGAACAGTGTATGCCATTCAGGTGGAATGCGGTCCACGGTATAGAAGATACCGCTGGTAAACAGCAGGAACTGGATGCCTGTCGGAATCAGGTTGGAAATATCCCGCACAAAAGGTACCAGCATAGCCAGGAAGCAACTGACAACGACCATCAGCAATAGCTGTACCGCAATAACCGGTACAATGGCCAGCCAGTGCACTGTTGGTGGCAAACCATAGAAGATCAGGAACAGGCCCAACATCAAAAACACCAACGCCTGCTTACCGGTATTCTGCACGATGCCCACCAAGGGGAAGAACAGCGGCGAGATACGCACCTTATGCATCAGGCCCTTTCCGCCAACAATCGACCCAGAGGTCTGCTGGACTGTCTTGGCAAACCATTGAAACGGAACAAGACCTGTCAGCAAGTAAGCAATAAAACCAGGGCCGCCTCGCTCCATCAACAGGCCAAAGACGATATAGAACACCGCCATGTACAACAGCGGGTCGAGAATCCACCAGAAGTAACGCAGGTGGTTCTGGCTTGCTTCGCTCTTCAGGTTAAGGCGGGCCTTGGTCCATACCAGGTCGACAAACGTCTTCCAATTACGCCGCTGTGGCGGACTGATTGTGTGGGCTGACTCACCCTCACTTTCATCCTGCAGACTGACCAGCCAGGCATTGCCATATTCCTGGGCCAGCTTCAACTGTCGGGACAGGGGCTCATTACCCAACGCTGCCGCCGCATCAGCGGCACGCACATAACCCGCGGCATGCTTGGGAAACTTTTCACGCACCTGCTGCCAGCGCTCCAGCGCCACCTGCCAGTCCTTTTGCTGCATGGCCAACTCAGCATATTGAGCTGCCAGTTTTTCATTATCTGGAAAGTCTGCTTGCCCACTCAGGCTTTCATGCTCCGCGCGCTCAAAGTCACCTGATGCTTCATAAGTACTAATAATACTCCAGCGCACATCGGGATCGTTCGGAAAAGAACTCCGAGCACGCTCGATTAGTTCAATCGCTTTGCCAAATTCACCTTTAACAAGGTTAAGTTTAGCATATTGACGTAGTGTGTTTGAGTTTTGAGGAAAGCGTTCAACTGCTTCAAATATTAATACCTCAGATATGTCATACTCACCAAGAGTACGATGAGCAATACTGCCCTGTATCCAGCCTGTCGTCTTTTCTGGATAGAACTCCCTGACCAAAGCCCAGCGCTGAGAAGCCAACCGCCACTCTCTATTTCGAGTTGCTTGCCAGGCCCATTCTTGCAGGTCCTTACTATCGGGAAGGCCGGCTTGCGCCGGCCCCTGGTTTCCCTGCGTCATATCTTGCTCGCTCACAGGCAGATCTTCACCAGTTGGTTGACCAGTTCCTGCTGGGTGTATTCGGTGGTCTTGAGCACCACCTCCGGAGCCTTGGGCACTTCATAGGGGCTGTTGATGCCGGTGAAGTCACCGATCTTGCCCTCACGGGCCTTCTGGTACAGCCCCTTGGGATCGCGCTGCTCGCACACGTCCAGCGGGGTGGCCACATAAGCCTCGACAAAGCCACCCTCGGCAAACAGTTCCCGAGCGGCATCACGGTCGCTGCGGAACGGTGAGATGAAGGCGGTGATCACGATCACCCCAGCCTCGGCGAACAGGCGTGCCACTTCGCCTACGCGACGAATGTTCTCGGCGCGGTCGGCTTCGCTCATACCGAGGTCCTTGCACAGCCCATGGCGGATGTTGTCGCCATCCAGCAGCATGGTGTGATAGCCGCGGCGGTTGAGCTCGACTTCCAGGGCGTTGGCCAGGGTCGACTTGCCGGAACCGGACAGGCCTGTGAACCACACGCACTTGCCCTGGTGGCCATTGATCTGCTCGCGCATGGCCTGGGTCACGCTGGTACGGTTCCACACCACGTTGGCCTTGCTGTCGTGCTCGCGGAACTCGTAGGGCAGCTCGCTGTTCAGCGGCTGGTGGATCATCCCGGCGCCGACGGTGATGTTGGTCAAGCGGTCGATGATGATGAAGCTGCCGGTGCCCGGGCTGCTGCGATAGTCATCGACCGGCACCGGGGCAGTCAGCTCGACCTGGCAACGGGCAATGGCGTTGAGGTCGAGATGGTCGGCATGGCGGTGCTCGAGGGTGTTGACGTCGACCTGGAAGTCGATCGCCGACACCTTGCCTGCCAGGTCACGGGTGGCCAGCTTGATGTCATACAGCTTGCCCGTTTCCAGGGCCGTCTCGTGCATCCACACGATATCCGCCTCGAAGGCAGTGGCCAGCGGTACTTCGTCCTGCTCGGCGACGATCCAGTCACCGCGAGAGATATCGATCTCGTCGGCCAGGGTCACAGTGATGGCCTGGCCCGGATAGGCGGCGGACAGGTCGCCATCGAAGGTGACGATGCGCTCGACCGTGGAGGTCTTGCCGGACGGCAGGGCACGGATGGTCTGGCCCGGCGTCAGCACGCCCGCGGCCAGGGTGCCGCAGTAGCCACGGAAGTCCAGGTTGGGGCGGTTGACGTACTGCACCGGCAGGCGCAGGTCGCGCAGGTTCTGGTCGTGAGTGATCTCGACGCTCTCGAGCAGTTCCAGCAGGGTCGGCCCTTCGTACCAGGCCATGCCCTCGCTGCGGTTGACCACGTTGTCACCCTTCAACGCCGACATCGGCACGAAGCGGATATCCGGGGCATTGAGCTTGGCGGCGATTTCCTGGTATTCCTCGACGATCTCGTCGTAACGCTGCTGGGAGCCTTCGACCAGATCCATCTTGTTGACCGCGACCACCAGGTGCTGGATGCCCAGCAGATCACAGATGAAGCTGTGACGACGGGTCTGGGTCTGCACGCCATGACGGGCATCGATCAGGATCACCGCCAGGCTGGCGGTGGAAGCCCCGGTGGCCATGTTGCGCGTGTACTGCTCATGCCCGGGGGTATCGGCAATGATGAACTTGCGCCTGTCGGTGGAGAAGAAGCGATAGGCCACGTCGATGGTGATGCCCTGCTCACGCTCGGACTGCAGGCCATCCACCAGCAGGGCCAGGTCGACTTCGTCACCGGTGGTGCCGCTGGTCTTGGAGGCCTGGGTGATGGCCGCCAGTTGATCCTCGTAGATCATCTTGGAATCGTGCAGCAGGCGCCCGATCAGGGTCGACTTGCCGTCGTCCACGCTGCCGCAGGTGATGAAGCGCAGCAGGTCCTTGTTCTCGTGATCCTTGAGGTACTGCTCGATATCGTCGGCAATCAGTTCGGATTGATGTGACATTACCAACATCCTTAGCTGTAAGCTGGAAGCGATAAGCTGTAAGTCACAGCTTCACCTTCCAGCTCAATGTTCATTCGTTGTCCAGCGCGTTGATCAGCCCATTAAGCATTGACGATAGCTCTCGGGTTTCCTGCAACCACTGCTGGCCTTGTTGACGGGAGATATAACCGATATCCATGCCGATATAGACTTGGGTCCGTAACTCCGCACACGAGCCTCTGGCGATGACCAGAAAATGTCGTTTGTCCTTGCTGGAATCGCGACTCATGCCTTCGGCAATATTACTGGGGATAGAGAGCCCAGAGCGGGTAGCTTGGTCTCGAAAACCAAAGTCTCGCAGGCCAGAAAGCGCCTTATAAAGTTCCGCCGACAAACGGGCAGACCGCTTCCAGACCAATAGCTTCTCGAAATTCAACCCGCTCCTCCTGAGCCTCTGTCACATCTCCCGCTGGGTCTATTCCTTATAGCTTACAGCTTATAACTTATCGCTCTCTAACGCGCTTCTAGCGCGTTAGAAATAACCTTCGCGCTTTTTCTTTTCCATCGATCCGGCCTGGTCGTGGTCGATGGCGCGGCCGCTGCGCTCACTGGTGCGGGTGAGCAGCATCTCCTGGATGATCTCGGGCAGCGTGGCGGCTTCAGACTCCACCGCGCCAGTCAGCGGGTAGCAGCCTAGGGTACGGAAGCGTACTGACACTTCCTTCGGCTGTTCGCCTTCTTCCAGCGGCAGACGCTCGTCGTCGACCATGATCAGCATGCCGTCGCGCTCGACCACCGGACGCTTGGCGGAGTAGTACAGCGGGACAATGGGAATGGATTCCAGATAGATGTACTGCCAGATGTCCAGCTCGGTCCAGTTGGACAGCGGGAACACGCGGATGGACTCGCCTTTGTTGACCTTGGCGTTGTAGATGTTCCACAGCTCCGGACGCTGACTCTTGGGCTCCCAGCGATGGTGCTTGTCACGGAAGGAGAACACACGCTCCTTGGCGCGGCTGGCTTCCTCATCGCGGCGGGCACCACCGAAGGCAGCATCGAAGCCGTACTTGTCCAGGGCCTGCTTGAGGGCCTGGGTCTTCATGATGTCCGTGTACTTGGCACTGCCGTGATCGAAGGGGTTGATGTTGGCCTCGACCCCTTCCTGGTTGATGTGCTCGATCAGCTCCATGCCGGCCTCGTCGGCCATACGGTCACGGAAGGCGATCATTTCCTTGAACTTCCAGGTGGTGTTGACGTGCATCAACGGGAACGGCGGGGTCCCCGGATAGAAGGCCTTGCGGGCCAGATGCAGCATGACCGAGGAGTCCTTGCCGATGGAGTACATCATCACCGGGTTGCGGAACTCGGCCGCCACTTCACGAATGATGTGAATGGACTCGGCTTCGAGCTGCTTGAGGTGCGTTTGACGCTCTGGAGTAATTTCCATACTGAAATTCCAAGATAACGAGTTAGTTCCGGTCAAGTCGTGCAATGCCAAGGCTTGTACCAGCGCCTGGTCAGTGCTCATCACGTTGACCACACACGATACTGAAGAGTTGAGTATTGCCTTAAAATGGCCAGACAAGAGGAATGATCGTCACCGCCACTGCACCAACTACCAGACTGAGGGGGGTTCCGAGGCGCAGATAGTCGGTGAAACGATAACCACCGGGACCCAGTACCATCAGGTTGGTCTGATAGCCCAGTGGCGTCATGAAGCTGGCAGAAGCCGCAACCATGATAGCGATGGTGAATGGCATGTAATCAACGCCGAGCCCTTCCGCCACAGCTCCCGCAATGGGAAACATCAACACGGCAGCAGCATTATTGGTGATCAGCTCAGTGAACATCACCGTCATCAGATACACCAAGGCAAGTGCCATCCATGGGGAAAGGCCGTTGATCAACATGATGGTATCGGCAATCAGCACTGCTGCCCCTGTCTTGGTCATGGCAGCCCCCAAGGCAAAGGAAGCCGCTATGACGACCAATACAGAAAGGTCGATGTAACGGCGAGCCTTGCTGGCTGTTACACAGCGCGATACCAGCATCATCCCCGCAGCAAGCAAGGCGGCTTCGAGAATACTCAGCAAGCCTGTTGCACTCGCCACCACCATGCCGCCGAGGATACCAAGCGCCCAGGGTGCCTTGACGAAGTTCGGCGGTGTCGAATCGTTCAACGCGCTGACCAGCAGAAAGTCCTTGCGGTAGCGGTATTGATCGACAAAGTCCTGACCGGTTTCCAGCAGCAGAGTGTCGCCGACTCCGATCTTGATATCACCGACCTTGCCGGGAATACGTCGCCCCTGACGCGAGATCGATAGAATCACCGCTTGGTAGCGTGAGCGGAATCGTGACCCACGTACGGTTTGATTGAGCCCGGTAAAGTCCGGTCCAATCACAGCCTCCACCAGACAACGATGGTGGTGAGCGATATCCAGCTTGTGTACATCGCCACCGGCAGGTTTGAGGCCATTGATGTGGCGAAGCTCCCTTGCACATTCCGGAGCACCGATGAAGACGAGAATATCGCCAGCCTGTAGCTCCGTATCAGGCGGCACCGCTGTCAGCAGTCGCGAATGACGTTCGATATCCGTCAGATACCCATGAACCAGGCTTCGCAGCCCCGCATCGGCGATGGTTTTCCCCACCAGAGGGCCATCAGGATCAACCAGCACTTCCACCGAATACTCGCGCGCCTGCTCAAGCTGCTCGAGCACACCTTGTCGGTCAGGTAATAGACGACCCGCGAAGAAATACAGAAAGGCGCCACCTACGATGACGAGAGGAATACCCACCCAGGCCAGCTCGAACATGCCTAGATGAACCCCTCTCTCACTCTGTAGAAGGCCATCTACCACCAGGTTGGTGCTGGTGCCGATCAGTGTGCAGGTACCGCCAAGAATGGCGGCATAGCTGAGAGGAAGCAGCAATTTCGAAGGGGGATGCCTGAGGCGCGCGGCCCAATCCTGAATTGCGGGTATGAACATTGCCACCACGGTGGTGTTGTTCATGAAGGCACTCAGGCTGGATGTAGGGATCAGCACCCGCAGCAATGCCATGCCCAGCGTCTTTGGCTGGCCGAGTACACGCATGGCCAGCCATTGAACGGCACCGGTTTCCTTGAGGCCGGCAGCCACGACATAGAGACTGGCAATGGTCATCACGCCAGGGTTGGAGAACCCCCCCAAGGCTTCGCCCGGGGTCAGAATACCGATGATGACCAGGATGGCCAGGGCCCCCATGACGATGACATCGGCAGCGATACGGGTAAATGCCAAGCCGCCAAGTACCGCACCGACCGTGAATAATGAAAATAACGCTTGCCAAGTCATGCGGTGCTGTTACCGACAATTGACATGCGGCCTCCTTGCCATACATTCAGGGGAACAATTGACCAAGCTTCCAATGCCTGGTTGGCAGCCGTCAAGACACGCTACCGCCCATGGATTCACCGGGCTCATCCAATCCCTAGGTTCATAAATTGTCGTGTGCAAATCGTGCTACGCACTTAAATGCGCGATGCGGCGCCATTTTACGTTAGCCATTTGGGTTACTCTACGCAGAAACACCTGTTCTGGCCGATTCCGACCCACGAGTCCTAAGTATTCTTGACGAATGAAGCATACATCAAAAGAGATATGCAACAGAACGATGCCGACTGCATAGTGCCTTATAAATCAAACGGTTGAATGACACTAAAAGATAAGAAATGTAAATACGTGTTTACAAAACTTCCCCTTTTTGCAAGGGCAAAACGCCTTTCGCCTGAAAAAGCATATTATATGAAGCGTATGTTCGAACCAGGTTAGAAATGTCCACATCGTCTCTTGATAGAGTGCCATCTCTTCGGACGATGCTTTTTACGGACGACGTTTCCTTGAACCGCACTTTAACTAGCGCTGCTCACTTATACTTTGCAGCCTAATAAAAAACGCCTGCACACGGAGATGCGTACAGGCGAATAATGCTTAACGAAAGGATAGCTACCCAGAAGCCCCCATGGGCTTGGACATTTCAAGAGCAGACTTACACGAGCGAGATGCTGGCTGGGGCAAGCTGCATAGCGACCGGGGTCATAGGCTGGAAGTACTGGGGATAGGAATGGATGCACTCACACCGGAATAATCTTTAGGCTCCGCCGTCAGCGCTCCCTGCTCGGATTGAGTAGGAGCGGAATAAGCCACGCTATCACCATTGCAGGCACTCCAGGCATAATCACCTGCCAACTCCCCGGCCGTAACCCCCGAATCCCCCAGCATTCCACCAAGTGCGAGAGAGGTTCTGGCTGCGGCCAGTTCCTGCTGACAAGCATTGACTGCGGCTTTTTCGCGATATTTCTGATACTGCGGAATAGCAATAGCGGCAAGAACGCCAATAATGGCCACGACAATCATCAACTCGATCAGAGTAAAACCCGCTTCTCCCAAAACCTTTGAGTCCTGCCATTCGGTATCGACAGGCTGATCCAGCTTCGTGTTGATGTTTCGCTCAGTCATATCCTGCTCTGTATCGCCTGATAAAGATGAGGTCTGTTGTTGATACATCTTCCTTCTCCTTGGCAACGCCCCCTTCCATTGGGTTGATACGGTTTCTGTCGGGGCTCCCTTCCTAGCTTAAAGGGCATTGTCGAATGGCACTTCGCTGATTCGCCATACCTCAAAACCTCCTTGATATAGATCGGTTTTTTAACGAATCGGCATAGTGCGCTGGAGTTAGACTGAATGGAAAACATGATAATGCAGACGCAGAAAATGCGAAGGACCACCCATGTCAGCGACAGCCCCTCGCCCTCTTCACTCGACATTACCCACACCAGAGCAGAGTATCAGCGAAGCTCTGACTCGCCTTGAATATGATCGCAGCATGCCTGATGCGATAGCATCGGAAACCTCTCTAGCAAACCAGGCTGACGATGCACCAGTAGTACATTTCATCAATACCCTACTGCGCGAGGCTATCAGGCGCGGAGCCTCGGATATCCATTTCGAGCCCTACGAAGACTGCTTCCGTGTACGTTTCCGCATCGACGGCATTCTTCACCTGGTGGTAGAACCACCCGCCAATCTGAAAGCACGCATTGCAGCCCGCCTCAAGGTCATGGCCCGACTGGATATTTCGGAGCGCCGCCTGCCCCAGGATGGGGCAATCAAGGTTGCCGTAGAAAATCATCAGGAAATGGACTTCCGCGTTAGTTCCTTGCCCACAGTAAATGGCGAAAAACTGGTCCTACGCCTGCTCGATGTCTCTTCGGTTCAAATTGGCATTGATAAGCTGGGCTTCACCAGTGATCAAAAGCTTCTATTCGAAAAAGCACTTTCCAGCCCCCAGGGCATGGTACTGGTCACAGGACCTACTGGCAGTGGCAAGACGGTTACCCTGTACAGCGGCATCCATATGCTCAATCAAGTCGAACGCAATATCTGCACCGCCGAGGATCCCGTTGAAATAAAGCTGCCTGGCATCAACCAAGTCCATGTTCAGCCGCGTATCGGACTGGATTTTGCTAGTGCACTTCGCGCCTTCCTGCGTCAGGATCCAGATGTCGTGATGCTTGGAGAAGTACGCGATACCGAAACGGCGGAAATTGCAATAAAAGCAGCCCAAACCGGACACCTGGTCCTGTCTACCCTGCATACCAACTCCGCCGCAGATACGCTGTCACGCCTGGCCAACATGGGCATTGCTTCCTTCAACATCGCCAGCGCTGTCAGCTTGATCATTGCTCAGCGCCTGGCCCGTCGCCTGTGTAATCACTGCAAGCAAAGAACGCCCCTTCCCCAGCAGACCTTGCATGACCATGGCCTGACAGACACCGACTTGGACAGCACAAATCTCTATCAACCGATTGGCTGCTCTCGTTGTACCGGTGGATATCGTGGACGCGTAGGCCTGTTCGAGGTTGTTCCCATCAGCGATGCCATGCGCCAACTGATTCTGCAACGCGGCAACGCCGACGATTTTCACCACCAGGCACGCAAGGAAGGATATCCCGACCTTCATCACAACGGCTTGCAGTTGGCCATGGCGGGTGTGACCAGCCTGCTGGAAGTCAGCCGCGTAACTGGGCGCTGATCGTGAAGAAAATGGACAGATGGCAGTGGGAAGGACGTGGGCCAGATGGTCGATACTTGAGTGGAGAAATCGAGGCATCTTCCAAGGCTTCCGTGCTCAGAATGCTACGCACTCGACGCATCAAGGCCCTTTCAATACGCCGTACCGATGGCAAGCACTGGCGTCTTGGCCGGGGGAGCATCACCGCTCAGGAATTGACACTCTTCACACGCCAGTTGGAAACACTACTGAAATCCCGCGTTCCCATTCTCCAGGCTCTAGAGGTCGTTGCTCACAGCCTGGTCAAGCCGAGCATGCGCGCCATGCTGCAAAAGCTGATTGCTGATGTAAGCCATGGCGCGAGCCTTTCCGAGGCTCTGACACGCCATCCTCGCCAGTTTGATGCCCTTTATATCAGCATGATCGAAGCCGGCGAGCTTGCCGGAACCCTGGACAGCATGCTCGACCGCCTTGCCACGTATCAGGAAAAACACGAAGCCCTCAAGCAGAAAGTCAAGAAAGCCATGTGGTACCCATTAAGCGTCATTGCCATAGGCCTGATTGTCACGCTCATCCTGTTGGTCGTAGTCATCCCCAAGTTCGAAGACATGTTCAACGGATTCGGGGCCGCGCTTCCTCCTCTGACGCAGATGACACTGCGCCTGTCAGACCTGACTCAGCAGAATGGTGGGCTGGCACTGGGGACTCTGGTCGCATCATCATGGCTCATGCGCATGGTTATGCAGCGCTCAACTACAACACATTCCCTCATGAGCCGCATGGCCTTGCGCATCCCGATACTCGGCAAGATTCTGGAACACTCTGCCATAGCACGCTTCAACCGCACTCTCGCCACCACCTATGGCTCAGGAGTTCCCCTCCTGGATGGCCTGGCCATTGCTGCCGGATCAACGGGCAACCCTCTTCTGCATGCGGCTATTCAAGACATGCGTGACGAGCTTGCCAGCGGACACTCGCTCCACGTTGCCATGCACCACAGCGGGCAGTTTCCAGCCCTTGCCATACAGATGATCAAAATCGGGGAAGAAGCCGGCGCTCTGGAGGCAATGCTCTCGCAGGTTGCCACTTACTACGAAGGTGAAGTCGAAAGGAGGGTCGATACCCTGACATCCTTGCTCGAACCCATGGTCATCCTGGTATTGGGCATCGTGACAGGAGGATTGGTAATGTCGATGTATCTGCCCATCTTTGAGCTGGGAAGCGTTCTTTAAAGAAACACTGAATAAATTGCTGCGCTCGATATTCTGGTTTCAGGTGGTGCTCAAGATCCTCATTTACTCCCTTGTAAACTGCGGTCTTTCCGCTCCGGAGGCAACCAGCCCCTCATCGCTCGCGATATTTATACAGCGCTTCCTTAAGGAAGCATTTCTCCTTCGGACTTAGCCATTACTTCACCAGGATTAGTCATGGATCCATACCGGAGTGCCGGGAGGTGCTTCATCAAACAAGCGAATCAGGGTTTCATCACGCATCCTGATGCAGCCATGGGAGTCAGCCTCTCCCATGGGTTTATCCGGTGGAGCACCGTGAATATAGATGTAACGGCGCTGCGAATCGGCATGACCACCGCGGTTGTAACCCCGCTCCAGCCCTGACAGCCAGAGAATTCGTGTCAGTATCCAGTCTCGATCGGGATAGGCCTCGCCAAGCGCATCATCATAGACCTCGCCAGTAGGACGCCTGCCACGAAAGACAGCTCCTACTGGCTGCTCTGCCCCAATGGCCGCACGAATCACATGCCACCCCAATGGTGTCTGGCCGCTATCTTCTCGCTGGCCAGTACCATTGGCTGCAGTGGAGACCAGACAATGCCAAGCCTGGGTATCACCATGCCATACCGTCATGGTCTGGGTATTGGTGTCCACCTCCACCCAGACACCATTCTCTGGCGGTAACTCTGCAAGCTGTGGAGTGACCATCAACCCGCTCCCGTAAGTACAGTCACCGTCTTGTCGGTATCCTGTCCATCCAAATCAGGCAAAGGCGCCTGCATTGCAGCTACCACAACAGGGCGCATACGCTTGACCAGATTACGCACCGAAACATGTTCACCATAGTCCTTTTCGGAAATGTCCCGCAGTGCGTCAAGTCCAGAGAAAGTAAAGATCACTGTGCCAAGCACAAAGTGCAGGCGCCAGAACCGCTCTGCATCAGGCAATTCCGGGGTGGCTTGACGCACGAGTTCCACGAAACGCGTGAATACTGTGCCATATTGCTCCTGAATATATCGCCTCAGATGCCCTTGGGCCTGGCTGTATGCAAGCCCGAGAAGTCGCATGAACACTTTCAGACTATGCCGCTCTGCCGGGACTTCCAGGACAGTGCGCGCCATGGTTTCCAGCAGCACTTCGAGTGGAATGACCTCTTCACCGTAGGTGGCTTCCAACTCATCGATAGCATTATGAAAGCGCTCGGAAAAAGGATCGAGATAGCGGGCAAAGACAGCCTGAATCAAGGCTTTCTTGGAGCCAAAGTGGTAGTTCACGGCAGCCAGGTTGACCTTGGCCTTGCCAGTAATGTTGCGCAGTGACGTTTCCGCGAAGCCTCGTTCAGCAAAGAGGACCTCTGCAGTATCCAAGATACGGGTCACGGTATCAGTCTGGGCCATGTGGGGCTCCGTGGTCAGGACACGAGATAGCGTTTCCACAGTTGGAAACAATTGTTTTAATTATGCGCTGAGTGTAAGCGAGCCCCCGCATCGTCTCAATGCCTCAGTCATCAATTGCGTTTGAAACAGTACCGATCGAGCAAACAGCAGGAACCTTTTTACTGGACAAGCATCCATACTGTATACTTAACCAACCCCTTGCTTCATTGTCATCCCAAACAGCTTCATTGCCATCTGAACAAACGCCTGTGGGAGGCCGAATGACACGACCCCTGACTCCTCGCCAGCAGAATGTCTACGACTTCATCGTCAAGACCATGAACGAGCTTGGCTATCCTCCCACCCGTGCTGAAATTTCCAGAGCACTGGGATTCCGCTCACCCAATGCAGCAGAAGAGCATTTGCGCGCTCTGGAGCGTAAAGGTGCCATTCGTGTCATTCGTGGCACTTCCCGAGGTATACGTCTACCCGCTCAGGAGGCCGAAACCACCCCATCACAACTGACCCAACCAGAGCCTCCTTCTTCTCAAGGCCTGCCGATCATTGGTGAAGTTGCCGCTGGCAGCCCTATCCTGGCAGCAGAGCATATCGACCGCTATTGCCCTCTTCCTCCAGAGTACTTTACGCCCAGGGCCGATTATCTGTTGCGTGTGCGCGGCCTGTCGATGAAGGATGTCGGCATTCTTGAGGGAGACTTGCTGGCAGTCCATCGAACGGATCGCATCCGCAATGGCCAGATCGTGGTTGCCCGCCTGGAAGATGATGTCACCGTCAAACGCTTTCATCGTGACGGCCATCACGTCACGCTGCAGGCAGAGAATGAAGACTTCGCCCCGATTGAACTGGACTTGCGCAGGGATCATCTGGAAATTGAGGGCATCGGGGTCGGCGTGATTCGAGGGGGCAACGGCCAGGCTCTGGGTTGAACACTTTGCTATAGCCGGTACTTGTCATGACGTCTTCGGTGCGCAAGATTCTGCATGCTGATTGCGATTGCTTTTATGCAGCAGTGGAAATGCTCGATAACCCACAATGGCACGACATTCCCCTTGCCGTTGGCATTTCAGCGGAACGCCGGGGGGTCATTACCACCTGTAACTATCCTGCGCGCAAGTTTGGCGTTCATTCCGCCATGCCAACTGCCCGGGCCTTGCGGCTATGCCCCGACTTGTTACTGGTGCCACCAGATTTCGACAAGTACCGCAAAGTCTCCCGGCAGATACAGGCGATCTTCCATGAACTGACACCGCTGGTAGAGCCTCTCTCATTGGACGAGGCCTACCTGGATGTCAGCGATGTCAAGGGCTTTCAGGGCAGTGCGACATGGATGGCTCAGTGGCTGAAAAAAGAATGCCTGTCGCGGACAGGCATTGTCGTTTCGGTAGGCGCTGCTCCATCGAAGTTTCTGGCCAAGGTGGCCAGCGATTGGGAAAAACCCGACGGACTGACCGTCATTTCTCCCGAGCAGGTTGATGGCTTCATCAAGGCTCTACCGGTAAAGAAGTTGCACGGTGTTGGACCTGCCACCAGTGCCAGACTGGCAACAATGGGAATTGAAACCTGCAACGACCTTCGTGCTCTACCCATCGAACAGCTTCTCCAGGAATTCGGCAAGTTCGGCAAGCGCCTGTTCGAGCTGTCACGAGGTATCGACGAACGCCCCGTGCAAGTGGCACATGAACGCAAGTCCATTAGTGTCGAAACTACATTTGATCACGACCTGCCGACATTGGATCACGTCCACGCCGCTCTTGCCCCGTTGCACGAAAAACTTGAAACACGCATCACCCGACACGGCCAGCACGGCCTCTCCAGCCTGTTCGTCAAGGTTCGTTTCAATAACTTCTCTACCACCACCATGGATGCGCGAGGTCTGGAGCCAAGCCTGGACAACTATCATCAACTGGCCGATCAGGCCTGGGCGCGAGGAAAGCGTCCGGTGCGCCTGCTAGGCATTGGTGTAAGGCTGCTTCCAGAAGAAGCACGGCAACAGCTATCGCTGCCACTATAGTCCTGCACTCACTCTTCCACCCGCCCCTCGGCTATACCAAGCGGCACTCCCAGCAACAATCGCCTCAACGCATGATGCTGCTCTGCTGGCATCGAGTCCGGCCAGATCCATAATGTGCGCTGTTGCCAATGCAATCCAATCAGCCGACCGCCAACAGCCACATGGCGAAGAGAAATGGCATGCCAATCTCCCCGCCCTCTGGGACGCCATTGCCACTGTACGGGTCTAGAGCCTGCCTGCATCTTGCCTGAAGGTTCATCTGCCCTGCTGCGGCCGTCGCCCCCTAGAACGTCATTGTTCGGATCTCCATCGGCCAGACAACGCAACTCCCCTATCGCGGCTTGCCGATAGGAAGAGATGAGCAGCCCCGCACCAACGGCCGCAGCAACGGCGCCCAGCAGCAAAGGCGTCATGGCACCAATCAACAGCGTGACAGCCGTCACCAGGGCACCATGAGCAAGGTGCTGGTGGTCAGAGGCCTCGATTGTGACCGTTAGAACTGTTCTCGGCATAATCGACGATCATCTGCACAATACGCCGCTTCACTGGTTCTTCAGGCCACTCTCGACGCATGAGCCATACAAAGAGGTCCTGATCCTCTTCAGTGATCAGTGCACGATAAGCCGCCTTGTCGTCTTCAGAAAGATCGTCATAGCGGTGCTCCAGAAATGGCAGCAGCAGCAAATCCAGCTCCCACATACCGCGGCGGGAGTGCCAATGCAGCCGCTTTCGCTCAGCCTCGGCGCTCGAAGCCACAGGTGAAGATTGTTGCTCCACGGGATACCTCATCGAAAATCTTAGAGTATGGCGCCAGTATACCTGATGCATGTCACCACGTATTGGCCGAGGATACTTTGCAGCCATCAACAGAGTGTTTATGTGCTATATGATCATCGTATGATGAATCCTTTCCTAGTACGTTGTTTTATCTAGACTTGAAAAGTATGCTATTTAAAAAAACAACGACGCTGGGACAGCGCTCGTCAACCAGGCGGGACTCACGGAGAAGACCGATGACCAAGTCCGAACTGATAGAGCAGATCGCTATGCGACAACCGGAGTTGTCGATCAAAGACGTCGAGGCAGCCGTACGCCTCATTCTGGATGACATTACCGAGACTCTCGCCCAGGGCGGGCGCGTTGAAATTCGTGGCTTCGGCAGTTTTTCTCTGCATTACCGGGAGCCTCGGGTCGGCCGCAACCCCAAGACCGGAGAATCGGTCGCATTGGATGGTAAATTCGTGCCACACTTCAAGCCTGGCAAAGAGCTTCGCGAGCAGGTAGACGCCAGCCGAGCACTGGGCTACTGATGCATTAAGGCATTGGTGCCCGGTTGGCCCGACCCGGGTTAGCGTAGCTTATCTATTTCATATTTTTTCGCGCTCATCTTGCGTTTTTACTGATTGGGGAACTCGTACATGCGTTGGCTCAAAGGCTTGGTCATGGCCATTATTCTGCTGCTGGTACTGCTCGTCGGCATCCTCTTTGCGACAAACAATCAGCAGGCAGTGCCGCTCAACCTGATCTGGACCGAGCTCCCCGAAGCATCCTTGTCTTTCTGGTTGCTGGCGTCTCTGGCTGTCGGTGTACTGCTTGGCATGCTTGCCATGAGTGGCGTCTACCTTCGTCTGCGCGCACTGCTTACCCGAGCTCAACGCCACAATCAACAACAGCGCAAGGAACTTGATCGACTCCGCATCCAGGAGATGAAGGAACTCCCCTGAATGCCCGATCTTCTGCTGCTAGGCCTGCTGATTATTGCCCTGGCCATCGGCTGGGGCCTAGGTCGACGCGAGCGCCAACGAAAGGAGGGGACAACCTCCTCTCCTACGTTATCCAGAGATTATTTTGTTGGCTTGAACTACCTGCTCAATGACCAGCAGGATCGAGCCATCGAAACGTTCATCTCCGCCCTGGAAGTCAATAGCGATACCATCGAGACCCATGTAACCCTGGGCAACCTGTTCCGCTCCCGGGGTGAAGCTGATCGCGCAGTCAAGATCCATCAGAACCTTCTGGCCCGCCCTTTTCTCGACAATCAGCAGAGCGCCCGTGTACAGCTGGAGCTATCCCGGGATTTCCTGCATCTTGGTCTACTCGATCGAGCCGAGCGCATTCTCCATGGGCTGATTCGTGAAGAACCTTCCAGCGAAACTCAGCATCATGCAAAACGCTTGCTCGCAGACCTGTTCGAGCGCGAAGGCGAATGGCAGCAGGCGCTGGATGTCGCCGTACCCCACCTGACTCGCCAGCATGAAGACCTGCGCCGGGCTGCCGCCCACTGGTTATGTGAACTGGCCGAACATGAACGCCGTTCTGCTGGCCATGGCTTGGCACGCAAGCATCTCAAGCAAGCGCTGTCCATAGATGACCGCTGCGTACGTGCCAACCTGATCAAGGCTGAACTGCAGCATGATACCGGCCAGTATCGTCAAGCCATCAAGTATCTTGATCTCATTCCACAGCAGGACCTGGGCTTCATCCCCACCCTGCTTGAACCATTGGAACGCAATTACCTTTTGCTCGACGATGCAGAAGGTCTCATCGCCCATCTCTATCGGCTGCTCGACCAGGCGCCCTATACTAGCGTCATCATTCTGCTGGCTCAGACACTGCGCCGTCAGCGTGGCAATGATGATGAAGCCATCTCTCTGGTGACGGCCCAACTAAACCGGGAGCCCAGCCTGGGCGGGGTGGATTACCTGATAGGGCTTTATCAAGATTCCAGCAACGATGGCCATGACGAGCGCATCGAGTTACTGCGTCAGCACACTCATACCCTGATCAAGGCTTTGCCTCGCCACCGTTGCGGCCGTTGTGGGTTTACCGGTGACCACTTGCACTGGCAGTGTCCCCGCTGCCGTACCTGGGGTGCAACCAAGCCGATCACCGGTATCGAGGGAGAATAGGCTTACGCCGTCCCCAACAGCTCCTGTTCGATAGCAGCAAGCGCGATCATCGGGTCCTCTGCCTGAGTCACCGGGCGACCGACAACCAAATGGGTACTCCCTGCCTGCATTGCCTCCAGTGGCGTCATGATGCGCCGCTGGTCTCCTGCCTGAGCGAAGCTCGGACGAATACCCGGCGTCACCTTGAGGAAGTCTGCCCCGCAAGCTGTCTTGAGCATGGCAGTTTCCCTCGCCGAGCACACGACGCCATCAAGGCCACAGTTCTGGGCCAGACGTGCCAGACGCTTGACCTGCGCATCCAGTTCGCCCTCCACCCCAGTGCCATTCAGTTCATCCTGCGTCATGCTGGTGAGTACAGTGACAGCAATCAGAAGCGTCTTGAGGCCATGTTGCTCAAGACGCTCTCGCGCAGCAGCCATCATTCGCTCGCCACCACAGGCATGCACATTGACCATCCAGACTCCCTGCTCCGCCGCGGCCTGAACAGCCCCAGCCACAGTATTGGGAATATCGTGGAACTTGAGATCCAGAAACACCTCGAAGCCACGCCCATGCAACGCATCCAGCACATCTGGACCACTGCGCGTGAACAGTTCCTTGCCCACCTTCAGGCGGCAACGCGCAGGATCCAGGCGATCCGCCATGCACAGGGCAGCATCCAGGGAAGGATAATCGAGAGCGATAATCAGGGGAGATGTAGTCGTCATGGACGGCTCCAGGAGATGTTCGAATCGACGCAGTATATCAGCCATGACGTCAGCTGCAGCCCCCGCGGGCGACATGCAGGAGCCTTTGATCGCTTACCGAGGTTTAAGCGATTCGCGATACATGGTCATGAACACAAGACGGTAGGTTAAAAGCGAGTGCCGTGAAGGTGCTTTGATCAACCCGTTACCTTTCTTTTGAGCTCCCTCTACTCGGGGATACCAAGGAGTTGGAATCCATGACCAAATTCTCAGCAAGTCCCATCCATGCATGTCGTTCAGGCAAATATTGGTTGGCCACCCTGACAGCAGCGCTATGGTTGGCCTGTAGCCTTCCTGCACTGGCCGCGGATGAATTGAAGATTGAGCCTATCAATATCAATGAAGCCAGCGCCGAGTTGCTGGCAGAACTGCCGGGGATTGGACCGAGCAAGGCCGACGCCATCATTGCTGAACGTGAAGCCAATGGTCCGTACGCCGACCTGGAAGACCTGACCCGCGTCAAGGGCATCGGCCAGAACACCGTGGCACGGCTAGCGGATGAAATCCGCTTCAGCAACGCCAACTAACCTGCCACACCTTTTCGCTGTACCTTCCCGTTACTCCACTTTCTACTATTTGCCTTAACAACATCTGCCTTAACAACATCTGTCTTAACAACACAGCTGTTAACAACACCTCCCTCACGACACCTTTCCTCGGTGTCGTGAGGAGCTTTCATATGCTGCCTGCCATGTCATGTGCAAGTACAACAGGCCCCATTACAAACGCAGGCCGCCATCGACTTCTATCACCCGTGCCGTGAAATAGTCATTTGTAAAAATGAACGCCACTGACTCGGCAATCTCCTGGGGATCTCCCAGACGCTTGAGAGGAACACCGCGTGTCAGCTTGTCGAGCATGTCCTCACGCATCGACGCCGTCATCTCCGTCTCGATGAACCCTGGCGCCACCGCAGCGACGCGAATGCCATGACGCGCCAATTCCTTACCCCAGGTAACCGTCAATGCCGCTACCCCAGCCTTGGCAGCGGCGTAATTGCTCTGCCCCATGTTCCCCGCACGAGAAATGCTGGAAATATTGACGATGACACCCTGGCGACCATCTTCGACCATGGCAGCGGCAGCAGCACGGCCACATAGAAAGACACCGGTCAGATTGACATCGATCACTGCCTGCCACTCATCAAGGCCAAGTGTGCGCTCCACCTTGCCGTCCTTCGCCTTTACCAACAGACCATCACGCAGAATTCCTGCATTGTTGACCAGGCCATCCAGGGGGCCCATGGAACTTCGTATATCCGCAAAAGCCTGGGAGACAGAAGCTTCATCGGCGACATTGGCAATAAAGGCCTGGGCAGTGACGCCTTCTTCATATAATGAAGAAACTGCCTTATCGAGCTGATCGCCATCCGTATCGATCAAAGCCAGACGAGCACCTTGGCTTCCCAAACGTCGAGCCATGGCAAATCCCAGACCACGAGCACCACCGGTAATCGCGATGAGCGCATCATCAAGCTTCATGGGCAACCCTCCCGCTGCAATAGCATTCCCTGAACATGACTTTCCATGTCCATGATTTTCTATGAATACGGCATATCCATAAGCATGGCGTTTCTCCGAACATGCTCTTCTATAGATATGCCCTCAGACGCACCTTCTCGATAGTGCACTGCACCATACGGCATGACAAGCAAGTCACTGTTGTGGTGGAAAGATCAGTGGTGGAAAGATCAGTAGTGGATACAGCAGAATATGACTGGTTAAGAATAGTTTGGTAACACCCAAGGAAGGAATAGGTCGAAACTAGGGAAAGCTCTTGAGATCATCCTTGAGAAAGCTGTCCGACACCCCAATGTAAGAGACCTCAGGATCCAAAGCGGAGCAATCATGCCCTTTCTTATTGCATTCACTATCTTCGCCTTGCTGGACTTCACCGTACTGTTTTCCGTGGGCAGCCAGATCGGCCTGCTGCCCACTATCGGTCTGGTATTGGCCACTGGCTTTATCGGCCTGCACCTGATTCGCAAGGAAGGCGTCGCCACCTTTGCTCGCGCCCAGGAGCGCATGTCACGGGGTGAAATACCTTCTTCAGAACTACTGACCGGCGCGGCACTGATCTTTGGTGGCGCCTTGTTGATGGCACCGGGCTTCCTCTCAGATGCCTTGGGATTCATATGCCTGATTCCCAATGCCCGTCGCCTCCTGGGCAAGCTACTGGCCAAAATCGGCATTCGCACCCAGGGGTTTCATGTAGGAGGCAGCTTTAATGGCCATACGGGCACGTCATCCAATTGGGACGATACAGTGAACCAGCGGAACCACACCGCTGATAGCGAATACACAGAGCAGCAGGATGCTCAACACCAGCACTCGCAACAAAGCTCTGACAGGACATCCGATGAACCACTGGAAGGTGAGTTTATTGGCAAGAACGAGCGCCGCTACTGACTCGCTGCAAGTGCTGGAACAGGAGTGATCAGCGTCATCGACAACGACAAAGTGAAAAATTTTTTGTCGTCCCCCTTGAAAGCCTCTTGAGCAGCCCCACTTACCTGTCAGTACCAAGATTTGGCGAAACCCCACAGGGATTTTGCCTTTAACCAGGAGGGCTTCGAGCCCTTTCCTCTCGACGAGACCGGCCCTCGCGTCCGGCTCCGACGAGAGTTGACAACGAAACCACCGTGGGCGGATTGCCCCGGTCAAGCAAAACCATCAGGAGAACGTGAGCAATGAACATCCGTCCCTTGCACGATCGCGTCATCATCCGTCGCGTTGAAGAAGAACAGAAGACCGCAGGCGGCATCGTGCTTCCGGGCAGCGCCCAGGAAAAGCCGACTCGTGGTGAGGTTCTCGCCGTCGGTAACGGCCGGATTCTCGACAGCGGCGATGTTCGTCCCCTGGACGTCAAAGTCGGTGACACCGTGATCTTCAAGGATGGCTTCGGCGTCGAGAAGCAAAAGGTCGATGGCGAAGAAGTCCTGATCATGAGCGAGTCCGACATTCTGGCAGTCGTAGAAGGCTAAGGCTTCAGGGGCAACGCTTTCCAAACCAGCCCCGCAAGCAAGCCCTTCACAACGTTCACTGTTGACGCATAGATTCAAAGGAATTTACGAAAATGGCAGCGAAACAAGTCAAGTTCTCTGATGATGCCCGCAAGCGCATGGCTCGCGGTGTCGACGTCCTGGCCAATGCCGTCAAGGCGACCCTGGGCCCGAAAGGCCGCAACGTGGTACTGGAAAAATCCTTCGGCGCTCCGACCGTGACCAAGGACGGCGTCAGCGTCGCCAAGGAAATCGAGCTCAAGGACCGGTTCGAGAACATGGGCGCTCAGATGGTCAAGGAAGTGGCTTCCAAGACCTCTGACGTTGCTGGCGACGGTACCACCACAGCCACCGTGCTGGCTCAGGCGATTGTCAATGAAGGCCTGAAGGGCGTGACCGCCGGCATGAACCCGATGGACCTGAAGCGCGGTATCGACCAGGCCGTCATCGCCGCCGTCAAGGAAATCCAGGCGCTGTCCGTGCCCTGCACCGACTCCAAGGCTATTGCCCAGGTAGGCACTATCTCTGCCAACGGCGACACCCGTATCGGTGAGATCATCGCCGAAGCTATGGAGAAAGTCGGCAAGGAAGGCGTCATCACCGTTGACGAAGGCCGTGGCTTCGAAGACGAGCTGGATGTCGTTGAAGGCATGCAGTTCGACCGTGGCTACCTGTCTCCGTACTTCGTGACCAACCAGGACACCATGGCGGTGGAACTGGAAGATCCGTTCATCCTGCTGGTCGACAAGAAGATCTCCAACATCCGCGAGCTGCTGCCGACTCTGGAAGCCGTGGCCAAGGCAGGCAAGCCGCTGGTGATCATCGCTGAAGACATCGAAGGCGAAGCTCTGGCAACGCTGGTGGTCAACACCATGCGCGGTATCGTCAAGGTTGCTGCTGCCAAGGCTCCTGGCTTTGGCGATCGTCGCAAGGCCATGCTGCAGGACATCGCTATCCTGACCAACGGCACCGTGATCTCCGAGGAAGTGGGTCTGAACCTCGAGCAGGCGACCCTGGATCACCTGGGCACCGCCAAGCGCGTGACCATGTCCAAGGAAAACACCACCATCATCGATGGTGCAGGTAACGACGGCGATATCGAAGCTCGCGTCAATCAGATCCGCGCCCAGATCGAGGAAACTTCCTCCGACTACGACCGCGAGAAGCTGCAGGAGCGCGTTGCCAAGCTGGCCGGCGGTGTTGCCGTCATCCGCGTCGGCGCTGCTACTGAAGTCGAGATGAAGGAGAAGAAGGCTCGCGTCGAAGACGCCCTGCACTCCACTCGTGCTGCTGTTGAAGAAGGCGTTGTGCCTGGCGGCGGTACCGCACTGGTTCGCGTCCTCAGCAAGATTGCCGATCTCAAGGGCGAGAACGAAGACCAGACTCACGGTATTGCCATCGCCCTGCGCGCCATGGAAGCTCCGCTGCGTCAGATCGTCACCAATGCTGGTCAGGAAGGCTCTGTCATCGCCAATGCCGTCAAGGCCGGCGAAGGCAACTATGGCTACAACGCCCAGACTGGCGAGTATGGCGACCTGTTCGAAATGGGTGTTCTGGACCCGGCCAAGGTCACGCGTACTGCCCTGCAGTCCGCTGGCTCCGTGGCTGGTCTGATGATCACCACCGAAGCCATGATCGCTGACGATCCTGAAGAGAAAGATGCCGCCCCTGACATGGGCGGCATGGGCGGAATGGGTGGCATGGGCGGCATGATGTAATCATCCCCCCAGCTCCAAGCTGCAAGGCCCCGCCGGGATCTTCCCGGCGGGGCTTTTGTTTGTGGGTGATTAAGCTTCGAGCTTCGAGCTTCGAGCTTCGAGCTTCGAGCTTCGAGCAGACCAGGGTCCAGCTACGAGACTCGAGCAGCGAGTGGCGGGCTACCCAGTGCCAACCTGATGGATCCAGCTTCGAGACACGAGCAACGAGTGGCGAGCTGCACAGTGCCAACCTGATGGATCCAGCTTCGAGACACGAGCAACGAGTGGCGAGCTGCACAGTGCCAACCTGATGGATCCAGCTTCGAGACACGAGCAACGAGTGGCGAGCTGCACAGTGCCAACCTGATGGATCCAGCTTCGAGACACGAGCAACGAGTAGCGAGCTGCACAGTGCCAACCTGATGGATCCAGCTTCGAGACACGAGCAACGAGTAGCGAGCTGCACAGTGCCAACCTGATGATTACGCGCCTTGTCTCAGGGTTCGTAGCTCGTAGCTCGTGGCTCGTGGCTCGTGGCTCGTAGCTCGCGGCTGGTAAGGTTACAATGCTGACCTTGATTCTCCCGGCGACTGTATCCGCATGCTTTCCAATATTCGCGTTGTTCTGGTCCAGACTTTCCATCCCGGCAACATCGGTTCCGCGGCACGTGCAATGAAAACCATGGGACTCCGTGACCTGGTCCTGGTATCGCCCAAGGACTTTCCCCATGCCGAGGCAACTCGCTTGGCGGCAGGTGCCACAGACCTGCTCGACAATGTCCGGGTAGTCGATACGCTGGAGCAAGCCATTCAGGACTGTGTACGCGTGGTGGGTGCCAGCGCACGCTTGCGCAGCCTCCCTCTGCCCCACTACGACGAGCCGGATGATATGGCGGCGGATTTAGTGGAGGACGCCCAGACAGATCCTGTCGCACTCGTCTTTGGCCGGGAACGCTATGGCCTGACCAACGAAGAGATCCAGTGCTGCAGCCACCAGGTAAGCATTCCCACCAACCCGGACTACGGCATTCTCAATCTGGCTCAGGCGGTCCAGGTACTCGCTTACGAGGTACGTCGGGCCTGGCGACGCCATCCACAAGGTGATGCACGCGTGCCACGCCCCACAGACGACCGCATGCCCAGCCGCGCACAAATGACCCACTTCCACGAGCACCTGAGCCGAGTCATGTGTCAAAGCGGTTTCCTTACCCAACCCCACGCCAGAACCGAAGCACACCTGCAGGCTCTGTTTGCTCGTGCGGAACCATCGCGCAAGGAGCTTTCTCTACTGCGCGGATTGCTGGCATCGCTGGAAACGCATCTTGAAGATGGGCAGCAAGGCTGACTAAGGCTTCATCAATGCATTCGCCCGTGAGCTGGGTTTCAATGATCCTCCAGCAGCACGGGCGAATGGCATCCCACCTCGTGTCAGGTGGCTTGTTGTTCGGCAGCGAGATTACAGCATCATGGCAGCCATCCAGCCAAAGCCGATCAGCGGAATATTGTAGTGAATGAAGGTGGGCACCACACTATCCCAGACATGGTCATGCTGACGATCCACATTGAGCCCGGAAGTTGGCCCTAGAGTGGAGTCAGACGCCGGGGAGCCCGCATCACCCAACGCTGCCGCTGTACCCACCAAGGCCACCGTGGCCAATGGCGAAAATCCAAACTGCACCGCCAGTGGCACAAAAATCGCAGCGATAATGGGAATGGTCGAGAATGACGAGCCAATTCCAAGGGTAATGAACAGGCCAACCAGCAACATCAGCAATGCAGCCAGCCCCCTGTTGTCACCAATGATCTCGACACTGGTGCTGACCAAGGTTTCGATCTGCCCGGTGGCATTCATCACTGAGGCAAAACCGGACGCCGAAATCATGATGAAACCGATCAGGGCCATCATGCGCATGCCATTGGTGAAAAGGTCATCAGCTTCGCGCCATTTGAAGATACCGCCCATCGACAGTAACGAAAAACCCACCAGGCCACCAAGAATCATGGAGCCGGTGTACAACTGAATCCCCAGGGCAGCCACGATAGCCACCACAGACATCACCAGTCCCAACGCATGAGGCTCGGGTGAGGCCTCATCATGATGATGCCCATGCGGGTTGCCATTCCCCACCTCAATCGCCTCATAGGTCCTGGGCTTGCGGTAGCTGATGAACACCGCCACCAGCAGCCCCAGGAACATGCCCGCTACAGGAATGCCCATCGCCACAGGCACCATATGCCGATCGATATTCAGGCCTAGTGCTTCACCTGCCTGGTTGATATTGGCCAGGAGAATATCGTTGAGGAAGATGGCGCCAAAGCCCACCGGAAGCAGCATATAAGGCGCTGTCAGGCCGAAGGTCAGCGCACAGGCGACCGCTCGGCGGTCCATGCGCAACTGGTTCATCACCTTGAGCAATGGCGGAATCAGAATGGGGATGAAGGCAATATGCACAGGAATCAGGTTCTGGGAAGAAATTGCCACCAACAGCACACAGGCCAGCAACAGGTATTTAACTGTCGCTTGGCGAGATGCGGAGGCTTCCTGCCCAAGCAAGGCGATCAGCTTGCGGGCCAGCATGTCCGGAAGGCCAGAACGAGAGATCGCCACTGCAAATGCCCCAAGCGTTGCATAGGCCAGTGCCACCTTGGCACCACCGCCTACCCCATCATTGAATGCTGCCAGGGTGTCCTCGATGGAAAGGCCTCCTGCCAGGCCTCCAACCAAGGCACCCACTACCAGCGCCAGCACGACTGAAACGCGTGCCAGTGATAGCCCGACCATCACCAGCACCGCGAGTATGACTGCGTTCATATATGCACTTGCGTCCGAGTTTGGAAAGGGAGAGGAAAACGGCAGAGATCTTACCAGAAAAGCACCTGCCAGGCGGATGCCACATTCTTGTCACAATAACGTGATGGCATTGTCATCATATTGAGCGAAGATGATCTCGTGTCTTCAGGAGGCACTGGGCAAAGGATACTGCCCCACGAGCGTCACGGATGCGATGGCGCAGGAAGCGCCAAGGGAGATTGGGCTTCGGGAGGGAGCCCCAGGGAGGAAACCTGCCAACTTCACGCCACGGCTTTTGCCGTGGCGTTTTTATTTGGGTGTCCGCAAGGAAGGGTCAGGCAGAACGAAACCCATTCAAGAATGCAGCCAGATTCTTGCCGAGGCTCGCTGTCGGGTGTCCACCTTCCTGCACAAGCAACGTAGGAATGCCCAATTCACCAATCTGGCGGCCAATGGTCTCGAAGTCCTCGGTTTCCAGACTCATGCCCGCCTGTGGATCATCCTTGTGAGTATCCAACCCCAGCGCCACCACCAACGCATCGGGGCTGAAGCTGGCCATGGAATCGATCAGCTTGTCGAGCCCCGCCTGGAAGGCCTCAAGACCGCTGCCAACGGCCAACGGCACATTGAGATTGGCTCTGTTGCCGGGCCCGATACCTGTCTCTTCTTCAGTCCCCCAATAGTAGGGATAGAAATCAGAAGGATTGACGTGCAGCGATCCGGTCCACACATCCCCACGATCGTAGAAGATTTCCTGGGTACCATTGCCGTGATGCAGATCGATATCCAGGATCGCAACCTGAGAGACCTTCTCACGCAGCACCGTTGCCGCCAACGCCGCATTGTTGATGAAGCAGAAACCACCCGTGCGCTCTGGACCGGCATGGTGACCTGGCGGACGGCACAGGGCATAAGCCGAGCCTTCTCCCTCATTGAGGCTTTCTGCAGCAGCCTGGGCAGTCGCAGCACTGGCAAGAATGCCCTGAAAGCTATCGGCATTCATTGCGCATGCATAATCATTGAGATGCCAGCCAGCCTGGCCGACAGGATGCCTTGGATAATGCTTCCCTGCACCGCAGGGGTGAATGCTGGGCGTGACGAAATCGGCAGCGCCGGAAAGCGCGCGCCAGCGAGCATGGATGGTTTCGAGAAAATCCAGATAGCGTTCCGTATGGATTTGCTTCAGGCGCTCCCTGAGCTTGGGACTATCAACTTCTGCGGGCGTGCTCAGGGAAAGGCCCAGTTCCTGAATCCCTTCCGCCAGCAGTTCTGCCCGACGTGGTCCCTCAGGGGAAGCAACAAGAGCGCCTCGACGCAGGTACTGCGTCGGCGCATGGCGTTCCTGGTCGGGATGATAGAAAAGTTTCATCAATATCTGTCTCCGGTCATGACGGTCCCTCAATCGCTACTTACAGTGTCAGCAACAGAGAGACGTACATCAAATAGTGCCGGAAAACAGGCCAGGAACACCACCACAAACTACTGCGTTGGCTCAACGAAGATTAATCAGCTCCGCAGAAGTGTCAGTGATAATAGCCACAACGACCCTTCTTGGCCTGCCCTGGCGGACAGAAATTGCCGCCACGCGAATGGCCATCATAATGGTCATCACCGAAGATGATCAGCGGCTCAGGATCTATACGTGCAGGGTGGTAGCTACAGCCAGCCAGCGCTAGTAGCGAGGCCACCAAAGCGATCAAAGGCATACTGCGCATGATCATTCCTCATTATCTAAAAGAGGTAGAATACCAGCCTGGTATCATTTTCCCCATGTCGATCATTACCGACACGTGACGTCTCCATCAACAGACACCCAAGTCCTGCCGCATTTACCAGGATTCGCGATGTCCGTCATGCTCCAGGTTCTGCTCCACTTCAATGGTGATATGTACCAATTGAGGAAAGCGTTGCTGGATCTTTTCGCGATAGACATGAGGAGCCTGTGGCATATCCGATACCAACGCAATGATGCCCGCATGCAACCCTGGAGCAATGGTCCAGAGATGCAGGTCACTGATGCGATCCCCCCCTCCCTTTTCGATGACCTTGCGAATCTCAGCATCGAACTCACTCACCTGTCGATCCAGCAATACGCCACTGGTATCTCGCAGCAAACCAATGGCCCAGCGAATGATCAGGACTGCACCAAGTATCCCCATGGCGGGGTCCATCCAGTTCCATTCCAGGTATTTAGCCGCCAACAAGGCAAATATCGCCAGGAAGGATGTCAGAGCATCCGCCAGCACATGCAAGTAGGCAGACCGCTGATTATGATCGTGGTGATCATGTCCCGCATGGGAGTGATCATGATGATGGGTGTGATGATGGAAATGCCCCTGCCCATGATGGCGGTCACCCACGCTCAGTATCCAGGCGGAAATACCATTGACCAGCAAGCCGATGACAGCCACCAGGATCGCACTGTTGAATACGATCTCGACCGGGTTGAACAGGCGTAAGACACTCTCGACAGCCATGACCAGGGCAAAGCCGAATAACAGCAAGGCCCCTGTATACCCGCCCAATGCATTGACCTTGCCGGTACCGAAGCTGAACCGTCGGTCGCGGGCATGACGACGGGCATAGATATATGCGAAGGCGGAAATGCTCAACGCTGTAGCGTGCGACCCCATGTGCAGGCCATCAGCCAATAGCGCCATGGACCCATAACTCACGCCGGCAACGATCTCGACGACCATGGTCACCAGCGTCAGCACCACCACGATCAACGTCCGGCGCTCTCCCGCTCTCACCTGATCTTGATCGAAGACATGCTCATGTTTCCAGTCATCTACCTTGTGGGTATTCATGCCGATTCCTCTACCTCGCCCATAGCGCTACCTTGTACTTCTTTTGAGTGCGTTTTCATCTCTCTCATTGCACTTTTTCGCGCCTCTCAGCATATTGAATGACATGAGTGATTCCGCCTTCATCACCGCCTTGCAGCTGATCGCCAACTTCGATCCGGAGCTGCTTGCCATTGTCAGCCTATCCCTGCGCGTATCCTTGAGCGCAGTGACCATTGCCGCCTTCATTGGCCTGCCGCTGGGCGCAGCCCTGGCGCTTTATCACTTTCCAGGTCGCGCAATCCTCATTGTGGTGTTCAATGCCCTGATGGGCCTGCCTCCCGTCGTCGCCGGCCTGAGTGTTTACCTGCTGTTTTCCCGTGCAGGTCCTCTTGGCGAGTTCGGCCTGCTGTTCACGCCCACGGCCATGGTCGTTGCACAAGTCATTCTGATACTACCGATTCTGGTCTCTCTGACGCGTCAGCGCATTGAGGAATTGCATGGCGAGTATGCCGAACAACTCAGTTCCATGAGCGTTTCCAGGGCCCGACGCATCCCCACCTTACTCTGGGATGCTCGCCTGGCCTTGATCACCGTCATCCTCGCCGGCCTTGGCCGTGCAAGTGCCGAAGTCGGCGCGGTCATGATCGTCGGTGGCAACATCGACGGAGTGACTCGCGTCATGACCACCGCCATCGTGCTCGAGACGAGCAAGGGAAATCTGGCCCTGGCACTTGGCCTGGGCTTGGTCTTGATGCTGCTCGTGGCGTTGTTGAACGGCATGGCCTACTTGATCGGTGAAGGCACAAAAAGGAGCCTTGGATGACCAGCCTGTCTCTTGCCCATCCAACGTGTATGTCACGCCTGCACTTCCATGACGTGACATGCCAGGCGGCAGGCCAGGTGCTGCTGGGCCCTCTGTCCCTGCAGTTGGAGGGCAACCACCGAACCTTGGTGATGGGACCCAATGGAGCAGGCAAGAGCCTGTTGATGCGCTTGGCTCATGGCCTAGTCAAGCCATCTACAGGCCACCTGCACTGGTGTGGGCATGTGCCCCGACAGGCCATGGTATTTCAACATCCCGTTCTACTGCGTCGCTCTGCTCGGGCTAATCTTGAATACGCGCTGGCGGTGCAAGGATGCCCTCGCAACAGGCGCCGTCAGCGTGCCATGGAGGCTCTTGAACACTTTGGCCTGGCAAGCGTCACCAGACGACCTGCCAGAGTGCTTTCCGGAGGAGAGCAACAGCGCCTGGCCCTGGCTCGTGCCTGGCTGCTGGAGCCCGAAGTCCTCTTTCTCGACGAACCCACCTCGGCGCTTGACCCAGCCGCTATTCGTGCGATCGAAGACGCCATCAATACCTTTCATCATGCCGGCGTACGCATTGTCATGAGTAGCCACGACCTGCACCAGGCACGCCGCCTGGCTGATGACGTCATCTTCCTCCACCATGGCAAATTACTGGAACACTCTCCTGCCGACACATTCTTCAACAACCCTGAAACCAAACAGGCCAGAGCTTTCATCCAAGGGGAACTGATGGACTAGGCTCAGTGACGAGCATAATTTTCATTTAGCGAGCAAGACGCTGCATTGTCTTGAACTCCAACCCAAAGGAAGCGCCATAACATGACGAAAACCGTAACAAATACATGGCTATCTGCACTGCTCGGCACGTCCCTGGTTGCAACACTCATCACGCCTGCACTCGCAGAAGAACCCGCATCGGCAGAAGCACCTTTCATTACCCTGGCCTCCACCACGTCCACGGAAAACTCAGGGTTGTTCGATGACATCCTGCCCCAATTCAAGGAGGCCAGTGGTATTGATGTCCATGTCGTGGCAGTGGGTACCGGCCAGGCTTTCGAAATGGCTCGCCGCGGAGATGCAGACAGTTTGCTGGTTCACGACAAGACCGCAGAAGAGTCGTTCGTTGCAGAAGGTTACGCCACGCAACGTGATGACGTGATGTACAACGACTTCGTGCTGATTGGTCCCAAGGATGATCCTGCGGACGTCCACAGTGCGCAAAGCGCCACGGATGCCCTGGCACGCATTGCCGATAGCGAAGCACCTTTTGCTTCACGCGGCGACGACAGCGGAACCAACCGCGCCGAATTGCGGCTATGGGAAGCAGCAGGTATCCAACCACATGGCGAATGGTATCGAGAACTCGGCAGCGGCATGGGCGCCACACTCAACACTGCCGCTGCCATGGATGCCTACACCTTGTCTGATCGTGCCACCTGGGTATCCTTCGATAACCGCCAGAACCTGGAGCTGCTCTACGCCGGAGACGAGGCCCTGTTCAACCAGTATGGCAGCCTGTTGATGTCTCCCGACAAGTATCCTCACCTCAAGCATGACCTGGCCGCCCAATGGCACCAATGGCTGCTATCGGATGAAGGCCAACAAGCGATTGCCGACTTCAGGGTAAAAGGCGAGCAGCTGTTCTTTCCGAATGCCGCAACGAACAAATGAGATCTCTGGTGGCCAGCTTTCTGCTGGCCATTTTTCAGCCCTGGCTCCGTTTGCCAACGGACTCAGAGCAAGCGTTTCCATACGTCATTTTTCGCGATGCAGCAGACCATCATCCGACTTTAGTACAAGCAAGCAAAGTTGCACTTTACGTTAACGTCAACCTTTTCTAGGCTGTGTTCACTACTCCTTACCGTCATATGGTGTCTGCCATGCACAGCCCCTACACCCCCATGGACTTTGGCCTGGACGAGACCCTGGTCATGCTGCGCGATCAAGTCAATGCCTTCGCCCGAGGCGAGATTGCGCCACGCGCTGCCGAGATCGATGCCAACAACGAGTTCCCCAATGATCTATGGCAGAAATTTGGCGACATGGGACTACTGGGCATCACGGTCCCTGAAGAAGATGGAGGCAGCGGCATGGGCTATCTGGCCCATTGCATCGCCATGGAAGAAATCTCACGTGCCAGCGCTTCGGTTGCCCTGTCCTACGGCGCTCACTCCAACCTTTGCGTCAACCAGATCAAACTCAATGCCAGCCCCGAACAGAAAGCCAAGTACCTACCGAAACTGATCAGTGGCGAGCATGTGGGCGCCCTGGCCATGTCGGAGCCTGGCGCCGGTTCTGACGTCGTTTCCATGAAACTGCGTGCGCGCAAGGATGGCGACCGCTACATCCTCAACGGCAACAAGATGTGGATTACCAATGGTCCTGATGCCGATGTACTGGTCGTATATGCCAAGACCGACCCGGAAGCGGGCTCCAAGGGCATTACGGCCTTCATCATCGAAAAAGGCTTCAAGGGGTTCTCCACCGCTCAGAAGCTCGACAAGCTGGGCATGCGTGGCTCCAATACCTGTGAACTGGTCTTCGAAGACTGCGAAGTTCCGACTGAAAATGTTCTTGGTGAAGTGAACAGAGGCGTGCGCGTGCTGATGAGTGGCCTCGACTTCGAGCGCACCGTATTGGCAGCAGGCCCCATCGGTATCATGCAGGCTGCCATGGATGTGGTCGTGCCCTATATCCACGAACGCAAGCAGTTCAACCAATCTATTGGTGAGTTCCAACTGGTCCAGGGCAAGCTGGCTGATATGTACACCACACTGAATGCTTGCCGCGCCTATCTCTACACCGTTGCCGCTGCCTGCGACCGAGGCCAGAGTTCGCGCAAGGATGCCGCCGGCGTCATTCTCTACTGCGCGGAAAAAGCGACCCAGGTTGCCCTTGATGCCATCCAGTTACTTGGCGGCAATGGCTATATCAATGAATTCCCCACAGGCCGCCTGTTGCGCGATGCCAAGCTCTACGAGATCGGCGCAGGAACCAGCGAGATCCGCCGCATGCTGATCGGTCGTGAACTGTTCAACGAATCACGGTGATCCTATGGCGATTCTGGATACTCGTATCAATACGCGCTCCCAGGACTTTCAGACCAAGGACGCCACCATGCGTGCCGAAGTCGATAAGCTCCTGTCCTTGACCGATGCCATCCGCCAGGGCGGCGGAGAAAAGGCCCGACAGCGCCATGAATCACGCGGCAAGCTGTTCGTGCGTGATCGTATCGATCACTTGATCGATGAAGGTTCGCCATTCCTCGAATTCTCTGCCCTGGCCGCCCGCGACATGTACGACACCGATGTGCCTGCTGCCGGCATCATCACGGGCATCGGTCGTGTCAGTGGCGTGGAGTGCATGATTGTTGCCAACGATGCCACGGTCAAGGGCGGCACCTACTTCCCCATGACCGTGAAAAAGCACTTGCGTGCCCAGGAGATTGCCCGCAAGCATCGCCTGCCCTGCGTTTACCTGGTGGACTCCGGGGGTGCTTTCCTGCCACGCCAGGACGAAGTGTTTCCCGACCGTGATCATTTCGGCCGTATCTTCTATAACCAGGCAACGCTGTCGGCAGAGGGAATACCGCAGATTGCCGTCGTCATGGGCTCGTGCACTGCAGGCGGTGCTTATGTGCCAGCCATGGCCGACGAGTCAATCATCGTCAGACAGCAAGGCACCATCTTCCTCGGTGGGCCGCCTCTGGTAAAAGCGGCCACCGGCGAGAATATCAGCGCTGAAGATCTTGGTGGAGCGGACGTACACACTCGCATCAGCGGCGTAGCCGATCACCTGGCCGATAACGATGCTCATGCCCTGCAGCTGGCCCGCCGCTGTGTCGCACGCCTCAACTGGCAAAAGCGCGGATCTTTGAAGATGGCGGAACCTCGTCCTCCCAGGTTCGCCCCCGAAGAGCTCTACGGCATCGTCGGCACCGATCTGAAAAAGCCCTTTGATGTACGCGAAGTCATCGCTCGTATCGTCGACGACTCTGAATTCGATGAGTTCAAGCGCTACTACGGCGACACTCTGGTCACCGGATTTGCCCATATTCACGGCTATCCTGTAGGCATCATCGCCAACAACGGCGTGCTGTTCTCGGAAAGCGCCGTCAAAGGGGCTCACTTCATCGAACTCTGCGCCCAGCGCAGAATTCCCTTGGTATTCCTGCAGAACATCACCGGCTTCATGGTCGGTTCCAAGTACGAACACGAAGGCATTGCCAAGCATGGCGCCAAACTGGTTACTGCAGTGGCCTGCGCCAAGGTCCCCAAGTACACCGTGCTGATTGGCGGCAGTTTTGGTGCAGGCAACTATGGTATGTGCGGGCGTGCCTACGACCCTCACCTGCTGTTCATGTGGCCCAACGCTCGCATCTCGGTCATGGGAGGCGAACAAGCCGCAGGGGTGCTGGCCCAGGTCAAGCGTGAACAGATCGAACGGTCCGGTGAGAGCTGGTCTGCAGAGCAGGAGGAAGCCTTCAAGCAACCGACTCGCGACCAGTATGAACACCAAGGACACCCGACCTATGCCAGCGCACGCCTATGGGATGACGGTGTCATCGATCCGGCCCAGACTCGGGATGTCCTTGGCTTGTCCCTGGCCGCCGCCATGAATGCCGACATCGAAGAGACCCGCTTCGGCGTGTTCCGCATGTAGCGCCCAACGTTATTCGACAGAGGTCCAAGATGCCTGACAGCTCCCTTTCACAACTGCGTATCGATGAACGTGGTGTGGCCTACCTGACCTTGGCCCGTCCCAAGGTTCATAACGCTTTTGATGATGTGCTGATCGAGGAACTGAACCAGCATCTGGTCAGCCTCGCTGAAGCAGCACTACGTAGCGAAGTTCGCGTCGTGGTGTTGGGCTCCACTGGCAAGAGCTTTTCTGCTGGAGCCGACCTGAACTGGATGAAGCGCATGGTCGACTATGATGTTGAAGACAATCTGGCCGACTCACGCAAGCTGTCTGCCCTGATGCACGGCCTTGATACGCTCCCCTGCCCGACCATTGCACGAGTCCAGGGAGCCGCCTTTGGCGGAGCTGTCGGCCTTGCCGCCTGCTGCGATATCGTCATCGCTGCCGACTGTGCGAAATTCTGCCTCTCCGAAGTCCGTATCGGCCTGTCACCGGCCGTCATCAGCCCTTATGTACAGCGTGCCATTGGCTCTCGCCAGATGCGACGGTATGCACTGACAGCAGAAGTCATCAATGCTGAGACGGCCCAGAAGCTGGGCTTGGCCCATCAGGTCGTAGCACTGGATGAGCTCGACACTGCCGTGGATGGCATGCTCGACACCCTTCTCGCCACATCACCCCAGGCCAGCCGTGCCACCAAGGACCTGCTCTCGGTAGTGGCCAGAGCTCCGGACAGCGATGAGACTCGCGAACACACCTGCCGCGTCATCAGTCAATTGCGCGTCAGTGACGAGGGCCAAAAAGGGCTGGCCAGTTTTTTCGACAAGCGTCGCCCCTCTTGGACCATCGATATTTCTCCATCACAAAAACGTCCGCAACAATAAGGAGCGCCGCTCATGAGACCTTCCTCCACCAACGGCGCCAGTGACCACATCAAGAGCCGGCGTTTCGATACGCTGCTGATTGCCAACCGCGGTGAAATTGCCTGTCGTGTGATGCGAACCGCCCGACGACTGGGCCTGCGAACCGTGGCGGTATATTCCGATGCCGATGCCAATGCCCTTCACGTACGTGAAGCGGACGAAGCTATCCGGCTTGGGCCTGCCGCTGCCCGCGAAAGCTACCTGGATGTGAACAAGGTCATCGATGCCGCCCGCCGCAGTGGTGCCGAAGCCATCCATCCGGGCTACGGCTTCCTTTCCGAAAACGGTGGTTTCGTACACGCATGCGACGATGCCGACATTGTCTTCGTCGGGCCTCCCGCTTCTGCGATTGCTGCCATGGGAGATAAATCCGCAGCCAAGACACGCATGACCCAAGCCGGGGTGCCGTTGGTCCCGGGATATCATGGAGACAATCAGGAGGATGCCCTGCTCAAGGCCGAGGCCGACAGGATGGGCTATCCCGTATTGCTCAAGGCCAGCGCGGGTGGCGGTGGAAAAGGCATGCGCGTCGTCGAGACCTCTGCTGCCTTCCAGGCCGCTCTAGAAGGCTGTCGCCGGGAGTCGCTTGCCGCCTTTGGTGACGATCGCATGTTGATCGAGAAATATCTGACACAGCCACGTCACGTGGAAGTTCAGGTGTTCTGTGACACCCAGGGCAATGGTGTCTATCTGTTCGAGCGTGATTGCAGCGTGCAACGCCGTCACCAGAAAGTACTCGAAGAAGCTCCTGCCCCGGGCATGAGCGAGGATCTGCGCCGTGACATGGGCGAGGCTGCGGTACGCGCGGCCCGAGAGATAGGCTATGTCGGCGCAGGTACAGTGGAATTTCTTCTCGATGCAGACCAGCAGTTCTATTTCATGGAGATGAATACTCGTCTCCAGGTGGAGCACCCTGTCACCGAAATGATCACGGGACAGGACCTGGTCGAGTGGCAACTACGCATTGCCATGGGAGAACCACTGCCACTCAGCCAGGAGGAACTGGCCATCAAGGGCCACAGTTTTGAAGCCCGTCTCTATGCAGAAGATCCTGACAATGATTTCCTGCCGGCCACGGGACAGCTACGCCGCTTCAGACTGGATCTCGAGGGGGCTTCCCTGTTGCCTGAACAGGTACGCCTGGATAGTGGTGTGGAAAGCGGTGATAGCGTTTCCATGCACTACGACCCGATGCTGGCAAAGCTGATCGTCCATGGCCCTGACCGCAGCGCCGCCCTGGCTACGCTCAACCGCGCCCTGGCCGCACTGGATGTACAAGGCGTCGTGACCAACCGAGGCTTCTTGATGCGCTTGGCCAGCCATCCAGCCTTTCATGCAGCCGAGCTGGATACTCGTTTTATCGAGCGCCATGAAGACAGCCTGTTCGCCGCCCATGGCCTGTCCCGCGATAGCCTGGCGTCCGCCGCCCTGATCGCGTTGCATCAGTTGGCTCGAGAGTGCGAAAGCACCTCTCCCTGGGACCGTCACGATGGTTTCCGGATCAATGGTCCTCGTCGCATTCGCATCTTCCTTTGCGACCCCAAGGAAGGCATGACCAAGAACCCGGCATCCCGCGCCTTGGTTGAAGGCAGCTACCACCCCAGCGATAGCGCATGGCAGCTCAAGGTGACGCCTGCCGACCAGGAGATGTCGACCCACTCGGCCTGCCTGACCACGCTGTCTGGAGATGCTGTCGCGATCACTCTGGATGGACACCGTCATCGCATGTTGGCTCGCCGCGATGGTAATGAGATCGTGCTGACCACCCCGCTCTCACCCGGGATGCAGGGCGAAGTCCGCCTGTTCTGGCGCCGTATCGACACGATTGACCACGGCCAGCATGAAGAGGAATCGACACTGACGGCCCCCATGCACGGTACCGTGGTCGCGCTGCTGGTAGAACCCGGCAAATCCGTGGCCAAGGGTGATGCCTTGATGGTAATGGAAGCCATGAAGATGGAGCACACCCTGACTGCCCCAGTCGATGGAAGTGTGGAAAGCTTCCACTTCCAGGCTGGTGATACAGTAGGTCAGGGTGATGTACTGCTCGACTTCTCTGCTGCCGAAACAGATTGATGATTCAACAATATTGAAAAGGAGCCCCTCATGGCCCTACCCGCTTCTGTGCGCCTGGTCGAAGTCGGTCCTCGCGACGGTTTACAGAATGAACCTGAGCCGATTTCCACCGAGATCAAGCTGGAGCTGATCGAGCGCCTGGCCGATGCCGGCCATACCCATATTGAAGCGGCCAGTTTTGTATCACCCAAATGGGTACCACAGATGGCCGACCACAGCCAGGTCATGCGAGCCTTGATGCATGAAGGCAAGGGTCGCCCAGACATCAACTATTCCGCGCTGACCCCAAACCTGAAAGGCCTGGAAGAAGCCCTCGCCTCAGGGGTTCAGGAAGTCGCGGTATTCGGCGCCGCATCCGAATCGTTCTCGCAGAAGAATATCAACTGCTCCATCGCCGAGTCTCTGGAGCGCTTCGCACCGGTTGTCGAACGTGCACGTGCCGAAGGCGTACGAGTGCGCGGCTATGTCTCCTGCGTGCTCGGCTGTCCCTACGAAGGAGAAATCTCTCCTGCCATGGTCGCCCAGGTGACCAGAGCCTTGGATGACATGGGCTGTTATGAAGTCTCGCTGGGCGACACCATCGGTACCGGAACCCCGCTCAAGGCCAAGCGCATGCTCGAAGCCGTGGCCAGGGAGGTCCCCATGGAGCGCCTGGCCGCACACTTCCACGATACCTATGGCCAGGCATTGGCCAACCTGATGGCAGTGCTCGAAGAAGGAGTGGCTGTCGTGGACAGTTCTGTGGCAGGCCTTGGGGGCTGCCCCTACGCCAAGGGTGCTGCAGGTAATGTGGCTACCGAAGATGTGGTCTATCTGCTCAAGGGTCTGGGCATTCAGTGCAGTGTGGACCTGGAACGCATCGCAGCAGTAGGTGACTGGATGACGCGCACCATCAATCGCCCCAATCGCTCCAAGGCAGGAGTCGCCCTTTCCAGCCGCTGACCGGCAACTCATGCGCTTTTGTTGATAGCCCCCATCTCAGGGAAGCCTGGAATGCGACAGCGTTTCCCTGAGGCAGATAATCAAGCAGAATTCGGAACTTCCATCGAATCGGTTAGAATGTCGCGGCCACCCAAGGTGGTTGCCTGAATTTTGTCTTGGCGCTTTCTCAAGGAGAGACACTGCATGAAAATCGCTTGGCTTGCTGCCACTGCCCTGACCATTACCCTCGCAGGCTGCGCTGGGGGCCAATCCGATGCTCGTCAAGAGACAAAGTCCGCCGCAAAGCCCCAGACGACACTGGCCCAAACCAACACCTTCAATGCAAGAACTGCCATCTACACCTGTGACAGCGGCAGTGTCTTCACCATGGAATTCACGGCCCCGGAAACAGCGACGATGCATCTCAACGGTCATGGGCAAAGCATCGAGCTTGCGCCGCAAAATGGCGCTTCAGGTATGGCAATGGACTATGTTTCTGCCGATGGTCGCTATCAGTTCAATGGCAAGGGGATGACCGCTATTGTCACCATGCCCAAGATGGCTCCGGCCAGGTGTTTCACTTCCAATTACTGAACCCTTAGCACTAAATATTTCGCAGCCGGCGCAACATCGCACCGGCTGCTTTATGGGAGTTTCTAGCCATAGTTCACAACGGCCTCCCTACTGGCCTAGCCCAGGATCATCACCACACAGGCTGCCGTCATGGCGCCCATGGTGCCATTGAACCAGCGCCAGCTGGTGGCTGACTTGAGCACTCTGCCAATTGCCGTACCAAATCCCGCCCACAGTGCAATACAGGGCAAGCCCACCAATTCCGCCACTCCTGCCAGCAACAGCGCATTCAGCCACGGGTTACCGGATTCTGGTAAAAACCCTGCCATCAGCGCAATTCCCATCACCCAAGCCTTGGGATTTGCGAACTGAAAAGCGGCTGCCTGCCAGAAGTCCAAAGGGCGAGCACCTTCCGTTCTGAATTGAGGCGGTGGGGCTGTGGCGATCTTCCAGGCCAGATACAGCAAATACACACTGCCTACTACCTTGAGCACGCTCTGCACCGCGGGATAACGCTCGAACACGACGCCCAGCCCCAAGGCAATGCTGGCGAACAAGACAAAGCAGCCAGCCAGAATGCCAAACAAGTGCGGCAACGTACGCATGAAACCGTAATTCGCCCCGGATGCCGTGAGCATGACATTGTTGGGTCCCGGAGTGATGGTCATGGAGACCATGAACAGCGCGGCGGGAACCAGGAATGCCCAGTCTTCCATAACGGTCTCCTCAACCTTTTCTAGAATTAAACCCCTACAATTTACATATCTACGCCTATCAATAGCGCTGAATATTGAGCATAATGAGTACAATTTTTACGTCAAAGGTTTTATTGTCACCATGACAATCTGGGTCCCGGAATTTGGTGCTTCAGCGCCTGATGCCAAGGCCATTCCTCGCTATCGCCAGATTGCAGAGTCCATCGGCAAGGCCATCGAAGCAGGCGAATTGAGCCCCGGAGACAGACTGCCTCCTCAACGCCAGTTGGCTGATCGGCTGAATGTCACCGTCGGCACCGTCACCCGCGCCTATAACGAGGCCCATCATCTTGGCTGGGTCCAGTCTCGGGTCGGCAGCGGTACCTATGTCCGCGACCAGGATTCGTCCACTGCCTCAGCCTTTGGCATGCAGCCACGCGAATGCAGCGATGGCGTCATCGACATGAGCCTGAGTTTCGCCCCTCCCCACCCCTGGCGCCAGCAATGCCTTGGCGAAGTATTGGCTTCCATCGCCAGCGACCCTGCTACCGTTGCGGAAGTCGGCGAATATCAAGCGGACATTGGCACGCCCCATCACCGCCAGGCACTCGCAGCCTGGCTCAACAACCTGTCATTTCCGGTGTTTGGCTCATTGATCGTGACCCAGGGGGGTCAGCATGGCATCGATCTCTGCCTGAGAATCCTCACACGCCCTGGCGACCTGGTGGCTGCCGATGCCTTGACCTATCCCGGCTTCAACAGCGCGGCACGTCACGCACATCTCAAGACACTGGGAATTCCGCTGGATGAATACGGTATGGACATAGCGGCTCTGGAACGCTTGTGCCAACGCCAGGTACCCAGCCTGGTCTATGTCACCCCGGATCAGAACAACCCCACGGGAGCCCAGTTGACAGAAGAAAGGCGCATCCAACTGGCTGAGCTCGCCAGGAGGCACGACTTCTGGATTATAGAGGACAGCGTTCAGTACGTACCCTCTGCAGACCGAGGCACCTCCATGGCAGACCTGGCACCCGAACGTACCCTGCATATCTTCAGTACGTCGAAACTACTGTCAGGAGGATTGCGGGTCGGCACCTTGCAGGTGCCGGATGTGCTGCGAGAACGACTTGGAAGCGCATTGCGCGCCCAATCCTGGATGGTACCCCCTTTGATGGTGGAAGCAGCCTGTCGCTGGATCGCCTCTCCCCGCGCGCAGCAGCTCCATGACTGGCAGGTGGAAGAACTCCAGTTCCGCCAGAAACTAGCCCAGCAGCGCCTGGCGGCGTATCACCCACGTGGCCTGGCACGGGGTTCCAACCTGTGGCTACCTCTGCCAGAAGGCCGACGCGCCAGTGAAGTGCACGCCTTGCTCGATCAAGCTGGTGTTCGTGTCGCGACGCCAGAACCGTTCTGCACGGGGAGCGAAGCCGCCCCACAGGCACTGCGCCTATGCGTTGGCTCTCCGGATAGCCGCGATGCCCTGGAGCGCGCGTTGAACATCATCCTGGAAGTGCTGGAACATGAAGGCACTTCTCCCTGGAGTACGCTGTAGACATACGTCATGGAGCCAGTGCCTCACGCCTTCATCAGGAAACATACGGCCCAGAACCATCAAGCCCAGCGGCAACAACGCTGGGCTTGATGGTTCATTCTGTCAGGAGACTAACAGGCTTCAATCGCCAGCGATGGTCATCTCATCGATCAACCAGCTGCCGGTATGGATGCTGCCGCGAGTATCAATGTCGTCACCAATCGCCGCCAGACCCGAGAACATCTGACTCAAGTTGCCGGCAATCGTGAACTCTTCCACCGGGTACTGAATCTTGCCATTCTCGACCCAGAAGCCAGTCGCACCGCGAGAATAATCTCCCGTTACGCCATTGACCCCCTGCCCCATCAGCTCCGTCACCAGAATCCCGCGGTCCATGCGTGACAACAGCGCTTCGCGACTCTGCAGTGGCGCATTGATACGCACATTGCGCGCCCCCCCTGCATTGCCGGTAGTTTGCAGCCCCAGGCGACGCGCACTGTAGGCTGACAGCATGTAACTGGCCAACCTGCCGGCATCGATAAAGATGTTGTCGCGGGTCTGGACACCATCTCCATCGAAGGGGCTGCTGGCCGTACCACGCATCAGCATGGGCATCTCCCCGAGGCTGAACCACTCAGGAAACAATGATTCCTCCAGCCGACCGCAGAGGAAGGAGGCATCCCGGTAAATGGCACCACCGGAGATAGCGGACATCAAGTGCCCAACCAGGCCGCTCGCCATGCTGGGATCAAACAAGACCGGGAAACGGCCCGTTGCAGGGCGCCGCCCCCCAAGGCGACGCAAAGTGCGTTCGGCGGCATTGCGACCAACAGTTTCAGGAGTCCACAACTCCTTGGGGTCGCGGCTGCTGGTGTAGTCGTAGTCTCGCTGCATGCCATTGCCGTTCTCTGCGATCAACATGCAGGACAACGAGTGACGGCTACCTGCCTGGCTACCGAGAAAGCCATGGCTATTGGCATAGACACGCACGCCTTCACCACTGGACAGGCTAGCGCCATCGGAACTGCGAATACCTTCCTGGCCAAGCCCTGCACTCTCGCACGCAAGCGCCAGCTCGACGGCCTGTTCGGTACTCAGCTCCCATGGATGGTGAACATCCAGGTCAGGAAACTCTGTCGCCATCAGCTCTGCATCGGCAAGTCCTGCCGCCGAGTCCTCACCGGTATAACGGGCGATGGACAGAGCACGCTCCACCACGCTCTGAATGGAAGCATCATTGGCATCGCTGGACGAAGCGCTACCCTTGCGCTTGCCAACGTAGACGGTTACGGCAATACCTTGGTCTCGCGATAACTCCACGGACTCCACATCGCCTTCGCGTACGCTGATACCAATCCCCTGATCGACGCTGGCACCTACTTCGCAAGCATCGGCCCCCAAGCGCCTGGCCAATTCCAACGCTTTCTGGGCACGGTCTTCCAGCGTCTGCTGTTGCGCCTTGGCATCGAACGCCTGTGTCATGAATCATCTCCTGTCATGGCCGGTTATTCCGGCCCCATCAATCTGTTGTCGCCCGGCGGCTAATGGCATGACCACAATGCCCCATACAAAGCAGCTTGCCGGTGCTTGCCTGGCATTTCCACCCTCGGGCCGTGCGGCTGGTATACTTGGGGCCATTTCATTTCCCCCGTATCTTTACCCAGGGACCCGGTATGAACCAGGATGATCGCTCCACTATCGATGAGCGCCCCAGCAAGTCTCAGCTCAAGCGCGAAATGCATGAACTGCAGGAGCTTGGCGAACGCTTCATTGCCATGAAGCCAGCCGAGCGCGAACGTTTCCCGCTGTCCGACGAATTCAAGCGCGCCATCGAAGAAACCGATCGTATTCGCGCTCGCGAGGCTCGCCGGCGCCATATGCAGTACGTCGGCAAGCTCATGCGCAAGGAAGACCTCGAAGGCATTCAGGCAATATTCGACGAGATCGAGCAAACCCAGGTCCATCGCGAACATGCCTTCGCGCGCCTGGAAAAGTGGCGCGACCGCCTGATTGAAGAAGGCGATGAGGCCGTGGAAGCCTTCCTCGCTGAATATCCGGATACCGACCGCCAAGCTCTGCGCCAACTGATTCGCAACGCCCGCAAGGAACGCGAGCAGAACAAGCCGCCAACCAACCAGAAACGACTGTTCAAGTTGATGCGCGATACTGCCGGTCTATAACCGCCTGCTACGAGCTACGGGCCTCGTAGCTCGTAGCTCGTAGCTCGTAGCTCGTAGCTCGTAGCTCGTAGCTCGTAGCTCGTGCATCAGCCTACGACTGTGTCCCGCCGACAGTCAGCTCATCCAGTTTCAGCGTGGGCTGTCCAACTCCTACGGGCACGCCCTGGCCTTCCTTGCCACAGACACCAATTCCTGTATCCAGCGCCATGTCGTGGCCGATCATGGAAACCCGCCCCATGGCCTCTGGACCATTGCCAATCAACGTGGCCCCTTTCACCGGCGTCGTGATCTTGCCATCCTCGATCAAATACGCTTCACTGGCCGAGAACACGAACTTGCCGGAAGTGATATCCACTTGTCCGCCGCCAAAACTCACCGCATAGAGCCCCTTGGACACACTCTTGATGATGTCTTGCGGATCATCCTTGCCGGCACGCATATACGTATTGGTCATACGCGGCATCGGCATGTGGGCAAAGGATTCACGACGAGCGTTACCAGTCGGCTGCATACCCATCAGGCGCGCATTGAGCTTGTCCTGCATGTAGCCAGTGAGGATGCCGTCTTCGATCAACACGGTGCACTGGCTCGGCGTACCTTCATCATCCACTGACAGCGAACCGCGACGGTCGGTCAGGGTGCCATCATCGACCACCGTGACCCCTGGTGCCGCAACACGCTGACCAATACGACCGGCAAACGCAGAACTGCCCTTGCGGTTGAAATCGCCTTCCAGGCCATGCCCCACGGCTTCGTGCAACAGAATGCCTGGCCAGCCAGCCCCCAACACCACCGGCATCTGTCCAGCAGGCGCGTCGATGGCCTCCAGATTGACCAGTGCCTGGCGCACGGCTTCCTTGGCAAAGGTCTCGGCTGCACCTTCATCGCGCAGACGCGCCATGGGATATCGCCCGCCCCCACCTGCACTGCCACGCTCGCGCCGTCCATTGCGAACTGCAATCACACTGACATTGAAGCGCACCAGAGGACGAATATCGGCAGCCAGAGTGCCATCGCTGGCCGTCACCAGCACCACTTCATAGAGGCTGCTCAGGGAAGCGCTGACCTGCGTGACGGCAGGATCGGCTGCACGAGCGACCTTGTCGGCCAGCTTGAGCATGGCCACCTTGTCTTCAGCGGACAGGCCGGACAACGGGTCGATGCCCGCATAGCGAGGGGTATATCCCACCTGGATGCGCGGAGCCTGGTCTAGAAGGCTGCCACTGCGCACGATGCCTGCAGCGGTTTTTCCCGTCTCGGCCAGCGCCTCTGCATTGATCTGGTTGGAATAGGCAAAACCTGTCTTTTCCCCGGCCATGGCACGCACACCGACACCACCGTCGATGTTGTAGCTGGCTTCCTTCACTTCGCCATCTTCCAGAACCCAGCTCTCGTTCCAGGCGCGCTGAAAGTAAAGATCGGCGTAATCGATTCCCGGACCGAGAGCATGGCGAATGCCGCTATCGAGAGCGTCCAGATCGAGTCCACCTGGGGCAAGCAGTGTTTCTACTGCTTCGTCGAAGGTTGTTCGTTCAACTGTCATTGAGCACTTTCCAGAGAAATCTGTGGTGCAGTCCAGGGACCCTGCACCTGATAGTGAATGCGCGTCACCCGGTCGATGACGTCACCAAGAATCATGTCAGCCACATAAAGGGCGCCGCCCACCAGAGGCGCTCCGGCAACCACGGCAGCCAGGGGCAGATTGTTGCTTACCGGCACGGTGACCCCCAGAGACAGGTCCAACTGGCGCTGAGCCAGGTCAGCATTGCCCTCTAGGGTGAAGTCGGTGGCCGGCCCATTGATCTTGATGGGTCCCTGTGTTTCCAATACTCCACCATACAGGGTTGCTGCTCCCTTGACACTGTCGAAAGCCGTGCCTGAGCGTGTCACATCGGAAAAATCCAGGCGCAGGCGGCGCAGCAGGTTATCGACATTGAGCAGGCCAATGACCTTGGCCGAAGGAGCATTGATGTTGACGAATGAGCCATCCTGCATGTCTACACTCAAGTTACCCCGAGAATTCGCCAGGGCGAACTGCCAAGGCGCCCCAGGCCACGCCAACTGGCTATCTACCCGGAGTTTCTTGCTGCGTACCGCCTCGGCCTGACCCAGTGCCTTCAGGGCCGTTCCCGGATCACCGCCATCAATGGCCAGACGCGACCGTGTCAGGCTGTCGCTGCTGCCGGAAGCTTCCCAGATCATGGAGCCCCTGGCCGTCAGCTCACCGAGTTCGAGTGACAGTGGTTCCAGCGACAATCGCTCATTGCTGGCTCGCCACTCGCCAACGAAAGGACCAAAGGTCTTGCCCTGGCGCTCAATGTTGTCGACGACCAGCTTGCCTGGAGGCAAGTCCCCCAGACGACGAGCATATGGCTCAGGATCCACGCCCAGGTCCAGCTCACTATACACGGACCCCACTGAGCCACTGATCGGAGCCTTCTCTGACGCCGACGCCTCAGCCATCAGGTCATCCAGGTTCAGTCGCTGGAGATGAATATCCAGGGGCTGCAGGACACCTTGCTGGTAGTCAATGCGCCCGGCAAGCAGGCTGCCGTCCAATGTTACTTGCCAGTTTCGGCCATGAGGTTCTGCATCCAGTGACAACGAACCGAGGCAACGAGTACCGGTACTGAGACATTGCGTATCGGCGTGCAGTCGATTGACAGGCGGCATGCCACCACCTGCTGAAGCATCCACACCAGAGAGCACTGGCTTGAGGGCGTCACTCCAGGCACTGAGGTCAAGGCGTGGCAATGAGGCCAATACCGACCATCCCGGCGATGAAGGCCAGGCCTGCGGCACTGAGCGTCCTACCCATATCTGGCCCTGGCTACGCTGAGTGCCTTGGCCTTCCAGCTCACGCCAACGCATGCCAATCTGGTCACCCAGGGCACCAGACAACTGGGTGCCGGAATCTCTCAAGGCCACATCCAGGTGAAATGCCTTCGAGGCATTGGCGCTCTTGCCCAACGGCGCAGGCAGCGCAATACCCAGCCCCTCCAGAGCACTGTCGATCGTCAACTGGCGCTGTTCAATATCGAACTGTCCCTGCCAGGGAAAGATGCCGGATATCAGGCTGCCGGCAGGCAACCCTCCCCAGGCACTCAGCTCACTTGCATCACTGCGGCCAGAAAAGTCGATGACATCACCACCATCCATCTCGGCACGCACCTGACCACCCAACATGCGACCTTGCAGACGCCCCTGCATGCCGCCGTTTTCGCCTCGCTGCTGCCACTTCAATGGACCAGACACATCGTCAATGGAGAGGCCAGTCAGCAAGTGCTCTACCTTGGATGCCTGCGCCTGGGAATCCACTGTCAACTCCAGTGCATCGATGTCATCCATGGGAAGGCGCAATGCCAGTGTACCGTTCATGTTGCCTTCAGCACGCCAGCTCTCGGCCACTTCGGCCCCATCCACCGGCATGGCCGCCAGAAACGACAAGGTGTCATCAAGTGATGCCGACAAGGGGCCATCGACATGCAGTATCCCGTCAGTCAGTTTAACCTTGGCGTCCTTGACCTTGACCCCGTGGCTCTCGGCATGTGCCACATCAGCCTCAAGATTTTCGTCTTCCAGGGACAGGCGGCCGCTGACATGGGTCAATGCCGGCCAACCTTCGGCATAAGGCAGGCGTCCATCGACGACATCCAGGTTCAACTCCAGACTGGGGTCCAGCTTCGCCCCTGCCAACGAGCCCTGTTCACGCAATGGTACGTGGATACGCAGGCTGCCCTCGGGCACTCTCCCTGCCAGACCGCTGGTCAGCCAATCGGTGAGTTCACCACTCACCTTCTGGCGCAACAAGGTCAACGGCAACCAATCGGCCAGAGGATGCTTGACGGCATCAACATCGTGCAGCTGGAGAGTAAGACCGAACCCTCCCCGCTGATCTTCGGCCAAGGCAAGGCCAAAATTGCCGTCCACTTTGGCATCACGCCAACCGACCTGGAGATCTCGCCCACTGACGAAGGTACGCGGCCCGTCATAGGACCACCCGACTTGCCCCTTGGCATAGTCCAGCGCCAGTGGCTCAGGAAAGATCTCAGGAAAAGACATCTGTGCCGAGCCACTATCCACGAAGTCAACATGCCCTCGGGTTCCCTCGGACTCTACCCATATATCCAGAGGGCCTCCTCCAGGAGCACTTTCCCACGGATCGACTTCTACCTGGGTAGCCGCTACCCGGGCCTTCCACTCCCCATCAAGTCGTCCGAAGCCCAGCCCCGTCACCTGCCCTCTAGGCTTGAGGGCATCCACAGCTCTCTCCAGCCCTTCCGGCAGCCTTACTCGCTCGCGCCATTGGGCTAGCGCAGCCAGCTCGAACCCCGAGGCATTGGCCCACCAGCCATCAGAACGGCTCATGATATGCCAATGACGTGGTACGGGCTTGCCTTCTGGAGCTTCCTGGCCATCACTTCCCGTCCACTCCACATGTTCGGAGTGACCTTCTACCCATGCCTCCCAATCCTCTGCTCCACGACGCAGCCACTGTGCACGCAACTGGGCATTGGTAAAGACAATCCCCTCAGGAGGCAACACGACTTCTTCTGTTGCTTCTGATGCATCCTGCTCGGTAACGGTATCAGTGCCCGCCACACCGGGATCCTCTTCCTCCTGAACCTGGAGACGTGCCTGCTGATTCAATACCAGGCTGGGCGCGTTGACATTCAAGCGCGCATCGGCCAGACGGCCCTGCTCCCAACGCCCCCAGATCTCAGCCTGACCACTCGCTTCATCCAGGCGCACCACATGGTCGATACCCAGTAGCTGCGACAACACCGCCAAGCTATCGAGCTGCATGCGACCCTGCAGGGCTGCGGAAAAACTCTTGTCACCTTCCTGACCAGGCGCCAGGCTCATCGCCACCTGAATCGCTTCTCCATCCAGACCTTCAATGAAGACTTCCCCCTCCACATGGGTATTGGTATCGTCACCGGCGATCAGCAGGCGGGGGGCCTTTATCACGGTAGTGCCATCATCGCGGTGCAAAACGAGTTTCAGGTCGTCAACCCATGCCCGCTGTTGCAGCAACACACCGACCCAGAAGTCGATGCGATCCAGGCTAAAGGTACTTTGGGGCATCAACTCAGGAGGAATTCGGGCAGGATCAGGCCAGCGCCAACGCTGTTCATCATCCTGATAGAGGTGCAGCGTCACCCCACTGAGATGCAGGTTCTCCGCCACTGGCACCCCTTGGGCCAGGCTGGCCGAAGTATCCAGGCGCACTTCTCCGTGACGGACTTCGATCAGGGGCTGCTCTTCCACCCCCGTGCCGACACTGAGTTTCAGGTCATCCATCGCCAGGCGAGGATCAACCCCTTCGAGGGAGCCATCCAGATAACCAATGCTGGCATCGGCCCTGAAGCGCAGATCGACAAGATCGACCAAGCGTTGCTGGAGGTGGTCGACCTGTCCCAAGGAAAGACGCACCACGACCAGCAGCAGTGCGACCAGGGCCAACCCCACTGCGATAAGCGTCAACAGCCAGCGCGTCAACAAGCGAAACGGCGCCATCGCATCACATCAGCACGATATCGTACTGCTCCTGGGAATACTGCGTTTCAACCTGAAAGCGGATGGTCTTGCCGATAAACTCCTCCAAATCCGCCACTGCCGCCGACTCTTCGTCGAGCAATCGGTCGACCACGGACTGAGACGCCAGAACGGCATAGGTCTCAGCATTGTAGGCTCGCTCTTCTCGCAGAATCTCACGAAAGATCTCATAGCACACGGACTCGGCAGTCTTCAAAGTACCGCGCCCCTGGCAGGACGGACAGGGTTCGCACAGAGTCTGTTCCAGGCTTTCCCTGGTGCGCTTGCGCGTCAGTTGCACCAGCCCAAGCTCGGTCACCCCGGTGCACTTGGTCTTGGCGTGATCCCGCTCAAGGGACTTTTCCAGCATACGCAGGACTTGGCGCTGATGTTCAGGGTCCACCATATCGATGAAATCGATGATGATGATGCCACCGAGGTTGCGCAGGCGAAGCTGACGGGCAATAGCCGTGGCAGCTTCGAGGTTGGTCTTGAAGATGGTCTCTTCAAGATTCCGGTGGCCGACATAGCCTCCCGTATTCACGTCGATGGTCGTCATTGCCTCAGTGGGATCTATGACCAGATAACCACCGGACTTGAGCTGAACCTTGCGTGCCAAGGCTTTCTGGATTTCATCCTCGACACTGAACAGATCGAAGATTGGGCGCTCCCCGGCATAGTGCTCGATACGGTTCACGGCGTTGGGCATGAATTCTTCGGCGAACTCTACCAACTTGACATAATTTTCCCGTGAGTCGATGCGCACTTTCTCGATATCGTCACGCATCACGTCACGTAGGGTGCGCATGAACAGCGGCAGATCGTCGTAAATGACACTGGGAGCCGGCGCCGTGATCTTGCGCTCACTGACCTTGCGCCACAGGCGCAGCAGAAAATTCATGTCCGCTGTCATTTCATCGAGGCTGACCCCTTCAGCAGCGGTACGCACGATGAAGCCGCCACTGACCTCTAACGCCTGTTCGGTAGCTGCCGTATCGACCAGCTCTCGCAAGCGCTCGCGCTCGGTTTCGTCTTCAATACGCTGGGATACGCCGTTATGCGGCGAATCCGGCATATATACCAGATAACGAGAAGGTACCGAGAGATGCGTGGTCAGACGGGCTCCTTTGGAGCCGATAGGGTCCTTGGTCACCTGAACGACCAGGGATTGTCCTTCATGAAGCAGATGGGCAATGGATGGCTGTTCCTCGGAAGATGCTCCCGGCGCAGCGATGTCATGGGCATGGATAAAGGCGGCCCGTTCCAGACCAATATCGATAAAGGCTGCCTGCATCCCTGGCAACACACGGACCACACGCCCCTGATAAATATTACCGACGATACCACGCCGTCGTGCTCGTTCGATGAAAGCTTCCTGGAGAACTCCGTTCTCCACTACAGCAACACGAGTTTCCATTGGCGTCAGGTTGATGAGCACTTCACCACTCATGCAGCTGTCCTTGTCCAGAAAAGTCTCACAGCATTATGACATAGAACAAGGCCACTCCGAGCCCTGTGCTAAAGTCAAATCCCTGCTGATTTTTACGACAGGTCAACGGGCCAGACATCACTTTGATGTCACGGCACTTCCATGCCATAGCACCACACCCTGGCGGCCCAGCAGTTCTGCGGTCTCGAACAGTGGCAACCCTACCACGGCAGAATGACTACCCTCGATGCGCGAGATGAACACCGAGGCCAGGCCCTGGATAGCATAGCTGCCTGCCTTGTCCTGCGGCTCACCAGTATGCCAATAGGCGTGGATCTCGTCATCGCTGATACGTCGCATCTCGACCTCACTGACCACAACAGTCTCGATGACGTCTCGCTCGCCCCTTTCTGCGGCCCCCACCACGGCCACCGCCGTCAGCACCTGGTGGCGACGCCCCGAAAGCATACGCAGCATAGCAAAGGCATCCTGCTCACTCTCGGGCTTGCCAAGAATGACACCATCACACACCACAGCCGTATCGGAACCGAGCACAGCCAGCTCACTGAGCATCGAGCCTGCCAGGGCCTTGGCGCGCGCCAGACGTGCCACATAGGTCTCTGCGGCTTCTCCAGGCAAGGGGGTCTCATCGATATCCACCGGCCTCACCTCGACCTTTACTCCAATGGATGCGAGCAGCTCACGGCGGCGTGGCGATGCCGACGCCAGACACAGAATGGCGACATCATTGGACATGTGGCATTCATTCATTGGCTGACCGGCGTCCCAGCGCCTTGAACAGGGTCGCCAACCATGGCCATAAGGCAGCACTGATCAAGGACGGTAGCAGAAAGGAAAGATGCATGGAGAATGGCCCGAACAAGGTTCTCAGCCATTGATTGACAAGCTGCACCAAGCCTAGCAGGACAAAAATCAACACTGCCTGCTGAATCAAGGAGTAGGTGCGGAAGCGTGGATAAACCAGAGCACTAAGGAAGGCCAGCAACGATAGCGACAAAGCATTCTGCCCCAATGGCGCACCCTCGATCAGGTCGAGCAACAGTCCCAGAATGAAGCCATGGAACACACCGACACGCTCTGGCTGCTTCATGCACCAGTAGAGCAGCATCAAGCCGAGCCAGTCAGGGCGCCAGACCTGCCAACCATCAGCCATGGGCATGACCCGAAGACACAAGGCCAACAGCAGAGTCAGCCATACCCATAACAAACTCAGACGCGCGACAGCCGCCATCACTCCTCCTCTTTCTTTTTCTCGACAGGCGGAGGTGACAACCACTCACCCAATCGAATGGCAGCCTTTACAGCCAGAGGATCCAGATCAGGGTGCCAGCGCCCCTCACTCACATCCAGTGCAGGATGTGGCGGAAACAGCAAAAGGAAATGCCGCGAACGTTGTAGCTGGGCAACCGGCTTGGCGCTCACCTTGGCAAAGGGCCCTCCGGAGCCATGAACCACCTCAGTGATACGCGCGACCGGATATCCTCCCGGGAAACGGCCGCCTATGCCAGAAGTGACCAGCAGGTCACCCTCACGAATATCGGCACTATCCGGCACATGCAGTACCTGGAGGTCGTTGTAATTGCCCGTACCCTGAATGATGAAGCGCAGACCATTGCGATTCACCTGAATAGGCAACGCATGGCTGGCGTCCGTCAGCAGCAGCACACGGCTCGAGTAGGCGGAAGTTTCACTGACCTGGCCCGCGATACCGGACGCATCCATCACCGGTTGTCCCATGTAGACACCATCCCGGCGGCCACGATCAATGACGATCTGATGGGTGAACGGGTCTGGGTCAAGCGACAGCAGCTTGGCAGTCAGATAGGGAACATCGTGCTCCTGGGCAGCTCCCAGGAGCTCACGCAAGCGAACATTTTCAGCAGTAAGGCTTGCCATCAGCTGAACACGCTGGGACAAGGTCAGCAACTGTTCACGGAGACGGCTGTTCTCTTCGAGCAGAGCACGCTGATCAGACAGCGCCAGGGAGCCCCAGTTGAGTACATCACTGGGCAAGCTCACCACCCACTGAATCGGTGCCACCAGGGTCGACAACTGGGCACGCAACGACTCCATCCGGGTGAAGTGAGTGTCAACGAACATCAGCGCCCCAGCCATCACCGCACAGATCAGCATGCGATAACCAGGCACTGAGCCGTGCGAGAACAGCGGTTTGATAATCCAACTCCCCTTACGAAAACCTCAAAGGTCGACCGTTGCCAGGACGCCCTTCTCTCCTGCCGTAGCCTTCGCCACGGCAAAGGCTATGCGACAACCAGACGGGATCAGTCGCTGGAGAGCAGCTCAAAGGTGCGCTGATCAATCATTTCCAGCGCCTTGCCACCACCACGGGCAACACAGGTCAATGGATCATCAGCCACAACCACAGGCAAACCGGTTTCTTCCGCAATCAGCTTATCCAGATCACGCAGCAAGGCACCACCGCCGGTAAGCACCAGGCCACGCTCGGCAATATCCGAAGCCAGCTCAGGCGGAGACTGCTCCAGAGCACTCTTGACGGCAGACACGATGGAACTCAGGGGTTCCTGCAGAGCATCGAGAATTTCGTGGGAATTGAGCGTAAAGCTACGCGGAATGCCTTCAGCCAGGTTACGGCCACGCACATCGATCTCGCGCAGCTCACCACCTGGGTAGGCACAACCAATTTCTTCCTTGATACGTTCGGCCGTGGCTTCACCGATCAGGCTGCCATAGTGGCGACGAACGTAGGAACTGATCGCTTCGTCGAAACGGTCGCCACCAACACGAATGGACTCGGAATAGACCACCCCGTTGAGGGAAATGATGGCGATCTCACTGGTTCCGCCACCAATATCGACGACCATGGATCCCTGAGCTTCTTCGACCGGAAGCCCTGCACCAATGGCGGCAGCCATCGGCTCTTCGATCAGGAACACTTCGCGGGCACCCGCGCCCTCGGCCGATTCCTTGATGGCGCGACGCTCGACCTGCGTCGACATGCAAGGCACACACACCAGCACTCGCGGGCTAGGCGTCAGGAATGTGCTCTGGTGAACCTTGCGAATGAAGTACTGAAGCATCTGCTCAGTCACAGTGAAGTCGGCAATCACGCCGTCCTTCATCGGGCGTATGGCGGTAATGTTTCCGGGGGTGCGACCCAGCATACGCTTGGCATCGGAACCCACCGCAGCCACACTGCGCATATTACCCGACTGCCGAATGGCCACGACAGACGGCTCGTCCAGCACGATGCCGCGATGGCGCACATAAATGAGCGTATTGGCCGTTCCCAAATCGATCGACAGATCGCTGGAGAACACACCTCTTAAACGTTTGAACATGGAGACGATACCTAGTGCAGACCGGAAACCTGTGCGGATGCAAACGGTATCACTGCCCCCCCTTTGCGGCAAGCGCCAGGAACGCTATACATTGCTTTATGACTCTGCCAGACACGTCTCGAATGTGGTACCTTTTGCGGTCATTTCAGCGAACCTCCTGTGAGGAACACGACCATGGCGCTTGAACACGCCGAAGTCCTCCGCGCCGCACATCTGGCCCGGATCGACCTTTCCGAGAGCGATGCAGCACACTATCTCGATGATATCCGTAGAATCCTCGAAATGGTTGACCAACTGCAATCTCTGGATACCGAGGGTGTAGCCCCCCTTGCCCACCCACTTGAGGCAACTCAGCGTCTACGCGCCGATGAGGTCACCGAGACCAGCCTGCGTGATGAATATCAACGCTGCGCCCCTCAAGTCGAGAACGGCCTCTATCTGGTGCCCCGTGTTGTCGAGTGAAGTCATCAGGCAGTCGGCAAGGAAAGCACACTGTTGCAAAAAAGCAGCCGCCCTCATGGAGGCTGCTTTTAAAAGCGCTGCCAAGTATCTGACCAGGCATCTCGACATGAACAATGCGGAACGATAGCCGACCATAGGCAGACCAGGAGCAAGCCAAAAGGTTGATCCCGATCATCCAACGCTTGCACCAGATCACTTCGGAGCCACACCCCAGGAAGCCAGGCCTCCCAAATGACTGATAAATTGCACCACATGACAGTGACCGAGACCGCCAAGGCTCTTGATGCCGGCACGGTCTCCAGCCGCGAGCTGACACAAGAGCTGCTCGGGCGTATCGACCGTCTTGACGGTCAACTCAACAGCTTCATCACCGTTACCGCCGACCACGCTCTGGCAGCAGCCGATCATGCCGATCAATGCCGAGCCAAGGGTGAAGCCGGCCCCCTTACCGGCGCCCCCATCGCGCTCAAGGACATTTTCTGCACCAAAGGAGTGAAGACCACCTGCGGCTCGAAGATGCTCGACAGCTTCGTAGCGCCTTACGATGCCACGGTGGTCGAGAAGCTTCAGGCTGCTGGCGCCGTGAGCCTCGGCAAGACCAACATGGACGAATTCGCCATGGGGTCTTCCAACGAGACCAGCTTCTACGGCGCAGTGAAAAACCCCTGGGATCTCAACGCGGTTCCTGGCGGTTCCTCCGGTGGCAGTGCCGCAGCCGTAGCAGCCGGCCTGGTACCTGCCGCCATGGGCACTGACACCGGTGGCTCCATCCGCCAGCCCGCTGCCTACTGCGGCATTACCGGACTCAAGCCAACCTATGGTCGCGTCTCGCGCTACGGCATGATCGCCTATGCCTCCAGTCTGGACCAGGGCGGCCCCATGGCTCGCAGCGCAGAAGACTGCGCGCTGCTGATGAATGCCATCGCCGGCCATGACTCCCGTGATTCCACCAGCATCGCTCGGGGTGTACCGAATTACAGCGAAGAACTTTCCGCACCGCTGGCTGGCCTCAAAATTGGCTTGCCCAAGGAATACTTCGGAGAAGGTCTGGCCGCCGATGTCGGCAATGCCATTCAGGATGCCATCAAGGTATTCGAAGGTCTTGGCGCCACTGTGCGTGAGGTCAGCCTGCCGCATACCTCCTACGCCATTCCTGCGTACTATGTCATTGCCCCCGCAGAGGCATCCTCCAACCTGTCACGCTATGACGGTGTACGTTTCGGCCATCGCTGCGAGAACCCCACTGACCTGATCGACCTGTACAAGCGCACACGCGCTGAAGGCTTCGGAGAAGAGGTCAAGCGTCGTATCCTGATTGGCACTCATACCCTGTCGGAAGGCTTCTTCGATGCCTACTACAAGAAAGCCCAGCAGGTTCGGCGTCTCATTCATCAGGACTTTCTCGATGCCTTTGAAGAAGTCGATGTTCTGATGGGGCCCGCCACTCCGACACCGGCCTTTGACCTGGGCGCCAAGAAGGACCCGGTGTCCATGTATCTGCAAGATATCTACACCATCGCCATCAACCTGGCGGGCATTCCTGGCATCAGCGTCCCAGCTGGCTTCTCCAACGGTCGCCCCGTAGGCTTGCAGATTCTCGGTACCCATTTCGCCGAGGCTCGCCTGCTCAATGTTGCTCATCAATTCCAGCAATCTACCGACTGGCACCTGCGCCGCCCCGAGTTCGCCGAGGAGAACGCCTGATGCAATGGGAAACCGTGATCGGGCTGGAAGTGCATGTCCAGCTTGCCACTCAATCCAAGATCTTTTCGGGCTCTTCCACAGCATTTGGTGCAGAGCCCAATACCCAAGCCAACGCCGTTGACCTGGGCTTGCCTGGTGTCCTTCCTGTTCTCAATGAACAGGCCGTTGCCATGGCACTGAAATTCGGTCTCGGGATCAACGCTGACATTCCTGAGGTGTCGATCTTCGACCGCAAGAACTACTTCTACCCGGATCTGCCCAAGGGCTACCAGACCAGCCAGATGTATCACCCTATCGTCGGCCGCGGCGAAGTGGAGATCCTCCTGGATGACGGCAGCTCCAAAGTCATTCGTGTGCATCATGCCCACCTCGAGGAAGATGCGGGCAAGTCTTTGCACGAGGATTTCCATGGCATGACCGGCATTGACCTCAATCGCGCTGGCACGCCATTGCTGGAGATCGTTTCCGAACCAGACATGCGCTCGGCCAAGGAAGCCGCCGCTTACCTCAAGGCCATCCACTCCATCGTCACCTATCTGGGTATTTCCGATGGCAACATGGCCGAAGGCTCCATGCGCTGCGATGTCAACGTGTCGGTACGCCCCAAGGGTCAGGAAGCTTTCGGCACTCGTGCCGAAATCAAGAACGTCAACTCCTTCCGTTTCGTCGAACGCGCCATCGCCTATGAGGTGGAGCGCCAGATCGAATTGATTGAGGACGGCGGTGAAGTAATCCAGGAAACTCGCCTGTACGACCCTGACGCAGACGAAACCCGCGGCATGCGCACCAAGGAAGAAGCCAACGATTATCGCTACTTCCCCTGCCCTGACCTGCTGCCAGTGGTGGTAGACAATGCCTATGTGGATCATCTCCGCGAGACACTTCCGGAGTTACCCGCCGAAAAGCGCGCACGCTTCCTGAATGAATTAGGACTTTCCGCCTATGATGCCGGCGTACTGTCCTCTAGTCGCGAGACCGCCGAATACTTCGAGCGGGTCAAGGATGTATGCGGCGATGCCAAGCAGGCAGCCAACTGGGTACAGGGCGAGCTTTCCGGAGCGCTCAATCGAGACAATCTGGATATCGCCGACAGCCCAGTGACGGCAGAAGCGCTCGGAGGATTGGTCGCAAGAGTGATTGACTCTACCATCAGCGGCAAGGCCGCCAAACAGGTCTTTCAAGCCCTGTGGAATGGAGAAGCCGAAAGTGCCGACGCCATTATCGAGGCCAAGGGCTTGAAACAGGTTACTGATACCGGAGCCATTGAAACCATGGTCGATCAGGTAATCGCCGATAGTCCTGCTCAGTTGGCCCAGTATCGTGATGCTGAACCGGACAAGCGCGGCAAGATGATCGGTTACTTTGTTGGCCAGGTCATGAAAGCCTCACGTGGCACAGCCAACCCACAGCAGGTCAATGCCCTGCTGAAAGCAAAACTCGATGCCTTGTGCTGATGTGATTATGCCAAATGAAACGATTGATTTACTTCACCAGCACAGATAGGTTGTCGCTGCTGGTGCGTGACAGTCAGTCAACGTTACTCGAGACATGATCATGACAGGGCCGGCTCAGCCGGCCCTGTCATATATCACTAACGGTTAAGGAAGTTTCGATGTCAGACGATGTCGGTGCCCGATTGCGGGCTCTGCGAACCCTACGTGGTATTTCCCAGCGTGAGCTGGCCAAGCGCTGCGGCGTCACTCACTCCAGCCTGTCGTTGATCGAGCAAGGCAAGGTCAGCCCTTCGGTCAGTTCTCTGAAGAAGATCCTTGATGCCATCCCCATGAGTGTCGGCGATTTCTTCACCATGGACCTGGAGAGCAGAAACCAGGTCTTCTACAGCGCTGAAGAACTCGTCGACGTAGGTAGCGGCGATGTCGTCTTCAAGCTGATCGGCGCCAACCGAGAGTCCCGTGCCCTGTCCTTCATGGTTGAGACATACCCTCCAGGGAGTGACACAGGACGCGAGATGATTGCCCACCAGGGAGAAGAAGCAGGCGTCATTCTCGAAGGAGAAATCGAAATTACCATTGGCGCCGAAACCCGCATCCTTACCGCAGGCGAAGCCTACTATTTCGACACCAATGTGCCCCACCGCTTCCGCAACCCAGGCAACATGCCCTGTCGCCTAGTGAGCTGCGCCACTCCCGCACGAACGTTCTGAGTTACTCTTCTTCCAGCACAGGCAGGCGCAGCTCCAGTCCATTGTGAGACTTGACCAGCTGTGGCGCGTCACCGCTTAGATAGACCCCATGTTCCGACATGCTGCGGCAGGCCATGAACATCATGGCGCTTCCCAGCTGCGAACTATCTGCAAGGTCAATGCACGCATAACGCTGGGCCGGCATCATCACCAGGCGGAAAGGCAAAGGCAGGGCCAGGCGATGCGCATGCTCTTCATCAACATGCACGCCGATGTCAACTCGAGGCGCCTCGCTAGCCATCGGGTGGTCATGCAGGATGGCAATAGGGGCCGCGTTATTCAGACGTGCAGGCAAATCGTATGCCCCTTCCACATTCGCCTTCCAGCCATCCAGGTTATCGATGAGTTCCGGCGGCTGGTACAGACGAGTCACGGCAGCACGACGCAATGGAAGATCCAGCAAACGGACAGAAAAGTGCGGCAGACTATGGCGTTGACGATACAGCTCCAAACGCTGGTTCTGGCGATATTCACGAGGTGCGACCCGATAGCGACGCTGGAAGGCACGCGTAAACGCAGAATGATTGCGATATCCGCAGCACCGAGCAATGTCGTGCACCCCATATGGTGTGTGAATCAACATTCGGGCGGCTTTTTCCAGGCGCAGCATATCCCGATATGCACTGGGAGATATTCCGAATGACTGACGGAAACGCCGCCGCACCTGTGACGAGGAATATCCCATTCGCGTTGCTAGATCCTCAATGCTGAGCTGGCTATTCAGCGTCTCTTGCAACCAGATTTCTGCGCGCATCATTTCATTGAACATGCTCATGCCTCCCTGGGCTTGTAGCCCTGCGTGGCCAGTGCCACATTAGCCTCAATTCCCTTGATTACGGATACAAAAAATCACATAAACAAAAACATCCGCTACACTTGCTTAAAGCCCTCGAATCCGTGAGCGCCGCCCCCCAACGGGAAGCCATGCATTTCAATAAGCCAAGTGCCAGTGACGAAAAAACATGCTTGATAAGCAATTAGCTAAATCCACTAAAGGAGCCTTGGGCCGGTGGTACAATAACGAGACATCAACTCGCCATTGACAGGCTTTGTCCCACTTAGCTTTGTCCCACTTAGCTTTGCTTCCTTCCTGGGCTTCTTCTGCCCACTGTGGATTTTTTATCCAGCATGGTTTCACCGTCTCTCGTTACTATTCTTCGCCTTTGCGGCACAGAAAATCTGTCAGACTTTTCTGGGCTAGTACGTGGAAATGTCTTTTCAAAACCTGAGAAAAGCCCGATCCTGGGGTCAATCCTTTTTTCCTGATATTGCCCAGGTACCTCCCTGCTCCATGCTTCCCGCCATGTGATGACACGAAGCTCCTCCAAATCCTCTCTATCCAAGCGACAGGCTCGGCGGGTTTGCTTGACACGAGACATCAGGCAGGTACAATGCAGCCGCGTGAAAGGCTACATAGCTCAGTTGGTTAGAGCACATCACTCATAATGATGGGGTCCCCTGTTCGAGTCAGGGTGTAGCCACCAGACACAAAAAAAGCCCGCTGATCCGTGATCAGCGGGCTTTTTGCCTTCCATCAGGTATACCACTCAGCCGGAAATGCCACTCGCTTGCGCATGACTCCAGTGGCAAACCACCATGCTCCGCCCCAGGAAAGCCTGGAACAACTCGATCAAGACAGCTCGGCTCGGTTGAAGAAGGACGTCAAGGCACGAATCAAGTACTCGATATCCTTGGTGCCAGCCGTCTCCCGAATGGAGTGCATTGCCCACTGTGGAACCCCCACATCAAGGGTCGGCACGCCAACTTCCGTGGCCGTTATTGGCCCGATGGTACTTCCGCAAGCCATGTCTGCGCGGGTGATGAAGGTCTGTACCGGCACACCTGATTCCTCACATATATCGCGGAACATGGCAGCAGTGGCACTGTTGGTCGCATAACGCTGATTGGCGTTGACCTTGATCACAGGCCCAGCATTGATCTCCGGCCCATGCTCAGCATCATGCTTGTCCTTGAAGTTCGGATGCAGAGCATGCGCATTGTCACAGGAAATCATGCGTGACGATTGAATCAGACGGATATAGCCCTCATCCCCTGCTTCACCTACCTGGGAGTTGATTCGCTTCAGCACATCAGCCAGGAAAGGCCCCTGTGCACCGCAGGCACTGGCACTACCAACTTCTTCATGATCATTGGCCACCAATACCACGCCTTGACTGCCGTCGGCCTCAAGCATGGCTTCCAGGCCAATGAAACAAGACAGCAGGTTATCGAGGCGAGCACTGGCGACCAACTCCTGGCCTGCTCCCACCACAGAAGGAGGCTGCAGATCATGAAACCCAAGCTCGAAATCCAGCACCGAGACATCGGTCAAGCCATGTTGGGCTTCCAGCCATTCCAGCAACAAGCGATGAAAATCACCGACATCACCATGCTGCAGAAAGACCGGTGCCATCTGGGTCTGAGCATTCATCGCCCGCCCTTCATTGGCCTCACGATCCAGGTGAATCGCCAGACTGGGAATGATCGCAACGGGAGCAGCGACATTGATCAGCACCCCCTCCAGACGGCCATCGGCGTGGCGGACATGGACACGACCAGCTATCCCAAGGTCTCGATCAAACCAGGGCGCCAGCAATGCGCCGCCATAGACCTGCACACCCAGCTGTAGCCATCCGGCAGATGTCTTCGCAGCATTGGTCTTGAGCCGCAGGCAAGGACTGTCGGTATGGGCTCCCACCATGCGCAGAGTCTCAAGCGGCGCCGTGGGCAGGTTTACCGCAATAATCGAAGAGTCATTACGCGTGACATAAAAACGATCGCCAGGTGTGAGTGACCATGCTTGCGTTTCTTCCAGGCGCCGGTAGCCTGCGTCTTCCAGGCGCCTGGCCATGGTCCTGGCAGCGTGCCAGGGGGTCGGAGAACAGCGTAGAAAATCCAGCAGACGCTCGAGCCTGGGCGAGTGAATAACATCCTTTAACAGGCACTCTTGTGACATGTGCGTCCTCTATGTGCATGATAGTGGGGTCATAGGAACAAACCAAGCTGCTACAATAGCTCGCTCAGCCCTGAAACCAAGGCCTGGCTTCCATGACTTGGTTTCAACGATTGGGTGGTAAACCCTGGGTTGTAAAACTGTTGTGAAACCATGGAACCGCACAGGGTCGGTGTCAGACCGACGAGTGTACACGAATCCTGGAGTGCTTCATTGATGAGCCTGTTTGAGTCTGCGGGTCGCGCCTTGGCGCTGTCGCTGCTAGTCGCGGCCCCCACGGCGTTGGCCCTCCCTTCACCAGGGGAAGATCAGCGTCAGGCGGCCATGGAAGTGGCCGAATCGTTACGCTACGGGCACTATGCCGATGTGAGACTCGACGACCAGTGGTCCACTCGCGCCTTCCAGCGTTATCTCGACATCCTGGACAGTCAGCGGGCCTACCTGCTGCAAAGTGATGTTGATGATTTCAGCGATCTGCGCACCACCATGGATGATTCCATCAAGGATGGCTCTCTGGGCCGAACCTACGAGCTCTATGGCCGCTATCAGGATCGTGCCGAAGAACGCCTTGACTGGCTGCTGAGCCAGCTCGACAAGCTCGACATGAGCTTCGACGGCGATGAACGCCTGGTACTGGAACGCAAGGATGAGCCCTGGGCCAAGAACGAGTCTGAGCTTGATGCGCTATGGCAGAAACGTCTGGCCAATGCGGCGCTGACGCTGTCCATCAGCGGTCAGGACGATGATGAAGTCGTCGATACGCTGCGCGAGCGCTACCAGACACAAAAACATCGTCTTGAACAGACCAATGCGGATGACATCCTCACCCTGGTGATGGCTGGGGCAACCAGCACAGTGGATCCTCATACCGAGTATCTGTCACCTCGCCAAGGCGAGTCCTTCGATATCCAGATGCGCCTGTCCCTGGAAGGTATCGGTGCACTGCTCCAGTCCGATGGCGAATACGTCAAGGTCGCCAGCCTGGTACCCGGCGGCCCAGCAGACAAAGGTGGTTCCCTCAAGCCTGCTGACCGCATCATCGGGGTTGGCCAGGAAGGCGAAAACATCACCAACGTGGTCGGCATGCGCCTGGATGACGTTGTCGAGCTGATCCGCGGCCCCAAGGGCTCCAAGGTACGCCTGGAGATCGTCCCGGGCGAGTCTGCCGATACCACCCGCTCCACGGTCATTACCATCACTCGGGATACCGTCAAGCTCGAAGACCAGGCTGCCAGCAGCGAGGTCATCGAGGTCAAGCGTGAGGATGGTTCCCATAAAGTCGGCGTGATCAAGGTTCCGGCCTTCTACGTGGACTTTGATGCATGGCGGGCTGGCGAGGAGAACTACCGCAGCACAACTCGCGATGTCGCCGCAGAAATTGCCAAGCTCAAGGCAGAAAAGGTCGAAGGCATCGTCCTAGATCTGCGCAACAATGGCGGCGGCGCCCTGCAAGAGGCCAACTCGATGATCGGCCTGTTCATCGATCGCGGACCTACCGTCCAGGTACGCGATGCCCGTGGCCGCATCAGCCTGTATGGCGATACCGAAAGCGGCACCGACTACGATGGTCCGCTGGTCGTTCTGGTCAATCGTCTTTCCGCTTCAGCCTCGGAGATCTTCGCCGGCGCCATTCAGGATTACGGCCGCGGTCTGATTGTCGGCTCCAATACCTTTGGCAAGGGCACCGTACAAACACTCAACGACCTCAGCTATGGCCAGATCAAGCTGACTAGAGCGAAGTTCTACCGCATCTCCGGCGAAAGCACCCAGAATCGCGGCGTCAAGCCAGACATCGCCTACCCCAGCCTGCTTGACCCGAACTTGATCGGCGAAAGCGCCCTGGACGATGCCCTGCCCTGGGACACCGTGCGAGAAGTGCAATACCGCACTTATGGCACGCCGCGCCAATACCTCAAGAAGCTGCAGTCTCGCCATCAGCAGCGCGCTGATGAATCGCCCAATTTCCATTATCTGGAACAGCGTGCAGATCTTGCCAGCAAGCTGCGCGAACAGCTTACCAGCGTCAGCCTGAACCGCGAAAAGCGCCAGCAGGAAGCCAACCAGCAGGATGATGAAATGCTGTCCCTGGAAAATGAGCGCCGTGAAGCACTGGACCTGGAGCCACTCAAGGAATGGAGCGAAGCCCGCGAAAGCGAGGAAGAAGCGACTACTACTGACGAGAGCAAGGAAGACCAACCTGTTGATCGTGCAGAAGTCGAGGAGTCTGCCGAAATCCTGCTCGATTTTGTCGACCTTGGCCCTAGCTGGCAATTCGCCACCAAGCTCGATTGAATCAGCAACCTACCTTCAGCAAGCACAAAAAACCGGAGCAAAGTCTCCGGTTTTTTTTGTGCTCTTGGTCAGTAGACATCAAGACGGCTTCACGACTCCCTTCAGGAAACCAAGCGAAATACCAGTAGGATTTTTCCTAAAACCTCCGCCGAAAACCAAAAAAACCACCCTCGGTCTCAACCTAGCGCTTTGATATTGTCACTGTAGACCGTCAAATCAAGGGAGATAATCGATGGAGCACGGCACCCCTGCACAAATACCTTCCAGCATGTCGGCCATGCTGCTGACAGGACATGGTGATATCGACAAGCTGGCCTATCGCAACGACGTACCCACCCCCACACCGGGAGCGGGCGAAGTGCTGGTATGCATTACCGCCACAGCCAAGAACAATACCGACCGCAAGGCCCGTGAGGGGCTCTATCCCACCAAGGACAAGAGCGAGATGACCTCCTTTGCCATGGGGGGCGAACCAACGCTGACCTTCCCTCGCATCCAGGGCGCAGATATCGCCGGCCGAATCGTGGGGGTTGGAGACGGTGTCAGTAATTCACGCATAGGTGAACGCGGCCTGCTCGATTTCAATCTATACCCCGACGCTCGTCGTGATATCAACCTGACGCCAGACTACTATGGCCACGGCGCCGACGGCGGCTACGCCGAATACGTCGCCGTACCTGCAGACCAGTTTCATCATGTGGCCAACCCAGAGCTTGCCGACGCCGAACTCGCCGCCATGGGTATGTGCTCCTACCAGACCGCCTATCACATGATGACCTCGGCCAGAGTTTCTGCAGGTGAACGCGTCCTGGTCAGCGGTGCCAGCGGTGGCGTGGGTACCGCACTGATCCAGTTGTGTCGCATCGTCGGAGCGATTCCTTATGCCGTCAGCCAGCGCGAGAAAGCAGAAGCCCTGCTCGAACTGGGGGCCGAGGCTGTCATCGACCGTGGCGACCTGAATACCTTTGTCGAGCGAGTGCTCGACGCTACCGATGGTGCTCCTATCGATGCGGTGATGGATCTGGTAGGCGGAGAGATGACCGATCGCTTCATCGACACCATGATCCATGACATGAAGGCTCGCACCACCTACCCAAGGCTGTCCATCGCCGGGGCCAGCGGCGGTAACATCAGCGAGATCATGTGGACCCGCATTTATCTCTACCAGGTGCAGATCTTCGGTGTTTCCCACGGTACTCGCGAAGAAGCCGAGCAACTGATTGCCTGGATTCGCTCCGGCCAGCTCAAACCGGTGCTACACGCCACCTTCAAACTTTCTGAGCTGCATGATGCTGAGCGTTACTTCGTCAACCGCAGCAGCAACTTCCTCGGCAAGATCGTGATCGTGCCTGACTCCCAGTGGAGCGAACATGGCGCCCGCTTTTCCCTCTCCTTCTCCGACCAGGAGGCTCGCTAATGGAGCAGCGCCTGACCATCAAGCTGATGGATACTCATGCCGGAGGTGACGTCAGCCGCATCGTGTTGAACGGCATCACGCCACTGCCTGGTGCCAGCGTTCGCGACCAGATGCACTACCTCCGTGACGACGCCGATGGTCTACGCAACCTGCTGCTTTTCGAGCCCTACGGCATTCCTGAAATGTCAGTGGACCTGATCGTGCCAGCAACTGACCCTGATGCAGTGGCTGGCTATATCATCATGGAAGTGATGGGCTACCCCATCTACTCCGGCTCCAACACCATCTGCACTGCCACCGCAGTCCTGGAAGCCGGCATTGTTCCCAAGCAAGAAGGCACTCAACATTTCGTGCTTGAGTCCCCCGCAGGCCGGGTCAATATCGAAGCCCAGGTGGAAAATGGCGTGGTAGAAGCCATTACCTGTGAGGGCTTGCCCAGCTATATCGATACCCACCTCGCCACTATTCACGTACCAGGCCTTGGCAATGTGACTTATTCAGTGGCATACAGCGGCGGCTTCTATGCATTGGTGGACGCCACCGAACTGGGCTTTCAGCTCACCCTTGACGAAGAGCGAGCCCTGGCCGAGTGTGCCCACAAGATCGTCGAAGCCATCCAGGCCGAACGCGGCTTCTCCCACTATACCTTGGGCGACGTGGGCCCCCTGCCATTCCTGCACTTCATGGGGCCAGTCGAGCAAATTGCCGATGATTTCTATCGCTCGCGCTCGACCACCTATGTACATCCTGGGGTAATCTGCCGAAGCACCACTGGAACCGGGACATCAGCCCGCCTGGCTCTGATGCATCACGAGGGAAAGTTGAAGCCTGGAGATCGACTGGAAACCGTCTCCCTGCGTGAGACCGGCTTTATTGGCAAGCTCACGGGAGTTCGCCAGAAGGGCTCGCACCAAGTGGCGGAAAACACCATCACCGGCAAGGGCTACGTACTCGCCAACTCAGAGATCGTCATCAACTGCGACGATCCCATGGTGGAGTGCAGCGGCCTGCGCCATATCTTGCAGGATGACCAACCACCCCGTTAGGCGAAGCGCCTGCCTAGCGGCCTCGCTCCTGGGGCCGCCCGCTACTGTCGGTTTGAAATGCTTTCAGTCCGGTCATTGATCTGTTCAGCCGACTCTCACTTCGCACCAAGACACCGGGCCTGTGGCATATGCCACAGGCCCGGTGTCTTTCGCCCTTTCGCTAGCCTTTCCTTGCACGGCCTTGCCACACTTCAGGCAGCTTCCACTTCATTGCCCTGCTCTCGGGAAAAATCAAAGTCCTTGAACTCCACCAGCATCGAGATACCCGCCCCCAGCACCAAGGCCCAGAACGAAGCACCAATGCCAAGGATCTGTAAACCAGATACAGCAATCAGGAAAGAGAACAGAGCCCCCACCTGATGCTTGCCGCAGAACGTCATTTCCATGGCAGAGCTGATCACGCGCAGCAGCGCAAGCCCTGCCACGATCGCAATGAAGTACTTCGGCATGGCTTCTATCAGGCTCACCACAAAACCATAGAACGGCGCCGCAATAATGAAGATGGCACCTGCAATGACCGCAGCCACCCAACGCTTGTCATGCTTGCCAGCTTCAGGGCCGGAACAGATACCTGTCATCGGCGCAGCAATACAAGTGCTATGTAAATTGAAGAACGCAGAGATCATGGTCGCAAAACCACCCACTGCGGTAATGGCGTTAGCCGGTACCTCACGAAAGCCCATGCCCTTGACCAGCCCCACGCCAGCGGGGGTTTCCATGCCCACCAGAATCAGCGTCAGCGGAAGGCCATAGGCGAGGAACGCCTCAAACGTAAAGGTCGGCACAATGAACTCAGGGAAAGTTACCGAGAATTCGACATCGGAAAAATCCACACCCGACATGGCCATATAAGCGATGCCCACCACCATGGTGACAACCAATGGTGGCACCCGACGCAGGTAACGAGCAGAGAAAAAATATGCCAGGATCATGACAACAGCAGGTACCATGGCCGTCTGCAGTGGCATCACCATATTGGTGCCGAACTTGAGCAATATCCCGCCAACCATGGCCATGACAATCGGCATTGGGATGAGACGCATGATAATCCCCATCCAACCTGCCAGGCCGACAACCATCGACAACGCACCGGCAATCAGCGTCGCGCCCAAGGCGGCTTCTAGACCCACGACAGGAATAATGGCGGCAAACAACAGTGCACCGGGAATAGAATTGGCCATCGGCAATGGCAGGCGATAATAGGCCGGCATCAATAAACCGAAAAGGCCATTGATCATCAAGTAGGCGATGACCCAGATCATGATGAAATGCGGGTCAAGTCCTGCCGCAGTGCCAGCACTAATGTGAATCACACCTGCACTCAGGCCGAAAATCCCGGCCACGAAGCCAGCGCTGACGTTATCGACATTCATGTCGCGAAAAAAGGCTGCGGGCGCACTACGCAGCCCAATACCCTGTTCGATATGTTTCACGGCGATCTCCGGGGAAGTGTTGTAATTGGAGTTATCGCGTGAATTCTGGCCATCGCTCCAGGCCCGAACCAATATCGAATGAGTCCTCATCCATACTGTAAAGGTATTTCCAGGCGGTGCCTGACACCCCATCCCTTCATCCTGCCAGCATCCCTATAGACAGATATATCTTCTTTTTAACAGCAGGTTACAGGAATAGTCCCAACCCACTTCAGGACAGAACCGTCTTCCTGTCAGCAGCATAAAAGGCAACCTATGTAGTATTTTGCTGCACAGGCACTCCACAACAAGCACCCCAGACGCTTCATTAGCAGGCAAAATTTGGACAAAAGAATAAGCGGTGCTGAGAGCGTGCAAAATGACTGTCTAGAATCAGCTTGAAGCATGTTCATGACACTGAGTGATGGACAATCCATCAGATCCATTATGCGAGCGCCCAACAGCACCTTGTTCGGCATCCTCAAAAGATAAAATACGAACGCAGCGCCACCATCTGCATATCCTCGCCACCAGCGTGGCGGATCACATCACTGACATCGTAATACTGGTACTCAATATCGAATATCAGATTATTCGTCGCCGACCAGGTCGCGCGCATATTGTATGATGTGCCCAATCGCTTACCAGAAACATCCGCTGTACCCGGAATGGCATTCATGCCCGGCATGTAGGCCGCATCGTCTTGGCTTTCCCGCCACATGGTCAGCACTGAGGGTGAGAGTTTAAGCGAGGAACCCGGTGTCAGCGTCAAACGCGGCCCCACGGCAACCAGGTTAGATAACGTGGTCACCCCAGCATTGCCAAAATAGAGTCCGTTAGCGCTGAACATCGGGTCGAAGGTATTGCTTCTGCCATCGTGGCGATCATCATCCCCACTAGCAGCCATCAACGAGAGCCCTAACCGCGGGTTGGCTGCAACATCGGTGAAGGTATACCCCGCACCGCCCAGCACACCCCAGGCGCGTATATCCTGATTATCGAACTTGCCGAACTGATACATCAGGTTTAACGAATAATCAAAGCCCTGCTGCTCACCGAACAGGCGCGTACCGGCAGTATGGCGATCCTCTTCTCCGCTGATGCCATTAAGCGTGCGCTCATCGCGTTGGTAACTCAGGGCATAAATGTCCTGATTGAGTCCTTCATTCAACGGCAGAGTGCCATAGAGACCATAATAGTCGCCGCTATCTTTTGAGCTGTCGTTGAATGAACCCCGACGTACATTGCCCACTGGCCTGACAGCGAAAGCATCAAGTTTATATCCTTCGCGACTGCGATAGCTGAAGCGCGCGCCGTCGAAAGACAAACGTACATTGGGCATGGCGCGAATATCCACCAGCGCCAGATCACCCAACCCCATCTCCTGTCGACCCAGGCGAGAGTAAAACCGATCGCCCTCACGTTGCGGCAACCGGAAATCTACAAACGCCTGCTGGATTTCTGTATCGCTGCGGTCATAGGGCGAATAAATCTCTTTATTCTGCGAGCCGGTATTGGTGAACTGAACGAAGGCTCTGACTGCGTCATCAAACAGATGTAGATCGGCATGCACTTGTGCCCTGCTTTGCCAGTAATGATCATTACCCACTCCATTCAGGCCGAAGTTAGGCTGATCAAAATAGTCATAGCTATAACGCAGACTGCCGCCCAGCGAGAGATAAGACGATTTGCCAATGGCAATATAGCGAATCGGATCAAACAAGTCCGTGCGCAGCGCCTCATCCTCCAGATACTCATAATCTTCGAGATAGCGCGGCGGTGTAGGATTGAAAGGCAAGCGTTCGGCCCTGGAAACTTCCCGGGCACTCGCCGTGGAATCTGAGACCATAGAAAGATGATTACCGGAGTCAGCATCCCGGGCAAGGACGCCGCTACTTATTATGCAGGCAAAACCTATCACCACGAGCTTCATTGAGGCTGAAGCCGTCTGAGCGTGCAGTATCATATTATATATCCGTGGTTATGATTATGTCGGATGTATCAGGTATGAGCGCGATTGTTATTGTCGTGGTCCTGTCTGTAGATGAAGCGAGCGGATTTCTCCTCAAGTGGGCTTCAGCACCGAATAAGCGAATACAGCATCTTTAAACACATTGAGTGAATTATTTAGGTGGACGGATTATTCAGGTGGGTGAATTAATAATGGATGGCCTTTCCCCTCGGCATATAGCGCGCGTACATGATGCACATAGCGCTCTCGCACCAGGCGCTGATTGACCGAGCCCTTATCGGTCACCTCCCCCTGGTCGATCGAGAGTGGCGTATCCAGCAACATCAGGCGTTCCAGACACATGGAGCTCGATTGCCCCTGACGGTGATGGTGCAACTTCTCCGCCAGACATTGTTGTAGCGTGGCATCGCAGGCCAGCGTCTCTAGAGAAACATCCTGCAGATGTGGGAAGTACTGTTGGCACAGCGCGATATTAAGCACCACCAGGCCACCGAGAAACTCTTGGCCCTCGCCGACAATGACAATGTCTTGCACCAGAGGGGAAAAATGCTCTACAAGGTGAAGACGCAGCATGCCGACATTAACCCAGGTGCCAGTGATCAACTTGAAGTTTTCACTCAGGCGACCGTCGAAGACCAACCCGCGTTCGGGACGCTGTGGGTCAATAAAGCGCATGGCATCGCCGGTGCAATAAAACCCCTCGTCATCGAAAGCGTCACGGGTACGCCGTGCATCGCGCCAATAGCCAGGCGTGACATTGGGCCCTTTTAAACGAGCTTCCCACTTGTCTTCGGTAGCCACCAGCTTGACCTCCATCCCAGGCATGGGCCTCCCGATCAACCCCGGTATCTCCGAGGCTTCATCGGTACAGAAAGCCAGACAGGCCTCGGTGGCCCCCATACCAGCCAGAATCGGCACTGCCTCACCGCTCGCCGTAATTCCCGCCCGGGATAGCGCAGCACGCATATGTGCCGGTAGCGTTGCGCCTCCGAAGTGGAACATGTTCAAGCGCCGAAACAGCGAGGTGCACAGTGCCGTATTGCTCTCCAGATGCTTGGACAGCGCCTCGAATCCCTTGGGTACGTTGCAATAGAATGTTGGCGATATTTCGCACAGGTTCTCGACTGTACGCTGTACGCCTTCCTGTGTGGGATTGCCATCATCGATGTACAGCGTGCCACCGTAATACATGGCAATGCCCAGAATAGTGTTACCGCCGAAGGTGTGATGCCACGGCAGCCAATCTACCAGTACCGGCTTTTCGCGCGCCAGAAAATCCAGGCGCTGCTCCAGCATGGCCTGGTTGCTGCACAGCATACGCTGGGTATTCACCACCGCCTTGGGCATACCGGTAGAACCTGAGGTAAACAGCAGCTTGGCAATGCTCTCCGGCGTCACACGGGCATGTGACTCAGCCACTCGAGCAGAAGCATGCGACGCCATAAAGTCATCCAGCGTAGTAGTACAATCGCCAGCGTGGCGCGCCAGACACAACAATGCAGGCACTTGCAACGATGAGGGCTTCACACCCAGCGTCTCCTGTGGACACAGTGCCTTCAGTGCAGCGGCAAACGGTGCTTCCTCTTCGACGTAAATAATGCTGGGAGTGACCAGCTCGAGAATATGGCGCAGCTTGGAATAGTCCTGCGAACGCAACGCATAGGAGGGAGAAACCGGAACATAGGGAATGCCCACATGCATGGCAGCACAGGCCAGCAGTGCATGCTCGATACTGTTACCGGACAACACCACCACTGGTCGATCCACTGAGGCACCATGCTGCAATAGTGCCTCCGCCAGGCGCTCGATACGCGCCATCGCCTCACCAAAGGTCAACTGGCGCCAAGTACGTTGAGCACCTTCACGCTGGGCAAGAAACAGATTTTCGGGTGTATTCTCGGCCCAACGAGCCAGGCATGCCGTCATGCAGCGAGGATAGTCCCGAACATCGCCACCATTGAAATAGTAGCTACGAGCAGCAAATGCATCATGAGCTGGCATGGAGTGCGCGTGACGCACGCTTGTGTCAGCGGGGCGAGACAACATGGAAACTCCCTCGGTGTTGTTAAATTGTTATATGCCATATAGGCCATGACCAATGTAGTTATAATATACAACTAGTTTTCCATCCAGGCGCACTCCATGCGACTTTAGCTGTACGTAAAACTGATAGAATGGGTGACACATTGGCCGATAGTAGCGAGGCACCGAGAAATCTCGCTATATTAATTGACAAGGCTAACGATACCCCTTGAAGGACCCATGATGACAACATCCAAGAAGGCCGCTGCACCCCGCCAGAGCATGGTTGATGAGGTTTATCCCACCAGTGTCGAGGGGTTGGATCTTGAGGAACGACTAGGCTATGCCCTGCGCCGCGCCCAGCTAAAGGTCTTCAAATATTTCGACGAAGCCATGCGCGAATACGACGTGCGACCGGCCCTGTTTTCAGCATTGGTAGTCATTGAAGGTTATCCCGGCGTTACTCAGTCCAGCCTGGCGCAGACGCTGGGAATCGACCCACCACGGGTCGTCAATCTGGTGCATAGCCTGGAAGAACGAGGGCTGGCCATGCGTGTACGTTGCAAGCGCGACCGTCGTTCCCACGGCATCTTTCTGACCAAAAGCGGTGAGACGCTGACAGGACACCTGAAAGGTCTTGCCGAGCAAAGTGACCTGGCTGCCACCCAAGCGCTCAGCGAAATCGAGCGCCGCCAGCTATTGACGCTGCTGCGCAAGGTATATGCCAGCGAAGAAACAGGTTGAGCACCACTGAACATCCTGGCGCCTTTTGATGCAGATGCCCTCGAAGCAGCTTTAATTTCTCTCGCCTTATCCTTTAGGCGCATTTGAGCACTTGCGCCTTGCACCCTTGTCTGCGAAAAATTAATTATAGGTTACAACTATTTTCCGAGTTCAGAGTGCTCCGTGCTCCGTGCTCCGTGCTCCGTGCTCCGTGCTCCGTGCGACAACAACGATAACAGCAGAGAAAAAGGCAAGAACCATGAGTAGCCTAGCGACTACATCCAAGACGGCTGTAACTCCGTTGCATCACGGCCTGACCAGGCTGTGCCAGGTCCTCGCTCTGATCGGCGGCGCGTTGATCGTGGCCCTGGCAGTAATGACCGTAATCAGCATACTGGGGCGCTGGCTCTCCAGCGTGGGGTGGATCAGCAGTTCCAGTGCCTTGTCATGGGTAAGCCCAGTCATTGGAGACTATGAGCTGGTGGAAATGGGCACGGCAATCGCCGTCTCTCTGTTTCTACCTTACTGCCACCTGCGCGGAGGTCATGTCAGCGTCGATCTGCTGGTGATGCATGCACCCAAACGCGTTCAGTACCTGCTGACCTTCATCGCCGAGATACTGTTTCTGCTAGCCACCGGCATCATGACGTGGCGCCTCTACCACGGACTGCTGGATAAACAATCATACGGAGAAACCAGCATGCTGCTGGGCATTCCGCTGTGGTGGGGTTATGCACTAGGCGTGATCGGCATGGCCATGCTGACGCTGGTCTGCCTTTATCGCGTCGCCATTTCTCTATGCCCGTCGGCAGATATAGACACCACAACGTCACAGGGAGATGCATGATGAGCGCAATGACGCTGGGGGCCGGGGGGTTTGCTCTATTGCTGGCGCTAATGGGCGCGCGTATTCCCATTGGACTGGCAATGCTGGTCATTGGTGGTCTGGGTACGCTATTGATCACCGGCCCGATGAGCATTCTCAACAGCCTGAAAACGCTACCTTACGAACACTTTTCCAGCCATACGCTCTCGATCATTCCTCTGTTTCTGCTGATGGGGCAGTTTGCTGCCCGCGCTGGCCTCTCAAGTGCCATGTATCAAGCTACCAATGACTGGCTGGGTCATCGCCGCGGCGGACTGGCGATGTCGACCATCGGTGCCTGCGGGGCATTCGGTGCAATCTGTGGCTCATCGCTGGCTACAGCCGCTACCATGACTCAGGTCGCACTGCCTGAGATGGAGCGTCAGGGCTATCGTGGCAGTCTCGCCGCTGGGGCGCTGGCCGCAGGCGGTACGTTGGGCATCTTGATCCCCCCCTCCGTGGTACTGGTGATCTACGCGATTCTCGCCGAACAGAATATCAACGACATGTTTGCTGCCGCACTGGTGCCCGGGCTGCTTGCCGTGGGCAGCTATATGCTGGCGATCTCCTGCTATGTGCGCCTGTTTCCGGCCAGCGCGCCTTCCAAGCCCAAGGCAGCGTTGTCTGATCGCTGGCACTCGCTGATAGATGTGTGGCCAGGCGCCGCGATTTTCATCATCGTGATTGGCGGCATCTATACTGGTGTCTTCACTCCCACCGAAGCTGCCGCCGTGGGCGCTGTAGCTACTGGCATTCTCGCCGCTACACGCGGCGGTCTGCGCTGGGAGGGGCTACGCGACTGCCTGCTGGAAACTGCCTCTACCACCGCGATGATCTTCTTTATCGTGCTGGGCGCCAGCCTTTTTAACAGCTTCCTGGCCCTGACCCAGTTTCCGCAGACCACTGCGGGCTGGATCGTCAACCTGGAGATCAGTCCATGGGTGGTGCTGGCCGGCATTTTGCTGTGCTACCTGCTACTCGGCTGTTTCATGGACAGCCTGTCGATGATCCTGCTGACAGTGCCGATCTTCCTGCCCATCATGCAAGGCATGGACTTCGGCATGTCACCCGGCGATATCGCCATCTGGTTCGGCATTCTGTCACTAGTGGTCGTCGAGGTTGGCATGATCACACCTCCAGTGGGGTTGAATATCTTCATTATCCATTCGATGGCCCCACGCGTAGGGTTGAGCGAGATATTCACCGGCATAGTGCCGTTCCTGATCGCGGATGTGGTGCGAATTATTCTGCTGGTGGCATTTCCGACCATTACCCTCGGCCTTGTCTACCTACTTTATTAGCCATCTTCTGAATTGATGACCTTTTATTGGCAACTTCTTTTACTGACGAGTTCTTTTACTGGGCCGCCTTTTCGACCGTATGACACATCCGTCAGGGCGTCTCGACCAACCCGGCGCCAAGCGCCTTCAAGGCCGACTTGAGATGGCGCTGAAAAGCACTCTGCTGGGCACTGGAAAGCCCTTCCAGCATGCATGCTTCAAGGGTCGCGACTGCGTGATCAGCTTCTTCCAGCAGGCGCTGGCCCTCCCCGGTCATGTCAATCAGCACGATACGCCCGTGGTGTGGGTCGGGTGTACGTGTCACCAACGCTTTCGCCTCCATTGCCTTGACCATCTCATTGGCAGCCTGGGGTGAGACCAGCGACTTTTCAGCCAACTGAGCATTGGAGAGCGGACTACGCCGCGCCAGCACCGACAATGCCGTGTACTGCTGCATGGTCAGCCCTAACGGATATACCGCCTCGCTGATATGCCGACGTAGAGTACGGTCCAGACGCCCGATCAAATAGGCAACACGCACAGGCTCGCTCGCACCTGGCGCATCCTGTTCAGATGCTGCATCGCGACACGACGGTGGGGATACCACTTTGGTCTCAGGGGCTTTAATCATAAGGTGCCTCCTCTTTTCAAGGGCAGGATAGCGCATTATGATTCATCAGGTTAATATCAATCTACTTGATATCAACCTGATATAGAAATCACCCAACCAAAACCAAATTTTCATCATAAAATCTTTTAATTCAAGAAATTAAGCACACACCAACATATGCACCCGATAGCACCAATCACAGCGCATATCTCGTGATGAACAGTGCATATAGAGCAGAGAGTGCTTATCCATGTGTACCTGAAAGCCAAGGAGAAAGCTTATGTCTCGCTATGTAGATCGCTGGCAAACCGTGAAGGTCGATGTTGAAGACGGCATCGCCTGGGTCATCCTCAATCGCCCGGAAAAACGCAATGCCATGAGCCCCACGCTCAATCGCGAAATGATCGATGTGCTCGAAACTCTCGAACTCGATGAAGAAGCCAAGGTGCTGGTGCTCACCGGTGCGGGCGAGGCCTTCTCAGCAGGCATGGACCTCAAGGAGTATTTCCGCGAGATCGATTCCAGCCCCGAAATCGTACAGGTCAAGGTGCGCCGCGATGCCTCCACCTGGCAGTGGAAACTGCTGCGCCATTACGCAAAGCCCACCATTGCCATGGTCAACGGCTGGTGCTTCGGTGGTGCCTTCTCACCGCTGGTCGCCTGTGACCTTGCGATTGCCACCGATGATGCAGTGTTCGGACTCTCGGAAATCAACTGGGGCATACCTCCCGGCAACCTGGTAAGCAAGGCCATGGCCGATACCGTCGGGCACCGCCAGGCGCTCTACTACATCATGACCGGGGAGACGTTTAGCGGACGTGAAGCCGCGGAGATGGGGCTGGTCAACAAGAGCGTAGAGAGAAGTGAGCTACGCGATGCAACCCAGCAACTGGCCGCCACACTGCGCGACAAGAATCCGGTAGTGCTGCGCGCAGCCAAAACCGGCTTCAAGATGTGCCGCGAGCTGACCTGGGAGCAGAATGAAGAGTATCTCTACGCCAAGCTCGATCAGGCTCAAATGCTTGACCCGGAACACGGGCGCGAACAGGGGCTCAAACAGTTCTTGGATGAGAAAAGCATCAAGCCGGGGCTGGAAAGTTACCGACGCAGTTAAGCGCTGAAGAACTGCTGAACATGAGCGCAGCAACGCAGGGCAAAGCAGGGGCACCAGTCCTGTTCAAGCGCTCATTTGGTACTCAACATGTCGTTGATATGACACAAGGAGACGACAATGGAATTGGCACTACTGATTGGCGGCGAAAAGCGTCCGGCTCAGCAGCAGGCTACCTTTACGCGCAGCAATCCACTCAGCGGAGAAGTCGTGACCACTGCAGCGGCGGCCTCACTCGAAGATACCCGACACGCCGCCGAGGCAGCTGCCCAGGCGTTTACCCACTTTTCCCGAACGGGCCCATCCGAACGCCGCACTAAACTCCTCAAGGCGGCGGAACTGATGGCGGCGCATGCCGACGAATTTATCGCGCGCATGGTGGATGAAACGGGGGCCACCCCAGGCTGGGCCGGTTTCAATGTGAAAATTGCCAGCGAGGTGTTGCGCGAAGCCGCAGCACTCACCACACAGGTCGGTGGTGATGTGATTCCCTCCGACGTGCCCGACAACCTGGCCATGGGGGTGCGCGTCCCCTGTGGCGTGGTGGTCGGCATCGCACCATGGAACGCCCCTATCATTCTTGCCACACGGGCAATCGCCACGCCCCTGGCCTGTGGCAATAGCGTTATTCTCAAGGCTTCGGAACAGTGCCCGGCGACCCACCACCTGATCGGCGAGATTCTGCATGAAGCTGGTTTCGATGATGGAACCGTCAACGTGGTCACCAATGCCCCCGCTCAGGCTGCCGAAGTCGTGGCATGCCTGATCGAGCATCCCGCGGTGAGGCGTATCAACTTCACCGGCTCCACTCAGGTGGGTCGTATCATCGCTGAAACAGCGGCCCGACAGCTCAAACCCGCGCTGCTGGAACTGGGCGGCAAGGCGCCTTTTGTAGTGCTGGAAGATGCTGATCTCGACGCCGCTGTTGAAGCTGCTGCCTTTGGTGCCTTCTTCAACCAAGGCCAGATCTGCATGTCGACGGAGCGCTTGATCGTAGTCGATTCCGTGGCTGACGCCTTCGTCAAAAAGCTCGCCACCAAGGCTTCTACCCTGCGTGCCGGCGATCCTCGAAATAGCACCAATGCATTGGGCACCCTGATCAGTCGCGAGGCCGGCGAAAAACTCAACGCCCTGCTAGACGACGCTACTGCCAAGGGCGCACAGCTGGCCTGCGGTGGCAAGGCCGATGGCGTGATCATGCAGCCAACGCTGGTCGACGGCATTACCGAGGCCATGCGCCTGTATCGGGATGAATCCTTCGGCCCGGTAGTGGCAATGATCCGCGTCAAGGATGAGGAAGACGCCATACGGGTCGCCAACGATAGCGAATACGGCCTGTCGGGTGCGGTATTTAGCCGCGACTTGGCCCGCGCCATGCGCGTTGCCCGGAACATCGAAACCGGCATCTGCCATATCAACGCCCCCACCGTGCACGACGAACCGCAGATGCCGTTTGGTGGCATCAAATCCAGTGGCTACGGGCGCTTTGGCGGCAAGGCCGGTATCGAGGAATTTACCGACTTGCGCTGGTTAAGCATTCAACTGGGGCCACGTCACTATCCCATCTAAGCCTGCTGCTAAATGACAAGCAGCACCCGCTGTAGAACACGCCAACCAAGGGGTTAATAATGCTTACAAGAACCGCCAGGCTCATGATGGCAGCAACGTTCTGCTGTCTACCCTGGACTGCCCAGGCCCAGGCCCAGGCCCAGGCCCAGGAAACCATCACTTTGCGTCTGCATCACTTCGCCGCGCCTTCCACTCCAGTACAGACCCAGTATCTGGAACCCTGGGCCAAGCGCATCGAGGAGCAGTCCCATGGTGCGCTGAAGGTCGAGATATTTCCCGCCATGCAACTTGGCGGCTCAGCACCGGCACTCTACGACCAGGCCCGCGACGGCGTGGTGGATATCGTCTGGACGCTATTGAGCTATAACCCCAACCGCTTCCCACAATCTGAAGTCTTCGACCTGCCTTTCATGCCTACCAGTGGCGAAGCCACCAGCATGGCCGCGCATGAATATGCCATGGAGACCATGCAGGACTCGCTGAAGGGTGTTTATCCCATTGCTGTATTTGCCCACACACCGGGCAAGATTCACACCAAGGACATCACCATTGAGCAGGCCAGCGACCTGAAAGGTACTGCTATTCGCGCCCCCTCGAAAGCGATGAACCAGTTCTTTTCGCTGCTCGGCGCCAAGTCGCTGGGCATGCCCTTTCCCCAGATTCCCGAAGCCCTTTCACGAGGAGTGATCGATGGCCTGACGTTGCCGTTTGAAAGCGCCTCCGCTCTCGGCGTACTAGATGTGGCCAAGAATCACACTTTCTTCGACAGTCAGCACGGGCTGTACACCGCAATGATGATTCTGGGCATGAATCAGGCCAGCTACGATCGCCTATCGCCCGAGCTGCAAAAGGTCATCGATGATAACGCCGGCATTCAAGAAGCACAGCGCATCGGAAAGGTCATGGACGAAGCCGAACAGGACGCCATCCAGTCCATTGCCAACCAGGCCAACGGACAGATGCTGCATATCAAGGAGGAAGGCCTCATCCCTTGGCAGGCCGCTGCAGATCAAGTCAGACAGGAGTGGATCGGCAACGCCCAGGAACGCGGCATGGATGGCCAGAAACTCTACGATGAAGCCCAACGCTTGATCGAACACTATACCGAACAGACACTGTAAACCGCATACACCTGCCAGAGCCTGACCGGCTCTGGCAGGTGTATGCCATTTTTGGCGAGTAATGACTTGATTCCATTGCACGTCCCGGGTTTCGGTCTCCTAACGGCTTCCGTCAAAATAATCCTCATAAACTGATGCAACCCACTCAAGAAATACTCTCACCCGTGGCGATAGCTGCCGCCGTTGCGGATAGACGGCGTGCAGCGGCATGGCAGGCTTTTGCCATTCAGGCAGCACTTCGATGAGTTCTCCCCTTTCGAGCATCGGCGCGACATGGAAGCGCGGCAGCTGAATCATGCCGCAGCCCTGACGAGCGCTTTCCACATAGCTCGAGGCATCGTTGACCGTTATCCATCCGCCGCCTTGAAAGGATCGAGCCTGGCCATCAACGACCACGTCGAGAGTGCTATCCACGGCGTTATTACCCGAGAAGAAGCCGATCACCTGGTGCTTATGCAGCTCGTCCGGATGACTCGGATGACCGGCATGCTCCAGATACTCCGGGCTGGCACAGATCACCTGAGGGAGATCCACCAGCTTGCGAGCTATCAGGCTGGAATCTTCAGGAACGCCAGAGCGTAATGCGCAGTCCACGCCTTCACCCACCAGATCCACTTGCCGGTCGCCGCTGGTGAGAATCAGGTTCAGTCGAGGGTAGCGGTGATGAAACTCCTGAATCCTCGGCAATACAATCAATCGTGCCTGGGCACCATGCATCTCGACACGTAGTGCTCCGGCAGGATTATCCGCCTCTGTCCACAGCGTCGTCTCGGCGTCCTCCAACTCCGCCAAGAGATGAACACAGCGATCATAGAAGGCTCTGCCTTCAGGAGTGGTTCGCACCTGCCGGGTGGTGCGCTCCAGCAATCGCGCTCCCAACCGCCTCTCCATTTGTTGAATGGCCAGAGTGGCGGATGCTCGCGGGATACCGAGTCCGTTGGCCGCTCTGGTGAAGCTGCCACTCTCCACGATGCGTACGAACAGGGTCATCGCATCGAATCGATCCATAAAGATTGTTTTCCCATATTGAATAATGATTGCAGACTAGCTGATTTATTCGCGTGGATCGAACGTCAATACTGGGATTCTCCATTCGCACAAGGAGTCGATTCATGACGGATACAACTCAACAAGTCGCACTGGTTACTGGCGCTTCTCGGGGTATTGGTCGCGCCATTGCGCTCAAGCTTGCCGAGGATGGTTTCGCCGTGGCGGTAACCTACACAGGCAATGCGAAGCTGGCGGAGCAGGTCGTGGCCGATATCGAGGCCAGTGGTGGCCACGGATTGGCGCTGCAGGCCGATATTGGCGACTCGATGTCCGTCACCCAGTTGTTCAATGCCGTACAGGAAGCATTCGGGCGTCTCGATGTTGTGGTCAACAACGCTGGCATCATGCAGATGGCGACCATCAGCAGCGACAATGTCGAGGTGCTCGACCGCATGTTGGCGACAAACCTTCGCGGCAGTTGGCTGGTGATGGCCAAGGCTGCTGAGATGCTGGGCAATGGTGGCCGTATCATTGCCTTGTCATCCAGTGTGCTGGCGAAGTCCTTCCCCGCTTATGGCGCCTATATCGCCAGCAAGGCTGGCGTCGAGGGATTGGTCAAGGTGCTGGCCAATGAAATGCGCGGACGCGGGATCACCGTTAACGCCGTGGCGCCAGGACCAGTGGCCACCGAAATGTTCTTCGAGGGCAAGAGCGACGAGCAGATCGCATCGATTGCCGCCATGGCACCACTGGAACGCCTGGGACAGCCGGATGAAATCGCCGCTGCCATTGCCTTCCTCGCCAGCCCTCAGGGCAGTTGGATCAATGGCCAGATACTGCGTGCCAATGGCGGTTTTGCCTGAGACAGCCGGAAACTTCCCACCGCCATGCCGATGTTACTTGGCTCAAGTACATCTCTCCCGAAATTCAATCAGCACGCCTTCTCATATCCCGGAGTGGAGCCCCACTCCACACCGGGAGTGAGCCACAGCAGGATTCCCGGCGACTCCATGGAGTCGCCCTCTCCCGACTTTTGCATGACGGTCTTCCCTTCTAATCTCAAAGATTGTATAAAATATAAAAACTACATCGCCGACCTCAAAAATGGACCGCGATCCCCGACCACCACAAGAATGTCCAAAGGTGTCCAATGAAACGCGTGCATGTCATCGATTCGCATACCGCAGGTGAGCCGACCCGGCTGGTCCTGGATGGTTTTCCCGCCCTGCAGGGCAAGAGCCTGGCAGAGAAGCGGGATGCGCTACGCGATCACCATGACCAGTGGCGGCGGGCGACCATGCTCGAGCCACGTGGTCACGATGTACTGGTCGGAGCGTTGTACTGCGAGTCAACATCCGAGGACACCGCCTGTGGCGTGATCTTCTTCAACAACAGCGGCTATCTGGGTATGTGCGGCCACGGCACCATCGGTCTGGTTGCGTCCCTGCACCACATCGGCCGAATGTCACCGGGCTCGCACAGGATCGACACCCCTGTTGGTCCTGTTGACGCCACGCTGCACGACGACGGCGCCGTGACGGTACGCAATGTCCTCTCCTACCGCTATCGCAAGCAGGTCCCTGTGGACGTGCCCGGCTACGGCCTGGTGCACGGTGACATTGCCTGGGGCGGAAACTGGTTCTTTCTCGTCAGTGACCATGACCAGCGTATAGCGCTCGACAATGTCGATGCCTTGACGGACTTCACTTGGGCAATTCGCCAGGCGCTGACAGCGCAGTCCATCCGTGGCGAGGACGGCGGTGAGATCGACCATATCGAGCTGTTTGCCGATGATCCAAAAGCCGACAGCCGCAACTTCGTGCTCTGCCCCGGCAAGGCCTACGACCGCTCGCCCTGCGGCACCGGCACCAGTGCCAAGCTGGCCTGCCTGGCGGCCGACGGCAAGCTGGCGCCCGGCGAAACCTGGGTGCAGGCCAGCATCTGCGGCGGTCACTTCGAAGCCTCCTACCAGTGGGAGGGCGATCGCATTCGCCCCTGGATAAAGGGCCGCGCTCATATCAGCGCCGATGCCACTCTGCTGATCGATGAGCAGGACCCCTTTGCCTGGGGCATCACAGCCTGATCCCGACCTTTCTGAAGACCCTGCCGAACCGCGGCAGGGCAGCTCATAACCGTGGAACTACCCTGAAGGAAAGACAATGAACGACAACATCTTTACTGGCTGCATTCCTGCTCTGATGACGCCCTGCACTGCCGACCGCCAGCCGGACTTTGATGCCTTGGTCGCCAAGGGACGCGAACTGGTCGATCTCGGCATGAGCGGTGTCGTCTACTGTGGCTCCATGGGCGACTGGCCGCTACTGACCGAAGCTCAGCGCCAGGAAGGTGTGGCACGCCTGGTCGAAGCCGGCATTCCCACCATTGTCGGCACCGGTGCCGTCAACTCCAGGGAAGCCGTGTCGCATGCAGCTCATGCAGCCAAGGTCGGCGCCCACGGCCTGATGGTCATTCCTCGCGTGCTGTCGCGTGGCGCCTCCCTTAGCGCCCAGAAAGCACACTTCTCCGCCATTCTCGATGCCGCGCCTGATCTGCCGGCGGTGATCTACAACAGTCCTTACTATGGTTTCGCCACTCGCGCCGAGCTGTTCTTCGAGCTGCGTCGCGAACATCCCAACCTGATCGGCTTCAAGGAATTCGGCGGTGCCGACGACCTGCGCTACGCGGCCGAAAACATCACCTCTCAGGATGATCAGGTCACGCTGATGGTCGGCGTGGATACCACTGTCTACCACGGCTTCGTCAACTGCGGTGCCACCGGCGCCATTACTGGCATCGGCAATGCCCTGCCACGCGAAGTACTCAAGCTGGTGGAACTCAGCAAGAAGGCCGCCAAGGGCGATGTACAGGCTCGCCGACTGGCCCAGGAACTCGAGGAGGCTCTCGGTGTGCTTTCCTCCTTCGACGAAGGCGCGGACCTGGTGCTCTATTACAAGCACCTGATGGTGCTCAACGGCGACAATGAGTACACCCTGCACTTCAACGAGAGCGATCAGCTCAGCGAGGCCCAGCGCCGCTACGTCGAGGCCCAGTACGACTTGTTCCGCAGCTGGTACGCCCAATGGTCGGCCTCGCTGAATATCGCCTGAGCGCCACCACTCGTTACTCATCCATCGCCCCGGCACCAGCCGGGGCTCTGGCAGGAGTCCCCCATGTCCCAGCCGTCCCCGACCATGCATCGCATGACGCTCGACGACGCTGCTGTGCTCGCCCGGGCCGTTCTCATTCGCCAGGGCTTCAACGCAGAACAGTCGCAGGCACTCACGCGTGCCGTCATCGCCGGCGAGCGTGACGCCTGCCACTCTCACGGTCTCTACCGGCTGCTCAACTGCGTGTCCACCCTCGCCGCTGGAAAGGTCGTCGCCGACGCCCAGCCCGAGGTACATGATCAGGCGCCAGGCATCGTGCGCGTCGATGCCAAGGGCGGGTTCTCTCAGCTGGCGTTCGAAGCCGGTTTACCGGTGCTTGCCACCAAGGCTCGAGAGCAGGGTATCGCCGCCCTGGCGATCAACCACTGTGTGCACTTTTCCGCCTTGTGGATCGAAGTCGAGGCCATCACCGAGCTTGGCCTGGTAGGCCTGGCCTGCAACCCGAGCCATGCCTGGGTGGCACCAGCGGGTGGCACTCGGCCGCTGCTCGGCACCAATCCATTGGCATTCGGCTGGCCACGCCCCGACGGCCAGCCACCTTACCTGTTCGACTTCGCCACCAGCGCCATTGCGCGGGGCGACATCGAACTATACCGCCGAGAGCAGAGACCTATTCCGGAAGGCTGGGGCATCGACCGTCATGGCCAGCCGAGCCAAGATGCTGCCGCCGTTCTCGACGGAGCCCTGCTGACCTTCGGCGGCCACAAGGGCTCCGCTCTGGCCACCATGATCGAACTGATCGCTGGTCCACTGATCGGCGATCTCACCAGTGCCGAATCACTGGCCCACGACGACGGGGCTGGTGGCTCGCCCTACCATGGCGAACTGATCATCGCCATGGATCCAGAGCGCTTTCTGGGAGATACCCGTGAGCACTACATGCGCCGGGGCGAAGCCCTGTTCGATGCCATCATCGACCAGGATGCTCGCCTGCCCTCACAACGGCGCTACGCCGCCCGCGAACGTACCCGACGGGAAGGTATCCATCTTCCCGACCACCTTTACCGAGAACTGGTCGAGTTGAGCTGAACCCGGCCTGTTCCCCTCCTCCCACCAAGGAGACAAGCATGATTCTGGAAGGCAAGATGCTGATTGGCCAGAGCGCCATCCACGGCAGCCGTGATCCCATCCACGCTATCGATCCGGCCAGCAATGAACGCCTGTCGCCGGCTTACCCCGGCGGTACGGAGGCTGATGTCGAACGCGCCTGCGAGCTGGCCTGGGCGGCCTTCGATCATTTCCGCGAGACCTCGCCAGAAGCCCGCGCCCATTTCCTCGAGACGATCGCCGAGGAGATCGAGGCCATCGGTGATGCGCTGATCGAGCGCGCCATGCTGGAGTCTGGCCTGCCGCGTGCCCGTCTGGAAGGCGAGCGCGGTCGTACCTGCGGCCAGCTACGCCTGTTTGCCCGTGTGGTACGCGATGGTGAGTGGCTCGACGTACGCATCGACCCGGCACTGCCCGAGCGCCAGCCACTGCCGCGGGTCGATCTGCGCCAGCGTCATATTGGCCTTGGACCGGTGACGGTCTTCGGCGCCAGCAACTTCCCGCTGGCGTTCTCGGTCGCCGGCGGCGACACCGCCTCTGCCCTGGCCGCGGGTTGCCCGGTCATCGTCAAGGCCCATTCCGCTCACCCTGGCACCAGCGAGCTGGTCGGCCGTGCCGTGCAGCGTGCGGTGGCGAAGTGCGAACTACCGGAAGGTGTGTTCTCGCTGCTCTACGGCTCCGGTCGTGAAGTCGGCCAGGCACTGGTCGCCGATCCCCGCATCAAGGCCGTCGGCTTCACCGGTTCGCGTAGTGGCGGCACCGCCCTGATGAAGACCGCCCAGAATCGTCCCGAGCCGATCCCGGTCTACGCCGAGATGAGCTCGATCAACCCGGTATTCTTGCTGCCGGAAGCACTCAAGGCGCGTGGCACAGCCCTCGGTGAAGCCTTCGTCGCGTCGCTGACTATGGGTGCCGGCCAGTTCTGCACCAACCCCGGCCTGGTGATCGCCATCGATGGTCCGGAACTCGACGCCTTTGTTGCGGCGGCCGGTGAAGCCATCAAGGTAGCGGCGGCCCAGACCATGCTGACGCCGGGCATTTTCGAGGCCTACGAAAGTGGCGTCAGCGGCTTCAGCGCCAGCGACAAGGCAACCGAAGTGGCACGAGGTCTGCGCGGAGAAGGTCCCAACCAATGTCAGGCAGGCCTGTTCACGGTCAGGGCCGCTGACTTCCTTGCTGATGAGGCACTGCAGGCCGAGATTTTCGGTTCCACCTCGCTGGTGGTGAAGTGTGCCGACCTTGATGAGGTCAAGAGTGTCGCCGAACACCTCGAAGGTCAGCTGACCGCGACCTTACAGATGGACGATGGTGATCTCGATGTGGCTCGTAAACTGCTGCCGATCCTTGAGCGCCGCGCCGGCCGGGTGATGGCCAACGGCTGGCCGACTGGCGTGGAAGTCTGCGATGCCATGGTACATGGCGGACCCTTCCCCGCTACCTCTGATCCACGCAGCACCTCCGTGGGTACCGCTGCCATTCAGCGCTTCCTGCGCCCGGTGTGCTATCAGGATCTGCCCGATGCCCTGCTGCCGACGGCGCTCAAGCACGACAACCCGCTGTCGCTACGTCGCCTGGTCAACGGTCAGCGCGAAAGCTGACCCTCCTTTTTATTTATACTTTTTATACCTGTTATACCTGTTATACCTGTTATAGCTGCCTCTTCATGCCTGCCACCCGTCCCGGGGTGGCAGTGCATGATAGCGGACCCAGGTCGTGCACTGCCTTGTGTCATGGACTTTTATTACCGTTTGTATAAAGTGTGCAATACCCCCCCCAACGCCAGAGACAGGCTATGGCAACATTCAAGACAAGAGCCCAGTTCGTCGCCGACGATCTGCGCCAACGCATTCTCGGCGGCGAGTTTCCGGGCGGCACCCAGCTACGCCAGGACGCGCTGGCCAGCGATTACGACGTCAGCCGCATTCCGGTTCGCGAGGCGCTGCTGACCCTGGAATCCGAAGGACTGGTCGAGTTTCATGCCCATCGCGGTGCTTTTACCACCGAGCTGTCGGTGGCCAAGATTCGCGAACTGTTCGACCTGCGCGTACTGCTGGAAACCTACGTGCTGCGCCATGCCATTGCCGAACTGACCGAGGCAGACCTGAAGAAGGCCGAGGACATCCTGAGCAAGTATGACAAAGCCCTGGACAGTGGCGGCGAGATCGACAACTGGAGCGAGTACAACTTCGCCTTTCATCAAGCGCTGTACGCTCCCGCCAATCTGCCGGAAACCCTGTCGTTGATCAGTCAACTCAACACCAAGTCCGACCGCTACATTCGTATGCAGTTGCTCTACACCCAGGAGATCGAGAAGGCCGAACGAGAACACCACGGGTTGCTCGACATGGCACGCAAAGGCCAGACCGATGAGGCCTGCGAGCTGCTGAAAGTGCATATTCAAGAAGCCTGCGCGGGCATCGTGACTCTGCTTGAGGAACGCGCCAAACGCGCCGAGCCTCTCTAAAGTCATGGCCGGCCCTTCTCTATATCAGGTCCTTTTCTATATCAGGTCCTTTTCTATATCGAACCCTGCTCTATATGCAGGGTTCCTCTTCCTGTGACGGGGAGCCTTGCATGACCGAGGCAACCCTCGGCCATGCCCTCGCCTTGCCGATCTGATAGCCATGCTCAATAACCATGCCCAATAGCCAGCCTGGCGCCCAAGCCAATGGGCCAGGGCATGCGCTCCCATGGCCATGCCATGCGGTAAGCCAGTAGCCTGATCGCACCACATCGCATCTACATCACACCTACACTGCAGTCGCCAGATCTCTCGCTCCCGACGACATGCTTCCCCCAAACATCCTTTTCTCTCGACTTTAGTCGCAGTCGCTATTGCTGTGCTATATCAACCATATTATATTTTATACAATCGACAAAACGACAATCACCACTGCAATAGGAGCCTCCATGGGTCCACCCAACCAGGTCGACGGCAACGCTGCTCCCCAGGTCGACATCACCGTCGTCGGTGCCGGTATCATCGGTATCTGCTGCGCCCTGGCGCTGGCTCGGCAAGGCCTCAAGGTTCAGGTGCTGGACAAGCAAGCACCGGGAATGGGGGCTTCCTTCGGCAATGCTGGACACATGGCCACCGAGCAAGTGTTTCCCATCGCAGATGCTTCAATTCTCACCCGTCTTCCCGGCATGCTGATGGACCCGATGGGACCACTGCGCCTGGACTGGCGACACTTGCCCCGTGCGCTACCCTGGTTCACTCGCCTGCTGCTCAACCTGCGCCAGGCACCTTACGCCCATAGTGTGCGCGGCATTCGTGCCCTCAACGAAGTCAGCCTCTGCGCCTGGCATAAGCTGCTGGATACCGCCGGGGGGCGACATCTACTGAAGAGTGATGGCTCCTTTCTCGTTCACGAGACGCCAGACACGGCAACCGAGCTCCAAGCGATCAAGGCCCGGATGGCGGATCACGGTGTAACAGTGGAAGCATGGAAAGGCGACGCCATCCGCGAACGTGCTCCCGAACTTTCCGCCAGGGTTCAAGGCGGCCTCTTCTTCCCGGACACAGGGCATGTGGTCAACCCTTACAGCGTCTCTGAATTGCTGGTCGCTGCAGCACGTCAGCACGGGGTGTGCTTTCACCAGCGGGAAGTGACTCGGGCACGGCTCAGCGAGCATGGCGTCACCCTGACCACCGCGGATTCGGGGACCATCCAGACACCTCGCGTACTGCTGGCCTGCGGCGCTCACTCCGCCCCCTTGACCGCCGAACTCACCGGCGTGCGCGTCCCACTGGACACGGAACGCGGCTACCACCTCATGCTGCCTCGGGAAGCCCACCGTCTACCACTGGCAGTCACTTCACTGGAGCGCCGCTTCATCATGACCCCGATGCGTGAGGGACTGCGCCTGGCCGGTACCGTCGAGTTTGCTGGTCTGCAGCGCCCAGCCAATATGCAGCGCGCCTGGCAGCTCCATCGCCTCACCCAGGGACTATTCCGTGACCCACTCAGCGCCGAAGGCGCCACCCCCTGGATGGGATTCCGCCCTTCGCTGCCGGATTCGCTACCCATCATCGACAGCGTGCAGCACGGCAAGGTACTGCTGGCCTTTGGTCATCACCACCTTGGCCTGACCCAGGCGGCCATCACTGCCGAAATGATTGCCACCCTGGCAACCCCGGAACGTACCCCCTCGTTTCAGTCACTCCCCGAGCCGGCACCCTATCGGCTCAATCGCTTCTGATCCGTATCCCCACGACGCTCAATCACACGACCTGTAACACCACAACAAGATCCAAGGAGACATCATGTCCGCAACCAAGGCTTCCGCAAGGCTGCCCAGCATGACAGAGGTGCTGGCCGTCATGATCGGGTTCATTGCCATCATGTTCCTCAGCATCAATGTCCTCGGGCTGCCGATCCAGCTCGCCCTCTTCGCCTCCTGGTTCCTGGTCATGGCCCTCGGGCTCAAGCTGAAGATCAGCTACGACGACATGCAGAAGGGACTGATAGACGGCATCCATAACGGTATGGAAGCCGTGCTGGTGCTGACCACTGTCGGCGCACTGATCGGTACCTGGATTGCCGGTGGCATCGTACCCAGCATCATCTATTACGGTCTGATGGTCATGAATCCACAGATCTTCCTGTTCGCGGCCTTTATCATCTGCGCCCTGACCTCGCTGGCCACCGGCACCTCCTTCGGTACCGCAGGGACCGCTGGCGTCGCTATGATGGGAATCGGCCACAGCTTCGGCATTCCTCTGCCGCTGGTGGCCGGTGCCGTCATCTCCGGTGCCTATGTCGGCGACAAGATGTCCCCGCTTTCCGACACCACTGTCATGACGGCCTCTCTGTGTAAGGTCAGCCTCGTCGACCACATTCGTTCCATGATGCTGGTCAGCGCGCCAGCCATACTGATTGCCTCGATCCTGTTCGTGGTCGTCGGCTTCTTCTACATCAGTGGCGACGTCGATACCTCGCGCGCCACCGTGGCCATGCAGGCGTTGGAGAACCACTTCACCATCAGCCCGTGGCTGCTGATGCCGGCAGTGATCGTCATCGCCCTGCTGACACGCCGCTTTCCAGCCATTCCGGTCATCACCTTCGGCGCCGTGCTCGGTAGCCTGTGCGCCTGGTGGGCCCAAGGCGTCGGCCCCATCGATGCTATCCGCATCGCCTACGTCGGCAACGCCATGCACTCCGATGTCGAGTTCCTCAACACCCTGCTAAACCGCGGCGGTATCGAGTCCATGCTCAGTGTGGTTGCACTGATTCTGTTTGCTCTCGGCCTCGGTGGTCTGATGGACCGGGTCGGCATTCTCAAGACGATCAGCAATGGTTTCCTGAGTTGGGCCAACAACCCCGGTCGACTGACGCTCTCGACCATGCTTGGCGGCTTTTTCGGCAACTTCTTCGGCGGTGCCGCCTATGTCTCCCTGATCACCGCCAGTACGATCACCGAGAAAAGTTACGACGACCAGGGCATCGACCGGCGGGTACTCTCGCGCAATGCAGAAGCCGGTGGCACCGTGACCACTCCGATGGTGCCCTGGACCGACGGCGGCGTTTTCATGGCCACCACTCTCGGCGTCTCGACCATGGCCTACCTGCCCTTCCTCTGGTATCACATGCTGGTCATCGCCATCTCGCTCTTCTACGGTTACGCCAACATCGCCATTTGGCGCACCAAGGTTGATCAGGACAGTACCGATCAGCCCAGCCCCCAGCCAGCCTCATTCTGATAGCAGCATGCCTGCATGAGCACCAAAGCCCCCAGCTGGGGGCTTTGGTGTCTACGCTATCTAGGCTTGGAGCACACGCTCGGTGGCGTTCAGCTTGAACGAGGGGAGAAATCAATAAATTCTAAAGGTGGCGCACAGTAACTCGTACACCAAGTGTTCGCTTTTGCTCCAGTGTCAATCTGGAGAGCTGAGAGAAATGAAGTTGAAAGAATGATCTGAAAAGAAACCAATAGCTCCTCTCAGGAACAGGTCGGGCACTTCTTGCTTTAACAATCCACAAGGCAATCAACAGCATCCAGAACTGAAAAAAGCGACCTGCAATCTGGAATTGCAAGTCGCTTATTTAATTTACTCTAATGCATACGAAATGGCGATGCTAGATGCAGCGATCGATGCTCCGGCTAATATCGCTGCACCTGTCAAGGGAGCAGTTGCAATAGCCAATCCAACAAACCCAACGGCAGCCCCTACAGATACCGCATAACTTGTATCGGATGAGACTCCCCCACTGACATGATCCAGTTCATCAGAGCTGAGCTCAAATATGGTGACATCTGATATGTCATGATTGGCTTCAATATGTTTCATGAATTTACCTACTTTTATTTATGTAATTAAATTGTGAGAAAGTTGATAGCATCAGCGACTCACATTCTTAGGTACAATCTAACGTCAGAATCATCATGAGCAATACAGGACTTCACACCTCCAAACTTCTTTAAACACCCAGCTCCTTTATTTGTCAATGTTGTCACATAGAATAACCGCAATGCTTTATGCTATTCGGCACCACTCTTTCTCGATCAAGTATCCGGCGATAGGAGAGAAAAATGAATGAACTATTAAACAGCAGCGGCAAGCATGAAGCTTGATTCACGATTCGATTTAGCCGTTAACCATTACATGGCCCAAGGTGGTTTCCACACCAACCACCGTCTAGCGACTCCTAGCAAAATAATCCGCATACCCTGAGTCCCACGCATGTATTCCCGAGCTGTCAGCAACTCAGGACGGCATGATGCGAATATTGCACGATCTTATCAAAACCCGGCAGCCTGCTAGCTCGCTATCGAACCCGTCAGGTCAGTCACTCGCCTCTTTGAAACTTACCAGGCGGTGCTTCTTTTCGTCCCACAGGACCAGGCGCACAGATGCGAAGCTCTGCCATAGAGTGAGGCGTCCGATACCACGCAGTTCGGGATAGTCGCGCAGCACATCGGGCAGGCGGTAGAAAGGAATGCGGCTACATAGATGATGGACATGGTGCACTCCGATGTTAGCGGTGAACCAGCGCAAGATGCCAGGCAGATCGTAGTGCGAGCTACCATGCAGCGCTGCCTTCTGGAAGGTCCAGTCAGGGTCGTGCTCCCAGAAAGTGTCCTCGAACTGGTGCTGAACATAGAAGAGCCAGACACCAATCGTTCCAGCGAGCTGCGTGATCGGCAACTGCACGAGCAGGAAGGGGACGATGCCCGCCATCCACATCATGGCGGAGACGAGGACCAGGATTGCCGCATTGGTCATCATGGTGCTCAGCCAAGGCATCCAACCTGCACGCATGAAGCCTACCGGCAGTCGATTATCTAGCAGGAATATGTACGCAGGGCCGAGAACGAAGAGGATGAAAGGATGGCGATAGAGGCGGTAACGCATCCTCTCCTTACGAGGCAGGTCAAAAAATTCCTCGACTGTCAGGGTGTCGATACCTCCGATACGCGGGCGGTCCAGATTGCCAGAATGAGCATGATGGTACCTGTGAGTATGTCGCCAGAAGTCGAAGGGAGTCAGGGTCAGCACGCCGATCGCCCGTCCGACCCAGTCATTGGCACGCCTTGAGAGAAAGAAGGCACCATGGCTGCAGTCATGCTGGATCATGAACAACCTCACGAGAAAACCTGCAGCAGGCAGAGTGAACACCAGGCCGAGCCAATGGCCAGCGCTCAGTACCACACAGGAGAGGGTCCAGAAAAAGACGAAAGGAATCAGCGTGACCAGCAGCTCGATGACGCTACGTGCGATGCGTGGCGTGCGATAGTCTCCCAAGGCACGCATGAGCGCGCGCGGTTCGCTGGTAAGGTCGATTTTCTCCCCTAGGTTTTCCATCTGCAGGTTCCTGTCAGGGCCGGTACGCCATGCCAAGGTCCGCGGCCTCAGCGGAGAACGTGCCAGGAAGTTCGAGATCACGGTTTAGGATATGCCGAGGGGTAGTGAAGTGTATGTGCGCTTGCGTACACTGGTAATATGTTGTGGCGGGACAGGTTCCACCCTGCCGAATTCGTTGACACCTTCGATCCTGCCCAAAGCACGACATAGGCCAAGAGGCGGCTACTGCTTGATGGCTTCACCAATAAGGATGAAACCGCTCGTCCCTCGACATCAAATGCGTCCGTTACGATAATGTTGAGCAGACCAGCAAACAGCACAACTTGAAAGCCCCTTCCGGTGGAGAAGATGCATGACCGAAAGCCTTTCATTTGAGAAAAACCAGCTGCTAGCGGCCCTATCCAGTGAGGTCAAGCAACGGCTATTTCCCCTGCTTGAACCGGTAAACCTTTCCTTGGGGCAGGTATTGCACGAATCAGGCGGCGAGCTGACCCATGTCTATTTACCCATCGATGCCATCGTGTCACTGCTCTACGTGACAGAGAACGGGGCGTCCGCGGAGATTGCGATAGTGGGTAACGAAGGCCTTGTCGGTATTGCCGTCTTCATGGGCGGCGAAAGCACCACCAGCCGAGCCATTGTACAAAGTGCCGGCCAGGCGCTGCGGTTGCCCGTGAATCAGCTCAAGGATGAGTTCAACCGCCATGGTGAAATGCTGCATTTACTGTTGCGCTATACCCAGGCACTGATCACCCAGATGGCCCAAACGGCGGTATGCAACCGCCACCACTTGATCGACCAGCAGCTATGCCGCTGGTTGCTATTATCCCTGGACCGGCTACCCGACAACCGGTTGAACATGACCCAAGAACTGATCGCCAACATGTTAGGAGTGCGCCGTGAGGGGGTCACCGAGGCAGCCGGAAAATTACATAAACTAGGTATCATCGAATATCGCCGTGGGCATATTACGGTGCTCGACAGACCCCGGCTCGAGCAGCGTTGCTGTGAGTGCTACGCTGTGGTCAAAAAGGAAAGTGATCGCCTGATGCCCTATTGCACCAACACGCAATGACCCCAGTAATGTTCAACTGACAGACATAGACTCGCCCGTTTTTCAGATTTTGTTGAGCTACATGCTCATGAGTTCTTCGCCCCCAAGAGCCAGCTCAGGAGCTCATCTGGATTAGCGTAGGTGGCAACTGCAGGCATGAGTGCACCTAAAGCCACTGGCCCGTGACCGGGACTACGCATGATGCCCGGCCACAAGGTCCTTGGTACACAGGTGGCCGCAAAGATTTTCCATCAAAGTCTCTCAGTGACGCCATCTGTGCAATGCATGACAGCGGCGGCACAATATTGTCCTCACCTATCCAGAAGTTCAGCGCGCCAGGCGTTCAGTGCGCTAGCGAACCGATAAATTCGTGAATCTACCTCATGATTCTGGTAACGCAATCTCGCTTGCCCCAGTGGGTAACGAGCATCGACCAGGATCGTAGCCATGGCCTCCCTCTTTCATACTGCATGCCGGCATTTCACCTCACCACCGCCCTGGAGTAACACGGCCCCGGTACGGGAGGAGCTATTCAGTGTCGAACGGCTTGAACAGCACGCCAGCAGTCTTGCGCTGGCTCAGCGTGTCACTGACAAACCGCCCAAGGTCCTGCCGTTGGCAAGGCGGCTCAAAGACAATGCCAAGGTCCTGCTGAACGCCTATCGCGCGAGTGCCGCAGAAGTGGCCAAGGGCCGCGATGTTGTTCCTGCCGCAGCCTGGCTACTCGACAACTATCATCTCATCGAGGCCCAGATTCGAGAGATACGTGGTGATCTGCCGCCCGGTTATTATCGACAGCTACCGAAACTGGCCGATGGCCCTTTTGCTGGCTATCCCCGTGTCTTTGGCCTGGCCTGGGCCTTTGTCGCCCATACGGACAGTCACCTCGATCTCGATGCCTTGCGAGGCTTCGTTGACGCCTATCAACGTGTGCAGTCATTAACTATCGGCGAGTTATGGGCAATCGCGATTACCCTACGAATCGTACTCGTCGAGAACCTGCGACGGCTCGCCGTGCAGATCATCAGTGAACAGGACGCGCGCAATGAGGCTGATGTCCTGGCAGCTCAATGGCTGGCTCCTGAGGGTGGCCTCTCGGCACCAGATGCCTATGCGCCACTGTGCAACACGACACCATTGGAAGAAGCCTTCATTGCCCAGTTGGCCAAACGCTTGCGAGATTTGGATTCGCGAACCACCCCGATGGTGGACTGGCTGGAAGAGCAAGTCAGTACACAAGGCAACTCCATTGATGACGTAGTTCAGCAAGCCCAGCAGCGTCAAGGCGCCGCCAACGTCACTGTGCGCAACATTATTACCAGCATGCGTCTTATATCGAGTATCGACTGGGCAGAGCTTGTCGAAAGCGTCAGCCTGATCGATGCACGGCTAGATCAGGGCGGCCTCTTTACTGCGATGGATTTCCCGACCCGCAACAGCTATCGCAGTGCCGTGGAACAGCTGGCTCGGGGGGCTTCCATGGAGGAACTGGAGGTAGTGAACTATGCCTTGGCCGCATCACACGAGGCAATGGCGAACGCTGACGATGCTATCGAGGCCGCACGCGTGGGTGACCCTGGCTATTTTCTGATCGCAGCCGGGAGACCTTCGCTTGAGGAAGCCATCGGCTTTCGACCTTCGCCTCGCCAGCGCTTGCGGCAAGCCTTCCTGACAGGTGGCATGAGCGGTTACGTCGGCCTGATTGCCATACTCACCGCCGGATTGCTGTCACTGGCATTGACGTCGCTGGCCGCGGGCGGCGCCCCCCTTGGATGGCTGTGGTTACTGGGAATCCTGGGACTACTGCCTGCCACCGAAGTGGCTACGTTACTGGTCAACCGCTTCATCATTTTCAGCGTCAGTGCGCAGCCTCTGCCGAGTATGGATCTTTCCGAGGGAGTTCCAGGCACTCTTCGCACGCTGGTCGCCATACCATCATTGCTGACTAACGAGGCCGATCTGCAAGAGCAAATCGAGCGTTTGGAGGTCCATCATTTGGCCAGCGGCGACGGTGCTATCCTGTATGCCCTGCTCACCGACGGGGTCGATGCCCAACATGAGGATATGGCCGAGGACATCCCCCTGCTGGCGGCAGCCAACGCAGCAATCGCCCAACTGAATCACCGTTATGGCGACAGCAGTGGTCGCGAGCGTTTTTTCCTGCTGCATCGCCGCCGGGTGTTCAATCGCAGTGAAAATTGCTGGATGGGGTGGGAACGCAAACGTGGCAAGCTGCATGAACTCAACCGCTTGCTCCGCGGCGCTCAAGACACCACGTTCCTGAATCCAGCCACCATGCCGAGCGATGTGCGCTATGTCATCACACTGGATGCGGATACCCGTCTACCCCGTGGCGCAGCCGCCAGGTTGATCGGCAAGATGGCGCATCCGCTGAATCAACCCAGGTTCGATGAAAGCCGTCAGCGCGTCATGGAAGGCTACGCCATTCTCCAGCCGCGAGTAACGCCCTCTTTACCGCTGGGACAACAGGGCTCGATTCACCAACGCCTTTTCTCCGCACCAGGGGGAATCGACCCATATGCCGCAGCCATATCGGACCTTTATCAGGACCTCCTCGGAGAGGGCTCCTTCGTCGGCAAGGGCATCTATCATGTCGATATGTTCGAAGCTTCGCTCAGCGGTCGCATACCGGAAAACAGTGTACTCAGTCACGACTTGTTCGAAGGTATCTTCGCCCGCGCGGGTCTGGCCTCGGATGTCGAAGTGATCGAGGAGTATCCGTCTCGCTATGATGTTGCCGTCAAACGCCAACATCGCTGGACACGTGGCGACTGGCAATTATTGCCATGGATCTTCGCGCGCTCGATGCCCTGGAGTGGACGCCTGAAACTGACGGACAACTTGCGCCGGTCGCTACTCGCCCCTTTATTGCTGGCATGTCTCGCCATCAACGGGTTGTTGCCACTGCCGGCGGCTCTGTCAGGCACGCTGTTTGTCTTGACCGTCATTGCCACACCCTCGCTTTTGTGGCTGCTCATGTCGCTGGCTCCGGCTCGAGCGGACATCAACCTGCGCCATCATTTTCACGAATGGTTTTCCGAGCTGAAAATCGCCTCGGCCCAGATCCTGTTGTGGCTTGCCTTCCTGCCCGACCAAGCTTGGCGGATGCTGGATGCCATCATCAGGACCCTGATACGCATATTGATCACCCGCCAGCACCTACTCGAGTGGACTACGGCCGCGCATTCAGCAAGGCGCCCAAGGCTTGAGTGGACGGGCTTTTATCGGAACATGGCACCGGGGACCACATTAGCATTGGTGGTGTCATTGGGTGTCGTGAGTTATGCGCCTCAAGCTTGGTCACTGATACTGCTGCTGGCGTCACTCTGGTTAGCGGCACCCGCTATTGCCACATGGATCAGCCGCCCCGGGAGTCTCACACCACGCCCCTCTCTATCAGCAGCCGAATCACACGCGCTGCGTTTGATCGCACGGCGTACCTGGCGCTTCTTCGAAACCTTTGTTACCCCTCGAAGTAACTGGCTGCCGCCGGATAACTTTCAGGAAACGCCTCACCCTGTCATCGCACAGCGCACCTCGCCTACCAACATAGGGCTTTATCTCCTGTCGGTACTGACCGCTCGCGACTTTGGTTGGCTAGGGGCCCTGAATAGCGTCGAACGCCTTGAGACTACGTTGAAGGTCATGCAGACCCTCCCACGCCATCGTGGTCATTTTTTCAATTGGTATGGTACCCAGCACCTTCACCCACTTGATCCAAGATATATATCTTCGGTCGATAGCGGCAACCTGGCTGGCCATCTATTGGTTATCGCCAATGCATGTGAAACCTGGTCAGCAAGCGAACTGTTGTCCGATCCTCATTCGGGTATCACGGATCATCTGGATCTAGTGCGCGAGGCTCTCCAGGCGACACCTGCCGCTCATCGTGAAAATGCCGCACTGCTCGAGGCCAGTCTAGACAAGATCGAAGCGCAATTGCTGGGAGATCCCTTGCTCACGCCGGCGCTGAAACGACTCTGTGATCGAACCACCAGCATGGCCCATGACACCCTGCGAGACCTTGAAAGCCCCTGGGCCGATGAGGTGCTGTTCTGGATAGGAGCCTTGCGCCAATCGGTTGCCGAGCATTACCGCGACCGGAAACAAATGGCCAGGGCTGGACCTCGATGCCGTTTCCAGGACCGGCTCAGGCAGCTCGCCGATACGGCGCGGGGTATGGCACTGGAGATGGACTTCGCTTTCTTGCTCTCCCCAGAACGCCAGTTACTGTCAATTGGTTATTCCGTGAATGACAACACACTCGACAGCAGCTGCTACGACCTTCTTGCCTCAGAAGCGCGACTGGCCAGCCTGTTGGCGATTGCCAAAGGCGATGTCCCGACACGCCACTGGTTCCGGCTCGGGCGGACAGCCACGCTGCTGGGGCACGGTTCGGCACTGATTTCCTGGTCGGGCTCGATGTTCGAATATCTGATGCCGTCGCTGATAATGCGCGCGCCTTCGGGCAGTCTTCTCGAGCAAAGCAACCGCCTAGTGGTCAAGCGCCAAGTGGCCTATGCCACTTCTCTGGGAGTTCCTTGGGGCCTCTCCGAATCCGCCTACAACGCCCGCGACAGGGAATTCACCTACCAATATTCCAACTTCGGTGTACCCGGTCTAGGGTTGAAGCGCGGCCTCTCTTCCGACCTGGTTGTAGCCCCTTATGCAACCGGACTGGCGACGATGGTTGACCCTCTCGCTGCATACCGCAACTTCATTCGTCTCACCGACTTGGGGGCATTGGGACGCTATGGATTCTACGAGGCACTTGACTTCACCCGCTCTCGAGTGCCTGAAGGTGAGGAGGTCGCCATTGTACGTAGCTTCATGGCCCACCATCAGGGTATGAGCATCGTGGCTATCGCCAATACCTTGCATGACGGTCAGATGCGTGAACGCTTCCATCGTGAACCGATCATACAGGCCAGCGAGCTGCTGCTGCAGGAACGCATTCCACGTGATGTGGCAATAGTCCATCCCCGCGCCGAAGAAGTGCAATCACCACCAAACGAGACATTCGGCGATAGCCAGGCAGTTCGTCGTATCCAGGCAACAGCTGCAGGAGTGCCAGTGACACACCTGCTGTCGAACGGACGCTACTCGGTCATGTTGACGATGACGGGGGCGGGATACAGTCACTGGCAGCATATCGCCATCAACCGCTGGCAGGAAGACACGACCCGCGATCACTGGGGCAGCTTCATTTTCCTGGGTGATAGCGACATTTCCGACGTTTGGTCGGCCAGCGGCCCTATGCCCGGGAGCGGGATAGTCGACAAGCGCGGCAGCCACGATGTGCTCTTTGCCGAAGACTATGCTCGCTTCACGCATACCCATAACGGGCTGACGTCCCACCTCGATGTGCTTGTCTCAGGCGAGGATGACAGCGAGGTACGGCGCGTATCGCTTACCAACAGCGGGCCGAACACGCGAAATATCGACGTGACCTCCTATTCGGAATTGGTATTGACCACACCGGCCACGGACAATGCCCACCCCGCCTTCGCGAAGATGTTCGTGGTGACCGAATATCTTGAAGAATTCAATGCGCTGATTGCCACCCGTCGCTGTCGCCGGCCCGACGAAGCACAGACTTGGGCAGCCCACTTCGCCGTTGTGGAAGGTGACATCCTGGATGAAGTGCAATACGAGACTGATCGCGCCCAGTTTATCGGCCGGGGCCGTACGGTGGCGACAGCGGAAGCCCTAAGCGGAGAACAGCGACTGACAAACACCACCGGCACAGTGCTCGATCCAATATTCTCGCTGCGCTATTGTCTCAAGATCGCTCCCGGAAACGTCGCTCATATCGCTTTCTGGACCGTCGTGGCAGCATCGCGTGAGGCGTTGCTGGACCTGATCGACAAGCATCACGACAGCAGCGCCTATGATCGGGCCAAGACACTGGCCTGGACCCAAGCGCAGGTTCAACTTCGCTACTTGAGCGTAACACCCGAGGAAGCAGCAGACTTCCAGCGCCTAGCCGCCCCCATTCTGTATGCCGATCCCCGCTTCAGAGCCTCGCGGGATACCATCGCGCGCGGCGCGGGCCCTCAGTCGGCACTATGGCCACACACCCTCTCCGGCGACCTTCCGATCGTTTTGCTGCGTATCGGCTCGACCGAGGACATGGCTCAAGTGCGCCAGTTGCTACGCGCCCATGAATACTGGCATATGAAGCGTCTCGGCGTCGATCTGGTGATTCTCAACGAACATGCCTCTTCCTATATACAGGATCTCCAGCAGGCGATTGATACCGCGGTGCACAGCAGTCAGTCCCGGCCACGCATTCACGAAGGACTTACCCAGGGCTCGGTCATTACCCTGCGGGCAGATCTATTGAGCCTTGAGGTTCGTCTCTTATTGCAGTCCGTGGCCCGAGTGGTATTGATGGCTCAGCGCGGGTCAATTGCCGAGCAACTCGCGCTGATACCGCCCTCGGTTCATTACCCGCCACCAGCACCACTTCCAGAACAGGTGGCACAACACGATTCGGTAACAGAGGCACGAGGCGATGAGGTTCCGCCGACTCTCGAATTCTTCAATGGGCTGGGAGGCTTCGACAAGCAGGGGAAGGAATACGTAACCATACTCAAGGCCGGGCGCTCTACACCGGCCCCATGGATCAACGTGATTGCCAACGCAGGGTTCGGTTTTCAAGTGTCAGCAGAGGGCTCCGGTTATCTATGGGCCGATAACAGCCGTGAAAACCCACTCACTCCTTGGTCTAACGACCCCGTCATGGACCCCAGCAGCGACGCAATCTACGTGCGCGACGAAGAAACCTTGGCAGTCTGGACGGCGACCGCACTGCCAATCCGTGACAAGGGACGCTATGTGGCGCGGCACGGCTTCGGTTATAGCCGCTTCGAGCACGAGGCTCACGGCATCGCACTTGACTTGCTGCACTTCGTGCCGCTCGACGCCCCTATCCGTATCTCGCGCCTGACCCTCAGAAATCGTTCAGGTCGCCCTCGCCGTCTATCCATCACCGCCTATGTGGAGTGGTCGCTAGGCCTGTCACGAAGCGCATCTGGCCCATTCATTATCTCGCACAAGGATGAAACCTGTGGGGCTATTCTGGTAAGCAACCCTTGGAACATTGATTTCCCCGGGCGCGTTGCCTTCGCCGACCTAGGCGGCCTGCAGACAGCTTGGACAGCGAATCGAAGTGAATTCCTTGGTCACGGCGGCAACCATGTCACTCCTGCGAGCCTTGCTGGTCGCGCCCCCCTTTCCGGAGCCACCGGTGCCGGGTGGGACCCCTGTACGGCCCTGCAGTGCACTCTTGAGTTGGCAGTGGGTGAGACAGTCGAGATTGCTGCTTTCATTGGCCAGGGCCAATCCCCTGAGGACGCCAGAGAGCTTATCGCTCGCTATCGGCAGGCCGACCTCGACGCCGAGCTTACCGCGGTCACTGCCTACTGGCAGCAACGACTTGGTGCAGTGCAGGTCTGCACGCCCGACCGCGCCATGGACATCATGCTCAATGGCTGGCTGCTCTACCAGACCTTAGCCTGCCGGATCACGGCCCGTTCCGCCTTCTATCAGGCCAGCGGTGCCTACGGTTTCCGCGACCAACTGCAGGATGGCATGGCCCTGACCTTTGCCAGTCCCGAGACAACCCGACATCACCTTCTGCGTGCCGCGTCGCGTCAGTTCGTCGAAGGCGATGTGCAGCACTGGTGGCTGCCCCATTCCGGCCAAGGCGTGCGAACTCGCATTTCCGACGACCGAGTCTGGCTGGCCTATGCCAGCGCCCTGTATGTCCTCACCTCGGGAGACGCCAGCATTCTGGACGAGCCGGTGAAATTTCTGGAAGGCCCACTGCTAGGCGACGATGAACATGATGCCTTCTTCCAACCCGTGATTGCCGATGAAATCGCCTCACTGTACGAACACTGTGCCCGCGGCCTCGACCAGTGCCTTGCGTTGACCGGCGAACATGGTCTTCCATTGATCGGCGGCGGTGATTGGAACGACGGCATGAACCGGGTCGGTGAATCCGGGAAAGGAGAAAGCGTGTGGCTGGGCTGGCTGCTGATACGCACCCTGAATCTGTTCATACCGTTCGCCGAACAGCGGAGCTCCGAAAGTGCCCGCGCAAGACACTGGAGCAGTCATGCAATCTCGCTACGCGAGTCACTTGAACAACACGCTTGGGATGGCCAGTGGTACCGGCGAGCGACCTTCGATGATGGAAGCTGGCTCGGTACCCAGGTTAGCGAAGAGTGTCGTATCGACTCGATTGCTCAATCCTGGGCGGTATTATCCGGTGCAGCAAATCCACAGCGAGCCACCCTCGCCATGCGCTCGCTAGAGCGGGAATTGATCCGCAAGGATCCCGGTTTGGCCTTGCTGTTCTGGCCTCCCTTTGACAAGCCCACGCGCGATGCTGGCTATATTGCCGGCTATCCCCCTGGGCTTCGAGAAAACGGTGGCCAGTATAGTCATGCGGCAATGTGGTGCATCCTCGCGTATACACAACTGGGCGAGGGGAAAAAAGCCACCGACCTGTTCTCGCTGCTCAATCCCATCAACCATGCCCGCACTCAGGAAGAGACATCGCGCTATAAAGTCGAGCCCTATGTCGTGGCTGCCGATGTGTACTCCGTCGCCCCACACGCCGGCCGAGGCGGCTGGACCTGGTATACGGGATCTTCTGGCTGGATGTATCGGGCAGGTCTCGAAGGTATTCTTGGTATTCGCCGCGAGGGGGCTTTCCTCGTCATCGCCCCTTGCCTGCCCCCCGCCTGGGCAGGTTTCGAGGCGACAGTGGCGGTGGCCTCATCCCATTACACCATTCAGGTGGACCACTCTCCCGCACCTCACCTGGTCACCTTGCAAGCCCACCTGGATGGAAAAGCCATCGCTTGCGACGCAGGAAATGTCCGTGTGCCGCTGGATGGCGCCAAGCACCGCCTGACACTTGCAATACCCACTCCTCATTCCTCGACGATAGAGCAGGCGTATCCGTAAGTACTGGGTTGCGAATGACGGAACTGCTGCACTCAGCATATGCACTCTTGGATGGCGGCGGCGAAGACATCGCTCGCCAGGCAGAACCCCCAGAATGGCTCATGCCAGTTCAAGCCAGGGCAATCGATTGCAACACCGATGACATGGCCGGTAACAGCGCTCTGGTGATCCACAGAGCGCTACCTCATCAACGCCCGGCGTAGCCAACGCCTCAGGGTACGATACCTGCCATGTCTTTATGCGTTATCTGATTCAAAACATGGTGTTGTCATTGGCGGCATTTTCGGGCACTGACTGGATAACGTCCCAGTGCTCGACGATCTTTCCCTGTTTGACACGAAAGATATCCACCACTGCCTCGCCCCGATCGTCATCACCGTTGGTGGAGTGGACATGCAGCCAGACCAGGTCACCATCGGCAGCGCTACGCACTATCTCGCTTTTGTAGTTCGGGTTTTCCTTGAAGTAGCCTTCAAAGTAATCCACGAAGGGAGCCTTGCCGTCAGGCACTTCGGGGTTATGCTGAATATAATCCTGTGCCAACACGCGCGAGCTTTGTTCGGTCTCATGCTCGTTGAAGAACTGATCATAGAACTCGGTGACCAGTGCCCGATTGGCTTCTTCGGTCTCGACATCGCGCTCAGGCTGAGCCAAGGATACGACAGGCACAGCCAGCAGCAATGCCACCGAGGCACCACCCAGGGATTTTAGAATCGACATGCAGGAACTCCGGTAACAAGTTGATTGGTCAATAGCCCACAGTAGATAAACTTATGGAAGTTCTCGTGACGGCACAAGAAGTCACCTTCACCTGACATGGTCACGGCAGTGTGACCACTGAACAACTATTCATGGAGAGATAATGGCTACGCCTCCTGGCAGTGAAGAAGTGGTTTTCGAACAACCCTGCCCCATTCGCGACGTGCTCAACCGCATTGGTGATCAGTGGAGCCTGCTGATTCTGGAAGCTCTTGCCCCAGGCACCTTGCGCTTCAATGCCCTGATGCGCGAGATCGGTGATATCTCGAAGCAAATGCTCTCACGCACTCTCAAGCAGCTGGAGCAGGATGGTTTCATCACGCGAACGCTGTACCCAGAGATCCCCCGCGAGTGGAATATTCCCTGACGCCGTTGGGTCAGTCCTTTCTAGAGCCGATGCAGCAGCTTGTGGCCTGGGCAGATGCGCATCACCATACTATTGTGGCTGCTCGCAACCGATATCAGGCCATGCAGGAGCAGCCTTGATACCAGGAGCAGCTGCCTAAGCAAAGACACTGGACGTATAGCCTCTGAGCGTTAACCCAGCGGCTTAATGTCTACCAAGTCAGACGGTAAATCAGGAAGGCTCGCTGGTTCCAGGCGCTGCCAAATCGTTACTGCCCTCCTCCCAGTTCCACTCACTGCGAGCGACCGCATCATGGGCATGCAGACTTTCGGCGTGCACCACACGCAGTTGGAAGCCGCGTACCTCCGCCTGCTCACGCAGGGAATGGTGCAAGCGCCGCGCCGCATCCTCACAAAACATCAGATTCTGCCCATTGGCCAAGGCAAAGGCCTGCTCGTCGACCCGCTTGACTGCCGTTTGCAAGGCAGTACCCAAGGCTCGCTCAAGACGATCTATCAACGCGACCAGTGGCAATTCATCAAGATCTTCCGACAAGCGCACCGATATATGGGCCTGGCTACGCTGGCTGTGGGGCGTGGCCAGGATACTCTGCTCGCTTCCCAGCCATGCCTTGACGCCTTCACGCGTCACGGGCATATCAATGAAATCCTCGTCGAACGCCTGCTGGATCAGTTGACGAGCCAAGGCAGCTGAACAGGGACATGTCGAGGAGTAGCCGACCGTCAGGTCGAGAACCACCTGCAGACCTCGGTCATCCTGACGACAGCGCAGCGCAAAAGGATACGCCTTCCATCCTGCATGGGGGCTGATCAGTGCTGGGCGCTTGAGCAGGGCTTCGCCGCTCAGGTCCAGGAAGGCGGTATCGGATAGCCCTTCATGGCTATCCAGGAATGATCTCAGCACTGACGCGGCACGCGATAACGATAGCTCCTGACCTTCCAGTTCAGCCAACGCCAGGTAGAGTCGTGACATATGGATCCCGCGTGCGGACGGGTCCTGCAGGTTCACCCCTGCCGACACCTTCCCGGCAACACTTTCCCCTGCCACACGAAACGGCAATGCAATCTGCTCCATCCCAACCCATTGCAAGGCACCGCGGCGGGAAGCCGAGTCAGTTGTGACATCGACAAGTACTTGTTGATTCATGATAAATCACTCTCAGAAAATGGCTGTAGTCACGTGGCACCGTCCGATACCATCGAGTGGGTCCGACACCTATGAGGGTCCTTACATGTCTGGTGAAGGCCTGTACGGTGTGGCGCCATGAAATGCCAATGGCTGGCCTTGTGGGGAGGACTCCTCCAGCGCTTCATCACGGACCACCAGGTGGCCACGCACGACGGTGTGTATCGGCCACCCCGTTACATGCACGCCGTCGTATGGCGTCCAGCCTGCCACGCTGGCAATCCATCGGTTGGTGATTTGCCGACGCGCCTTGAGGTCGACCAGAGTCAGGTCGGCGTCATAGCCTACGGCGATGCGTCCCTTGCCCTGGATGCCAAACAGGCGCGCCGGCCCAGCACTGGTCAGATCAACCAGCCGTTGCAGACTCAAACGCCCGTGATGGACATGATCCAGCATGATGGGAAGCAGCGTCTGCACACCGGTCATGCCACTAGGCGACTGTGGATAGGGTCGTGCCTTTTCCTCCAGGGTATGTGGCGCATGGTCGCTGCCCAGTACGTCGACTACCCCGTTGTTGATGGCCTGCCATAATGCTGCCTGATGATGTGCCTCACGCACCGGAGGATTCATCTGTGCCAGGCTACCCAAGCGTTCATAGCACTCGGGGGCACTCAGGGTGAGGTGATGGGGTGTCACTTCCACGCTGACACGTTGCTTATGCCGGGCCAGGTACGCCATCTCCTCGGCTGTGGATACATGCAGGATGTGCAGTCGCCGCCCCGCTTCCTCTGCCATCCGCACAATACGCTGCGTGGCAATCAGGGCGCTTTGCGCATCCCGCCAGACCGGGTGGTTGCGTACATCGCTGTTGTCCTCTACCAGTGCTTTCCGCTGTCCCAGACGTGCCTCATCTTCTGCATGCACTGCCATGCGGCGGTGTCCGTGGCTCACGATACGGCGCAGCACGGCATCATCATCAGCCAGCAGATCGCCGAAGGAACTGCCCATGAAGACCTTGATACCCGCGCAGCCAGGCAGCTTCTCCAGGGTACTCAAGGACTCTGCATTGACCGCCGAGCCACCAAGATAGAAGGCATGGTCACACCAGGCACGCCCCCTGGCACAGTCCAGCTTGGCTTCCAGGTCCTGCTGCCACAGCGTCAACGGCTGTGTGTTGGGCATCTCGAACACGGCGGTCACGCCGCCCAGCACCGCACCGCGAGTCCCGGCTTCCAGCGTCTCCTTGTGAGTCAGCCCGGGCTCGCGAAAGTGCACCTGGGTATCCATGACACCAGGCAACACATGAAGCCCGCTCGCATCCAATGTTGTCTCTGCACTCCAGCGCCCTGCCAGATCACCCAGTTCAACAACACGGCCACCGACACAGGCGATGTCCAGGCACTCCGCCCCACCCGGTGTGAGCACGATGCCGCCACACACCAACAGATCGGCGTGGCGGTTGGCCATATATCGAGACAGATCTTGAGCGTCGCTCATCGAGAGGGCTCCGGTTCAATGACGGATGTCAACGAGCCGGACAGTGTCATGCGACGAAGCCGAGCAGCCTGTGCCAACTGGCGTGGCATTCTGTCGGGGGCCTGAGTACGCTCGCTCAACAAGGCCATTGCCGCGCGGATATCCAGCACTCCCATATCTCCGTCGCCCCGGCTGCGAATGGCTACACTGCTGGCGGACACTTCCTTGTCGCCGACCACCACCAGGTAGGGAATGCGCTGCAGACTCTGCTCGCGGATCTTGTAGCCGATCTTCTCGTTGCGGACATCAAGCTCGACGCGTAGACCAGCACCTCTCAGCGTCTCCATGACCTCTCGAGCGTAATCGGCATGCGCTTCGGTAATCGACAGCACCACGGCTTGTACGGGGGTTAACCAGGCAGGCAACCTGCCAGCATGATGCTCAAGCAGAATGCCGATGAAACGCTCCAATGAGCCGAACAGCGCGCGGTGCAGCATGACCGGGGGCTTGCGTTGCCCATCTTCGTCCACGTACTCGATGCCGAAGCGTTCGGGCAGGTTCATGTCCACCTGCAGGGTGCCACACTGCCAGTCGCGGCCGATGGCGTCGCGCAGCACGAACTCCAGTTTGGGGCCATAGAATGCCCCCTCACCGGGGTTGAGCCGATAATCGAGGGCCAGGTCACCCAGTGCCTGGATCAAAGCGCCTTCCAGCAGGTCCCAGGTGGCGTCATCCCCCATGCGGCTGCCTGGCCGAGTGGAGAGCTTGATGAAGACATCGTCGAAACCGAACTGGCGGTAGATATCCAGCACCAGTTCCACCACACGCCGACACTCTGCTCCCATCTGCTGCGGCGTACAGTAGATATGGGCATCGTCCTGAGTAAAATGACGCACTCGCAACAAGCCATGCAGCGCGCCAGACGGCTCGTAACGATGCACCTTGCCGAATTCGCCCATGCGAATGGGTAGGTCGCGATAGCTCTTGAGACCGTTACGGTACAGCAGTACGCTGCCGGGACAGTTCATTGGCTTGAGCGCCAGCGAACGACCGTCCTCGGTCTCCGTGGAAAACATGTGCTCACGATAATTCTGCCAGTGGCCCGAGACCTCCCATAGCCCGCGGTCCATCACGTCCGGCGTATTCACCTCCACGTATCCGGCTTCTGCCTGGCGTCGACGCATGTAGTCGACAAGCACCTGAAATACCGTCCAGCCGCGGGGATGCCAGAAGACGGCTCCTGGTGCTTCTTCCTGGAAATGAAACAGGTCCAGTTCGCGTCCCAGGCGACGGTGATCACGCCTTTCCGCCTCCTGAACACGTTCCAGATAGGCTTCCAGATCCTGCTTGCTGACCCAGGCCGTACCGTAGATTCTCTGGAGCTGTGCACTGCTCGCATCACCACGCCAGTAGGCTCCCGCCAGTTTCGTGAGCTTGACGTGTTTCAGGAAGCGGGTATTGGGCACATGAGGGCCCCGACACATGTCGACATACTCTTCGTGGAAGTACAGCCCCAGGGTCTGGATATCCGGCATATCGTCGATCAGGCGAAGCTTGTAATCCTCTCCACGTTCATGAAAGAGCCGAATGGCCTCATCACGCGGCATCATGCGCTTGGCGATGTCGTACTCCGTTGCAATCAACGCCTTCATGCGCTGCTCGATGGCATGCATGTCTTCCAGCGTAAAAGGCCGCTCATAGGCGATGTCGTAATAGAAGCCGTCGTCGATCACCGGCCCAATCACCATCTGCGCCGAGGGGTAGAGCTGTTTGACGGCATGTCCCAGCAGATGAGCACAGGAATGGCGGATGATCTCGAGCCCTTCCTTATCACGGGGCGTAATGATCTCGACCCGCGCATCCGAGGTGATCGGATCGCTCAAGTCGACGAGCGATCCATCGACCCTGGCCGCCACAGCAGCCCTGGCCAACCCCGAACCGATACTGCGTGCCACTTGTGCCGCCGTGACGGGAGTGTCGAAATCGCGTTGCGAGTTGTCCGGCAGGGAAATTCGACACCTGTGATCGAGCATGGGCATATCAAAACTCGTTCTGGATACGTTTGTAGCCTTCCACCAGGCTGTTATTGGTACGCGCCACATCTTCGGAAAATGCCGAATCCTGGACCGACACCTTGGACAGGGCATTGAGATCGGTCCGCGGACCAATCCGCTCGGTGGAAGGGACGTAGAAATTGGCAGGGAGATCGCAACCGTCTACTACAGCGTTGTGTCGTACCACTGCACCTTGTCCAATGGCGCAGTTGAACAGCACGCTGTTGAAGCCGATAAAAGCGCCATCCCCGATGGTGCAAGGACCGTGCACGATGGCGCGGTGCGCGATGGAGGTACGCTCGCCGATGGTGACCTCCGCCCCTGACTTCGAATGGATGACGACACCGTCCTGGATGTTCGAGTGAGCACCGATGATGATCGGCTCCATCTGCCCCTCGGCATCCACTTCATCGGCACGAATGACCGCATAGGGGCCGATGAAGACGTTCTCCTCGACAATCACTCGTCCGCAGAGGATGGCCGTCGGGTCGACAAAGGCACTGGGGTGAATCTGTGGCAGGTCGCCATTGGGGTTCTTGCGAATCATATGCAGTCAGGTCCTCGCTAAAGATATTGGAATCAAGCTTCATCTATTGGTGAAGCTCATTCGGGATCAGGCTCTTGCCCGCTGAAGAGTGGTGCTGCTTGCGACGAATGCGACAGAATTCAGCGCCATGCCGATTCCGGCAGCGCCTGCGCCAACGATCACGACCTCGAGCAGCTCTTCCATCAAAGAAAGACCTCTCGTGCCTTCACGTCTCGAGCTTATGAACCTGTGGCAGGACATGGTGGAATGCGTGAAAGGTGTCTTCGATGAGCTTTCGGTCAACGTCCTGCGTGATGAACACCAGTCGCGAGCGTCGATCCTCATCCGGCCAACGGGGCAATGTCACAGGCGGATAGAAGATGTGTTGAACACCATGAACCACAAGCGGCTGCTCGCGTCCGGCAATATTCAAGATCCCCTTGACGCGCAAGATGTTGCTGCCGACAAAACTCATCAACACCTCCAGCCAGTCCTCCAGCACCCCCTCCGGGATAGGATCATCGACGACAAAGCAGAACGCTCTAATATGGTCGTCGTGGCGGTTGACATCGCTATGGTCGTGGTCGTGGTCGTGGTCGTGGTGAGAATGTGACGCCTGTGAGGCATACGCTTCCTCTTTCAGCCACCGTGCCACATCCGGTGCTTTTCCCGTGGTCGAAAACAGACCAAGATCCAGAACATTCGACGCGGCCAACTCGCCATGATGGATGTCCCATCGCTGAGCTGCGGGATTGATGCTGTCAAGCTTCTGCTTCAAGGCAGTCCGTTGCTCGTCCGTCACCAGATCCGCCTTGGTCAATAACAGACAGTCGGCCATGGCGACCTGCTTGACGGCTTCGACATGATGCATGAGCGTATGGGCCCCTGCCGCCAGGTCGAGGGTAGCGACGACACCATCCAGGCGATAGCGATTGGCGACACGCGGATGAGTCATCAAGGTGTGTAGAATCGGAGCCGGATCCGCCAGCCCCGTGGTTTCTATGATGACTCGGCGAAACTGGCGTAGCCCGTTGCGTGAAAAGCGCCAGGCAATGTCATCTAGGGTGGTGGCGAGATCTCCCCGGATGGTGCAGCACAGACAGCCGCTGCTCATCTCCATCACCACATTCTCGGTACTGTGGGCAACCAGCATGTGATCGAGCGGCGTCTCCCCGAACTCATTGATGATGACCATGGCATCAGCCATTTCTGGCTGCCGAACGAGGTGATTGAGAAGTGTTGTCTTGCCACTCCCCAGAAAACCGGTCAGCAGAGTGACGGGGATCAGTTCCCGTGGTGCGGAACGGCTCATTCGCTGGCTCCTTTGACAGGTTGATGCGCATATAAAGCAGAAGAACCAACGCTATTGCACTCTGCCGGGGTCGTGGCGTTGGTCACTACATCACTGCAGGTTGCACAGGTGCCTCGGACCTCTATCGTGATGCTCTCGCAAGAGAAGTGCCGGCGCTGCGCCAATCGATCCAGGCAGCCACTCAAGTCCTGGTCCAGCAGTTCATCGGTACGACCACAATGGTTGCAGATGGCGAATACGGTGCACTCATGGCGGTGCTCCAGCCTGCAGGCGATATACGCATTCAGGGTTTCCAATCGATGCACTGCCCCTGCCTTGATCAACACTTCCAGGGCACGGTAGACCTGTGTCGGAGCACTGAAACCATGCGGACGAAGCAAATCAAGTAGCGCATATGCGCTGAGAGGCTCCTGCGCTTGTCGCAGTGCTTCGAGCGCGCGTCGCTGTTTGCTGTTCAACGGCACAATGAGGTCGTCCTTTTGTCCATCCTCTTCCCAAGCACAGGAGCCCACCGGGGCATGCTGGTGAGGCCTTCGGGAAAACCACACCAACTCACCCGCCAGGGCATCAGGCAAGTACGGGCGCTTTTCGCGTTTCTCCGACAATCTCCCCCGCCAGGTCGCCCACCATGGTGTCCTGGGTCTGGAAGTGAATCACCGAACGAATCGACTCGCCGCGCCGTAACAGATCGAAAGCCGTGTTGATCTGATCGTGCGCCATATTGTGAGTAATGTAAGGGTCGACATCGAAGCGCCCGGACAGCCACTCGTCGACCATACCGGGGAGTTCAGAGCGTCCCAGTACCCCGCCGAAGGCACTACCGCGCCAGACCCGACCGGTCACCAGCTGGAATGGGCGTGTCGCAATCTCCTCGCCGGCACCGGCGACACCAATGATGATGCTCTCACCCCATCCCTTGTGGCAGCACTCCAGTGCCGCTCGCATCAGGCGAACATTGCCCACGGCCTCGAACGAGAAATCGACGCCACCATTGGTCATGTCGATGATCACCTCATGCAGCGGTTCAGGATGATCATCAGGGTTGACGCACTCGGTGGCACCCAGCGATTCGGCGAGAGCAAACTTGGCGGGGTTGACGTCAATGCCGATGATCCGACTGGCGCCCTGCAGCTTGGCCCCCTGGATCACTGCCATCCCCACGGCACCCAGACCAAACACGGCTACCGTGTCACCGGGTTTGACCTTGGCGGTATTGCGCACTGCGCCAATGCCGGTTGGCACTGCGCACCCCATGACACAAGCCTTGGCCAACGGTGCCTCACGGCTGATTCTGGCGACGGCGATCTCGGGCAGCACCGTGTATTCACTGAAGGTGCTGGTACCCATGTAGTGGTGAATCATCTTTCCCTTGTAGGAAAAGCGACTGGTACCATCCGGCATCAAACCCTGCCCCTGCGTCTTGCGAATGGTCTGACACAGGTTGGTTTTCCCGGATTGGATATAGGGACAGTTCGGATCTTCCGGAGTGTAGAGCGGAATGACGTGATCACCGGGAGCCACTGACGTCACGCCCTTGCCCACCTCCTCGACAATACCGACTCCCTCATGCCCCAGGACACAGGGGAAAATCCCTTCGGGATCACGACCGGAAAGCGTAAACATATCGGTATGGCACAGACTGGTGGTCACAATCCGGATCAGCACTTCCCCCTGCTTCGGTCCTTCCAGATCGATTTCCTCAATCTCCAGCGGACGGTTAGGCTCCCAGGCGATGGCTGCGCGCGTTTTCATAGAGACCTTCTCCTTGCTGAAGGCAAGCAAAGCTGAACGCCCTGCCTGCCTGGTACATTCAAAACGGTGATGGATTCCGCCCAGTGATGCTGCGAAAGTGCCTCTATCTGCGCACCTTGGCGTAATGATGTTCCCTCTGTTCCTGGCGCTGCTTGGCTTCAAGACACAAACGTGCGGTTGGCCGGAACAACAACCGGGCAATCCCGATGGGCTCACCCGTCTCCTCGCAATAACCGAACTCCCCCACTTCGATACGCTTCAAGGCGGCAGCAATGTTGGCCAGCAACCGGGTCTCTCGATCGGCCTGGCGAAGCTGCAGACGGAGCTCTTCCTCGTATGAGGCTTGATCAAGCTCATCCCCTCCCCGCTCATATGCCACCATGGCATGACGGACTTCATGCAAACGCTCCTCGACCTGCGGTTGCTCCTGTAGCAACCGTTGTCGAAAGAAGGCCAGTTGCTCATTGTTCATGTAGTCGTCATCCGGCATCCCCAGAAGGTGCGCCTCCTCATCAACCACTGCTGGCATCCAATCGATCCTCCAGACATGGGGTATCAAACATGTTCTTCATCGGCTATCGCTCAGCCCGGACTAGATATGTTATAACATAACAATATTGTCACGTGAAAGACTCTCTTTTCCTACTAATGTCTTGAATATGATGATTCCACCGGACGACACCCAGAAGAAAAATACTGTGTAATTTCATTAGGTTAACGAAGGAAGATTCGAGAACCGATGCGTACCACGGGATAAAAGGTGAATACAACATACTTGACATAATAGGATACGTTATAACATAACTAACTGGTCATCCAAGACCCCATTCATCCAGGAAGGCATTATTACCTTGCGACCCACCATCTCCAGAAAACCCTTCTTCATGACATCTACGGTTGCCATGGCAGACGTGCCATCTGTCGCAATAGTCCCCTCTGCGGAATCGGGACAAAACGACTTCTTGGCAGCGAGGAGCTGTATTCGCAGCTTCTGCGACAACTCACCAAAGGGGTGCTCAATGTAGTGCGTCTTCATGACATACCCCTTCTTCAGACAACTTTCGACATCACCCCACCGACTCGGGTACCGAAAGAGTGTCCCAGTCATCCCGTGCAACAAGGAGAACCAACAGTGCGCACCCCATACCCCAGAACTCTGAGCATTATCGTCACTGCCCTACTGTCAATGTCAGCCAGCCAGTTGGCAGCCGCACACGAAAACCACCAACATACCGGGCACGAGCACGAGCACGAGCACGAGCACGAGCACGAGCATGAGCATGAGCATGATAATGATATCTACTCTGGGTATTTTGAAGACAACCAGGTTGAAGATCGCTTACTTTCCGACTGGGAGGGAGACTGGCAGTCCGTATATCCATACTTGAAAGATGGCACGCTGGATGAGGTATTTTCCCATAAGGCCGAGCATAGTGGGGAAAAGACAGCAGAGGAATACAAACAGTACTACGAGAAGGGATATCAGACCGCCGTGGACCGAATTGTCATAAGCGGTAATACCGTGACCTTCCACGAAGACGGGCAGGCATCCTCGGGAGAGTACTCCTACGATGGATATGAAATCTTGACTTACGAAGCCGGGAATAGAGGTGTCAGGTATATCTTCAAACTGGAAGAGGGAGAACAACTCCCTGAGTACATTCAGTTCAGCGACCACAGTATCTATCCTACCGACTCGGATCATTTTCACCTGTATTGGGGAGACGATAGAGCGGCCTTGCTGGAAGAAGTGAGCAATTGGCCGACCTACTACCCATCGGCAATGGATGGCACTGAGGTAGCCCATGAGATGATGGCACACTAGACAACTAGCGGCAGGCAGGTTCCTGCAAGGGAACCTGCCCATAGCCGACAGACCTTCAACCTCATCGAGCCAAGCAAGGTGCATAATGATCCTGTGGATGCTTGCTCAGATAATCCTGATATATTGATACCCATTAATCACATATTGAATATACCAGAACTCCCCATATGAAAAATTTAACTTACTGACCGGTATAGCATGATCGCTACCTGCGACTTTTTCTGGTACTTGACCTGAGCGAACGAATCTACTATATCGAGTCGCTGTATCGGCAGTGACAGAACAATCAGACTCTCCCCCACCGATGGCTACCAAGCAGCTGCAGCAAGATTTATACAGCGCTTCCCTCGAACTCAAGAAATACTCCTCGATCCCCCCTGAATCTATTGTAAAAAATATCCAGGAAACAATATAAAACAAAAATACACGGAAATTTTATTCATCTTATGCCAAGAATGAAAGCTCCATAAATTTAATCATAAATAAAAACAATCCATACCTGTGATGGGAAAAAATATCCTCATGAATAGTAATCCCACTATCCATGAGGACGTTTATAATTCAAAAAAACCAATGGAAACAATCACATCATGGAAGAAAAAATTATCCTCATCGATAATGATGACAACCCCATAGGGGCAGAAGAAAAGCTCAAGGTTCATCAATTAGGGCTATTGCATAGAGCTTTCTCCATTTTCATCTTTGATAGCAATGGAAGGCTCATGCTACAACGCCGAGCACTTCATAAATACCACTCGGCTGGATTATGGACTAACACTTGCTGCAGCCACCCTCGCTGGGGAGAAGCAACCGATGATGCTGCCACTCGTCGACTACGGGAAGAGATGGGATTCATCACCAATCTACTGAGAGTAGACAGCATCCTCTATCACGCAAAAGTTCCCGGTGGGCTAATAGAACATGAGTTCGACCATATCTACATCGGCTTATTTGATGGTAGCCCCAAGCTAAACCCTGATGAAGCAGATACCTGGAAGTGGATTTCAATTTCTGAGTTATTCCATGAGGAATCCACAAATCCAGACCAATTCACTGCCTGGCTCACGATAATAGTAAGAAAGATTGGCAAAGATAAAATGGAACAATGGAGCAGGCTTGCTCACAGCATGAAGGCCTAAGGGATAATTATCTAGCCCAGGAAATCCACCAAGGAAAGGAAAATTCTCATGCGCGACATGACAGAAGCTTTACATAAAAATAGCATCTCCCTTGATACTTTTCCATATCAAATCATAGAAACCAAGAATCCCGATAGCTACGAAAAAAAAGTCGTACAGACTTACCAAGAAGATCCCGAACACTGGCGCAAGGTCATTGGCGACACATTACTGTTTCAGTTTGGGGTATATGATAATACTTTTTCATCCCAAACATTCACCCCACCGTCCGGCTCAAACCGAACCTCCAAGCTGGATGAGTCCGGCATTCGCTATTTTGAGCAGCAATTATTCCTGGCAGGTGTCACCGGCAGCGACAGGCCAACGATGAAACGCATTCTCGACATTGGCTGTGGATGGGGCTATGCACTTAAGTACCTGGCGGAGCAGTATCCTGAATGCCAACGGCTGGATGGTATTAACGTAAGCGGCCAGCAACTCAGTCACTGCTCAAAATTCCACACGGAAAAAGGGCTTCAAGATCGAATCAATCTTTTCCAGTGTAATGCAAAAGATATAGACCTTTTACCTGATATTGATGATCCTTACGATTTGGTTGTCATGCGTGGCGTCATTTCCCATTTCTCTTATGACCTCTTTGAAACGGTCATGGAGAAGTTATGGAAACGAATGTCGACTGGTGGCAGTGTTATCATTTCGGACAACCTCTACAACATCGATCTCAACGCGTATAAATCTGATACTCCAGACGAGGTCGACAGGTTAGCCTGCAAGTACCGAAAAACTCCTGAATATTTTCACACCATCATGCAGAAAAGCGGGTTTTTCATTCAAGACAAAAGAGTGCTTCCCAGTAATGCAGACGCTGTAAAGTGGTTGCTGGAAATCCAAAACAACATAGAGAAACATTTCCCAAGAGGCGCTGGTGGCGCATTAGATGAATTGCATGTGATGTGTGAAAACATGGCAGTTGCGATAGTGAAAAACAAAATATCAATCTATAGCACCGTCTTGAAGAAACCATGATAGTTTGTTTTTCCGTTCGTTTTTAATTTTTATTTGAATTCAATTTGAAAACTATGCCGAGGAATTTAGCATGTCAAAGGCACCAAATTTTGTTCACGAGATGAAAGGAAGACCAATACCAGGGGATAAAATATATCACCCGGACTTTCATCTGACACTGCAGCCACTATGGCACCCTGACCATGATGAGACTGAGAAAAAAGTCGCGCTTACAGATAGCCCTTACATCCTGGCTTATTATGGCAGTCAAAAGGCCGTTGACCATTATCTTTCGATGAGCATGCCATCTTTTGGAGGATTGTGTTATCCGCATGCAAAAAAAGATCGTATCTACTATACAGAGCGCATGATGAGCATAACGACTCTGATAGATGATACCACCACCAACCCCGATGTGCTTTCCAATAAACAGAAGCAATCCGAGCTTCGACAACATTACCGTGATGCCATAGATGGCATTCTACCACCCGATACGGTTCCTATCGCACAATTGCTATATGAAGGTTTACAGCCAATAAAGGAACAACTTGCATCGAAGCCGCGCGTTTGGGAGCGCATGAAAATGTCGATGTATGAAATGATTGATAGGCAAACGGAATCACTTGCCTTGCAGATGGATAATCTGACTTTCGAGCGTTATCTTGAGCTGCGGCGTATCGATAATTATGGTGACTGGGCGGCCATGATGACAGAGTATGCCATCGATGTTGATATGACCGATGTGCTGGAAGCTGATGAGTCACTAGTAGCCACGAGAACCGCGGCTATCGACTCAATCACATTGGTGAACGATCCTTATTCATTTAGAAAGGAAATACATATTGAGGACTCAGTCAATTCAGTTTGGCTATTGATGCGCCTGGAAGGTCTTACCCTTCAGCAATCGCTCGATAAGCTGGCAGGCATCGTCCTGGAAAATGAAAAGAAACTCATTGATGCCCGCAACAGAGTTCTTTCAGGTCCATTCGGAAAACGAAGCGACGTAAGGGAATATCTTACGGAACTAGAACATCTGGCGTCGGGGAATGCTGAGTTTCATGCCATAAGCACGCGTTATTTTGGCAAGGAGTTTAAAGGACAACGATTCATATCAGGAGAGGTGACGATAAAACCATTGCCTACAACGGATGAGGTCGCTGCAGCAGATATTGCTGAAAGGCAAGCAACAGATTCTGAGACACACAGCAACAGCTCCTGACCAGGCTGACGAGACACGAAGTGCAGGAGTTCAGACTTGATCAGTAGTGTTCGCCATTCTATGTCACCACCACGCACGGCCCGAAGCTGACCCACTCAGCGACATAGTGGCTTTGCCAATACCCAGCGAGCGACTGGCTCCTGATACGGAACCCCCTTGATCCAATCCAAGCTGGTCGCCTCCAGCTTGGGTTTAGGGGGAAGGAACGACCTTTGTCTTCTGAAAATGATCGTGATGCCAGTGGTGATCTTCACCTTGATCGTTGGCGCCACCAGCATCCCACTCTCGACCATGTTTGATGGAAATTGTTCGGTAAGAAATCGTTCGGTGCGAAATTTCAATACCGCCCTGAAGTGCCCCCCTCATCAGCCCGACCTCAGAACTCGTGCAGGTTCCGGCACTAGTAGCAAAAGTGGCGACCTCCGCGAGCCTGGAGCAAGAACAATCATTCGGAGCGATGGCCATCACCATCGACGCCATCGGTATCCATACGCCGACTGGCGATAGCCGATGGGGCACCGGGTGGCTATGCCGATCAACGATCAGTCGATGGTAGATGCAAATCTTTGATCATTTGCATCTACCATCGAACAATTGATCATTTTCAACGTTGAAGCTATGCTCGCATATCGTGCATACGGCCAAGAGGGCACGAAGCATGAAAGCTCAAGTTCAACTCTCATCCTACGAGAACCAACCGAAGAGTATTACTGGTTGCAATACTACCCGACCAGATTTTTTTACAGTGGATCATAAAGCCCAAAAATCAACAGGATGTCATCCAGGCACTCGCATGGAAAATATTTCTGGAATGGAAGACAGAAAAGATGAAGCCTTCATATTTGGAGACTTCACACTTTACCCACAGCGACGTCTTCTACTGAAAAAAGGAAAAAAAATCCCGATTCGCAATAGAACACTTGGGCTTCTTATTATTTTAGTTGAGCGTGCTGGAGAGATAGTCAACCAGGATGAGTTAATGCTGCTTGGCTGGCCAAGGGTTGTAGTTGATAGGGTAAATCTTCGTGTGCAAATTCATGCTCTTCGAAAAATCATTGAAAGTAAGGACAGTATCATCACAGTATCTGGATATGGCTACTATTTTGCAAAAGACGTAGCACGTCACGAAGTGACTGACGATTTTTCGGACGCTAAAATATCATACGAAGAGCTTTCTTTTAGTCTAAATGAGATAGTGGGAAGAGAGGAAGAGTTAAAGAAGGTCATGAGCCGTTTCGAAGATCATAGGCTGATATCTTTAGTTGGCCCAGGAGGAGTAGGAAAGTCCTGTGTTGCCTCTGCAATAACCAAGACCATGATGACCCTACCCTTCTTTCATAGTGTATTCATCGACGTCCCGTCACTGATGAAAGGAGAAAAGATTGCTGAGTCCATCGCCAGCCAATTAACGAAAAACGAGACGTATACATCCCCTTTTGAAATTATTGTAGAAAGCATGTCAAAGCATGCATTCTTCTTGGTTTTGGATGGCTGTGAGTATCGGCTGGAGGAAGCCTCAAAACTAGTTGATTTCCTACTTAACCGAGTTCCTCAATGCCATATACTGGTAACGAGTAGAGAACCTCTGTTTGTAGATGGAGAAGTGCTTCACCAGTTATCTCCACTTTCTGTACCAAGCGAGCACCTTGATTCAGAAGAAATTCTCACATATCCTGCTGTGCGTCTTTTTATAGAACGTGCAAGTACTTACCTGACCGAGCTAGAGTTACACTCCAGGGATATTCTTAAAGTAGGTGCCATTACAAGAAAACTAGATGGCCTTCCCTTGGCGATAGAAATCGTGGCATCCAAAATAGCAATATTTGGACTGAATGAGCTGGAAACTCTCATTGATGGTGTTTTCCTGCTGCGTATGAGTGGACGGCGCACAGCACAACCTCGACACTACACTCTTGGAAATATGCTTGAATGGTCATACAATATGTTAACTGCCAATGAAAAATGGCTACTTGGTCAGTTGGCATCATTTAAAAAATTTACTTCTCTAGATGATATTATACAATCTGTAGATACACAAGACATTGAGATTGCAGAACTTCATTTCTTAGTAGAAAGCCTTGCAAGCAAATCGATGCTGAGCATAAAAAGAGACAATCTAAAAAGATATTATTATATGCTTGAAGCAACAAAAATATTCATGCACGAAAAGCTGAGTCACAAAAAACAAATTCTCAAGTGAATATATTTTCAAGGCAGGCTTAACTTGGTGCACCTCTAAATGTCAACTCATATAATGAGTTACCTCTCCCTGAACAAAGATAACTTACCACCATCTCAAGCGGTAGCCAGAGGTCTTGTCATTCATATCATCGCCGACATTCGCCGTATCGCCCGTGATGTCAAGACTATCTCCTGATAGCTCAACGTTACCATCATCGTCATGTCCAACGTCGTCAAAGAGCTCCACTTCCATTCCATCGGATATGCGTACACTGCTGACCCTGTCATTCCAGTCAGGCTGTTGATTGACATCGCTACCGAAACCTATAACCCATGCATCTCCACCATTCTTTTCGTTGTAACTCGTGTTCTGGTAGAAGACTGCCCCACGGCCATTCTTGTCGACGATCTCATCCTCCTTGGCAGCCGCCTTCTCCTCATCCGATTGGTTACCTTCAAGGGTAAAGGAGTGCAGTAATGGCCGATGGTCGTAGAAGTCCCCATTGTCCGGGTGATCGCGGTTGTCGGCTTCCCCCGCTGTTATCTCACCACCGTTTTCGCCATCGACGATGATATGATCGGCCGCGCTGTCCGAGGGGTTGTTGTGGATGTCAGCACCGTCGTCAAGTCGTCCACTGTCACGCTGATTGAAATCTCCCAGGTTCACGGTAGCCTGAATGCCAGAGAATTCTTCCATCAACTCATCCTGGCGATTGGCCAGCTGTTCCAATTGCGCATCCCGGCTCGGCCCGAGATCCTTGCCGTCATAGTTGTTGTCTGTGTGGGCATTGGTCACCAGAATCTCATTCCCTGTCTCCTTGTCGCGCAGGATGACAATGGTACTGGTTCGCGTCTGATCGGTGGTGGCCTCGTCATCCTTCACTCCGGGACCACGTTCATCTGGCTCGTGAAAGACAAGGGTTTCCGAGTACACCAGGTCAAACTTGTCCTTATCCCAATAAATAGGGTTTTCTCCAGGAACGTAACCGTTCATGCCCGACTCGATCATGGCGCCGGTGACTTTTGCACCATCACTGCCCCCGGTTTCCTGAAAGCCGACGATGTCCGTATCGCTCACAAGTTCCTTTAAATATTCAAGTCCGGAGTTCTTTTCGCCATCAATATTACTGGCCCCATAGGTGTTGAACGAACCGACTGAATAGCTGGTACTGTCCTTGGGCTCATCCGGGATGGGGAGATCGTCAGGAGACGGGAACGGCAAGGGGTTCCCCCGGGGTGGAAGCATCGGTGGAAGCATGGGGCCAAGCGAAGGCGGTGAACTCTTGTCATTCAGTTTGTCGCCAAGTCTCGACTTGGCGTTCTCGAGCGCCCTGAGAAAATCAGACTCCCCCTTATTCAAGTCGCCAGAATAGCGCCCCATATCTGCATTATTCACTCTCATGGCAGGTCTCCATTACTCGAGCGACTCACTCTGGTGATCGGAACAGGTAAGCAGCTACAAAACTTAAGTACCTACAAAACTTAAGTACCTACAAAACTGGCTCCAACCTCTATTCAGTACACGACTGCACTCGTTACAGAATTTTGAGGCCGCCATACATCAGTAATCTTAAATGATTAGCCTTTTAAATAATCCTCGAATCCACCTTCCCCCACAGATTCCAACCAGCTATCCAAGTCATTCGTGCTGATTTTTTCATCAGCATCAACCTTGTGCTTTGCAGTATCCAATGTCTCAAAGAACTTCATTTCATCTATCAAAAACTGTGCTGCCTCTTGCTCTGCCTTGGTTCTATCACCATCTTGTACAAAGCCCTCTAGATCATCCATGCTGACAATGGAGTCTTTTCCATTCCAGTCGTCCCAATATTCAACAATGGTATTGATATACTCTCTATTGTCTTCAATGAACTCTTTCCCAAAACCAGATAGTTCTTCTTCTGACTCGACATAAGAGCGAATATCATCCAGACTATTAAAATCGTCCGTTCTGCCAAAAACTTCATTCAACATGTCCGCACGGTCTTGACTGAACTTTCCGTCAGGGCGGGCCAAGTCGTGTATACCTTCCAGATACTCTATGATCTGCTCTCGTATTTTTCTATCTGACTTATTATCACCGGCCAAAGGATCAATGATCTGTTTGACACCATCTTTGACAAAGATAACTCTTCCATTATCTACCAACTCAATCGACGCTACATCAACTCTATCAATGTCCGTTCTAAACTCTCCAAAATCCCCTGGCCTCCCGTCGTCACCGAATCGAGGTAATCCTGATGGATCGTCTTTTTTCTTTGCGTCCATATCGGTGTCTCCCCATGGACGCCAGTTATCCTTATGACCGAGGCCATCTCTCCGCTGGAAGGTTGTCTCTCCATTCTGGGCTTTCTCCCAAAGGTTTTTACTGTCTGGATCTCCATCAACATGAAGATATGGTGCCAAGCGATTTAGCGAACTTCCATTTTCTGCTTCAGTGTCCTGGAAGTGTTCCCATTCTTGCGACTGGAAATCAAAAATGGATTCATCTTCTGGTGCATCTCTACCACCATACATATACGCCGCATAGCGTGCATACTCGAGTTTATCCCCCCAGTCTGGTTTAGTGACCCCATGGCCTGCCAGATCCTTGAAGAATTCCCCTTGTGAATCGGTAAGCTTCTGCAGTTTCTTATGGTTTATCGCTTCAGCAATCACCGTACCCGCTATTCCTAACACTGCACCCACGATCCCCAGGATAGGCCCGGCGACACGAGCCCCCATAAAGATCCCCTGCATGACTTTGGTACCGATATTGCCTATCGCGGAGGCCAAGTTGCTACCTTTCGGCGCAAACATGGAAATCGTATTGGCAATGGCCATGCCAGTGCCGGAAGAACCAAGGCCTACCTGTAAACCAGCCCCTGCCTTCTCGAGTTCGCTGTCAGCATTCTTAAGCTTGTTGATGCCGGTGACGAGATCCATGACACCACCGGTAATATCCAGACCAGCCCCTCCCATAAAGCGAAGAAAGGATCGCCCTAGGTTCTTGGCAATATCCTTTCCGCTACGCGGAGCATCGCCCCCCATCATTTCCTTGCCTAAATCATCAACTACATCATTGAACTCTTTAAGCCCCTCGTCACTAAGCTTGCTCAGGTCTATTCCCTTGTTATCCAGTGCCTCAGAAGCCATATCGATTTTATTATTGATATTGTCAGATATGGCATTAGACAGTTTTCTAGCCTTGGCATCAGAACTCGGCTTCCAGATATCGGGGAAATTATCACCAAGCAGACCCAGCCAATCCGTAGCCTTGACACGAGGCTTGCCATCAGGGCCATTTGGCACACCATCCTTGCCGGAAAGCTGCTCTTTTATATTGGAGCCAAATTTGAGGAAATCATTGCTGAAACTTAAGCCGCCAACCAAATCACGCACTGCAGCTACTCGCTCGTCCGATGACATGTCGTCCCAGCCACCGTTAGCCAGTTGCATACCTCCACTGATGAAACTCATGGTTCCGCTGAGTGCCCCCAAGGTCCCCGTAGAAGACGCGGATTCGAGCAACTTCATGAATGAACCTTTTTCGGGACCTGCCAGCGACTTCAAGTTGTCGTCTATAATGGCCTTGAATGCTTTGTTTCTTTCAGCCTGACTGACTCCCTTATCCATGGTGACATGGTTTGCCAATTGCATCGATAAGTATAGTTTTTTTGATTCTTCCGGCGAGAGGTCTTTAAGCCCTTCCTTGAATGTCTTCAGGTCATTGTTTAATTTATTATATTCATCATAACTTTTACTCGATTTATCCAACGTCTGAAGAACACCATTAACTCCTGCCTGAACAATATCGATCGTATCACGCAGACCTACTTCAGCATTCTCTGCATCTATAGATTCTGGATTTTCCATATAAGAATCCAGCTGATGCGTCATCATGTTCTGATTGAAGGCTTGCTTTCTTTCTGAATAACTATCCGGATCAAGTGCCTGAAGCGCGTCAAAATAATTATCTACTTCTTTTTGAATATCATCTGCCAGTTTTTCATCACCGTCCTTCTCAGCCTTTTCTTTTACAGCGATGATATATTCCTCGAATTCAAGATTCGGTTTCTTTGTATCGCCCTCAAACAAGGCTTTATCAATCTTATCCGATATTGATTCAAGTTTATCCTTGGGAATCTTGTCGATCGCTCCGTCCAGAGCTTTATCATACCTTTCAGCGATCCCCTCTTTCTGCATTAGATCAGATATTTTTTCGGCAAGCTTTTCTTCATCGATCATATCTTTGACATCATCCCCAGTGAGATGAGTCGGATCATCCTGGGTTTCTCGATAGGTCGTTTTGCTGGATTCTATAGTTTCAGCATAGCCATAAAGGTCATATCCATTATCGATGGCCGCCTGTGCATCCATAAAATCTATCAGTTTAGCCTCGTCGGAATTCTCTTTCAGCTTTCCGCTATCAATGTCGTCCCGAATACCTTGTATAAAATCCTCTGCAGCTTTTTGCCCTACCGTCTTGTCTCCATCCACCTTGACGCTCATCAAGCCATCTTTTGTGAAATCAGGAATATCGTATTTTTCACGTATCTCTTTCAAGCTCAACTTACTGACTCCTGATGCATCGTCAGACGACGTGTCACCAGTGTCTTCAGCAGTATTCTTCAATGCTTTTTTTACTGCCTCGAACCATTTTTCGCTTCCAACCGCATACTTGGAATCAATAGAATCAACTGGATCAATATTGCTATCAGAGTTGATGGGAACAGGCATAGCTAGCCTCCAAAATTATTGTTAATTTATTAAAAAAATCCAATAGACAAGTGAAGATAAATTCTGACATCCACACTCTCAAACAACCTTTTCAAGTACCGATAAGCTGAGCTATGCTAATTTTTACATTGTTATCTTTATATTTATTAATTTATAGGAAGATATAAAAAAGCTATAAATAATCACTGGATTCTGAATTATAAAATCTAGTACAACACCAGATGAAAATCACCATGCCAATGAAAATATGGCGTTATTTTTATGTTAATCGTTGTTGTTTGTAAAACTGATAGAATTAACATTTTTTAACGACGAATTTAAGCCTTTTCCACCTAGCTTCAATCAAGTCGCACAGGCTAATCGTCTTTGGCGGCCGAGGTTTTTCTCGACCAACGGAACCATTCACTTGAGGACTAGGAATAATGGCAATGTTTTCCCTGAAACATCAAAAGCAACAACAAGTTGAAGGTGCTGGAGACTCTGGCGGCGGCATCGATGTCGGCCAGCTCAAGCAGGTCTTTGAAGAAGCTGCAAAAAAATCCATGGAAGTGAGCAAGGCCAAGACGGAAGGAAACACCGAGGTCGATACTGCCAGGTCCTCGCGTCCCAATAACTGATGCCATCGACATCGATGGTTGCCAGCACAATGATCGATGTCAGCCACCGGCTATTACCGGTGGCCCCCAGACATAGTTTCATTTCCCTTGCCGGCGGCTGTTGAGGAGTAACAACCGTCGGCAAGGGAGGTGTTTGGTCAGGTACACGTCCATGCCTTCTCCCTTCACGACATCCCTACGATCATTGTTCGCTCCGGTGACCAACGTGTACTCGACATTGGAGGTGACGGATGGCTTCCATCGGGGTGTGACGATTCCAATAGAACAACCCGTCTGCCGGATCGGATCCTCTTCCCAGGCGGATGTGATGCTCAGTGATACGGACATTGGTGCTGAGCATGTCACTCTACGCTTTCATGCCCGCATGGTCGCCATCGAGGCGACGGGAGGTAATGTCTCCATCGGAGGCAAGGTACTCGCCCAAGGCACCGGATGGCGTACCAGCCTGCCAGTCACTTTCGAGATGGGCGATGCCAAACTGCAGCTCTCTCCATCTGAACTTTCGTTACCTCCCTTCATGCGCCTGGCGTGGAATACCATTGAATTTGCTAGTCGAACCACGCGCGCGCCCATTCTCGCCTTGTTATCCAGATGCCGTGAAACAGGCGGATGCGACACTCAGGAATGACGATGTTGCTGACGAATGGACATCCTATGACTTCAGGCTCTCATGGTAGTGCACAAGGCCTTGGTGCATATGAGTATCACACTTTCACGAAATTAGCGGTCAAGGCCTTGAGTGAATAATTTATGTATGTATTTACATGGAGAGTGTTCGATGGGTACTGAGCCAATTAGCCGTTCTCACATGAACATGAAATTCGATAGCGTGTTAAATTTATCCTCATGGAACAAGGCCGTATCAAGAAGCAAGGATGACCAAGACAGTCTCGACACTACGAAAGAGCTGGGTACTCATGAGAGCGGTAACGATAATCCTGCCACCGACCACCATAAAGATATCATCGATGCACTGGACGATATCCGCGAAGGAGGCCTTGGCCGTGAAACTGGTTTAGACAATAATGATCAGATTGAATTCGAGCGTGATGTACGCCGAAACGAAGAAGATGAAAGCTCTGATAAACCTGAAGATCAGAATGTCATTCAGAGAACTGTAGAAGATCTTTTAGAGAGCGACCCAGAGTTTGAAGAAGCCTTTAATGATGCGCTGGATAAAGGTATTCGCCTCCAGTTTCGCTTCAATGCCGATGAGAATCGCACCACGTTAATCAATGGCGACGTGCTCCAGATCGACATCCGCAATGACGCTGATGTGAAAGATGAACTGAAGAATGTATTCAACGAGGATTCCAACTGGGAGCCAGAGAAGCCTGGCGAAGGCCCTTCCTTCGAGGAGGTCATGGCGGATTCAGACATGTCAGGCGAGGATTTCGTCGCCCACCTGGAACGACTGAACATCTTCTCCTTCTCGGGCCAGCATGGTGACAAGATCCGCAAGGACGTCATCTACATGTACGACCACAGCGACTTCATGAAGGAGACCATTCGCTCCACGCTGGAAAACACGGACGGCCAGAAGAAGTTCAATTTCTCCGCCATTGGACATGGTGGCGGTACCATCACGAACCCCTTCGATGACTTTGCCACCAGCGTAAATGCCCCCACTGCCTACGACGACATCAGCACGAAAGACTACAAGTCAGAGGACAACCTCAATAATGTCTCGCTGATGGCGCACGAGATGGTGCACTCCTTCCTTGGGATCGGTGACACTCCAACGATGGACATCGCCGAGGAAATCTTTGCCAACGAACTGGGCGCCCCTGATGCTGGCTTGGGTCCCGCTGGCGGGCTTGGTGGTGTGACACGAATCGGTTACGACGAGGATCGGCTAGGCGCAACGATCGATCTTGATGATGACTTCGATGTAGAAGACTTCATGGAGCAAGCCAGGGGCGGAGATCTCGACCAAATGACGCATGAAGAGATCATGGATGAATTCGGCGGTGGCGAAATCGGACTGCCTGCGATCGAGGATGACGAAGAGCTCGATGACAAGTTGAATGGATTGGTAGAAACCATCCGCAGCGGGGTCGATGTCAAGGATCGCCACACACTCTATATGGAGGGTGGCCTCGCTGACCGCTACCAGCAGCTCCTGGACTACAACCTTCGCCATGGTGACTTTGATAGCCCTCAAGAATTAAGCAAATTCACAAAGGACCAGTTCATGGATCGCCTCGGTAATTTCGAGGATGAGGCTGATGTTTTTGCCGGCTACTTGGAACGTCATGGAGGAAACGAGCAGCTCGATAATCTCGCTTATCAGACATGGGGTTCCGGCAAAGACCTGGATGTTACACCAGAGCAGGATTTGTTTGAGGATGCGACGGATTTCGACAACCACCTGAACGGCATCGTCTCAACGATTGTCGACGGCGTTGACGTCGAGGGTCGCAAGACGCTCTATATGGAGGGCAACCTCGCCGACCGTTACAAGCAGCTGCTGGAGTACAACCTCATCCATGGCGACTTCGCCAGTTATGAGGAACTCAGCCATCATACCGGTAAACAGCTCATGGATCGTCTTGGGAACTTCTCCGATGAAGCCGATGTTTTTAATGGTTATCTGGTGCGTCACGGTGGTATCGAGCAGTTGACCGACCTGGCAAGACAAGTTTGGGTTGATGCCGGCCTTGATCCAAAAGCCAGTTAGCACTGGTAGCTGGCCTGGGGGGGGGGGGAATGCTGATATCTTGGATGCTGGTTTGCTTACCCTCTTCTGGTAATGCCTCTAGCTTGATTGACATGGACTGTTCGAGACCAACAGCCAGCTTGTCACCCTTGAGCACATACCCGGCCTCACCGCTGTAGACAGGACACCCAGTCGATGAACCAATAAAAAGCCCCCGCTGACCAATATCAGCGGGGGCTGGGTGATTCACATCTCAAGGTGAGATGCTTGATACATACAGCTTACTGCTTCAGCTTGTATGCCATGACATAGTCACCGATGGTCGTACCAATGGAGCCATGGCCACCTGCAACCAACACGACCATCTGCTCGCCTTTGCTGTTGAGGTATGTCATCGGTGTAGCCTGGCCACCGGCAGGCAGGCGTGCCTGCCACAGCTGCTCACCAGAGGTCAGATCATAGGCACGCAGATAGTTATCCACGGCCGCGGCCAGGAAAGCGACGCCTCCGTCAGTAATAATGGGACCACCGATCCCCGGAACCCCCATCTTCAAGGGCAGCGGCAACGGACTCATGTCACGCACGGTGCCATTCTTGTGCTTCCAGACGATCTCGCCTGTACGCAGATCGGCTCCCGCAACATAACCCCACGGCGGTTGCTGACACGGCACACCGAGAGGTGACAGGAAGGGTTTCATTTCAACCGCGTAGGGCGCGCCGGCATTTTCATTCAGGCCTTGCTCCCCCTGATTGGTTTCCCCCAAATCAGCGCCCTCTTTCGACACCAGTGTCGAGGTGAACGCCAGATACAGCGGCATGCCAAACATCACTTGACGCTTGGGATCTATCGCCAGGCTACCCCAGTTGAATACGCCGAAATTGCCAGGGAATACAATAGTGCCCTGCTCGGACGGCGGTGTGTACTGGCCTTCATAACGCAACGAACGGAACTGAATGCGGCACATCAGCTGGTCGAAGGGCGTGGCCCCCCACATATCAGCTTCGCGCAGTGTCGGCGGCCGGAACGTCAGGCTAGAGATCGGCTGTGTCGGAGATGCATGATCGCCTTCAATGGTCCCCTGTGGCGCGGCTTGTTCCGAAACCGGCAGAATGGCCTCGCCGGTCTGGCGGTTCAGTACATAGACATCCCCTTGCTTGGTCGGAATCACCAGAGCGGGCTGCTTGCCTTGCTCGGTGTCCAGATCCACCAGCGTCGGCTGTGCAGGTGTATCCATATCCCACAGGTCATGATGCACAAATTGATGCACCCACTCGACCTGGCCAGTCTCGAGGCTCAACGCTACAACCGAGGAGGCATACTTCTCTTCGGCTGGCGAACGGTACATGCCCAACTGATCCGGCGTGCGGTTCCCCATCGGGAAGTAGATCAGCCCCAGTTCTTCATCCGCACTGGCCACCGACCAGCTATTGGGGGAACTGGTCGTGTAGACGTCATCCCCACCGATTGGCGCCGTCTCATCGGGGTTGCCAGAATCCCAGTTCCATACCAGCTCACCGGTCTTGGCATCATATGCACGAATAACACCAGAAGGTGACTCGAGGGCATAGTTGTCGTTAACGGAACCTGCCACAACAACAAGGCCATTCGCCACAACAGGCGGTGATGTGGAGTAGTAGAAACCTGCCTGTTTGAAAGGCATGTTATGCATCAGGTCCAGTTCACCGTTGTCAGCGAAGTTGCTGCAACGCGCACCGGTTTCAGGATCCAATGCCAACAGACGCGCATCGGATGTCGGCATGAACAACTGAGCGTCGCACTGCTTGCTTTCCAGTGCTTCAGCCGGGCCATCTGCCACTTTTACGTCAAGCGCATCAGGGCCATCGGAAGACGGCGGAAGATAGGAAACACCACGACAGGTTTGATGCTGACGCTGGCTTTCTGCAGGAATCTTGGCCTTGTAGACCCACTGCTCTTCGCCAGAGTCAGCGTCCAGCGCGATCAACCAGTTGTGCGGTGTGCACAGAAACAACGAATTGCTTATCTTCAGCGGTGTCGCTTCGTAAGTAGTTTCCGTGACGTCATCCGGCCCTTTCAGATCACCTGTCTGGTATTGCCAGGCAAGCTCCAGATTTTCCACGTTCTCCGGGGTAATCTGTGTCAGCGGCGAAAAGCGCTGCCCAAGATTATTGCGACCATACGCATGCCAGCTACCTTCCGGTGTATCACCAATGCTGGGGTTTTCTGCCACGACATCCGTGTTCAGTTCACCCTTGATCTTATGAGCATCGACCAGCGCACTGCCTAGTGTGCCAACACCAATGATCACCCAGATCGGGAGCAGCACTTTCAACCCCAGGTGACGCTCGCCCGCCTTGCCCACGAAGAAAAGCGGAATCGCCAACAGCAGGAATACACCCAGACGTGTGGCCAGCGGCCACCAGTCATAGCCTGATTCCCACAACGCCCATATGGCTGTCGCGATCAGAAACAGTGCATAAAGCCCGCGTGCAGCTGCCAGACGCGGCTTCATCAATACACCAACACCTATCAGTGCCGCGCCCGCTAGCGCATAGTACCAACTTCCTCCCAGAGTCATGAGCCAAGCGCCACCACCAAGTAGCGCAAGACCCACTATCCAGAAGATCAGGGAAAGGATGAACATTGCCCTTGCTCCTATTAGTGAGTTATAGCGTCCATGTTTTTATTATAAGTTTCAGTTGCGTAGCATCCGCTTGTACCCGAAAGCACTGCAAGATGCTCCCCCTCTCATAAGCGTAGCCAGAAACTGGCAAACCAATATGCGGTTTGCACCATGAAGAGTGACTTCATAGCCTGTGCATCACATCAACGGCTTCTGGTCTTGACAGGAGGCAATAGAGGTTTCCCAGGGATGACGACCTGAGGAAGGCTTGACTGGAAAGCCAGAGCATTCACCCAACAGCCTTGCATTGCTGAGGCCTACGTCAGATATATATAGTAAGCTAATTAATTTTAAATCGACAGCATCAGCTGCCTTGCAGCCTGAATTCAACTACAACATTCCCGAACCGATCGATTGCAAAGGCGTTTCTCCCAACAGTGGACAAACCACCAGAGATCAGTGAGTTACCGGCTTACCTGGCAAGGCGGACCATGCAAGCCACTTCCCATCAGTTACGGCTCTAGGGCGCGGGCTAGCAACCCTCTCCTTCGCTCATACAGACATGAACCTACCCCATGGCATCGTATGAGCGATTGAGACTTACCGGAGTCATTGACATGGTCGAGAGCCTGGTCCCGAATCGAGAAAGATTGGCCATTGTGATCGATACGCTTGGAGAGCCCTTCTTTCACGATGCCATGATCGAGTATCTCTCAGAACTATTCGGCGGGCTCAAGGGCCTTTCGCTGCTGTACCACAAGAGTGCTCAGCCAGAAATTCTGGTGAATCAGGTGCTCGACGAGAACGTTCAGGAGATTTATCTCAGTGGTCTCTACATCCTTGACCCACTCAACAACGTCACTCGCGATAACTTATCTGCCTGAATATACAGTTTTAACGAAAGCTTCGAGATTGATATTGACAAGATTCGCTATCAAGAAGAGGTTTTCAAGAGAGCACGTATAAGCGACGAGCTCGCTTGGCTTATCAAAATGCCTGATGCAAGCATGCTGGCTTTCTGCCTCGACAAACCGGATGCGCAGTTCACAGCCGATGAGATCCAGTTGGCGAAGTCTGAATTGCCGGTGGTTAAGTCGCTATCTGAAAAGCATTTTGAACAGGAGTTTCTCAGCAAGCTCAAGGAGCGGCCGGGAACCTTTACACAAATTGAGCGTATTCAGCACCTGCAGAGCAATCGGGTGATCGAATCTTCCGTTGGCGTCCTGACCGTGCGTCGAGAGGTTGGGTATCATGAAGCTGCGTTCGAGAGCGAGGCTATTCTGACCAGCAGCATTGTCTCACTGGGCGACGAGCACTACCTTGAACAAAGAATTCGCCCACGAAACAGTGTCAGCGTCAAACACTACCAGGGAATTATCAACCGAGCACTGGCTGAATACCCTTTGTCGAAACGTGAACAGCCCCATGCTAACTACATCTAATAAAAACAATATACTAACAAAGGGTACGTTCTCAGGCGATATAGCTTGAGTCCGCATTCTCACGTTTGTCATTGACAGTTTTTCTCTTTGATTCACATCGTTCCAAAACACCTGGATTGAAAATTTTTATGTCAATATGCACTCCAAGATCATCCTTCAAAGACTTTCTAAGTCTTTCTGAAATATCGTATATCTGTGATCTTTCAAAATTGTATTTCCCACGTGACAATTCCACATTAAGTATGACATGATCTGAAAACCCGTGCTTCTCGATTTCCAATAAGTAATATGGCGATAGTTCTGGAAAATCACACAATACCGTCTCCACTTGACTTGGAAACATATTAACCCCTTTGACAATCAACATGTCATCAGATCGAGAAGCTATACGTTCCACCCATACACCACTAAGACCTTTTCTCTTTACAATACGAGTAATATCACCAGTTCTATATCTTATAAGTGGAAGCGCTTCTTTCAAAAAGCTCGTTATAACTAACTCCCCATAACATCCGTCAGGTACCAATTCACCTTCTTCGTTCACAATTTCCACATAAAAATGATCGCTCCACAATATAATACTGTCACTATCATTCGGGTCTTCAACCCCAACTCCTGGTCCCATTATTTCTGACAAACCATATATATTCACAGCTTTTATGCCAAGTGCCTTTTCTATTTGCTGCTTCATATTGACTGGCCATGGCTCAGCCCCCATAAAACCTAGCCTCAAGGGACTACGGGAAATGTCAAAATTTAATTTTTCTGATTGTTCAGAAAGATGCATTGCAAATGAAGGAGTACTCAAAAGCACAGTGGCTTTAAGATCACGCAATAGATCAATCTGTTTTCTTGTATTCCCAGATGAAGCAGGTACCAATGTTGCGCCACTAGCTTCAACTCCAAGCTGAAGACCTAGGCCACCGGTAAACATCCCGTATCCAAACGAATTATGTACAATGTCATCTTTTGATAACCCGTGCATCATTAGGCAACGAAGAACAAGTGTTTCCCAGTTCCTAATGTCATTCTTGGTATACCCAACAATCTTTGGTCTGTTCTTTGTACCACTTGAAGAATGAAGTCTTACAACTTCAGAAAGCGGTACGGCGAATAACCCATAAGGGTAATTTTCTTGAAAATCTTTTTTTGTAGTAAATGGAAGAGAATTTATATCACGCAAAGAATTAACATCATGATTAGAGACGCCGAAGTCCAAAAGCTTTGATTGATAGTCTGAACCACCAACACGAATCCTCTTCAGCGCATTCGCAATGCAGTTCACATAATACTCCTCTAGATCTTGGCATAAATTTTCTTTCCCATCGATAACTGAATTATCAAACATTACCGACACTCCCCAAGGTCAGAACAATGATACTTGAAATAGAAAACACAATACCTAACACTTTAATACTGCTAACTCTTTCCTTAAGATGTACCACACCAAGAACCACAGGAACTAGAGGGTACATTGAAACAATCAGAACACTAATTATAAGCAACTGGCCTTCTTTGGCTATCGTGTAGAGAACAAGACCAAGAGCACTTATTGAACCTGCAAACATAGCAATTCTTGCCTGTCTCCTAGTAGCCTCAAAAATACTAGGATTTGCATAAGGGAAAATTACTATAGAGGCAACAAACATACTAACTGCCACAGCGGCCAAGGCTCCTGAAGGAGAGACTTCCCCTAATGTTACTAGTTGACATGCAAACCCAAATCCAGAGAAAACAGCTTGGCCTACTCCACTTCTTTTTTCCTCATTTTCATGGCCATGTTTAGCATGCTCAGTACTCCAAGTCATAAGCATAATTGCCGGGATTGAAAAAACAAGCCCTAGACTACTTAACAGACCAATACGCTCGCCGAGAAACAGGATGGATATAATTAGAGAGAAAACCACCATCGAAACGCCACTAAGCGGCACAACTACACTAACAGCACCAGTACTCATGCCTCGATATAGAAAAATCGCGCCCAATGCTGAAGCAATACCTGATAGAGCCCCCCAATAAAGAGAGTTTAAGGTAAAATCCGAATAGGCAAGCGCTGCTATTAATGCTATTAAAAAACCACCTATGTGCGTAAAGAAGCTTATCTTCTTCACATCATAATGCCTAGACAACATACCATTTATAAAATGGGTAATTCCTAGACATATCATCGCTATAAGTGAAATAAAAATAGACAACTCGCCTACTCCACCAAGTCATTTATTGCAGGGTACCCCCCTGTATCATCATGTACCTCATCGCCTCTTGTCGGTGGTGTGAAAACACAGATACCCCGAAGATCTGTAATAGCATGCAACTCATGCTCATCCCCGATACTCAAGTAATAGCACACCCCCGGAGATAGCTCGTGCCTAACCCCACTAAAACAGTCATAAACATACCCAGTGCCAGAAACCATATAAACAAACTCTTCTTGATGCTTATAACAAATATTTAAAGTTTCACCAGAGCGTATGACCGTATCATGTACCGAGTATTGAGCCCCGTCATCACTAACAAGAAGCCTATAACTATCAAAATTATGATTATCTACATGCTGAAAGGAATTCCTTAGCTCACTCTTGCTCCACACCTTCATTCACCAACTCCTTTTTCCTCTCAAGTCGTATCAAAGTTTCTTTATGATGACTGCTAATAAAATCGCTCTCTAAAAATAAATCTTTTTGAGACACATTAGTCTCATACTGTTTGGCAAGTGACGTCAGCGTGTTGTATGCTGCGTCATTACAAACATCAATCGTAGCTTCAAATGCACTAACATCTTCGCCTACACTATCGATCAATTTTTTGACTAACGAAAAGCCTAATCCAGAACTTCTTACACTAGGATCAACAGCTATCTGCCACAAAAACAGCGTTCTATTATCATCAGGCCTGATATATGCAAGAATATAACCAAGCAATCTATCCCCAGACTTGGCCACCAGAGATGTCTTCCTGAAATCTCGTGCCCAAACAAGATAAAAATACTCAGGATATAAATCCAAATTGTCATTGCAAGCTGCCAGTCGAAACAAGCTTTTTGCATCAACTACCGACGGATGCTCAAATCTAATTTCACTTTGGATCATTACAATACCTGTACGAGATTCATTTGATTCAGGATACTGCAAAGATTAGGATATATGAAATCAATTCATGTCATCTTTAATATGAGGTGATTCGATGAGCAACAAACATGAAATAACACTGACTCAGCTTCGTGCCTTCAAGAGTGTAGCGGACTCACAATCTTACACTAAAGCTGCTTCATGTACTGGTGTAAGCCAATCCGGTATCAGCCATTCCTTAACAAGACTTGAGGATTTCTTTGAAACTCCACTTTTTTCCTACAACGGTAGAAACATTTCTGGCCTTACTCCCGTGGGGAGTAAACTATACACTTTCACTACAAACATCATAACAGAACTAAATAATATTAACTCCCTCGCAGACTTTTCAAGAAGCACACCCAAGGAACGACTTAACATCGCTTCGATCAATAGCGTTGCCACATCATATCTAAACAACATACAGAACAACAAAATTGAAAGCTGCATTAGGAACGTACTCACGGGGTTTGAGCATGAAGTGGAAAGATGGGTCATGGATGGAATAGCTGACATCGGATTTACAACGGATATCTCAAACACTATCTCACAAAAGTGGAAAGGAAAATTTCATTGGAAGGTTGCATTTCAAGACGAGCTGGTTGTAATTGTTCCCAAGGCACACCCTCTAGCCAACAACCTTGAAGTTTCTCTTGATCAAGCTAGTGACTTCCCACTAATTATTTCTTCAGGTGGGTGCGAGGATTTAGTATATAATTTTTTTGAAGAATCAGGAATTTCACGCAGTGAACTTGTGATACGACTATGGGTTAATAACTTTAGCACTTTGATCCAAATGGCTAGAAATGACGTTGGCGTTTCTATTGTTCCTAGACTTGCCCTTCGCAAGGAAGACACTAGAGGCATTGAGACACTAAGCTTAAATCCTATTTTATACAGATCCATCTTAGTTTTCGGACTGACGGATAATATGAGTCGCCCTGAGATAAAGTACTTCTTCGAAAACTTCAAGAACGAAAAAAACAATTTTAATTATTAATAGCGGAAGACAAAAACAATCTATTTAAAACACCTAAATTGATGATACTCTTGAAACTCTCATCTGCGGAAGAGTACGCAAAAAAACCTCTCCAAGTGGAAATAATCCATATATTAACATCGAGAAATCTGTAACAAATAGAGCAGGAGATTAAAGTGCGTTGCGAATTGAGTAGCTGTCAAGAACTTATCGCTACACTCGTCAATAGTCTCAACCCTAGCAAGTGGGGTATACCCTAAGCACAACAATAAAAAACCCCTCTGAGGGGACTGAGGTTCAAGCAACCAGTTGTCTGGCCAGTTCCATCTCGACCGACTCGCCATTGCTATTGAGTGCAGCCAGGCCCGACTCGGGCATGTCCCGGAGGTGCATTGCGCCACGGCGATCTTTCTCGCCAGCAGCCGCAGACATGTGAGCGGACTCATGCCGAACATGGATGACGAGATCCTTTACCGATCGAGCATGCTCAATGACTTTGGCTGCATTCGTTGCTGCTGTTTCAATACTCTCCAGCGGCAGCTTGCCACCGGGGAAATATTCATTCTGGATATCTACAACAATGATGGCGCGGTTACTCATGTGACCAACCCTCTTTCAGTGGTATTTACCAGGTGTCCTGGCGCCATCCCCCCAGTGTCAACCTGTTCATGCTCTGGCAAGGACTGCGCTGGGTAGACCAGCTCCCTTCAACACGCGGGTCGCGAGCAACGGGCCGCCATGAAGGTGGCGGCCCATGGGATCAAAAAGAGATGACCTCGCCGTCGGCGGGAATCAAGACGTGATCCTGGATGCCTTCTGCCTGCACATAATCGGCCAATTCGTCCCGGCTCAGCGTCATATGGTTCACCGCGTCCATATGCACCGCGATAATGGTGGCATTTGGAACCGCCTGATGGGTACGCAGCGTATCTTCCTTGCCCATGATGATGGGGTCGCCTTCGAAGCCGGTCACCTCGGCGGCGCCGGTATTCAGCACGATCACCTCAGGGTTGTAGCGCTCCAGTGCCTGCTCGACCTCATCGCGCCAGACGCTATCACCAACCACATAGGTGGTCTTCTGTCCCGGCGCCTCGAAGACCACGCCCATGACATCGCCTAATGATTGTGCCAGCTCGGGGACGGCATAGAGCGTATCAGAGCCGTGCTGGCCACCTGTCTTGTGGAGCTGCACCCCGCCGAACTCGGCATCACCATCGAGAATGCGCACATCACTGAAGCCCTGGGAGCGAATCAGCTCAGCATCGGCGGCATTCTGGGTGAACAGGGGAATATCCTTCGGTAGCAACTCCTGAGCGGCAGCGTCCCAGTGGTCGAGATGAGTGTGGGTAACGATCACGGCGTCCGTGTCGGCGATCACATCCTCTGCCGGCATTGGCAGCCCAACCAACGGATTGCGCAATTCGCTGCGATAGGTGTTTTCGAAGCCCGGATAGGCGCCCTGCTCAGCCAGCATTGGGTCGATCAGGAAAGTGGTATCGCCATAGGTGATCTTCAGCGTGGCATTGCGGATCTGCTGCACCTGCGGCGTTGTCTCCTGAGAAGTCGAGTCCGCGGATGCACTGCCGGCGATGAGGGCCGTGGTCAGGGTCAAGGAACTTGCGAATGTCTTGATCAGCATATGGATGCTCCTCCATTACATTGCTGGGGTAATGGCAAGCAGTCTAGAGTGACCCGACTGAGCAAAAAATTGGCCTGCAAGGCAATATTCGAAACTTTCGGGCCACAATGCCATAATCGACAAGAATGAATGTCAGGAGTCGAACCTTGTCACTGCCCCGCGTCGGGCTGATCCTTCACCCGAATATCAGTCCTTTTCATTTCTCGGTGCCCTACACGGTGTTCGGTATGGCCTTGCCCGACCGCCTACTGTTCGATCTATTCATCGTGGCACCAGAGGGAACGCCGCTGCAGGCCGAGCGAGTAATGACACTGCAGCCCGACGGCGGCCTGGAACTGCTGGACAGGGTAGATATCGCAGTGGTACCTGGCTGGCATGACCTGAATGAAGCGCCAGCGCCAGAGTTGGCCGAGGCGCTCACCCGTTGTCATGAGCGAGGCGCCCATGTGGTAGGACTCTGTTACGGCACCTATGCCCTCGCTTATGCCGGGCTGCTGGACGGTAGACGGGCATCGACTCACTGGATGGCCGAGCAGGACTTCAGTGATCGCTTTCCCAGAGTCAAGCTGGACACCAATGCGCTCTATGTGGAGGAAGATCGTCTGGTGACATCTGCCGGTACCGCAGCCGGCCTGGATTGTTGCTTGTTCCTGGTACGCGAATATTACGGCGCGCAGATTGCCAACAAGGTGGCCCGTGTCATGGTAGTCCCACCACATCGGGAGGGAGGACAGGCGCAGTTCATAGAGCAGCCGGTTGCCACCTCTACCCAGGACGCCCATATCAACCACCTGCTCGACTATCTGCGGGAACACCTGGCGGAATCACACACCATTGACGAACTCGCTGACCATACGGCCATGAGCCGGCGTACCTTCACGCGCCATTTCCACAAGGCCACCGGCATGACGGTAGTGGAATGGCTAGTGAGCGAGCGGTTACGGCGTGGCCGCGAGCTATTGGAAAACACATCATTGTCGGTAGAAGCCATTGCGGAAAGGGCCGGTTTTCGCACAGCAACATCTTTTCGGCAACATTTCAGACAGCGCCATCAGGTCAGTCCCCGCGACTGGCGCAAGACATTCGGCGAGCCAAAAGACTGACCATTATCGGGCCCACGCCTTGATGAGTTGATCATCTTCCCGTGCCTGTTGATTGAGATTTCGCCCGATATTGGTGATCAGCCGCGACAGCTTTAATCCGATCAGCACAAGAAGGAGCCTTGCGCCCCGAAGGTTTGCGGGGCTCAACACGATGTATCAGCGTCGCCGATCGATAGGTAGATTGACCAACGGCTCGTCGGGCACACCGATGCCGTGATCTTCGATATCGGCATATATGAAGCTAATACTCCTGTTTACCTGTAGCAGTCTCGTCTTGTCGGATACCGTATACAACTATGAAGCTCTACCTCGTCACTACAAATCATGAGTTAGCATCAGCAGCCTCGTACACAGCTCCAATCAAGGCTCGCCCCACTCCCTCAGAAAACCTTGTTATTCCGTACGCCTCCACATACTGGACAAGGAAACTGCCAGTACCGACATCAGCACAAGTGCCAGCGCTGGCAACAGTACTGCCCACGGTGCACGCTCCAGATAAGGCATGCTCTCCGAGAGCAAAAGCCCCCACTCTGGCGCAGGAGGGCGAGGCCCCAACCCGAGAAAACCCAGTGACGCTAATGCCAGAGCCGTTCCCGGCAGCCTCAGCATTGCGTGCCGAAATACCGGCCCGATGACGGAAGGTATGAGATACCGGATCAATAGGCGAAAGCTGCCCACCCCCAGAATTGGCGTAATCCTAATATGTGCTTGCCCCATCACTTCGGTTACCAGCGCCGCCGTGTGGGCAGCCAACGGCGCCCAGGTCACAGCAGTCACCGCAATGACCGCCCCGCTTGCACTAGGCCCCATGACCCCGGCGACGATCAATCCGGCAATCACAGGAGGTGTAGCATTGGTAATCTCTATGGGTCCTGCCGCCAACCGCGGCATGAGCCCAATCAGGACACCGATCACGAAGGTAATGAAAACCGTGACCAGCGCCATACCCATAGTGGAAAGTGCACCATGGCTAACACGTGCCAGAATATCGCGACCGGTACCGTCGGCACCTAATGGTAGAGCCAAACTCGGAGGCTGCAACCGCAGATAGGCGGAAGCCATAGGGTCACGCCCCAGGCCTGCAAGGATGATCACAGCGAGTATCACCACCGCCCCTACCGGGACAACCCAGCGTCCTCGCCCTGCATGACGAGCATGGGCAGCTACAGGAATGGCACCGGTACGGAGTGCAGGCCCCAGCAGTGCAGAACGACCGAGATTGATGGCGGCTCCCAGCACAACAGCAATGAGGAGCAAGATCAGAATGCCTGCCTGAAGCGCCGGCAAGTCCTGAGCCGAGGCAGCACCTAATGTCGCGCGCCCGAGCCCGGGGATAGAAAACACCTGCTCTACAGCGATGGCACCTCCGGTTAACCCTATGACGACCAGCCCAACCTGAGGCATCAAGCTTGGCAAGGTACGCTGCAAGACCGCCAATACGATGCGACGCCGTTCAAAGCCTGCCACATGCCAGGTCGCAAGCCAGCGTTCGGAGAATGCTACCGTCAATGCATCACTGAACAGCCGCCCTATCAGTCCTCCTCCCGGCAGTCCCAGCGCCAACGCTGGCAATACAAGATGGCGAGGTTCTCCCCAGCCATAAGGCGGAAACCACTTCAACCAGGCTGCAAAGACCACCAATAGAAGCGATGCCAGCAGAAATTCAGGCAAAGCCGTAAGCGTAGCGCCAACGGCACCCGATGTTGATGTTGGATTACCAGCAAGTCCACGCCGCATGGTCGGCAGGCAAATCAACACGGCAGTCACTACTGCCACCAGCAGTGCAGCTAACATCAACGTCAGCGAGACCTGGGTCGCCTGTAGCATCCCTGGTAGCACTGGGGCGCCGGAAATCCATGAGTTACCTGCATCCCCATGGAGGAGCCCCGTTACCCAAGTCGACAGTTTCTCCACTGGCCCGAGATCAAGCCCCAACTGCATGCGAATAGCATCCAAGGCTTCCTGAGTCGGATTCTGCTCTCCGGCCCGGGCACGCAAAATGCTGAGCGCAGGGTCCCGACCAGACAACCATGGCAACAGCCCCACCAGTAACACAACGCCTGACAACGTGATGAGTCGTGATAGGAACGGAATGAGCCAGCGCCCATGCATACGGCGACGATGCGCCCCAGCCGAAAGGTTAAAGTCTGTCATGCTGCTGCTTTCACTCGTCACTCTCACCCGCGAGTCGTGTATGTTCGGTGACCAGTCTACGCTCCCGCGGATCTCGCTCTGCCGCTACCACATGAGGTGACTCCCCCTGAATGACACGCTCATGAAGCATTGGTACTGCAGCATCGGTTGCCAGAATCGTGGCCTCGGCATCAATAATGGCCTGGCGGCGCTCTGGCCCCTGGGGCAGGTCAGCCGCTCTCTTCAGCGCCGCGTCAATGTCGGGGTCACAAAGCTGGGCGATGTTGAAGGAGCCTTCACAGGCGAAATCGCTGTACAGGTAGGCCACTGGATCACCAGAGTCGAGCATGGTCGCTCGCGATAATATGAAAGCGTCGAACTCACCTGACAGCATGTCCGCTTCAATATGGGCATACTGGCGGACTTCCTGCTGAACAGTGAACCCTGCTGTCGTCAACTGCTGCTCAAGCAGTACCGCGACTTCCGGCAGTTCTGCCCGATCAGTGAAGGTGGCAAGCGTGATCTTGGCACCTTCTGGGTCCGCTGCGGGTGTTCTGCCCTCAATGGGCGAACGCAATTCATCGGCCCACGGTAGTGCAGGCCCCAGGAGTCCCTTGGCAACATCAGCCCGCCCCTCGTATACCGTCCTGACGATGGCGTCACGATCAATTGCCTGGCGGGCTGCCGCCCGCAGGCCAGGATTCTGAAAAGGGCCTGTTTCAGTGTTGAGGTAGAGCGTGTTAGTCCGCGGCATCGGCACTTCATGAACCAGCTCGGGGTCAATCAGCGCCACTTGAGAAACCGGCACGGCCTCGACGACATCTGCGGTACCAGTGCGCAAAGCCGCGCCTCGCGCCGTACCATCGGGCACGTAGTCTGCATCAATGCCTGCCAGCTCAGCCTTTTCCCCCCAGTACCCCTCGTAGCGATCAAGCCTGGCACTTTGGGTACCGTTGATCTCCTTGAGCACGAATGGGCCGGTACCGGCTTCGATGGGATTGACACGTCCATCCTCGCCATAGGCACTTGCCGCTAGAATCGCCAGCTGCGGACTGGAGAGACGATTGGGTACCAAGGGATCAGCCTCTGCGGTGCGCACGATGACAGCGTGATCATCTTCGGCCTCGATCGTCATCGAGACGCCATCCAGGATACGCGGCTTGGGCGAAGCCTTCGTGGCCGCAGATAATGCCTTGACCACCTGCTCTGCCGTCAGGTGGCTACCATCATGAAAGGTAACACCCTCACGAATCTCGAAGCGCCAGGTTCTAGGGTCCAGTTGCTCCCACTCTGTCGCCAGGAACGGCTGCGGATCACCATCATCATTGAGGCGTACCAACGTCTCCGCCGTACTCCAGCGCGAGAGCTTGAAGGCATCGTCAGTCAGCGGGTTCAAACCAGAACGGGGTGGCTGCAGCATGGCAACTCGAATGCGCTGCTCTCCACTGGCAGCAGTATCAGCCCCCTTGGGGTCTTCTTGCTGACAGCCCGCGAGCATGGCCAATGAAAGTGCAGCGATAGAGAAAGATAATGGGGCACGTGACGTCAAGATACGGACTCCTGGAAGCAGGTCGAGGCCGAAGTAGTGGAAAAGAGTGGAAAGCGAAGCAGGACGAACAGCGCAATGGCACTGATCGCCGGGAAGGCAGCCGACACCAGCCAAGGAGCAGTGGCCGCATATGAAGGAAAAAGTGCATCATCCAGCAGGTCAACGACGAGAACGTTACCCACGAGGACTACCACGCCACCGACTGCCGCACCCGCCAAAACAAGATTGTCACGCAGATGCGTCGCCAGAAATGGCAACACCATATAAAAGCCGACATTGAAGATAAGCTGGCTTATCCGCAGAACCGGATGCGTCATGGGCTCACCCTATCTCGTGTTGAACCGCGAATCGACAGGGTCATGGCCGCTTGAAGCAGAGCCTCGGTTCGCGCATGCACGGGGGCACGGAACAGCTCTAGCGTAGGACGGTCTTCAATAATGGCGCCGTTATCCAGAATGATGGTTCGCTGGCAAAGTCGGGAGATCACCGAAAGGTCGTGAGAGATGATGAGCAGTCCGATACCGGCAGACTGATTCAACGACTCCAGCACTCGGGTCACGCGGGTCTGGGCCGGGAGGTCGAGACCACTCAAGGGCTCATCGGCCAGTAACAGTTTCGGGCGTACAGCGATCGCGCGCGCGATCGCAACACGCTGAGCTTGCCCTCCAGAGAGTTGTCCAGGGCGGCGTGTCAAAAGCCGGCTCTCCAGCCCAACTTGCTCTAGAGACTCCTCCACGCGCCGATCGTGATTGCAGTCGACACGCAGCCTCGCGAGTGGCTCTCTGACAAGATCACGGACACTCATCCGCGGATCCAATGAAGATGCAGGGTCCTGGGGAACATACTGAACTGTTCGCCGATACCAGCGCAGCGAACTCACCGATGCGGGGGCAATGGGCTTGCCGAGACACGAGATGCCCCCTGCGTCGGCACTCTCCAATGCGAGAATCAGATTCAGCAGTGTTGTCTTGCCCGCTCCGGATACGCCAGCCAGTCCGATGCATTCACCAGGAAACAGCTGGAAACTCACGTTCTTCAATATCTGCCGTCTGGTGCCCCTTCTCCAGAAACCGGCGATTCCTGCAAACTTGTTGAGCCCTGTGACGCTAAGCAGAGAACCGTCTTCGTTGAACCGGTCTATGCTCTGCATGGCCACCTCACCTCAGCACTTGCATCGACAACTGATCGATCGTCTACCTCTGCTCGATGAGGAAATGCCCTGTCTCCGATGGCTGCTACCAGTTCCTGCGAAAAACGGTGTTGTGGATTGGACATGACCGTGTCTAGCGCAGCGCTTTCCACCAGCCGTCCTTCGTCAATGATCACCACACGCTCACACAACTGTGCCGCAGCAGTCATATCATGTGAGATAAACAAGAGTGCGGGCGTATCCGCTGTACCGGTGCACTCCTTGAGCAAGTGAAGTACCTCCATCTGCGTGAGAACGTCGAGAGCGGTAGTGGGCTCGTCAGCCACGATAAGTGACGGCTTGCAGGCCAGAGCCAGCGCCAAGCAGATACGCTGGCGCTGACCGCCGGACAGTTCAGCAGAAGAGCGACAAACAACCTTATCCGGCTCTGCGATCATCAACCTTGCCAGCAGATCAATGGCTGCTTGATGCGCGTCTCGTTTGGACAATCCATGGAAGCGCATGAACGGCTCGCGCAGCTGCATGCCAACGGTGACCAAAGGATTCAGAGCGGCATGAGTATCCTGAAAGACCATACCAGCACGAGCTGCAACAGGACGCTGAGCCGCCTTGATATGACTGACATCCATACCATTGATGCGAATCTCACCCTTCAAGCTGACGGATGGCGGCGAGATTCCCAGAATAGCGCTCGCAGTCATCGACTTTCCCGACCCGGACGGTCCAAGCAGGCACACCCGCTCTCCGGCATTGAGCTGAAATGAAAGATCATCGACGATGAGCTGCCTGCCCACATGAAGTCGTAGATGACTCACCGTCAATACAGAGTGGCCCGGTGACCTCATGTGGCGTGCCTCAAAAGCTTGATATAGTGGAATCTTTTTATGTTATATCATAACACTAATGAGTGTGACCACCTCCCCAATGCCAATATCCGGCTTGCTATTGGACAAGATGGCGTCATGACATCAGCAAAACGACGGATCAAATAAAAACGGCCAATGGAGGCGCTGAGCAATAGCGGCTGCAGTTGATTCCGAAGTCGTTGATTCCGATAGTCGTTGCTTCCGCTAGTCGCTGGAAACGACGACATCGAAACTGAGAATACTGATAAGAAAATCAAGAAGATACACGCAGTTGCCTGCATATCATTCTCAGGAAAGGATCAGCAACGAGATAGATGAACGACAGGAAAGAAAGCAGATGCACTGGCTCCCCGAGTAGGACTCGAACCTACGACCCAATGATTAACAGTCATTTGCTCTACCAACTGAGCTATCGGGGAACGACGATGTGCAAACAAGGGCGACAATATCAGGTAGAGGGATGGCTCCTCGAGCAGGACTCGAACCTGCGACCCAATGATTAACAGTCATTTGCTCTACCAACTGAGCTATCGAGGAATGACCCTGAATTGTCGGTGCTACTTCGTGATTGCCTGAAAAGGACATCATCACAAAGCTTTTTTGGCGCTGGCTCCCCGAGTAGGACTCGAACCTACGACCCAATGATTAACAGTCATTTGCTCTACCAACTGAGCTATCGGGGAATCGCCTCAAGCACGGGGCGTAGTATACGGATTGCTTTCGATACGTCAAGCCCATCAATGACTTTCATGCACTTGCCAGCCCGGCTGGCCAGCCACATTTCATGCAATCCATCGGCGCAAAACATCGGAAAACGAAAGCGCCCACCGATTCCAGGAACCGGTGGGCGCTTTCTGTATTTTGGTGGCTACACCCTGACTCGAACAGGGGACCCCATCATTATGAGTGATGTGCTCTAACCAACTGAGCTATGTAGCCTTTTTGATCTTTCTGTTGTCTATCGGCGAACCACCGCCGCATCGACGGGGCTGAATTATGCACATCGAGCGAGTCATTGGCAAGCCCCATGGCGACAATGTTTTTTAATTGAACGGGCAATCAACAAAAGGCATACTGCTTCTACGTCCATACTTCCCAAAGGATGGGAACAGCCACCAAGGACATGTTCCGTCATGGACAGTGAAGGAGTATGCAATGCCAAAAGTGGGAATGGAGCCGATCCGTCGCCAGCAACTGATCCAGGCCACCATGACAGCTATCAGTGATGTCGGTCTGGCCGATGCAACTGTCGTGCGCATCGCCCGCCACGCGGGTGTATCCGCAGGCATCATCAGTCACTACTTTGGCGGCAAGGATGGTTTGCTCGAAGCCACCATGCGCCAGATCCTCAAGGATCTTAACAAGGCAGTGGCGGCACGCCGCAAGGCACTGGACGATGACAGTCCACGCGCTCACCTGCTCGCCATCGTCGACGGTAACTTCGACTCTTCGCAGACCAATGAGCGAGCCGCCGTCACGTGGCTGGCCTTCTGGGCCAATTCCGTACACAAGCCAGACCTGCAACGCCTGCAGAGAGCCAATGACCGCCGCCTGTACGCCAACCTGTGCCATCAGTACCGGCGCTTGATGCCCCGTCAGGAGGCGCAGGACGCCGCTCGAGGAACTGCCGCCATGATCGATGGCTTATGGTTGCGCGGCGCACTGAGCCCAGAGGGCCTGGACCCGCTGGAAGCTCGCCAGTTGGCTCGGGAGTATGTTGACCGTCTTGTCGAACACCACACTGGTCACGACAAAAACTAATCTTTTCAAGAGGGTGCCATGCCATTACTCGACATCCAGACACTGTACATTGACGGACGCCGCCAACAAGCGACTTCCGGCGAATCCTTCTCGGTCATCAATCCCTATGATGGCAGTCATCTGGCCGATGTTCAGGTTGCCAGTCAAGCCGACCTGAATGCTGCCGTGGCTTCAAGCCAGCGCGGCCAGAAAGTCTGGGCAGCCATGTCAGGCATGGAACGAGGCCGCGTCATGCAGCGTGCCGTCGCCATTCTGCGTGAACGCAATGATGACATCGCCAGGCTCGAAACCCTCAATACCGGCAAGCCATATAGCGAAACGTCCAGCGTCGATATCGTTACCGGTGCAGATGTCATCGAATATTACGCTGGTCTTGCAGCGGCCATCGAAGGCAGCCAGATCCCCCTGCGCGAAGACAGCTTTGTCTATACCCGCCGCGAGCCCCTGGGCGTGATCGGTTCCATCGGTGCCTGGAACTATCCCATCCAGATCGCTTGCTGGAAGGCAGCCCCTGCTCTGGCAGCAGGCAATGCCGTAGTGTTCAAGCCCAGCGAAGTCACGCCCCTGACCACCATGATCCTGGCCGAGATCTTTACCGAAGCCGGCCTGCCTGATGGCGTCTTCAATGTCGTCCATGGTGCCGCAAGCGTCGGCCAGGCCATCACCGCGCATCCGGATATCGCCAAGGTCTCCTTCACCGGAGAAGTCGGCACTGGCAAGAAGGTCATGTCTGCGGCAGCCGCGTCCACTCTCAAGGATGTGACCATGGAGCTGGGCGGCAAGTCTCCCCTGATCGTCTGCCGTGATGCCGATCTGGTGCGAGCCGCCGACGCTGCCATGATGGCCAACTACTACTCCAGTGGCCAAGTCTGCACCAATGGCACTCGTGTGTTCGTCGACAATGCCGTCAAGGCAGAATTCGAAGCACTGATTGCAGAGCGTGTCCTGCGTATCAAGGCTGGGGATCCTCTCGATCCTGAGGTCAACTTCGGCCCTCTGGTCAGCTTCGAGCATCAGCAGAAGGTGCTGTCCTATATCGAACTGGGCAAGCAGGAAGGCGCTCGCCTCCTGGCCGGTGGCGACACCTGGGACCAAGGCGATTGGGCCAAGGGTGCCTGGGCAGCTCCCACCGTATTCAGCGACTGCACCGATGACATGCGTATCGTGCGCGAGGAGATCTTCGGCCCGGTGATGGCGATCCTTGGCTTCGACAGTGAAGAAGAAGTCCTCGAGCGGGCCAATGACACCACCTACGGCCTCGCTGCCGGGGTTTTCACTGAAAGCCTCAACCAGGCCCACCGCATGATCCACCGTCTCGAGGCAGGCATCTGCTGGATCAACACCTGGGGTGAGTCCCCTGCCGAAATGCCGGTAGGTGGCTACAAGCAATCCGGCGTTGGCCGCGAGAACGGCATCGAAACACTGGCTCACTACACCCAGACCAAGTCCATCCAGATCGAGATGGGACCGTTCGCTTCGGTTTTTTAAGCGTCCAGGTTTGAGTGCCAAGTTTGGGCGCTCAGGTGTTCAGCGTTCTGGTGTTTCACGCATCAAAGAGGTAGTCATGACCCAAGTTCGCCAATTCGACTATGTCATCATTGGTGCCGGCTCAGCCGGCAATGTGCTCGCGACGCGTCTGACAGAAGATGAAAATGTCAGCGTGCTGCTGCTGGAGGCTGGTGGTCCTGACTACCGGCTCGACTTCCGTACCCAGATGCCTGCAGCCCTGGCGTACCCTCTTCAAGGCAAGCGCTATAACTGGGCCTACGAAACAGACCCTGAGCCCCATATGAGCGGACGACGCATGGAATGTGGTCGTGGCAAGGGACTTGGTGGCTCTTCGCTGATCAACGGCATGTGCTACATCCGTGGCAATGCACTGGATTACGACAACTGGGCCAAGCGTTCGGGACTGGAGGACTGGCATTACCTTAACTGCCTGCCCTACTTCCGCAAGGCGGAGACCCGTGATATCGGTCCCAATGACTACCACGGCGGTGATGGTCCAGTCAGCGTGACGACGCCCAAGGCAGATAACAACCCGCTGTACCACGCCTTTATCGAGGCGGGCCAGCAAGCGGGCTATCCCGCCACCGAGGATGTCAACGGCTACCAGCAGGAAGGCTTCGGGCCAATGGACCGCTTTGTCACGCCGAATGGTCGGCGCTCCAGCACAGCACGTGGCTATCTTGACCAGGCCAAGGGTCGCGCCAACCTGACCATCGAGACGCATGCCACCACTGACGTCATCATGTTCGAGGGCAAGCGTGCCGTTGGTGTACGTTACGAGCGCAAAGGCCAGGTGCAGGAAGTCCGTGCCCAACGTGAAGTACTGCTGTGCGCCGGCGCCATCGCCTCCCCCCAAATCCTGCAGCGCTCCGGCATTGGTCCCCAGGATGTGCTCGACGAGTTCGGCATTGAGGCCGTACATGTCAACGACAACGTCGGCAAGCATCTACAGGACCATCTGGAGATGTATATCCAGTTTGAATGCAAGAAGCCCATTTCCCTGTACCCGGCGCTGAAGTGGTACAACCAGCCCAAGATCGGGGCTGAATGGCTGTTCATGGGCAGCGGACTGGGCGCCAGCAACCATTTCGAGGCAGCCGGTTTCATCCGTACCAACGATGCGGAAGAGTGGCCGAACCTGCAGTACCACTTCCTGCCCATCGCCATCAGCTACAACGGCAAGAGTGCTGTCCAGGCGCACGGCTTCCAGGCACATGTCGGTTCCATGCGTTCAGAAAGCGAGGGTCGGGTACGCCTGACCTCGCGTGATCCCAAGGCAGCGCCGTCGATCCTGTTCAATTACATGTCGACCGACAAGGATTGGCAGGAATTTCGCGATGCCATCCGCCTCACCCGGGAAATCATGGCCCAGCCGGCTCTGGACGAGTACCGTGGTCGTGAAATCTCACCGGGGGCGCATATCCAGAGCGATGATGAACTGGATGCCTTCGTGCGTGAACACGCCGAAACCGCCTACCACCCTTGCGGCAGCTGTCGCATGGGTGAAGGAGATGACTGTGTCGTCGACGGCGCAGGCCACGTGCATGGTGTTGAAAATCTGCGCGTGGTGGATGCCTCGCTGTTCCCGGTCATCCCTACCGGCAACCTCAATGCACCGACGATCATGCTGGCCGAGCGCATGGCCGACAAGATCCGCGGTCGCGAAATGGCGCCTCCCAGCACTGCACCCTACTACATCGCCAACGGTGCGCCGGCACAGCAGGAGCCCATGCGCAACATCCAGCCAGAGCATGATTCCATCGGCTGACATTACACCACCATCCTGCCTATTCGGTGTTCCCTTCCAACCCCGGCTTCATGCCGGGGTTGCTGCGTGAGCCCGCCATCATTCCTTCATGTAAGGAATTCGCACCTGACTCGACTTTCCATCAAGGCCTTTTCACATCAACGGCGACAGTCGCTTCAAGGCAGCACAACCAACCGGACCTGAACATCCATTCGTTGCTGCTGCAAATGCTACAAGCGATACATGGCCTCTTTCGCCACAAAAATCTTTCCGCCCCAAGACATTATTGAGCGCATGAGAGCTCGCCATATGCATAACAACATATACACAACAAGGAGCCTTCATGAGCCAGGCCTTTCCACGACCTCTGGACTACCGCATTCTCGGCATAAGTGAATTGGCTCCTGTCATGGCCAAGGTGGCGAATGTAGCGGCAATCCTTGGTGGCAATGCCGATCACTGGCAAGCCAATGAAATCAGCGACGGCAACATGAATGCCGTCTATCGCCTGAGCGGCCCGAATGGCTCCGTCATCATCAAGCAGGCATTGCCCTATATTCGCGTCATCGGTGAAGACTGGCCATTTCCTGTCTCTCGTATCGACTACGAAGCTGAGGCCCTGGGCTGGTACAACCGATTGACGCCACATCAATCACCTCGGATGCTACATCACGACCATCAACTCGGCGTGATGGTCATGGAAGACCTCAGGCATCACAGCGTCGCTCGTCTGGCATTCATCCGGGGCCAGCAGTTTCCTGACCTGGGCGTGCAGCTGGGTGATTTTCTTGCCCACAGCCTGTTCTTCACCTCTGACTATCATCTCTCCACCCCGCAGAAGAAATCCCTGGCGGCGACCTTTTGCGGTAACGCCGTACTGTGTGAAACCAGTGAAGATGTCATTTTCACCAGCCCCTATCACCACCACCCCATGAACCGGGTGACACCCGGCACGGCATACATGGCCAGGCAGCTACGCGCCGACATCCCGTTGAAACTGGCTGCCACCCAGATGAAACAGGTCTTTCGCACACGTTCGGAGGCCCTGATACATGGCGACCTTCACACTGGATCCATCATGCTCAGGGGCAGTGACAACCGGGTCATTGATGCTGAGTGGGCATTTCATGGCCCAATGGGGTTTGATTCAGGCGTCCTGATCGGCAACTTGTTGATGGCCGCCATCAGTCAAGCGGGGCACCGCCAATCACTTCGCGAGCAAGAGGATATGAGCCATTGGCTGCTGTCCTGTATCCATCAGCTATGGCAACGTTTTACGCGACGCTTTCGCGCATTGGCCCACACGCATGCTGGCGACTTCATCACCGCAATGCATCTCGATGCGGAAAGCCTCGACATGCTGCTCGACCGACACCTGCACACAGTGCTTGCCGACAGCCTCGGTTTCGCCGGTGCCGAGATCATTCGTCGCATCATCGGCATAGCCCATGTAGAGGACTTCGAGCATATCACCAACCCATCGCTACGCGCGGAGCTCGAACAGCAAGCCCTTCAGATCGCTCGCCAATGGCTATTGAAGCGTCATGAATTTCACACGCTCGGCGATGCCCTACTCTGTGCCGAACGGCTCCTTTGCCGTCCCATCCAGGCCAGAATAAAGCAGACCTGACAATCACAAGCCCCAGCCTGATGACACGAGCCTGATGACACGAGCCCAAGGACACTACTCGTCCAATTGCAATCCTGTCGCGACCGGGGCTGCCCCAACTGACAAGGCACCGGAGGTATCTTCGCCATCGGTGCCTTGTCTCACACGTCTTTCAAATTCACTCTTGACGCACAGTCACGGCAGGCAGCGACGCCTGTGCAGACCCAGTCTGCCACAGCTTCGGCAGGAAAAACCCAACGCAGCATACCAATAGCCCCCAAGCATTTGCCCCCAGCAGCAGAGCATATTTTCCCTCTCCAATGGCCATCCATTCAGGCAGCGCGGCAAAAGCATGCAGCAGGCCAAAGGCCATGCCGGGCCAGAAGGCCAGATGGAAGCTCGCCGCTCCAGGAGAATAGCGAGCAAGGATAAATACTGGCGCCAATCCCATGACCATAGTGCCGGAAATGGTCGTTGCCTTGAGAATATCCGTGCCAGCCAGCATCGGCAGGTTACCCAGTACCGCAAATACCACCATGACAATGGCACCATTACGCCACTGCCGGGCACTGGGCAGGCGCTCGGCCAAGGCTGGAATATCACGGGCCAACGATGCTGACAGCGAGGCAAAGGTGGAATCCAGAGTCGAGCCTGCCGCAGCGATCATCAGCATCGACATCAGCAGCAATGTACCGCTTCCCAGTAACGCCGCTACAGCCGCAGGCGCATTACCATGGGTCTCGATACCCTCTACATACGCCTGGACGCCCACCAGACTGAACAGGGCAATCGCCAGGAACCCGGCCACGCCTGCGATGATAAATGCTCGCAGCATATCGCGTTCGCGATTGAGAAAGCCTCGATCCGTCAGTACGGGATCATGAAAGGGATAACTGAACACCTGCAGCATCGCTACCAGCATGAGATCGACGCCCCCCGCCAGCGTCCACTCACCGGCATGCAACAAGGGCGTTTCATTGGTGCTTGTCTGCGGCAATACCCAGAACATGACCAGTCCAAGCAGAACGACAAACAGCGCACTCTGGATAGCATCCGTGAACAGCGAACCACGCATGCCTCCCTTGAGGCTGTAAACCAGGGTAAAGCCCGTAAAGGCCAATGCTGCTGCAATGAAGCTTGTCGAACCAGGCGCACCAAAGTAGCCGCCCACCACTGCGGTATTACTCCATATCTCGTTGTATAGCCGCACCAGGATCGCCAGCGAGAAGGCCAATGCAGCAGCACGGCCATAGCGTTGCATCAGAAATGCTACAAGCCCGGTGGCGGCGAAACGGCGACGAAGATAAAGGATGACCACGCCAGCAACCGGAATCGATAACCACCAGGTCGCATAGGCCAGCCCTCCCACCAGTCCGTAGGAGGCACCGAGGTTAGCGGCATTGGTAATTGATTTGGCAAAGATCCAGGAGATGAATACCGACAGCGTCAACATCGGCATGGATACTGCTCGCCCATTCACCATCCCGTTGAAGAAGCCTTCTGCACTAGAGGCACGCGGCGTCAGCCACACCAGCAGTACGCCATAGACACACAGAAAACCCCAGAAGGCCATGAGGAATACTGTACTCATGCCAGCGCGCCTCCACAGCTTGAGCCTTGCCCTGCCGTGCAGCCGTAGCAGTGGCTCGCCACCTGAATCGGCTGATGGGAAAAGTCGTGTTCCAGCAGATCCCGCAGGTGCAAGGCACCTTGCTTGCCACCCAGTGGCATATCAAGCATTTGATTGAAATCGCAGTCGTAGGTATAGCCGCGATAATCCACTGACAAGGTATCTCGACACATCACGTGCTCAAGATTGGCATCACAATGGCTGTCCTTGAGTAGTGCCATGTAGTCATTGAACCCGCCTTTGGAGATCAACTGGCTGCCAAAACGTGCAATCGGCATATTGGTGATGGTGAACAAGCCGTCGAACTGAATGCCGAACTGCTCTGCCAGTTCACGCTTGTAGGCTTGTTCCAGTTGCTGTTGTGGTGGAGGCAAGCTGGGGCCACCCGGATTGAACACCAGGTGCAACTCAGGTGCACCTGGTTCACCGCTGCCATAGCCCGCCGCATTGAGCCTGCGCAGGCCTTCAATACTGGCGTTGAACACTCCCTTGCCGCGCTGCGCGTCAACATTGTCCTCGGTATAGCAAGGCAGGGATGCCACGACTTCAACCTGATGTGCGGCCAGAAATGCCACCAGATCTTCGTGACCAGGCTCCACCAGAATGGTCAAGTTGCTGCGATCGATGACATGCACACCACGTTCGTACGCCGCTTTCACCAGAGGACGGAACGCCGGCATCATTTCCGGGGCGCCTCCCGTCAGATCGAGCGTCTTGATGTCATGCCGATCAATGAATTCCAGCACCAATGCCTGCGTCTCTTCATCCATCATCTCGGTGCGGCGCGGACTGGCAGCAACGTGACAATGCGTGCAAGACAGGTTGCATAGATAGCCGATATTCACTTGCAGCGTGCGCAGTGTACGGCGCCTGATCGGAGGAAACCCGCCGGCGATAAGATATTCTCTGGTATCAAGCATGAATCACCTGTGCTCCGACATCATACATTTGAGCTTTTGCCGCGTTTTACGGTCAGCAACGTGTCGTGGTCACGCATCACATACAGCGTCCAGCACGCCGCCAGCATGGGGAACGCAGCAAAGAACAACAGGTTGCCGAATGGGTCTGTCACCATCGAAGGGATAGTCACCAACGTTGTGATCCCATGTAGCATCAGTACCAAACCATAGCTGATGCGTTTGAAGCTGCCGCTGACAAACGCCAGCACCAGAATCAACTCAAGACCCCCCAATGCATGGATTGCGATATTCCCTATGCCCTCGATGCCAAAGAAAGTGTCGAAGACACGGCTGCCGTGAGCAGGATCGAGAAACTTGTCCAGCGTCCAGACGAACAACACGACAAACACACCTAGACGTAACGACAATAAACTGGTCTTAAGTCCTTCCATTGCATGGGCTCCATTGCCTGTTTCCATATTCGCCCACCACTTCGAACCTACAGCATGACCGCCATGGATCGAACGCATGGAAGGGCTTCCACTCGGCAGTCACGCAAGCCAACTGCCGCGTAGACATGTCGATGTAGAATCACGAACCTTACACTTGGCAGGAAAGTATGAGATGCACGCCTTTTGCCCTGCCCATTCCAGCGCCATACTCGACATTGGTCCAAGGGCCTTGCTTTCGCCTCCTCCTTCCCTTGCTGAAACAGCGGGGCTCTGCCAGTATTCAAACAAGTGTTTAATTATTCCTGACTGGAGAGCCTCATGCTCAGCCTGCTCCTGCTGTTGCTCACCCTTGTTGGTCTGATTCTTGTCGCCCGGCGCGAAGCCGGTGCTCTTCCTGCTCTGGCAGTGCCCGGAATCTTCGGGTTGATTGGTCTGATAAGCGGGGCAAGCCTGGCTGCCGTCGTACTGCTGGCCTGCGCTGCGATCATTGCTGCCTGTGGCCTCCCCGCCTTGCGCAACAAGTGGCTGACAGCCCGCCTGTTCGCGATGTTCAAGAAAGTAGCCCCGAAGGTCTCCGAAACCGAGCGCACGGCCCTGGAAGCAGGCAGCGTCGCCTGGGATGGAGAACTGTTTTCCGGAAAGCCGGACTGGCAGCGATTGTTGTCATTTCATGATGATGGCCTGAGCGAAGAAGAGCGTGCCTTTATCGACCACCAGTGCAGCGTGGCCGCCGGCATGTGCAATTCCTGGGACATTGCCAAGGAACGTGCAGACCTGCCCGAGGAACTGTGGAACTACATCAAGAAGGAACGTTTCTTCGGCATGATCATTCCGAAGGAATACGGCGGCCTGGGTTTCTCCGCCAAGGCACAGTCTGCCGTGCTGCAGAAACTTGCCGTCAATGAGACATTGATGGTCACCGTTGGCGTTCCCAACTCGCTTGGCCCTGGAGAGCTGCTGCTCAAGTACGGCACCCAGGAACAGAAGGACCACTACCTGCCACGCCTGGCAGATGGCCGCGAAATCCCCTGCTTCGGCCTGACGGGACCACGTGCCGGCTCCGATGCCACCTCCCTGCCGGATGTCGGCATCGTGTGCAAGAAGGTCATCGACGGAGAGGAAGTGCTGGGTCTCTCTCTGACCTTCAACAAGCGCTGGATCACTCTCGCGCCCATTGCCACCGTAGTCGGCCTGGCCTTCCGCATGTTCGACCCGGATCACCTGCTGGGTGACGAAGAGGACCTGGGTATCACCTGCGCCCTGGTGCCACGCGATACCGAAGGCATGGAGATCGGCCGTCGTCACCACCCCATCGGCAGCCCCTTCATGAATGGCCCGATTCGCGGCCAGGATGTCTTCGTCCCGCTGGATACCATCATCGGTGGCCCGAAAATGGCTGGCGAAGGATGGCGCATGCTGGTCGAATGCCTGTCCGTGGGCCGCTGTATCACCCTGCCCTCCGGCGCCACGGGCACCAGCCGTTATGCCATCGGTTGGGCGGGAGGCTTCGCCCGCATTCGTCGTCAGTTCAACGTTCCTGTCGCGGAGATGGAAGGTGTTCAAGAGCCTCTGGCACGCATGGCAGCCAAGGGCTATATCGCCAATGCCGTGGTCTACCAGACCGCCAACACCATCGACCATGGGGAAGCGCCTTCTGTACCTTCAGCCATTCTCAAGAGCCACCTGACCGAATTTCAGCGTGAAGTGCTGGCCGATGCCATGGACATCCATGGTGGCAAGGCAGTCACCCTTGGTCCGCGCAACTATATCGGTATCGGCTACAGCGCCAACCCGGTGGCCATCACCGTGGAAGGCGCCAATATCATGACCCGCAACCTGATGATCTTCGGCCAGGGTGCCATTCGCTGCCACCCTTATGTGCTCGAAGAACTGGCCGCCAAGGATACGGAAGACCAGGCCCGCTTCGACAAGGCCTTCTTCGCGCATGCCGGGTTGATTTTCGGCAATGCAGCCCGAGCCTTCAGCATGGGCCTGACACAGGGGCTGGGGTTCGGCCAACCCTCGACGCCCTTCGACCAGGTTGCCACCCCCTTCGCTCAGGATGTGGCGCGTCTATCCGCAGGCTTCGGACTATGCGCCGATGCCGCCATGGCCAGCCTCGGCTCGGCCCTCAAGCAACGAGAGATGCTCTCCGCGCGTCTCGGCGACATCCTGGCCAACCTCTATCTCACCAGCATGGTGATCAAGCACTGGCATGAAGGCGACAAGGTCGAAGGTGAGAAAGCGCTGTTCCAGTACGCCTGTACTTTCCTGCTCTACCGTGCTGAACAAGCCTTCGTTGAAGTGTTCGATAACCTGCCCAACCGGGCATTGGGGCGCGTTCTGAAGCTCGTCGTGATGCCGCGTGGTCGGCGTTGGTCCAAGCCCCATGACGACCTTGCACGCAACATTGCCGCCCAGGTCTCTCGCCACACCCCTCTACGCAGCAAACTGCTGGCAGGCAGCTGGGATCAGCAGGATGGTACCGAGGACAACCCTCTGGCTCACTACAACGCGCTGCTCGCCACCCAGGACCGTGCCGAGGCCCTGTACCGCACCATCAACAAGGCCCATGCCAAGGGCGAGTTACCCGCCCAGGCACTGCATCCTGAACAGCGTCTTGAAGCCGCTCTTGAGGCAGGCGTGATCAACCAGGAGGATGCACAGTTCATGAGAGAGCGTGAGGCAGAAGTGCTGGAAATGCTCAGCGTGGATGACTTCGCCTTCGATGCCTTTGTCAGCGACAAGGAAAAGCTGGTACGTCACGCCGACGCCGCCTAATCCTCACTCCTGCAGAAGAACCCAATGATGCAATACGCCCGGCTAGATAGCCGGGCGTATTGCATTTCTGATCAACGACTCTCGTCCGATCCCTTTGACACTGCACACATGCTCAACCAAGTTTGCGCAAGGCCGATTTCAAGCGCATGACTGCGGGCCCGGCTTGCTCCGGCGTGATGCCCGAATATGAAAGCCGCATTTGATTAGCTCCCTCGTAGCGGGCTTCAGCAGGATAGAACTCCGCACCGGGGACAAATGCCACTCCTTCTTCAAGGGCCAGTTGCAGCAAGGTGGAAGCCTCCACATCTTGCTCAAGCGTGCCCCACAGGAACATTCCGCCTTCGGGACGTGTGAAGCTGATGCTGCCCGCAAGCTCTGAGTTCAGTGCGTCCGCCAGTGCATGCATGCGTTGCCGGTAACCCTGCATTGCCTTGTCTAGATTCGCTTCCAATCGCCCCGACGCCAGATAGTGGGAGACGATGTTTTGCGACATGGTGCTGGTGTGCAGGTCCTTGGACTGCTTCATGATCACCATGTCCCTGAGCAGGCTTGGCTCTGCCGTCACCCAGCCAACACGCAATCCAGGAGAGATGAACTTCGAAAAGGACGCCACATGTATGCAGTTATGGCTACCCATCGAGCGCGCAAGCTGATGAATGGTGGGGAGCTCCTGTCCTGAAAAACGCAATTTCCCATAAGGGTTATCTTCGATGATATAAAAACCATACTTTTCAGACAGTTCAATAAGGGCTCTACGCCGTTCCAGTGCCATGACCCGCCCAGTTGGATTGGCGAAGTCCGGCACGACATACACCGCACCGACCTTCGAAGATCGAGCCAGGTCCTCGACTTCATCAAGCGCTATTCCATCCTCGTCGCCACCAGCACTTGCCATCTCGATGCCTGCAATATCCAGGATCTGCAAGGCGGCAAGGTAGGTCGGGCGCTCAACAATGACTTTCTCTCCAGGCGCAACAGCAACATGGAACGCCAGCTCAAGTCCTTGTTGAGATCCCGTCGTTATCAGCACGTCATCGATGTCCACCCCTTGGTCATAGGAGAGAAACCGATCACTTATCATTTGCCTGAGCGAAGGTTCTCCTTCTGTCAGGCTGTACTGATAACGAGACTTCGCTGGCGAATCGGACAACCAGGTCCGGCAGGCTGCATCCAATCCCTCGATATCCATCAAATCGCTATTCGGCATGCCGCCCGCCAGCGATATCATGCCCTCCTTTCTGGCCACTTCCAGGAGGTCACGAACCGGGGATGACCTCAAACGAGGTGACTTAGTTATCTCTTGCATGATCCTCACACTCCTTCATCGTCTCGCTCCTTGTTCCCTGTGACGGGTTAAGCTGCACGCAACCGAAAGTCATAGCGGCCAGACCCACAGAATCATCGGAATAGACACTGCCAGCACCAGCAGCTCCAGTGGCAACCCCATGCGCCAGTAATCGCCAAAGCGATAGCCACCCGGCCCCATGACCAGCGTGTTGGACTGATGTCCAATCGGTGTCAGGAAGGCGCAGGAGGCGCTGATGGCCACCACCATCAGAAAGGGGTCCATGGATACGCCAAAACCGCTGGCCAGACTGACCGCAATGGGCGCCATCAGTACGGCTGCAGCGGCATTGTTGATCACATCCGAAAGCATCATGGTGATCACGAACAATGCCACCAACGTGACCACTGGCGGCCATTGGCTACCCAATGTCAGCATCCACTCGGCTACCATGGCCGCCCCGCCACTGCTCTCCAGAGCTTGCCCCACGGGCAACATGGCGGCAAGCAGCACGATGATCGGCCCATCAATGGCCTTGTAGGCGTCACGCAATGGCAGTACCCCGATCAACAGGGACACCACTGCGGCCGCGGACAATGCAACCGCCGACGACATGAAGTCGAGCAGCATGGCCACGATGGCAAGTACGAAAATGCCAATCGACATCAGCAACAATCGAGGTTGCCCAATCGTCAGGTCTCGGCTGGCCAGGGGCAGACAGTCCAGTGCAGACAGGCTCTCGGCAATGTCGCCTTCATCCCCTTGCAGCAGCAGGACATCTCCTGGCTGGAAACGAATGTCACGTAGGCGTTGCTTGAGACGCCCCCCGTCGCGGGCCACCGCCACCAGATGCAGCCCATGTTGATTCTGCAGACGCAACTGACCGACAGTCCGGTTGACCATCACCGAGTCATTGCGAATCACCGCTTCGATCAGCTGCAGCCCCTCGGTATCAATCTTGTTCTTGTCTTGCTTGTTCTTGTCTTGCTTGTTCTTGTCTTGCTTTCTGGCCTGCTTATCATCGCTGTCACTGCTATTGCCTGGCGTTCTTCCTGACTCGCCCTCATCTTCGCTGGCCACCGCATCGACCTCCTCTTCATCACGGCGCCCCAGCTTCAGGCCGGCCTTGTCAGCCAGAAGCTTCATCTCGTCAGGACCAACTTCCATCAGCAGGACATCTCCTTCCTGCAAAGCCCCCATGAAGGCATGTCCTGGCCGCCGCTTGTCATCACGGATGACACCCAGGATCGGCATCGGCTCCTCAAGTGACTGACGAAGTTCACGCAATGACCAGCCATTAGCCTTGGAATCTTCGTCGACACGCAATTCCACCAGATATTCCGAGGTCTCGAACATGGCCTCGGTGCTCGCCTTGCTGGCTCTCTGGGGCACCAGGCGCCACCCCAGCAGAATGATGAAGGCCAGGCCCGCAACGCCCACGACAGCACCCACCGGGGAAAAGGAGAACATGCCGAAAGCTTCCCCCGTCTGGGTAGCGCGGAAGCTGGCGATGATGATGTTGGGTGGTGTGCCGATCAGGGTCATCAACCCTCCCAGCAGTGATGCAAAGGCCAACGGCATCAACAATATCGACGGCGAGATGTTGTGCTCTCTGGCCATGCGCAGAGCAACCGGCAGCAGCAGTGCCAGTGCTCCGACATTGTTCATCACCGCCGACAACACCATCACCACACCGGTCAGGACCAGCAGTTGCAGTGTCAATTGACTACCGACCTTCAAGGCCTGCTCAGCGATCACATCGACCAGCCCCGAGCGCTCGAAGCCCTTGCTCAACACCAGTACGGCCGCCACCGTGATGACTGCAGGGTGGCCAAACCCCATGAAAGCTTCATCGGCAGGAACCAGCCCGAGCACTACCGATACCAGCAGCGCACTGATGGCCACCAGGTCATAACGAAAACGCCCCCAGATGAACGCTGCCAGCGTCAATCCGAGGACGATGAAGATTTGCGTGCTGTCCGATAACCCCGCCATGCTGCACCTCCCTGTGTCGTCACTTCAGCATAGTTGCTGAATGACTCAGGCAGTGCCGCTACACGCCCCACTTAGCGAAAAAACGGCAAAAAAGCAGCCACAAGACAGCAGGAAATGACAGCAGGAAATGACAGCACGGAAGGACAGCAAGAAGACTGTCGGAGATGAAAGTGCTGTTCAGATCACGCTGCCGGCTCGGAAAATGGCAAAGGCGCTTCCCCCCGCCGCACTTCAAATACATTAAGCGTCATGGCAACCAGGGCGTAATATCCCAGTACGCCGACCAGCTCGACGACAGCCACCTCACCAAGGCCATCCACGGCGTCACGATACAACTCATCACTGACCCGACGAGTGTCATACAGCTCACGCGCCACCCGATAGACCAGGGACTCATCCGCAGCACTGAAATCAGGCGCCTTGCCAGTTCTCAGCGACTCGATGATATCCGCGGAAACACCAGCTTCGCGGGCAATGGGCTCATGTATCTGCCATTCCGCCTGGGAGCGCCACCATGATGCCGTCGCCAGAATGGCCAATTCCGTCAGCCGCAAGGACAACTGCGTGTGATAACGGCAGAAGGCCCCGAGACGCTGCGCATGGTCAGCCAATTCCGGGCTATGGATCCAGGCAAGGAAGGGGCCATCGAGGTTTCCCCGGGGGCCACTGAGAATGTCCTTGAGCACCGCGCGCTGAGCGTCACTCATCTGCTCATCATCGAGCGAAGTAAGACGAGACTGAATTTTCATGAAAGCTCCTTGAGAGGTCCTTGAAAGCTCCTTGGTGACTATCTCAACGGGAAAGCACTTGATCGATGGCCGTCCCCAGTTTGTCGACGACTTCATCGAGGTGCTGCTCTTCGAGAATGAAAGGTGGTGCCAGCAGGATGTGATCGCCCTGGCGGCCATCCACCGTACCGCCAGCGGGATAGCACATCAGGCCAGCCTGCATGGCCGCGGCCTTGATGCGTCCATTGATACCGCGCCCTGCATCGAAGGGCGCCTTGGTCTCACGATTCTCGACCAGTTCCAGCCCCCAGAAGAGCCCGCGCCCTCGGATATCACCGACATGAGGATGCTCGGCAAAGCGATCGCGCAGACGTTGCTCCAGTCCTTCTCCCAACCCTCTTACCCGTGCCAGCAGGTTGCGCTCTTCAATCACCTGCTGCACGGCAAGGGCTGCCGCACAAGCGGTGGCATGACCGATATAGGTGTGGCCATGCTGGAAAAAGCCGGAACCAGCAGCGATGGCGTCGCGAATCCTGCCACTGACCAAGGTGGCGCCAATCGGTTGGTAGCCCGCCCCCAGGCCTTTGGCCACGGTCGTCAGGTCTGCAGCGATGCCTTCCTGCTCAGCGGCAAACAAGGTACCCGTGCGGCCCATGCCACACATCACCTCATCGAGAATCAACAAAATGCCATAGCGATCGCAGATCTCGCGCACCCGACGAAAATATCCCGGAACTGCTGGTACCGCACCAAGCGTCGCTCCAACGACCGGCTCCGCGACGAAGGCCATGACGCTATCAGGCCCAAGACGCAGAATCTGGGCATCAAGCTCCGCCGCCAGGCGCTCTCCATAGGCCTCCGGGGTTTCCGTAGACTCCTGCCCCCGGTAGGCATAACAAGGGCTGACGTGCGTCATCTCCATCAACAACGGCTCGAACGGCCGGCGTCGCCAGGCATTACCGCCTGTGGCCAAGGCACCCAGCGTATTGCCATGGTAGCTCTGGCGCCGGGCGATGACGTGGCGTCGCTGTGGTTGGCCAATCTCGAGGAAGTACTGGCGTGCCATTTTCAGCGCAGCTTCTACGGCCTCGGACCCTCCTGATACGAAATACACCGATTCGATGCCTTCAGGCGCCCGCTCGACCAGAAAGTCCGCGAGTTGCTCCATCGGCTGCGATGTAAAGAAGGAACTGTGCGCATAGGCCATGTTCGCCACCTGTTCAGCAATGGCGTTGCGGACCTGGGGATCACTGTGGCCCAGGCAGGATACGGCCGCACCACCGCAGGCATCCAGATAACGGCGCCCTTGTGCATCGATCAGGTAAGGCCCATCACCGGCTACGGCAGTGGGATATTGGTGGTGCAGGTGACGATGGAAGACATGGCTCATGTGGGACTCCCGGTATTCGGATCGGCAAAAAGCATCCATGCACGTCAAAAGGCACTTTATGCAAATTTACAATGCATTTTTAAATACGGCAATTGAAATTTGCGCGAAAGATCGTCACGCAGCTGGCAAAATACGCTAACCTCTTGAATGTCGGCCCATACTTCACAGGACTCTCGATGACTGACGCCCCTGCCACGCTGGATGCCTTGCAAACCCGTCTCGAAGATATCCGTACCGGACACAGCGAGACACGTCTCGGCAAACGCTCTCAACGGGTTCTCGCCACCCTGCTCGACACCCCCCAGCAAAGTGCAGTATCGTCCATCAGCGACCTGGCTCAGCGCCTCAGCGTCAATGCCTCTACCCTGACCCGGCTGGCCCAGCGCTTGGGCTATGGTGGCTTTTCCGAGCTACAAGAGGTGTTTCGTCGCGAACTGACCGATGGTGGCCGACATTTCTACAGTGACCTGGCAGCAAAGCTGGCCACTGACCGTCAACAAGGAGGAGGACTCGAGCGCCTGGTACGCATGGGACGCCAGGAAAGCGCCAACTTCTCGGGTCTGCTGGCACGACTGGATGCGGATACCTACCAACGCAGTGTCGAGAAACTGGCGACAGCCAAAAGAGTGAGGGTGCATGGCCAGCGGCAATTCGCATCGCTCGCCAGTTTCCTGGCCTATGGCCTGGGGATGCTGCGTTCGGAAGTGTCCATATTGAATCCTGGCAATCATGGCACTGCCGATGCCCTGGCTCAGATGGAGCCCGATGACGTGTTGATTGCCATCAGTTGCTTTCCTTACACCACCAGCGTGGTCACCACGGCTCAGGTAGCGGCCCGTCATGGCATCAATGTCATCGCCCTGACCGATGGCGAGCATTCCCCCCTGGCCCAGGTCGCTACTGAAACCTTTCATGTGCCCAATGACAGTCTGTTCTTCTCCAACAGCATGTGTGCCTTCATGCTGCTCGCCCAGGGCCTGCTCAGCGAAGTGGCAGACACCCTGGGCGACAGAGGCCTGGAAGCGCTCAAGCAGCGCGAAAAAATGATTCAGGAACTCGGCGCAGCGTTATAGCTGTACTTAACCGCGTACAACGCGACTAAAGTCAGCTCACAGCTGATATTGTCGTCAGTCTTCTTACCGGTAGACTAAACGGCAATGAACAGGAAACAGAGGCTGGCCGAATGGATCTCCACTACTGGGTTATCTTCGTTGTAACCGTCCTAGGCGTGTCGTTGATTCCAGGACCAAGCACCCTCATCGCATTTGCGCATGGGGCTGCAAACGGAAGTGGTCCCGCCATGTTCACCGCGATTGGAAACGCTACGGCTTCAACGTTGCAGGCCATTGCGGCATCGGCCGGTCTTGGCCTCGCCATTACCAGTTCAGCCATGCTGTTCATGGTCATCAAGTATGCAGGCGCAGCTTACCTGGTCTACGTAGGCATCCAGATATGGAGAACTGCTGCGCAGCGCGTCTCGCTCAGCTCGCAAGGGAATACTCTGGAAAGTCAGCCACAACGTTTGTTCATGAGCGGCTTCACAGTGGCAATCAGCAACCCGAAAGCCATTGCATTCTTCACGGCGTTTTTTCCACAATTCCTATCGCCTGCTGGCAACAGCACCGTACAACTCGCCATCATGGTAATCCTTGTCGCGCTTTCCGCTTTCATCGTTGCACTATTCTACAGTTGCCTCGGGGCTTGGGTTCGCGGGCTAGCACTTTCCAGAACACTAATGAGACGAATCAACAAGACCACAGGAGGATTATTCGTGGCCAGCGGTTTCGGTCTTGCGATATCGAAAAGTAGTTAGGCTTCCTGTTATTCCAGTGCCCTTGGTATTTCCTCGACATGGGCCGCAATAGCCGAAATGTGGCTGCTCAGGGGAGCAGCCACATTTCGATTCAAGGCAGCAGGATCGTGGAACCCGTCGTCTGCCGACCTGCCACAGCATCCTGCGCCTTGCCGGCTTCGGCCAGGGAGAAACGCTGGCTGACATCAACCTTGAGCTTGCCACTGGCGAGCATGTCGAACAGTTCCTCGGCCATCGCCTCGAAGCGTTCCCGGGTATCGGCATAACCGGCCAGGCTGGGACGCGTGGCAAACAACGAACCCTTCTGGTTGAGAATTCCCAGGTTCACGCCTTCTACCGGGCCTGAAGCATTGCCGAAGCTGACCATCAAACCACGCTTCTTGAGGCAGTCCAGAGAAGTCAGCCAGGTATCCTTGCCGACAGAATCGTAGACGACATCCACCATCTCCCCGCCCGTCAGCTCACGAACCCGTTCCACCACATCTTCGCGGGTGTAATCGATGGTCGCCCAGGCCCCGTTACGCATGGCGATCTCGGCCTTTTCCGCGGAACTGACCGTACCGATCAACCTGACACCCAGTGCCTTGGCCCACTGGCAGGCCAACGAGCCTACGCCCCCGGCAGCGGCATGGAACAGAATGGTTTCGCCGCCCTTGAGCGGATAGGTCTGGCGCAGCAGGTACTGCACCGTAAGGCCCTTGAGCATACAGCCAGCCGCGGTATCGAAGTCGATACTGTCGGGTAATCGCACCACTTTTTCTGCGGGCATCACGTGTTGTTCTGCATAAGCCCCCAGAGGTGCCTGGGCATAAGCCACACGATCGCCTACCTTGAGATGTGTGACGCCCTCGCCAATGGCATCGACCACACCGGCACCTTCGGTACCGAGCCCAGACGGCATCACGGCAGTCGGGTACAACCCGGTACGGAAATAGATATCGATGAAGTTCAGGCCAATCGCTTGATTGGCCACCCGAACCTCACCGGCCCCAGGCTCTGGCGTCGCAACCTCGACGAGCTCGAGCACTTCAGAGCCACCCGTACGAGAGAACTGGATTTGCTTGATCTGGGTTTGCTTGACCACGGAGCATTTCCTTTAGCTGTTTAATGAAGTTAGGGTTAATCAGTCAAGCGCCGAGCGGGAATGTGGTCAAGCACCAAGTCACCAGAGACCCGCCGTCAGGAGTTGACAATCAAAACTGCATACATAAAACTCAGGAAAGTGTATACATATTGGAAGGGATAAAGTCCTCACCAATGATGCCACTTACGACAACTCGATTCAGGATGTCATACAGGAGCGACACCATGACTTCTCGCAAAACTGCTCTTAGCCTGCGCTTCGCTCTCGCTGCAGCCGCGCTGGCCGCCCTGCCTCTGATGGGTTCTTCCGTCGCCATGGCCGAAGAAGGTGAAGGTGTACCCGAAGAATGTGCCCTGACCATCTCTGGCGATGATCAGATGCAGTTCGACAAGAAAGAACTCAGCGTTCCTTCAAGCTGTGAAACCGTCAGCCTGACGCTGGAACATAGCGGCAGCATGGATGCCACTGCCATGGGTCATAACTGGGTGCTCGCTCCAACCGACGCCTATGAGGAAATCGCTCAGGCAGGCATGCAGGCGGGCCCGGATGCCGGCTATCTGCCCGAAGATGACCGCATCATTGCAGCCACTGACATCATTGGTGGTGGCGAAAGCACCACTGTCGAATTCTCCACCGCAGACCTGGCCGGCCAGGACCTGACCTTCTTCTGCTCCTTCCCGGGCCACTACTCCATGATGAACGGTACTTTCACTGTCACAGAATAAGTGGCCACAAGGTAAGTACCGTATCGGGCACACCTCACTGCTGGAGCCCCACGTCAACGGTCTCCGCAACAAAAATGCCCTCGCAGGAACTCCTGCGAGGGCATTGTCTTGTTCGCCGGCATCAGCACAGCGGCGACAGCGGGCAAACGTCATCAGGCAAGCATCATCAGACCAACTACAGCGTGGTCGGAAATGTCTCCAGTCCACGTATAAAGCGGCGCTTGTAATCCTCGAACAACGCCTTGTCGTGCTTGAAGTTGGCCACCACCGACTTCTGATCCACCGTCAATGCACGGGGCAGATCCTTGAAACCGGTCGAGGGATGCTTGGGCCCCAGCCCCACTTGCAGCCCGCCTGGCCCCTTGAGCCAGCGCTGAATGCCTGCAGCAGCAAAGCGGGCCTTGTCGGCATCGCTGACCACATCGACACGAATAGGAGCACGCAGCGCTAGTTCTGCCACCAGGCGCAACGCTGGGTTGAGTCCACGCGCCTTGGCTTTGGCGGCATCTTCGGACACCTGGTCATCGGCATCCGGATCGAGCGACACCATGTGCACGACACTCATGCTTTTCCCGGCTTCATCGCTGACCAGCAGTGCCAACGCGATAGGTCGAGACTGATCATCCACCAGCGCAAGCAGGCGTGCAGCATCCTGCTTGAACAGCACTCCGATCACGCCAGCGAATGTCGCCAGAGGAGCGATACCCGCCTGATGACCATAGACTTCGGCACACAATCGAGCCAGGCAAGCCTCACGCTGCTGTGGCTGGTTGATTTTCACGACCTTCATTGAGATTCCCCGGGAAAGCGGTTCAAACGAATCGCGGGAGACTAGCACATTATGCTGCCAAGCTCTCCCCAATACCGCACCAAAGCGTCTTGAGCCTGTCATACTGGCACCTGCATGATGCTTGCTGCTCATATTGGCTGTCACCAAGGAGATGCCATGACATCACCCTCTCCCCACCTGCCTCGACTGATTGCCCACCGCGGATTGTCTGCCCATGCTCCGGAAAACACCCGGGCTGCGGTTCGTGCAGCCCACCGTGCGGGTTTCCACTGGGTCGAGCTTGATGTGCAGCTGCTTGGAGACGGCACGCCAGTCATCTGGCATGACTCAGGCATGAAACGCTGCTCCGATGGGCGTGGAAAACTCCACAAGATGCATCTGGAACAAGCCAGGGAATACGATGTGGGTGCCTGGTTTTCCGCGGAATTTCGTGGTGAACGCATGGCCACGCTGGAAGAGATGCTGAGCCTGATCTCACGTCTGGACATGGGACTCAACCTGGAGCTCAAGGTATGTCGCGGGAGAGATCCGATAGCGCTGGCCAAGGCGGTGGTTCCCCAGTTGCTGGAAGCCCTCCCTTTCGAGCGCCGTCTACTGTCCTCGTTCAATTACCATGCCCTGAAGCAGGCACGCCACATGGCGGGTCCGGATGAGCTGGCACTGGGCGTCCTGTGCAAGAAACTGCCGCAACAGTGGCGCGAGAAGATGGATACGCTCCAGGCATACAGCCTGCATACTGACTGGAAGCAACTGAAGGAAAAGCGGGCGCGCATGGTGAAGGAAGCAGGCATTCCCCTGCTGTGCTATACCGCCAACGACCCGCTTGCTTTCGGGCCGCGCTGGGACTGGGGCGTGACCAGTGTGATCTCGGACGACCCTCAGCGCTTCATGGATTAGGCTTTCATGAACCAGCGCCTGATGCCGGAATCACCTCATCCCAGCATCAAGCCGCCATCATTGAACGGTTCAACTGATCAGTTCAATGATGGCATCCATATCCAGATGATATTCAATGCTGTCGGCCAGGCGTTCAAGCTGCTCCTCGCGATGGACATTCAGATCGATGCGCCGGGCCTCGCCTTCGTTCAATCCCAGCCAAGCCAGCAATGTCGTGCAGGCATCCGGTGTATCGAACAGACCATGCAGGTAGGTACCCATCACCTGGCCATCCTCGCTGACAGCGCCTTCGTCGCGTCCTTCCAGTGTCATCAGCGGCCGTGTCAGTGCCTCGCCCCGACTGATGCCCTGATGGATTTCGTAGCCATGGATGCTGCAGGAGCCATCAACTGTCGTGATGCGACCGCTGATGCGGCGCAACTGCTTGGTCGGGCGCAATACGGTTTCCATACGCAACAGGCCAAGTCCTGGAGCACCGCCCGGCTCACCTTCCAGGCCATCAGGATCATCGATCCAATCACCCAGCATCTGGAAACCGCCGCAGATGCCCAGCACCCGCCCGCCATAACGCAAGTGGCGCTGCAGGCGCTCCTCCCACCCCTGCTGCCGCAACCAGGCAAGGTCAGAGAGCGTGCTCTTGCTCCCTGGCAGGAGGATCACATCGGCTTCCGGCACAGGGGCACCTGGTCCGACAACATGCAAGGACACACCGGGGTGCAGGCGCAATGGATCCAGGTCGGTGTGATTGCTGATTCGAGGCAACGCCGGCACGACCACCTTGAGCACGCCGCCACCTTCGACACGTTGCTCAAGGGACAGGCTATCCTCGGCATCCAGCATCAATCCTGGCAGATAGGGCAAGACTCCCAGAACGGACTTGTTTTCTCGAGCCTCGAGCCAGCTCAAGCCCGGTTCCAGCAGGGAAATATCTCCCCGGAAGCGATTGATGATGAGGCCTTTGATGCGCAGCCACTCGCTGCTGGATACCAATCCCAGGGTGCCGCACAACTGCGCAAAGACACCTCCCCGGTCGATATCCCCCACCAGTAATACAGGGCAATCCACTGCTTCGGCAAAGCCCATATTGGCGATGTCACCCTGGCGCAGGTTGACCTCAGCCGGACTCCCGGCACCTTCTGCGATGATGACGTCATAACGGCGCGACAAGCGCTCCCAGCATGCCATCACGGTTTTCTGCGCCGTGGTCTTGTAGGCGTGATAATCCAGCGCCTTCATGCTGCCATGCACACGCCCGGCAAGGATCACCTGCGATCGCTGGTCACCTTCGGGCTTGAGCAGCACGGGATTCATGTCACTGTGTGGCTCGACGCCTGCCGCTTGAGCCTGCAAGGCCGTGGAACGCCCGATCTCGCCGCCGTCGATGGTCACCGCACTGTTGAGCGCCATGTTCTGAGGCTTGAACGGCGCCACCTTGAAGCCGCGCCGATACAACGCCCGACAAAGCCCTGCCACTACCGTGCTCTTGCCAGCATCCGACGTCGTTCCTTGAATCATCAACGTCGGCATATCACCACTCCACGCCTTTCTGGGCCTTGATACCCTGTTCCTTGAAAGCGTGCTTGACCACTCGCATTTCCGTCACCGTATCGGCCAGCTCGATCAACGCATCCGGGGCGTGACGACCGGTCACGACCACATGCTGCATCTCTGGCCTGGCCTGAAGATCATCCAGCACTCGGTCGAGCTCCAGATAACCACGACGCAAGGCAATATTCAGCTCATCCAGCAATACCATGTCGACATCGGGATCACGCAGCAGCTCCCGCGCCTTGTCCCAGGCCGCTTCGGCGGCCGCCATGTCACGCTGGATATCCTGAGTGTCCCAGCTATAGCCTTCCCCCATGACATGAAAGCTGACCCCAGGCTGGGCACGGCAGAAGGCGGCCTCGCCTGTGGCAAAGGCTCCCTTGATGAATTGCACGACGCCCACGTTCATGCCATGGCCCAGTGCCCTGGCCAGCATGCCGAAGGCCGATGAACTCTTGCCCTTGCCAGGCCCGGTGAGCACCAGCAGAACGCCCTGCTCCTTGTCGGCATTGGCGATACGTTCGCGCATGATGCGCTGCTTGTTCGCCATCCGCTGCGCATGACGCTCGGAATTAACTTGAGGACGACTCATGAAACCTCCAGGAATTTGAAACTGGCCAGAAGTGTGAAGCTAGACAGAAATGTGAAGCTAGACAGCGCTTGAAAGAGGCACAAAGACTCTCACTCCATCGATGATGGCCGAGGTCAGGGATTGGCCATAGAGTCGCTCCAGTGCCGGAATGCTGAGCATGGCATCGCGCTCGCCCCAGCAGACCTCTCCATCGGGATACAGCAGCAACAGATAATCACACCAGCGAGCCGCCATGTTCAGGTCATGCAAGCACATGACGACGGCATGCCCCGAGGTCGCCTGCTCATCGAGCAATGCCATTACTGCCATCTGATGGTGCAGGTCCAGATGGTTGGTCGGCTCATCCACCAGCCACACCGCCGGTGACTGCGTCAGCACCGTGGCAATACCCACTCTCTGCCGTTCACCGCCCGACAGGGTGGCGATGGAACGCGCGGCCAGATGATCGACCCCAAGACGAACCAGAGCCTGCTGGGCCAGTTGGATGTCTTCGGCGCTTTCGTTTTGCCAAAGGTGCAGAAAAGGATGGCGTCCGATCAAGGCTGTCTCGAGCACGCTGGCCGGAAAATCGTCCTGGTGATGCTGGAACACCATCCCCAGGTGCTGGGCAACATGACGCCGACGTAGTTGCCCCAGAGGCACCCCATCCAGGCACACCCGGCCACGACGCGGTGCCTTCAAGCCTGCCAGGGTATGCAGCAACGTTGTCTTGCCGGTGCCATTAGGGCCGAGAATTCCCCAGCGCGAGCCGGGCGGGATCGTCAGGGAAAGCGCACTGCCATCTGCGCGCTCCGGTATATCAATCACCAGTTCCTGGGTACTCAAGTGCATGTCCGTCTCCTCACCCCATCAACCACGGCTGCGATGCAGCAGGTACAGGAAACTCGGAACACCGAGCAACGCCGTAATGACACCGACGGGCAGTTGCTGGGGAGCAATGACCGTACGCGCCAGCGTATCGGCCAGAGTCAGCAGCGCCCCTCCGGCCAGCAAGGAGGCCGGCAGGATGATGCGTTGATCGGAACCCAGGCGCAGACGCAGCATATGCGGCACCATCAAACCGACGAAGCCGACGCTGCCTGCTGTCGTGACAGCAACAGCCGTAGCAAGGCTCGCTGCTGCATACAGCCCCAGTTCAACCGGACGAACCGCCACCCCCAGAGCAGCAGCCTGGAGTCCACCTCGGGCCAGCACATTGAGGCTGCGCCCGAAAGGTGCCAATGACACGGCAGCGATGGCGGCCAGGCTGAGTACCGGCCAGGGGCTTCCGGCATAGGCCATGTCCCCCATCAGCCAATACAGCATGCCGGGCAACTGCTCTACCGGACTGATGGTCAGGAGAAAAGTGATCGTCGCCCCCCAGCCGGAAGCCAGGACAATGCCGGTCAGCAGGAGCCTGGCCGGCGTCCAGCTACCGCCGCCATGGGCCAGGCCGAAAACCAGCAGTGTGGACAACAGGGCACCAGAGAAAGCCGCCAAGGAGACCAGCGCAGCCCCCAGGCCCGCCAGCATGGCGAGCAAGGCCGCCACTGCCGCCCCACCGGATAACCCCAGCACATAAGGGTCAGCCAGTGGATTGCGCAGCAGCACTTGCATCAACGCGCCGGCCAGCGCCAGCAGCGCACCGGTACCGAAAGCGGCCAGGGCTCTCGGCAGGCGCAGCTCCCAGAGCAAGGTCTGGTGCAAGGGGCTGCCATTCCCCAGCACTGTGGCCCACAGTTCCTGGGGTGACAGATTGATGCTGCCCAGTGCCAGCGCCAATAGAATAGCGGCCACGGAGATCAGCCCCAGCACACATAGCGGCGGCCAGACCCGAGGCATGTGGCGCAATGACATATCAGCGGCGCTCACGGGCGCTCTCCAGGTGACGGCATAGAGACTTGGTGCCTTCCACCAGGCGCGGAGTGGCCCTTTGCACCAGGTCGGGATTGATGAAGAACAGGTTATCGCGCTCAACCGCCTTGAGGTGCGGATAAGCCTGCCAGGCATCGAGCCAGGAAGAGTCCGCCTTGCCCATTCCCCCGGTGATGATGGCTTCAGGGTTCGCTGCCAGCACGGCCTCCTGGGAAATACGCGGTACCATGGGAGCCTCATCGGCAAACAGATTGACGCCCCCGCACAGTGCCAGTGACTGGCTGATCCAATGCTGGCCATTGATGGTCATCAGTGGTCTTTCCCAGACTTCGTAGAACACGCTCACAGGTTCGGAATCTGCATAACGCTGGGTAAGATCACGAATGTCATCACGCAGTGCCGTAGCTGCCTGTTCCGCCTTATCCTGGCTGTCGGCCAGTACACCCAGACGTTCCAGAGTCGAAGCTATCGTCTCGAAGCTTTTCGCATCGGAATGAAATACCTTGATTCCAAGCGCAGACAGTCGCTCTACCTGCTCACGGGGATTGCCGCCATCCCAGCTCACGACCAGGTCCGGCTCAAGCGCCAGCAAGGCTTCGAGGTCGATACGGTCATAGCTTCCCACCCTCGGCAGGGCTTGAGCCGCTTTTGGATAGTCGCTGAAACTCACTGCGCCGACGACCTTTTCACCGGCCCCGGCAGCGAACAACAACTCCGTCACACTGGGGGCCAGCGCGACAATGCGTTGTGCCGGTGCAGCAAGACAGACTTCGGTTCCACTGTCATCCACGACACACCGCGAGGCTTCTTCGGCGCTCACCACCGACATGCCAAGCGACAAGCTCACTGCCAGCAGTACGATGCTGCCTGCAGTCTTTATCGCCCGTGTCGGCCACTTGATGTTTATCGGGCGTTCAAGGCCCCCCATGCGCTCAGGAGCATGTTTCATGCGCTCAAGGCTGTATTCCATTGGCTCAGGGCTGTATTCCATTGGCTCAGGGCTGTTCATGGCTGGAAGCCAACGCTCAAGTAGGCTGCGCGCCCGGGGTTGATATAGTCCCAGCCGTTGAAGCTGTCCCGCGCGGTGGCATATTCGCGATCGAGGACATTCTCCAGGGTCAGGTTGGCCTTCCATTGAGGGGCGAAATTCCAGCCTGCCCGCAGGTCGATGGTGCCATAGCCTGACAAGCGTTCTTTATTGTCTGCATCGTTGTAGCGATGGTTCTGTGCCACGAAGGATGCGCCGAGATTCCAGTCGCCGATGCGTCGATCTGCATCCAGGCGTACCCCTTGGGTCGCACGGCGCACCAAGCGCTTGCCACTCTTGCGGTCTTCGGGGTCGGTGTAGGTGGCAGAGGCAGCCAGAACCCACTGGTTCCACTCCAGTCCCGTGGTCAGCTCAACACCCCGAATGCGGGCGCGATCCACATTGAACGGCGCATAATGCGAGTCCTGCACCGTATATGCCACCATGTCGTCGATATCGCTCTGGTACACGGCCACATCCCAGAATCCCCGGCCATACTGCCCACGCAGGCCAAGCTCGACACTTTCCGCTTTCTCGGGGTCGAGGTCAGGATTGCCGAAGTCGGGGAAGTACAGCTCATTGAAAGTCGGTGCCCGGAATGCCGTGGCGTAACTGGCTCGCAGGGTATAGTGGTCATCCAGGGCATAACCCAAAGCAAGGTGCCCGGTGGTCTCGCCGCCGAAGGCCTCGTTGTCGTCATGGCGCAGGCCGACCTGCAGCGAGAAGGGAGCGAAGTCCAGCAGGGTCTGAGCGAACACCGCCACATTGTCACGGCTGTCTTCCGCGTAATCGGTAGTGCTGTCGATCTTGTCCTGCTGATACTCTGCCCCGGCGACCAGTTCGTGATTGCCCATCAGCACAGAGTTGTCCCAACGCGCCGTGTGTGTCGTGGTATCGAAAGTGGTGGCGCCAAGGTCGGAAAAATCATCCAGCTCATCGCGGGCTTCGCTGATGGTCAAGCGCGAAGTCCAGTTGCTCGTGACAGGTATCTCGCCATACACCCCGGCCACTTGCTGCACATAGTCGGAATCACCGCCTTCGTACTCGGTATTGCCTGACGCACGCAACGCGGTGACGCCCATGACAGCACCATTGTCGAAGTCGTGCGCCAGCCGCACCAGGCCCGTGGTGTTGTCGTAGCCCTTGTCTTCCCCGCCCTTGCGTACTTCCGAGCCATCGCTGCTCAGGTGGCTGGCACTGAACTGGTAGCGGGTCGCATTGGCCTCCCCGCTCAGGTTGGCCTGGGCCCTGGCCGTGCCAAAAGAGCCTCCTCCCAAGGTGATGCTGGGAGTCGGTCGTTCACCTTCGGGTTCGAGGGTGAACAGTTGCACAACGCCGCCTACCGCATCGGCACCATATAGCGCACCACGCGGGCCACGCACGACTTCGATGCGTTCGAACATGCGCGGGTCGAGAAACTGCCAGGCCGGGCCGCCGTTGGTGGCCGAACGCAGGCGCATGCCATCGATCAGCAACAATGTCGATTCAGGGCCGGTACCACGCAGATAGAGACTGGTGTTCTTGCCGAACCCACCACTGGATGAAAAATCAACGCCGGCCTGGCCACGCAGGGCATCGATCAGACTGATAGGGTCGCGCTGGCGCAGCGTCTGTTCGTTGATGACACTGACCGAAGACAATGTCTCACTGGCCGTGCGTGGTGCCAGGGTCGCAGATACGACCATGGGATCGAGGTTCACACTTTCATCATCGCCAGTGCTCTGGGCACTGGCCTGGGCAACGAATGCCAGCGGCATGGCAGCAAGGCTGAGAACAGGCAGGCCTGATACCGCTCGGGCAGGAAGAAAGGAGCGCAACATGATGAAGTATCCCCTGGTACCATGCGCACCCGCACGGCACGAAGCCTTGAATGACCAAGAACGGGGAAATGAGGAAGGAAGGCGTAACAACGCGCCCAGCTTCGGGAGCCCACCGCCCCTGGCATGGAATTTCAGGCCGGTCTCCGGGCTGACGAGCGAACATCTGCATGTTCCACGCGACCACCTTCCCGTGCCGGGCAGCAAGCCCGCGTGAAAGTGCCGACGAGCCTGTTGCTCAAGTCGACAGTTCTAGATATGCACAGTGGTGTGTCAGGCCGCGCTTTACTCGATCACCGTTGCGGGGGCAGCGTCGGATTGTCACCGACTTCCCGTTTCACCCCGACGCATCACATGCGTTCAGGAACGTCATATCTCCTTGCCGCTCGCTACACAGCGAGTGATATGCCGCTCCCTCAGGGGCACCTGAGAACCCAGGTAAACTACCAATGCCGGCCATGAGCGTCAATGTGACGCTTTGTCATCAAGGTCATTTCAATGCCATGACCAAGCCATGGCGCACATGCCATACGCTGCTGCTGGCCTCTGCTGCATCCTGTGCCAACCAGCCCGCCAGATCACGTAGCTGACGCTGGAATGGCTCGACAGGCACGATCCCGCGTCCGACTTCCGGGACAATCAGCACCACTTCTGCTGACTCGCGACCGGCCCAGTCCTTGAAGGCCTGGCGCCAGCATTCACGCAGCGCATCGTTCTCCAGCTCGGCGCCATTCCTGTTGCAGCAGACCTCTTCAAGCCACTTGAGCCAGCCATGAACCACTACCTCAGCGTGGGTCTCAGCCAGACGCGGATATCGCATCCGCTCCAGCGCTTCGCTGGCCTGAATCCAGCTTGCCTGAGGAAAGCGTTCGCTCACACGTTCGCGTTTGCCGGCGCAGGCACCGCCGAGGAAGAGTTGCATGTCACACCCTCTGTGGTGGTTGTCAGATACCAGCGCCGCCCGGAGGCCTGTTCCACAACGCCGTCCCAGAACGAGACCTGTTCGAAGCCACGCCGCCATTCACGAATCACACCACCATGGGTGACTACCAGAACCTTGTATCGCGGCTCCCCAGCCACTTTTTCTACAACTTCTCCAACAACTCTTTCTTCTCCAACAACTCTTTCTTCTACAACAACGCTTTCTTCTGCAACTTCTCCAGCAGCGTCGGCAAAGATATCGTTCAATGCGGCTTCCAATCGTTCGCGCAGTTGCTGGGCGGACTCGCCACCCGTCGGAGCCAGCTCTCCGGCACTGTCGATCCAGGCACGATAGGCAGGGTCATCCTTGAGTTCTTCCCAGGTACACCCTTCGAAGTCACCAAAGTCATTTTCGCGCAGGCGGTTATCCAGGCGCGGACGGGGCCAGTCACGACCTTCCGAGATATGCGCCAGCGTCTGACGGCAACGGACCAGGTCACTGGTGACCACGGCATCGAAGCGTTCGCCTTCCAGGTAGTCGCGCAAGCGATCCATTCCCTCCAGGGCATCGGGCATCAACAGCTCGATATCACGCTGCCCCTGGTAGCGCTTTTCCAGATTCCATTGGGTCACGCCGTGGCGAACCACCACCAGCTCGAGGCCCACACCAATAGCCATAATTCTCCTCCTTCGATTGCGGCCCCCAGCAGATCGCCGCTGATACCGCCAAAGGTCCGTCTTGCTCCCGCGGCAAAGATGACAACAAACAAGGCTGTCGCCAGTCCCAATGTCAGCATGCTCCACGCTTGCCCTGAGCTCATCAGCACAAACGGCAGCACAGACAGCAACACGGGCAGTGCCGTCGCCAACACCAGGTCACGCGGCCCCAGGCTCTGTTGCCATAGATGAGCCAGCCCCTCTGGGCGTGCCGCTGGCACCCGGACCAGCAGGAACACCGCCATCCAGCGAGCCAGGGCAGGAATGGCAACCAGCCACCAGATACCCGCTTCAAGCTCGAGCAGCCACCACACCAACGCCAGCTTCCAGGCTAGATGAAATACCAGCACCACCACCGCAAAACTGCCTACCTGCGGATCCTTCATGATCGCCCAGCGCTTTTCCAGCGGGGCATTACTGCCCAGGGCGTCGGCAAGATCCATCAAGCCATCCAGATGCAACCCGCCACTCAACCCGACCCACAGGCTGACGATCAGCAATGCCTGTAGTGGCAACGGTAAGCCCAGGGCTCCACTGCCCCAACTCACCATGCCCAGCGCTACCCCGATCAAGGCGCCTACCAGCGGATATGCCCGCGCCGCCCAACGCCGCGACGCCTGGTTCCAGTCGCAGGCCACGGGCAGCGGGATACGCGTCAGGAACTGAATGGCGAGGCCCAACCCGTGAGCAGCATCACGCCTGTCACCCTGTGGCTTGTGTGTCTCCTCACGGGTCGACTGCGTCATGTATGCCTCTTTGTATCAATGCGTTTTCCGGTGTCAATGCGTTCCCCGGAGGCAATACGCTCCTCAGCGTGAAGGCGCGTTTCATCCTCAAGCGCACATGGCGTGGCCTTCCAATCGATTACCTGTCCTGCTACCACTTCCACGACCCGGTCGGCAACGCCTGCCAGATGACAATGGATGCGCTGCAGGAAGGCCAGGTAACGCCACACCATGACATCTCGAGGAGGCAACTCTTCATTGAGATCATTGGATACCACGACCAGGGCGATGCTGCGTGCCCGAGCGTCTTCCAGCAACTCAGCGAACATGGCCAAAGCCTGATCATCGTCCAGTGGGCTGTCGAACATGACCTGGCTGACCCATAAGGTCAGGCAATCAAGCAGCAAGGTATCGCCACTGTTCACCTGCTGCCAGGCAGCACCCAGATCCCAGGGCGCCTCCAGGGTCACCCAGCCATCACCGCGATCGCAACGATGGCGTGCGATGCGCTCACGCATCTCCCCATCTGCCGCCTTGGCCGTGGCCAGGTACCATAGCCTGCCGCCACATCGATCGGGCTCTTGGTGCAATGAACGAGCCAGTGACTCGGCCACGCGACTCTTGCCACTGCGCACTCCTCCGCTGACGAAGACGATCACTCGGCAGCTCCTGCAAGGGCGGCAAGCCAGGCGTCATTGGTCGCCGGAAGCCCCAGGGCCAAACGCACCCAACTGCCATCCAGACCCGCAAAGGTATGCGTATGGCGGGCAATGAAGCCATGTTTCACCAGTTGCCGCAGCATGGCTTCACCACGCGCAGGACTGGCGACGCCCCCAGGGCGGCACAGGACAAAATTGGCATGCGCCTCGGGGACGACATAACCGAGCCGTCGCAGGTTTTTGCCCACGCGAGAGCGTTCCCCGGACACCCAGTTCAACGTGCGTTCGACATAGCCTTGGTCGTTCAGCAGGTGCGGTATCAAGGCGGCAGCCAACGCATTGAGGCTCCAGGCCACTTGGTATCCCGAGATCTGTTGCACTCGCTCAGGTTGTGCCAGCAGATAGCCCAAGCGCAGCCCAGGCAAGCAGTAAAACTTGGTCAACGAACGCAGCAGCACCAACGGTGCCCCCCGTCTCACCCAATCGACGAGAGACGCCTGTTCGCCATGGAATTCAATGAAGGCTTCATCGACGACCAGCAACGTATTCGCTGCCTCGGCATGCTCCAGCAACGTCTCGATGGCCTGGCACGACACCAGGGTACCAGTGGGGTTGTTCGGGCGGCAGAGAAAGACCACATCCACTGCCACCAGCGCCTGACACAACCCATCCACATCAAGACGAAAGTCATCGCCGACAAGGGATAGACGTCGAACCTCCATGCCATTCAGTTCACAAGCCCGCGCGTACTCGCCGAAGGTCGGCTCAATGACCAATGCGCGTTTGCTACGGTATGCCTGAGCGATCAGATGGATCGCCTCTGCTCCCCCATTGGTGACACGCACCTGGGCCGCATCGAGAGCGTGATGATGCGCCAGCGCCTCACGCGCTTCCTGTTGCTGGCGGTCAGGGTAATGGGTAAGCAGAGGCAACGAACGGGCCAACCAGTCGCCAAGCCAATCCGGCGGTCCCAGTGGATTGAGGCTGGCACTCAGGTCGGTCAGGGCGTCATTGTCCGAAATCCCCAGCCGCGCCAGCAAGGCATCGCCTTCGCCACCATGTTGTGGCCACGGCTGTGGATAGCACTTCGATCTCACACTGCCCCTCCTCGCCATATGGCCAATATTGCTTCCAGCAAGGTGGTGATCATTGGTGTTGCGATCACCAGCATGACGACTACCCCCATGGTGCCAGCATGCAGGCACAAGATGGCTTCCTGGATATGCCCGGCATGTAGCGCCTGCAGTGGTCGCCCCAGGCGTGCGCGTTCGGACACCTGGCCAGCATAGACATTGCGTCCCCCCAGCTGTATCCCCAGCAGATTGGCCACCATCGCCTCGGGCCAGCCACTGTTGGGGCTGGGGTGGCGTGGTGCTTCCCGGCAAGTGGTCCGCCATGCCTCCTTCCACAGATGCATGCGAGTACGACGCCAATGACCGCTCAGCAGTACCGGAGCTGTCAGCCACATGGCAAACGCGGTGAGCCGAGCCGGCAACCAGTTGACGATGTCGTCCAGACGGGCCGATGCCCAGCCGAAATCCGTGTAGCGTTCATTGCGATAGCCGACCATGGAATCCAGGGTATTCACTGCCTTGTAGGCCATGGCCATGGGTGCCCCACCGACCAATACCCAGAATAACGGCGCGGTAATGCCATCCACGGTGTTCTCCGCCACACTCTCGACACAGGCTCGGGCAACCCCGGCTTCGTCCAGCTCGCGGGTATCACGCCCGACCAGAGCAGCAACCGCCTTTCGCGCCGCTACCAGGTCGCCCCGACGCAGTGGAATGTAGACCTCCCGCGCAGCCGCCACCAGGCCATGGGCGGCCAGGCATGTCGCCAGCAGCAGCACTTCCACCATCAGTGCCAGCCACGTGTTCACCATTGCCACCAGTGCCAGCACCAGCGCCGTCAGGCTCCAGGCAAGCACGACCACGACCAGCACCAGGGCAACCCCCTTGATGCGCTTGGCTCGCGCACGTCCATGATTCCAGAGCTTGTCCAGCAAGGCGATCAAGCGGCCCAGGGCGACAACGGGATGGGGCAGCCAACGCGGATCTCCGATCATCAGATCGAGCAGCAATGCCAGCAGAGTCAGCCACAGAATCTCACTGGCGAATGGAGCAGAAAGCGCAAATGGCATGGGTCACTTTCTCTCCATATTTACTTGCTCCATATTTACTTGCTCCATATTCACTTGCTCCAGGCTTGCCTTCTCCGCAGCAGACCCTGTAGCCTCCACCATGGCCTGCTCTTGTTCCTCGTCGCCCTTGGCGACTCCCGCATCATCGAAGGTGGCCATTTCCGCCAGCATGCGGCAAGCCGCGTCGAGCAGCGGATAGGCCAAGGCCGCACCACTGCCCTCCCCGAGACGTAGATCAAGCTGCAGCAGAGGGTTGCCGCCCACTGCTGACAGGGCATGTCCATGCCCCGCTTCCTGGGACAGATGACCAAAGATCAGATAGTCGCGCACGGCCGGACACAGGCGGCACGCCGTCAAGGCCGCCACCGTGGCAATGAAGCCATCGACCAGCACGGGCAAGCGCGCTGCTGCACCTGCCAGGAACGCCCCCACCATCGCAGCGATCTCCAGCCCACCGAGCCGCGCCAAAGTGGCCAAGGCATCATCGGCGCAGGTTCCCCTACCCAGGGCCGTGGCAATCACATCACACTTGTGCTTCAAGCCCGCATCATCGATGCCTGTACCGCGCCCGACCACCTGCTCTGGCGCAACCCCCGTGAAGGCTGCCAGCAGGGCACTGCTCGACGTGGTATTGGCGATTCCCATCTCGCCGAGGATCAGACACCGGCACCCCGCCTCTCGTGCTCGATCCACCGCGCGACTACCGACCATCAGCGCAGCCAGTGCCTGCTCTCGCGTCATGGCGTCTTCTCTGGCAATGTTGCCGCTTCCCGCCCTCACTCGATCGACGACAACCGCACCTCGATCTTCACCAGGTCGCATTTCGTATGGTGTCGCCACCCCCACATCGATGACTTCCAGACGCGCGCCCACCTGGCGAGCGAAAACATTGATGGCCGCTCCACCGTTGGCAAAATTGGTCACCATCTGTGCTGTCACTGCCTGGGGAAAAGCCGACACCCCCTCTTCCGCCACACCATGATCTGCGGCAAACACCAGTACGGCCGGGGGATCGACACGGGGCAGCCCTTCTCCACTGATGGCCGCGAGATCTGCTACCAGGTGTTCCAACCTGCCCAGGCTGCCAGGCGGCTTGGTCAACATGTCGAGACGCGCCTGCGCACGCTCCCGGGCACTTGCATCGGCTGGCTGAATTCGCTGAAGAAGGGTGTTCAAGTCACTCATGCAGGCATTCCTTTCCAGGTGGAGCTGTGAGCCATTCAGCTCAGCAATGCCGCGCAGCTTACCAGATCATCGAACGTCCCTGATAAAGCCGAAACAGAATTCCACCGTCGATATGGCAATATCGGCCAAACACCACTACTGTATATACGTACATATAAAATCATACCCATTCACTTGCCATCAGCTCATTTGCCATGACTCGCATTCACCCGATACTCAAAGGCCGAGGTACCAACAAGGCACCTGCCAACCGCTATGCGCCAACGCATGTTGAAGATGCCGACGATGGCTGGTGGCAAGAGGCATGCCCCGACACCCTGGCAACAGTCGTCACCACAGAAGCAACAAAAAGCGCCCTGTCATGGAACCGTTCGCCTGACCTGCCCTTTGACCGCTCTCTCAACCCTTATCGTGGCTGCGAGCACGGCTGCATCTACTGCTACGCCAGGCCCAGCCATGCCTATTGGGACCTGTCACCAGGTATCGACTTCGAAACCCGGCTGATTGCCCGCAGTGGATTGGTCGAGAGACTGCGCGAAGAACTGTGCAAGCCAGGTTACCAATGCCAATCGATCAACCTGTCCGGCAATACCGACTGCTATCAGCCCATTGAAGCCAGATATGGCACGACACGAGCGCTGCTGGAACTACTGCTGGAATGTCGCCATCCCGTCACCATCGTCACCAAGAGCAGCCTGATCCTGCGCGACTTGGATCTTCTGAAGGAGATGGCACAACATCGCCTGGTTCGGGTATTCATCAGCCTGACCAGTCTCGATCGTGAATTGAAAAGACATCTGGAACCCAGGGCCGCCTCCCCCGAGGCCCGTCTCAAGGTCATCTCCAGCCTGAGCCAGGCCGGCATTCCAGTGGGCACACTGCTGGCCCCCATGATTCCCGGGCTCACGGATCATGAAATGGAACGACTACTCGAAGCCGCTCGAAACGCTGGCGCTCTCAGTGCCAGCTGGATGCTGCTGCGCCTGCCCCTGGAAGTCGCACCGTTGTTTGAAGACTGGCTGGCGGATCACTACCCCGAACGGGCCGCCAAGGTCATGAGCCTGATCCGCCAATGCCGCGGCGGGTCGGATTACGACAGCCGCTTCGGTCATCGCATGCGCGGCGAAGGCGTGTTCGCGGAGCTGTTGTCACAACGCTTTCACAAGGCCTGTCGCCGCCTGGGGTTGAATGAACGCCGGGATGAGCAGCAACTGAACACGACAGACTTCCGGCCACCGCACCCTCAGGGTGAGCTGTTTTGAGGCAGGCGAACCCCCAGTGGACAGCGTGGTCATCGGGTATCCCGGGCCACGGCATAGGCGTGTTTAATTCCGGCCGGCAAAACCAACCTCACATATACTATTGAAGCAACGGAAAGCAATAAAATGTAGGGAGATGAAATGCAGGGAAATGAAATGTAGTCCAGAAAGCCTTTCACGAACCTGCTCTGGAGGAGATATGCAATGACTTATGTCGATTGGATGATCCAAGGAGCGGAGATTACTACCTGCAACTGCAATTGGGGGTGCCCTTGCCAGTTCAACGCACTGCCTTCCTATGGCAACTGCCGCGCGGCGGTGGGCATACGCATTGACGAAGGACACTTTGGCGACGTACAGCTCGACGGGCTGAAAGCAGTGGCCATAGTGGCCTGGCCCGGTGCTATCCATGAAGGACACGGCGAGGTTCTGCCCATCGTCGACGAACGTGCCACACCCGAGCAACGTGAGGCGATGTTGAAGATCCTCGGGGGTGAGGAAACCGAAGAGTTCGCCACCATCTTCAACGTGGTCAAGGCGACCACCGACACTGTTCACGAGCCGCTGTTCAAGGCAATTGAGTTCGAGTCAGATGAAGACGCGAGGATCGGGCGTTTCTCGGTAGAAGGCATCGTCGAAGCTACCGCCGAACCCATTCTCAACCCCGTTACTGGACAGCCACACCGCGCAAAAGTCGTACTACCGCAGGGTTTCGAATATTCAGAAGCAGAATACGCAAGCAGCAATACAAGGACGGCTGGCCCCATCGAGAATGAATGGAGCAATCGTCACGCGCACTTCTGCATGCTGCATCTAGGGCCTCACGGCATCATTCGGTAAGGCGCCATGGCCGCCTCCCCGCTTGAACTTGTCCTCGCCCGCGACCGCATTCTTGTCGTCGCGAGCGTGGTCGGGCTATGTCTGCTGGCCTGGCTGTTCCTGGTTCATCTGACGCTGCAGATGGAGACGATGGATGGCATAGCTGCACGCATGATGGGCATGCAGACCGACGATTCCCTGTCAGCCTTCATTGCCACCACCATGGGACCAGGTGCCGCCACACTTACCGATGCAAGCGTCAACTTCACTCTCGTCACCCTGATGTGGGCGGTGATGATGATCGGCATGATGCTGCCAAGTGCAGCACCCACCATTCTCCTGTTTGCCACACTCGAACGGAAAAGCAGGCAACATGGGATCTCAGGACGGACAGCAGCCTTCGTTGGCGGATATCTCGCTATCTGGAGTGTCTACTCCGTCGCCGCAGCAGCGGTGCAGACGCTACTCTCCCATACACACCTTTTATCAATGCAAATGGCAGCAACAAGCACCTTCCTTGCTGGCCTGGTCTTTATTGGTGCCGGACTGTATGAATTGACACCACTGAAAGACCGTTGTCTCACGCAATGCCGCTCGCCCATTGAGTGGCTTCCACGCCACATGCGTCCAGGCCGCCTGGGTGCACTGCACATGGGCATGGAGCACGGCATTTATTGCCTCGGCTGCTGCTGGGTCCTGATGCTTCTGCTCTTCGTCGGGGGAGTGATGAACCTGATCTGGGTTGCCGCCCTGGCTCTGCTGGTTCTAGCACAGAAACTTGTACCGGGCACACTTGTCCTGACCCGCATCACTGCTGCCGTTCTTGTCGCCAGCGGCATTGTGCTTCTGGTCCATCCACTGCTGCCAGCCCACCTCTTGCCCTGGCAATGAGAGCGGCGGCCATTGCATCACGCAAGACCGCCAAGCCATTGGCAAGGTGAAAAGTTGCTTACTGGGCGCTGTCCTGAGCACCGTTGCGATAGCGACCGGCCAGTTCCACCACGGCACGCTGTGCCAGCGGAGACAGCTCTGTATCATCCCTATCAAGACAAGCGACCAGGCGCTGCTTCATGGAGCGCGCCCAGAAGCTTTCCAGGTGCCTGCGGATGCCCTGCACGACCTGGTCTTCATCGCTGGCACCGCTGAGATTAGTGGCGATCTGATTGACCATACGGATCAGAGTATCATCCTGGTTGTGTGACATATTCCCTCCCGACACTTGAGGAAACGCTGAATAAATCGACGAGCATGCTCAATCACAAGGCGCCCGGAGCACAGGAACCGGAACCTATGGGGTATAGGTGAGGATTCCGCGCACCGCGTAACGCAGTGATTGAGTCGCGCAGGCATTTATGCAGCATTTCCCTAAGACGTGGCCATGGCCGACAACCCGCCGGCCTCTGGACGATGATAGACAAGGTGACGTCCCGGACGGCAGAACCCCACCAGCAACATGTTGGCTTCCCGTGCCTGCTCCACGGCCAGGGTCGTGGCTGCTGAAACCGCCACAAGCGCCCCGATGCCTGCACTGGCGCTCTTGTGGACCATTTCATAGCTGGCGCGACTGGACACCAGGACGAAGCCATCGGCAACACTCTCGCCACGGCGCGCCAGCGCCCCGATCAGCTTGTCCAGCGCGTTGTGTCGCCCCACATCTTCGCGTACCAGCTCGATGCGACCTTGAGCATTACACCAGGCTGCACCATGCGTGGCCCCGGTCATGGCCTGCAATGCCTGATGCTGGGCCAGGGACGCCTGGGCATGCTGGATGGCGCTGTCCCGGATGGTAGGTGCAGTGACCTGAGAAATGGGCCGGATGGCCTGTTCCAGGGCTTCGGTTCCACACAGGCCACAGCCGGTACGCCCCGTCAGGTTGCGCCGTTGCTGCTTGAGTACATCAAGCCGCTGGCCAGCAATCTTCATGTGCACCGCCAGCCCATGCGCTTGTTCCTGCACCTCAAGGTCGTAGCACTCATGAGGATGCATCAGGATGCCCTCGGATAGACTGAAACCGAGAGCAAAATCCTCCAGGTCCGCAGGGCTTGCCATCATCACTGCGTGGGAAATGCCGTTGTAGACCATGGCCACGGGCACTTCACTGGCCAGGGCATCCTCGGCCTGAGCCGAGATATGCCCTTGTTCCCCTCGACGTACCTCTAGCGAGTAGTGCTGGTAGGTCATGGTGCCACTGCCTTGCCCGACACCTGCTGGGCTGATGCCAGGTGGTCGCGCTGCTGCCGGTCAAAATCACTGAAGCGCTGCTGCCAGGCCGAGGGCTGACTGACCTTCTCCACCTGTACCGCCGTGACCTTGTACTCAGGACAGTTGGTGGCCCAGTCAGAATTGTCGGTGGTGATGACGTTGGCGCCACTCCCCGGATGGTGGAAGGTGGTATACACCACACCCGGCTGCATGCGTTCGCTGATACGCGCCCGCAGCACCGTCTGGCCGGCTCGGCTGGTGATACCCAGCCAATCGCCATCACGCACACCACGCACCTCCGCATCAGAAGGATGCAACTCCAGCACATCCTCGTCGTGCCAGTGCTGGTTGTCGGTACGCCGGGTCTGTGCACCGACGTTGTACTGGGAAAGAATCCGCCCGGTCGTCAGCAACAGAGGGAAACGACGGTTGGTGCGCTCTTCCGTCGCGACATATTCGGTGATGGCGAAGCGTCCCAGGCCAATCGGGAAGTCGACCTCATGCAGCGTCGGTGTACCCACGGGGTACTCGGCATTGCATGGCCACTGCAGGCTGCCTTCTGCTTCGAGTCGCGCATAGCTGACACCGGCAAAGCTCGGCGTGAGACTGGCGATCTCATCCATGATCTCGGACGGATGGCGATAGTTCATCGGGTAGCCCAAGGCCTGGGCCAGCTCCTGGGTGACTTCCCAGTCTGCCTTGCCTGCCAGGGGCGCCGTGACCTGTCGAACCCGGTTGATACGCCGTTCTGCATTGGTGAAAGTGCCATCCTTCTCCAGGAAGCTCGATCCGGGCAACAGTACGTGAGCGTACTTGGCCGTCTCGTTGAGGAAAATATCCTGAACGATGAGACATTCCAGGGAAGATAGCGCCGCCTCGACATGCTGCGTATTGGGGTCGGACTGGGCGATATCTTCACCCTGCACATACAGTGCCTTGAAGCTGCCTTCGATCGCCGCATCAAACATGTTGGGAATGCGCAGACCTGGCTCGTCATCCAGATCGACACCCCAGGCCGCTTCGAAACGTCCTCGTGCTTCGGCATTGGATACGTGCTGATAACCTGGCAACTCATGGGGGAAAGAGCCCATGTCGCAGGAACCCTGCACGTTATTCTGACCACGCAGCGGGTTCACCCCGACGCCTTCGCGGCCAATATTGCCGGTAGCCATGGCCAGGTTGGCGATGCCCATGACCATGCTGGAGCCCTGGCTGTGTTCGGTGACACCCAGGCCGTAGTAGATGGCGCCATTGCCTACAGTGGCATAGCTGCGTGCAGCACGGCGAACGGCCTCGGCGTCCACTCCCGTGATGGCCTCGCTGGCCTCGGGAGAGTGACGCGCATCGCTGATGAAATCACGCCAGGCCCGGTAGGCCGCCGTATCACAGCGCTTGGCAATGAACTCATGATCTTCCAGATCTTCCGTCACGACCACGTGAGCCAGGGCGTTGATCAGCGCCACGTTGGTTCCCGGGCGCAGTGGCAGATGCTGGGCCGCCTTGAGATGCGGCGTCTTGAGCAGATCGATGCGGCGTGGATCGGCCACGATCAGCGTGGCACCTTCGCGCAGACGGCGACGCATCATCGATCCGAATACCGGGTGGGCATCGGTGGGGTTGGCACCGATCACCAGGATGGTATCGGCCTGCATCACGGAATCGAAGGTCTGAGTGCCGGCAGACTCGCCCAGCGTCGTCTTGAGGCCATACCCTGTCGGAGAATGGCAAACCCGGGCACAGGTGTCGGTGTTGTTGTTGCCAAAGGCGGCACGCACCAGCTTCTGTACCAGGTAGGTCTCCTCGTTGGTGCAACGCGAAGAGGTGATCCCGCCAATACTTTCACGGCCATGCTTGGCTTGAATCGCCTTGAGGCGCTGGGCAGCAAAATCGATCGCTTCCTGCCAGCTCACCTGACGCCAGGGTTGGTCGATGGACTCTCGCACCATCGGGCTGGTCAGGCGGTCAGGGTGTGTTGCATAACCGAAGGCAAAGCGTCCCTTGACGCAAGAATGACCATGGTTGGCATCGCCTCCCTTGTAGGGAACCATGCGCACCAACTGGTCGCCCTTCATCTGGGCTTCGAAAGAGCAGCCCACACCACAGTAGGCACAGGTGGTGACGATGCTGTGCTCAGGCTGGCCGGCCTCGATGACGCTCTTCTCCATCAATGTGGAGGTGGGGCACGCCTGCACACAGGCACCGCAGGAAACACAGTCGGATGCCAGGAAGGATTGCTCCGGTCCCACAGAGACCTTGGAGTCAAAGCCCCGGCCCTCAATGGTCAGGGCAAAGGTACCCTGAACCTCCTCGCAGGCCCGCACGCAGCGCGAACAGACGATGCACTTGCTGGGATCGAAGCTGAAATAGGGGTTGGAATGGTCCTGCTCGGCCTGCAGGTGATTTTCGCCCTCGAAGCCATAGCGCACCTGGCGCAATCCAACCGCCCCAGCCATGTCCTGCAGCTCGCAGTCACCATTGGCCGGACATGTCAGGCAGTCCAGCGGATGGTCGGAGATATACAGCTCCATCACGTTGCGGCGTAACTTGGCCAGGCGTTCATTCTGGGTCGTCACCTGCATGCCGGCTTCCACCGGCGTTGTGCAGGCTGCAGGATAGCCACGCTTTCCTGTCACCTGCACGGCACACAGACGACAGGATCCGTAGGCATCCAGGCTATCCGTGGCACACAGCTTGGGAATCTGGATTCCCGCGAGAGACGCAGCACGCAACAACGAAGTGCCTGCCGGTACCGTGACATTGATGCCATCGATCTCGAGACTCACAGGGGGGCCTTGGGGGGGCTCTGGAGTACCAAGGTCCTGGGCATGCTGTCGGGGGTCGAAGTGCTCGATCATGAGCGGCCTCCATCTGCGGGGCGCCGGAAATCAGCGGAAAAATGCGTCAGGGCACTCTGCACCGGGAAAGGCGTCATGCCCCCCATGGCACACAGGGAACCATCCACCATGGTCTCGCAGAGATCTTCCAGCAGGGCGAGGTTGGCGTCTCGGTCCTCGTCGGCGCGGATACGGTCGATGACCTCCACCCCACGGGTGGAACCGATACGACAAGGGGTGCACTTGCCACAGGATTCCACTTTGCAGAATTCCATGGAAAAGCGGGCCTGTTCGGCCATGTCGACGCTATCGTCAAACATCACCACACCGCCGTGCCCGAGTACGGCTCCAGCAGCAGAGAAAGCCTCGTAGTCCAGTGGCAGTTGCCATTGGGATTGTGGCAGGTAGGCACCCAGTGGCCCGCCTACCTGCACGGCACGCAGAGGCCTGCCGGTGAGCGTGCCGCCACCAAATTCTTCCATCAATTCGTGCAGGGTGGCACCAAAGGCCAACTCGACCAGCCCGCCGCGCTGCACATTGCCTGCTAGCTGCAGCGCCAGAGTACCGCGCGAGCGCCCCATGCCATAGTCGGCATAGGCTTGGCCGCCCTCGGCGAGGATATAGGGCACAGCCGCCAGCGACAGCACGTTGTTGACCACCGTGGGAAGACCAAACAGCCCTTCGATGGCAGGCAACGGAGGCTTGGCACGCACCAGTCCCCGCTTGCCTTCGAGACTCTCCAGCAACGAGGTTTCCTCGCCGCAGATATAGGCGCCCGCACCCAGGCGCACTTCCAGGTGGAAGCACTTGCCGCTGTGGCGGATATCATCTCCCAGATAACCCGCTGCTTCGGCACGAGCAATCGCCGTTTGCAGGATTTCCAGGGCCAGAGGATATTCCGAGCGCAGATAGATGTAGCCTTGAGTCGCCCCTACCGCGAGACCGGCAATGGTCATGCCTTCGATCAGCATGTAGGGATCACATTCCATCACCAGCCGGTCAGCGAAAGTCCCGGAGTCGCCCTCGTCGGCGTTACATACGATATATTTCTGCGTTGCCTCGGTATCGAGAACCGTCTGCCACTTGATGCCGGTGGGAAAGGCTGCCCCGCCACGACCACGCAGTCCCGAAGCCTTGACCTCTTCGACGATTTCCCGCGGCGCGCGGGCAAGCGCGGCTTCCAGGCCACGAAAACCATCATGGGCCAGGTAATCGACAATCGACAACGGATCGGTGACACCGATACGGGCAAAGGTGAGGCGTTGCTGCCTGGCGAAGTAGGAAATCGCTTCCGTTGCCCCTAGCGCCAGTGCATGCTCTTCACGGCCTTCAAGCATTCCGGCATCCAGCAGCTCAGGAATGTCGTCCGCGCTGACCGGCCCATAGGCCATGCGACCATTGGCAGTTTCTACCTCTACCAGGGGTTCCAGCCAGGCAGCGCCTCGAGAGCCGTTACGCACAAGGGTGATGGACAGGCCACGGGCCTGCGCCTCTCGCTCTAGGCGCGCCGCGACATCATCTGCGCCCAGGGAAAGGGCCGTGGTGTCGCAAGGTACGAATACACGAACACCGACACGAATACTCATCCGGCCACCTCCAGAATCTGTGTCCGCAACGCATCGGTCAAGGCATCGAAGCGCTCAGGGGTAACTCGGCCCAGCACTCGATCATCGACCCTCACGGACGGTCCGCAGGCACAATTGCCAAGGCAGTAGACAGCTTCCAGGGTGATCTCGCGATCCGCGGTGGTGTGATGGTAATCAATGCCCAGGCTTGCCTTGGCATGAGCTTCCAGACTGCGGGCACCAACCGCCTGACAGGCCTCTGCACGACAGATCTGCACCACATGGCGGCCTGGCGGTGTCGTGCGAAAATGGTGATAGAAACTGATCACGCCATGCACCTCAGCCTTGGTCTGGCCGAGGGCATCAGCGATCTGTGCGATAGCCGCTTCAGGGATGAAGCCGAGGCGATCTTGAATGGCGTGCAGGATAGGCAACAAGGCCCCTGGCTTATGCTTCAGGGCGTCTATCTCGGCCTGAACTGACTGAGGGTTGCCCTCTCGAGGCTTGCTCATTGCACTCCCCCTGATTGTTATCTTGCTGTATCAAATATGCACGACAATTCATATTTAGAGTTGGTATTCATGCCTACAGCAGTTTCGCTATAAAACAGCCATGAAGGGTCTATGAAATACGTGCGTCACGGTGCGATCAAAGCTACCATTGTGCGAACAAGCATAAAATATGAAACTTTGTTCATATGAAACGTATTCAAATCACCCCCGCCTGGTACTTCAGTGACGAATCCGGCAATCAGATCGATCCCACGCTATTCGCCCTGCTCGAGGCCATCCATCGACATGGAAAGCTGACCCAGGCTGCCGAGGATGCTGGTGTCTCCTATCGCCATGCCTGGAATCTACTCAAGAAATGGGAACAGTTCTTTGGCACACCCCTGGTCGAACTGACTCGTGGACGGGGCGCACAGCTTTCCCCATTGGGCAAGAAACTGCTTTGGGCCGAGCAGCGAGTGATTGCCCGCCTGGGCCCTCAGCTGGAAAGTCTTGGGTCGGAACTCAACCTGGCTATCCAGCAGCAACTTGAGGGTGTTCAACCCGTCCTGCGACTGCATGCCAGCCATGGCTTTGCCGTCGAGTTGCTGCCTAAATATCTTCAGGAATTGAGCCTTGATCTGCAGTACTGCAGCCCGCGGGAGGCACTGGCAACGCTCAATCGCGGGGCCTGTGACCTGGCAGGTTTCCATCTTCCCCAGGGCCCCGTGGGGCAACAGGTCATTCGCGACTATCAAGGCTTGCTCAAGCCACGCAGTCACCGCGTCATCGGGTTCATTTCGCGCAATCAGGGCCTGATGGTGGCACCAGGCAACCCCTTGGGAGTCGATGGGCTCCCGGCCTTGGCTGGAAGAAAAGTGCGCTTCATCAACCGCCAGGCGACATCTGGCACCCGGGCACTGCTGGATGGACTGCTGAACGAGGCAGGTATCAGGCCAAGTGCCATCCCCGGCTATGAGGTAGAGGAATACACCCACTCTGCCGTAGCGGCATATGTGGCGGCGGGCATGGCAGATGCGGGGTTTGGTGTCGAGGCAGCAGCGCAACGCTTTGGCCTGGATTTCGTTCCTCTCGCACAGGAAAACTACCTGCTGGTCTGCCAGCAACGCAGCCTTCAGGACTCTCGCTTCATGCGCCTGCTGGAGATATTGCGCAGCGAAGACTTCCAGAAAGCCGTATCGACCTTGCCGGGCTATGCCCCCCACCGTTGCGGCCAGGTGATCGAAACCACTGAGCTGCTGCTCAGCCCGCGTTCATGATGACATGCCGCCCATGATAAGGGCGGCATGTCCTGTCTTTGCATCACACCTTCACTACTTAACGATCTGCCAATCCACTGATCAGCCAATTCGCTTATCAATCAGTATACCGACTCCGTATTCAATCCATTAAACCAAAGTATATTTACTTTAATATCAATATCTTAATAAACACATATCAACTTTCTTAATTTATCTTATTGCATCCGGATGCATTCAAGGTGAACACTGGTTCCGCGAGCCTTGGATCAGTGCCTCCCTGGCTCCCCACTTTCAACAACAAATCTCACGCAATCACAAAACGAGAGTCCACCTCTCTCGCTGGGAGTCTCGACATGCTAACCACGCGTTACCTTCCTTCCCTTCGTCTCATGGTATGCATCACCGCCCTTGGCACCTCTCTGGCAGCCAATGCCGGGACAGAAAAAACCATCGACGTCAGCCTGCCTCTCGGTCCGGATTCCCAGCAGGGAATCGGCGTCCTGAAGTTTGGCGAGGAACTCGAGCGGCTGTCCGAAGGAAGACTCACTATCGAGCCACACTATGACAATGCACTTGGTGCTGAGCGGGAAGTCGTTGAAGGCATGGGGTTTGGCACCATTGACGCAGGAATCTCCTCAACCGGCCCGATGGGAGGATTTGTCGACGAATTCATGCTGTTCGACCTGCCCTATGTGTTCAATGACCATGCCCATGCTTATGCGTTTCTCGATAGCGAATACGGAGAGCAGCTGGCACAACTCGCCGAAGATCAGATGAACGTGAAGATTCTGGCCTGGATGGAAAATGGTTTCCGCCACGAGACCAACTCCGTGCGTCCGATCCATGAACCGGCAGACCTCAAGGGAATCAATCATCGCACCCAGGAAAGCCGCGTTCAGGTCGATACCTGGGAGGCACTGGGTGCCAACGCTACTCCCATGGCATGGACCGAGGTCTACACCGCGCTTCAGCAAGGCGTCATGGACAGTCAGGAAAACCCTCTGGCAACCATCTATGACGTCAACTTCTTCGAAGTGCAGAACTACCTGAACCTGACCAAGCATGTCTACTCACCTGCGCCGCTGATGATGAGTCTGGACCTGTTCAACTCTTTCAGTGAAGAGGACCAGGCCATCATTCTCGAGGCGGCGCAACTTGCTCTTCCCGTACAGCGTGAAGCAAGTCAGGAACTGGAAAACCGCTACCTGACTCAGCTCGAGGAAAAGGGCATGACGGTCACTGAGCCTGACTTGCCTGCGTTCAAGGCAGCTGTCCAGCCTGTGATCGATGAGTGGTCGGAAACCGTCGGCAAGGACCTTGTCGATGCTGCGGTGAACTTCAACGACTAGTTCCCGCCTGCCGCCCGGTTCATCGCTGTCACTCCATGGCTGATGACTGCCATCACGCATGAACCTTGCCACATAACCCTGGTAGCCGCCGCCGGGCACTACCGGCGGCGAGACTCCCCCAGCATCCAGGAGGTCCTTTCATGAGGCGTTCACTGTCGGCTGTACGCAAGGGCATTGATAGATTCAACTGCATTCTAGGCTGGTTTTTGGCCTTCACGCTGCTGGTCATGACGGTTCTTATCTTCTGGCAGTTCTTTGCCAGGTTCGTCATTGGAAAACCGCTCTATTTCTCTGAAGAAATTGCCAGGTTCTGCATGATATGGCTGACCTTTCTCGGTGCAGGATTCGCCTTCAGAAAGGGGTTGCTGATATCGATAGATATCGCACTGGAACATGCCAGCCCCGTGCTTGGAAAGATGATACGAATTCTGATCATCCTATCTTCCATCTGCTTTGCATTCATATTGACGTATTTTGGTTTCGATATTGTCGACCGCGTTTCCCACCAGACAGCGCCAAGCACCAGAATATCCATGATGTGGCCATACATTGCCGTCCCGCTTGGCGGCATCGTCATCATCATCAATTCCATTGACCTGCTGTTAAAAGAATGCGTGTCGGAAGAATGCGCATTGCAAGAACTCGCACATAAAGAACCCAGAAGCGAGGAGGCATAATCATGGCATTATTACTCTTCGGATCATTGATCGTCTTTTTCATCATTGGCGTCCCTATCGCCTTTTCTCTTGGCCTCGCTTCTGCCATCACTGTCTGGCAGGGTGACTTGATGCCCATGCTGATCATTGCTCAGCAGTTCATTGCTTCCGTCAACTCCTTTCCCTTGATGGCTATTCCATTCTTCATTCTTGCCGGATATCTCATGCAGAGTGGGGGCATTTCCAAACGCCTGGTCGATTTTTCCAATACCCTCGTGGGCAGCATGACCGGGGGACTGGCGATGGTGGCCATTCTCACCTCGTTGTTCTTTGCCGCCATATCCGGCTCTGGAGCAGCCACCACTGCAGCGATTGGCTCCATTCTTATTCCTGCCATGGTGGCAAAAGGCTATGCCAGCGACTATGCCGCTTCCAATCAGGCTGCCTCCGGGGCTTTGGGTGTCATTATTCCCCCAAGCATTCCATTGATTCTTTATGCCATCGCTGCAGATGTTTCAGTAGGAGACATGTTTGTCGCTGGCGTATTACCGGGCCTGATGCTCACCTTCAGCCTGATCGTCTATGCCTATTTCTATGCCAGACGCAAGCACCATGGAGGAGAAGAAAAGAGTTCCTGGCACGACATCTATCAGGCTGGACGCAAGGCACTGTTGGCCATTTTCATGCCCATCATCATTCTTGGCGGCATCTATGGTGGCTTTTTCACACCAACAGAAGCTGCAGTGGTCGCGGTGGTCTACTCCTTCATCATTGGCACGCTGGTCTACCGGGAAATCCACTTCCGAGAGCTACCGAAGATCTTTCAGGAAGCTGCCGTCATGACGGCTGTGGTATTGATCATCATTGGCGCCGCAGGAGTGTATGGAAGAATCCTCCAAAGCCTGCGTGTCCCTACCATGATCTCGGAGTTTGTCATAGGCACCATTGACAGCCCCTTGCTCTTCATTCTGCTTGTCAATCTTCTGCTTCTGATTGCAGGAATGTTCATTGAAGCCGCTGCAGCCATTCTGATCCTGGTGCCTATCCTGCTCCCCATCGCCATCAACTTTGGATTCGACCCGATTCACCTTGGTGTCGTCATGGTCGTCAACCTGGCCATGGGCATGTTCACCCCGCCGGTAGGACTGAACCTGTTTGTGGCTTCCCAGATATCCCAGGTCAGCGTGACACGCCTTTCCTATGCCATCGCCCCCTTTGTTGCCATTGTGCTGGTCAACCTTCTGATCATCAGCATGGTTCCGTCCCTGTCGACCTGGCTGCCCTCGCTGCGATGAAACGCTGTCGGTCTTAAGAACCGGTCTTGAGAGCCGGTCTTGAGAAAAAAGGAATTTCACTCATGCCCCGCCCCATTCAATGCAAAAGGATACACCTATGACCGTTGTCGAAAGCCTTGTTCCTCAACCTGGATTACGTGTTCTGGTCACCGCTGGAGCCAATGGCATCGGGTTTGAAATCGCCCGGGCCTTCCATGAGTCCGGCGCCCATGTTCATGTCTGCGATCTGGATGAGGCTGCCATTGCGGCATTACCCGACGGTATTGCTGCAACGCATGCCGATGTCAGTGATGAATCTCATGTCACACGGTTGTTCGATGACCTGTCTTACCTCGGCGGGCTCGATGTCGTCGTCAATAATGCGGGTATCGCCGGCCCCACCGGGGGCATCGATGAAATCACTTCGGAGCAGTGGCGCAGGACCATCGATATCAACCTCAACGGCCAATACTACGTTGCCAGCCGCTCAGCCAAGGCGCTTCAGGCTTCCAGGGGGCTCCTGATCAACATGGCCTCTGTGGCGGGACGTCTGGGATTTGCCTATCGCACGCCTTATGCCGCCAGCAAATGGGGAATCGTCGGTCTGACCAAGAGCCTCGCCTGTGAATGGGGCCCCGCCGGGGTTCGAGTCAATGCGATTCTGCCGGGCATCGTGCGCGGCCCCAGGATCGAGCAAGTGATCAGGGATCGGGCAGCAAAACGAGGCATTGGCTACGACGAGATGGAAGCGGAGAACCTGGCAAAGATCTCCATGCGCAAGATGGTGGAACCGAGTGACATTGCGGCCATGGCGCTGTTTCTGGCCGCACCCGGGGGCAGCAACATCTGTGGCCAAGCGCTCAGTGTCTGCGCCAATGTCGAATCACTCTAATCCCCCCTGATTCCCCAAGCTTGAGGACATCTAGATGACACCACATATTGCTGTCGTGGGAGCAGGACTGATTGGCCGGGCCTGGGCCATCGTGTTCGCCCGGGCAGGCCATGCGGTACGGCTTTACGACCCTAGCCAGGCGGCTCTGGAAGAAGCCCATTCGGCAATCCAGCAGTCGCTTGCCGATCTGGTGGCCGCTGACCTGCTGACCTCCGCCACAGAGACGTTTTCCTGCATCCAGTTCAATGATTGCCTGACCAAGGCTCTGGAAGGCACCTTGTATGTGCAGGAATGCGGCCCGGAACAGCTTGATGTCAAACGCGACCTGTACCAGCAGATGGAAGCACTCGTCGCACAGGAAACGATACTGGCAAGCTCGACATCGGGTATTTCGGCCTCACATTTCAGCCACCATCTCTCCCACCCTCAACGCTGTCTGGTGGCCCACCCTGTCAATCCTCCTTACTTGATTCCATTGGTCGAGGTTGTACCCAGCCCCTTGACGTCGGAACAGGTGGTGGAGAGCACCATGCGCTTGCTGTTCGAGACAGGCCAGCAACCCGTACTGGTAAGAAAGGAAGTTCAAGGCTTTGTTCTGAATCGATTGCAAGGCGCCCTGCTCAATGAGGCCATGAGACTTCTGCAGGATGGCGTGATATCGGCAGAAGATCTCGACAAGACCGTCAAGCATGGCCTGGGGCTGCGCTGGTCATTCATGGGGCCTCTCGAGACTATCGACCTCAATGCGCCTGGCGGCATCTGTGACTATGCCAAGCGTTATGGCCCCCTCTACCAGGACATCGACAGGCAGCGCAGCGATACAGCGCCCTGGCATCCAGAACTGCTGGCGACGATAGAAAGCGAACTCCGTCAACAGGTGGCAGCCAGCGACCTTTCCCCACGCCAGCAGTGGCGGGACCAGAGCTTGATGGCCCTTATCAGCCATCAACGAACCCGTCACTGAAAGGTGCTCTTTCCATTGAAGGAGCTCTCTTTCCGTAAAGGTTTTCTTTTCCAGCAAAGGTTGTCTTTTTTCAGTAAAGGTTATCTTTTTCCCGCAAAGGAGCCTCACATGGCCACTCCACGCAAGTCCATCATTACCTGTGCTGTCACCGGAGCCATCCATACTCCTTCCATGTCTCCCTACCTGCCGGTAACACCAGAGGAGATCATCGAAGCCTCCATTGCCGCCGCCGAGGCAGGTGCTGCCATCCTCCACCTGCATGCACGGGACCCTGAAACAGGAAAACCCACCCAGGATCCTGCCGTCTTTGAACGCTTCCTCCCGCAAATCAAGGAAGCCACGGGTGCCGTCATCAATCTGACGACGGGAGGCAGCCCCCACATGACGGTCGAGGAACGCATGCGACCCGCCATCGAGTTCCAGCCAGAACTTGCATCCCTCAATATGGGCTCCATCAATTTCGGCCTGTTCCCCATGTTGAATCGTTACACGGAGTTCGAACATGAATGGGAGCGGGAGCATCTGGAAAACAGCCGTGACCTGGTGTTCAAGAACACCTTCTCGGACATCGAAAAAATCATGACACTGTGCGGGAAGAACGGCACCCGATTCGAGTGCGAGTGCTATGACATTGGCCATCTCTACAGCTTGAAGAACTTCGTTGACCGAGGCGTCATCGAAGGACCGATTTTTATCCAGAGTGTCTTTGGCATACTGGGGGGGATTGGTCCCCATCCGGAAGATGTCATCCACATGCGGCGCACGGCGGACAGACTGTTCGGGAGTGACTATGCCTGGTCTGTGCTGGGCGCAGGCAGCAGCCAGATGAGAATTGCTGCACAGTCCGCCGCCATGGGAGGCAATGTGCGAGTAGGGTTGGAAGATTCGTTATGGCTAGGTCCCGGCAAGCTTGCAGAGAGCAATGCCAGCCAGGTTGCCAAGGCCAGGCAGATGCTCGAATCACTGTCGCTTGAAGTCGCCAGCCCTGACGATGCGCGACAGATGCTGCAACTCAAGGGCGCGAACAACGTCGCCTTCTAGGACAAGTTTCCTTCGCAACCTCGATATCGCGTCATCTACAATGCGAAGGACTGCCAGGGGCCGGTGCCTCTGGCAGCGAGGCTTACAGCGAGGATAGATTGAGGACAGTACCAACGGTGAAAAAGAAAGGAGTGACCTCTCGAGAAGTCGCAAGACTCGCGGGGGTCTCACAGTCAGCGGTCAGCCGGTGTTTTTCTCCAAAAGCCAGCGTATCCGAGGCAACCCGGCAGAAAATCCTCGATGCAGCCAAAGAATTGGGATACCGCCCCAACTCTATTGCACGCTCACTCACCACTCGCTCAAGCCGTACCGTGGCAGTCGTGATTCATAGTCTTGAAAGCCCCTTCTACTCGATGGTGCTGGAACGAGCTGCACGCTTCTTTCAAGGACAGGATTATCATCTGCAGCTGTTCGTCGCCAGCCCAGGCGAAAGCATCAATGATGTGATCGACAGCCTGATCCGCAGCCAGGTGGAAGGCGTGCTGATGCTGGCCATCACCCTCAGTGTCGATCAGGCATCCATGCTCGCGGATGTCGGGATACCAACGGTCATCATCAATCGCACCGTGGATTATGCAGGCATCAGCCAGGTGGGCTGCGACAACTTCCATGGTGGTTTCTGGGCGGCCACGCATCTGGCCAGGGCTGGCCACCACAGAATCGCGTTCGTGGCCGGCCTCGCAGGCAGTTCTACCAGTGAACAGCGCCGTGATGGCTTTGCAGCAGGACTCGAAGCAGCCGGGCACACATTGGCCTATCAGGACATCGGCCATTATCGCTACGATGATGCACGCCAGGCGGCAAGGCGCCTGCTTTCCCGTGAGTCTCCGCCTGATGCCATCTTTTGCGCCAATGACCTGATGGCCATCGCCGTCATGGAAACAGCACGTCATGAGTTCGGGCTACGCATCCCCGAGGATGTTTCCGTGATGGGTTTCGACAACGTTGCCATGGCAGCATGGCCCAGCCATGACCTGACAACCGTTGCACAACCCATTGATGACATGGTGATCAAAGCCACCGAGCTATTGATGCACCAGGTTCGTGATGAGGAAACTCAGCCACAACACATCAAACTGCCGATCGTCCCCATGGTACGCGGAAGCACTCGTCCTCCTCTCAAGTGCTAACCGATCCCCGGGCGTACTGGCACTTTCTTGCGAGTATTCAGCACCCCGCCCTCACGGGGTGCTCTTCATCGACGGTTCTCAACCCACCAGCTGTCTGTATGCCAGTACAGCAGGTATACCAATGCGCGCACAGGATTCATCGCGCCACATCCGATGCCCGCAGATCCTCGACAATGTCGCAGTGTTCCATCAGATAGGTCTCGATGCCAGCCTCACGCCATTTTTCCGCCACTGCCAGGCGCTGCCATTCCTGCATGGGAGGATGTAGCACCAGACGCTCCACATAGTCTTGTGCCATGCGGCTCAGCGGCAATCCATAGGACTTCGCACGCAATGCCACAGGGGCAAAGAAGGCATCGGCGGCCGTGAACCTGTCTCCACAGAGAAAAGCTCCGCCCCAGCGTTCAAGCCCTTGCTTGAATATTTCATCGATACGTTGAACATCCTTGTCCAGCGCCATGGATGGCTGCTTGAGCTTCAATGTCACACCACAACACATGGGACACTGGCTACGCAATGCTGCAAAACCTGCATGCATCTCGGCACAGATACTACGAGCCCAGGCTCTCGCGCTGTCATCTTCAGGCCAGACACCGCCATGACGCTCCGCAAGATACTCGACTATCGCCAACGATTCCCAGACATGTATTTCGCCATCGATCAGACAAGGCACCTTGCCCGTTGGTGAAAAGCGGCGGAATCGCTCTGCGCTGCCACCCTCCTCGGCAAAAGGCGTCAAGGTTTCATTGAAGGGGATCTGTAATGACTTCATCAGCACCCAAGGGCGCAATGACCAGGACGAAGTGGCGCGATTGGCAATGTGTAGTTGATACATTGTTGCTCCCAGCGCAGCGTGTATTGGCTCAAAGGAAGAGTGGTGCCCTTCCGATCCTAGAGGTCTCGACAGTTCATGGGAACCATTCACCCGCCAGATGAGCCATCTGGTTCCATAGAAAACCCTCGACTGTCTCTCGCACGCTGCGTGGACGGCATCTAAACTAACCATCTCCTATTAACTAATAATTTTTCAACATAAGGAGGTCGTCATGAGTCGCCGAAATGGAGATCAGCACCGTGGCATCCACTCACTATATGCCGAGGACTCGGCCGATGCTGACCGCCGCCTTTGGGGGCGTGAAGTAGACCCTGTCACGCGCCGGGGTTTTCTCAAGCGATCAAGCCTGCTTGCCATGAGCGCAGTACTCGGCGCCAGCATTCCCTTTGCCCGTTTCATGCCGGGAGGATTGATTCCCGCAGCACTGGCCCAAAGTGAGGAACCCTTTGCCATTGATGGGAAGGATGGCCTGGTCGTCCTCAATGACCGTCCCATCAATGCCGAGACGCCTGCCCATCTGCTGGATGACGATGTGACACCCGCGCGCCACATGTTCGTGCGCAACAATGGCCTCCCTCCCGAGCGCGACAGTATCGACACCAGCCAATGGACGCTGGAAATCACCGGAGAATCCTGCGTCACCCCTACCACCTTCACGATAGACGAGCTGAAAGAGCGCTTCGACACCCATACCTATCAGCTGCAAGTGGAATGCGGTGGCAATGGCCGTTATGAATTCGTGCCCGCGACTGGCGGCAACCAGTGGACTACCGGAGCCGTGGCCTGCCCTCGGTTTACCGGCGTGCGCCTGCGCGATGTACTGGAGGCCTGTGGTATCGCCGAGGATGCCGTCTATATCGGCTACTATGGTGCCGACCGACATGCCAGTGGTGCTGCTGGAAAAGTCGCCATCTCGCGCGGTGTCCCCATGAGCAAGGCACTGGAAGACGAATCCCTGATTGCCTGGGCCATGAACGACGAGGATATCCCCTACCAGAATGGCTATCCGCTGCGCCTGGTGTGTGGCGGCTGGCCAGGTTCCGTTTCTGGCAAGTGGCTGAACAAGATCGTCATACGCAACCAGAAGCACGATGGTCCCAAGATGGCGCCCCCCTCCTACAGCATACCGGCCACTCCAGTGGCACCAGGCAGCGAAGTTCCGGAGGACGAATTCGTCACCATTCACTCCATGCCAGTCAAGTCACTGATCACTTATCCCCGCTCGGGCATAGAACACGCTGCGGATCAGGTACTGGAGGTTCGCGGCCATGCCTGGGCAGGCGACCTGTCGGTTGCCAAGCTGCATGTGTCGATCGACTTTGGTGTCACCTGGCAAGAAGCTAGCCTCAAGGAAGCCCCCAATCGCCTGGCCTGGCAACGCTTCACTGCCGACATCAACTTTCCTCAGCCTGGTTACTACGAGATCTGGGCCCGGGCCGTTGACGAGAAAGGCCAGTCCCAACCCATGGTGGTACCTGGATGGAACCCCAAGGGCTACCTCAACAATGCCTGCCATCGCATTGCGGTTCAGGTCGTCTGAGGAGGGGCATCATGGTGATGACATCACGCAAGCATCAATGGTCATGGGCAAGGCGCATACTGGCTGGCCTGCTCGCGTCGCTGACCATCAGCGCACTGCTGGCCCATGCAGCCGTGGCACAGGATGTCGATTCGGACACTGGGCTAGTGATTGCCGACGGCTGGGAAACGGTCAAGAACAACTGCACGATCTGTCATTCTGCCAAGCTGGTGACGCAGAACCGCGGCAGTCGAGAGCATTGGGCCGATCTGATCACCTGGATGCAGGAAACCCAGGGGCTATGGGAATTTCCCCCGGAAATGGAGAACACCATTCTTGACTACCTCTCCAGCCACTACGGCCCCAAGCATGAAACCCGGCGCCAGAACCTGCCACCCGAGCTGATGCCTCCTGCTGCGCCCTCCAATAAATCTGAGTCTTCTTCATAACGTCTTCATAACGCCTTGACGACACCGTCATGGCACTGCGGCCCCTTTGATATCATCAAAGGGGCCGCATGTGTCTGTATCAGCTAGTCTGTCACGCCAGTACGTTGAGGCACCAGGTAATGGCAGGAATGGCAACTGCATCAATCAGCACCGCACCACATAATGGCACGATGATGAAAGCCTTGTGCGACACGACCTTGTAGTGCTCGCATACGGCGCTCATGTTGGCCACGGCATTCGGTGTTGCCCCGAGACCATGACCGACGAAACCGGCAGTGAGTACAGCGGCGTCATAGTTACGGCCAAGCAAGCGAAACAGCACCAGCAACGCAAGCCCGACGATAGCAACGGTCTGCACCAGCAGAATGATCAGCAAAGACCCACCCATCTCCTGCAGTTGCCAGATCTTCAGGTCCATCATCGCCATGGTCAGGAATACTCCAAGAGCCACATCTCCGATGGCAGCCAGGGCGTTGTCAGGAAGTTCAACCCAGGCAAAGCGATCGTTGAGATTACGCAACACGATGGCCACGAACATGGCGCCGACATAACTGGGCAGAATGATACCGAGATGACTTCCCAGGCTCTCCTTGAACCATGCGCCCAGCACCATCACCGGCAAGACAATGGCCAATACCTTGAGCAACACCGAACCATCAATGCGACCAATAGTGGGGCGCTCTTCTTCCTGTAACGTCTCCAGGCCATGCACATCCTCGGCTTCAATCCGCACGCGACGACGGTCGATGATCCAGCGTGCCAGGGGGGCGCCGATAATGCCGCCGACGATCATGCCGAAGGTGGCCGAGGCAATCGCTGCAGTCGTGGCTCCCTGTGCCCCCAGTGCTTCAGCTTCAGGCCCGAAGGCCGCCGCTGCACCAAAGCCACCTTCCAGCGACGTCGCACCTGCCATCAGGCCGATCAACGGATCGAGCCCCAGCATATGCGCCATGCCAATGCCGATGCCATTCTGCATCAAGGCCAGGGTCCAGCATGCCAGCAGGTAGACCAACAGCGCCTTTCCTCCTTTCTTCAACAGGGCCAGGCTGCCTCCCAGTCCTACGGTGGTAAAGAAGGCAACCATCAGTGGCGACTGCATGGCCATGTCCATGTCTATCTCGACCAGCCCCAAGTCACGCAATAACCAGGCCAGCAGAGCAAAACCGAAGCCACCGATGACAGGGGTGGGAACACAGAAATGTTCCAGCCAGTTCAGGCGTCGTTTCAGCCAGGCGCCCAGCATCAGCAACAGCAAGGCCAATGCCGTGGTTGTCACGGCATCCAGATGCAGATTCATTATTTCGCTCCAGAAGGGTTATGCGGGCACAAGAAGACCAGCTGTCTGCAGCCGAGCCCGGTTTCAAGAAAGTGTCGACGGCCTCAGCGGGCCAGGCGTTCGACAATACGAGCACCGACCCGGGCGGTGCGCTGGTCGATATCCCGTTCAGGATTCAGCTCTGCTACATCACATACCGGCAGTTCGACACGGGCACGTACATAATCAATGACGTCCTCGACAAGACGCAGGGAGATACCCCGTGCCGAAGGTGCACTTACGCCTGGCGCCACATAAGCCGGCAACGCATCCAGGCACACGGTGAGATAGACGGCATCCACTTTGGCCAGCAGGCGATCGACAGCCTCTTGCACGACTCCGGTACATTCATCGAGGCAGTCTTCGTCCATGACCCAGTCAACTCCCAACTGGTGTGCTCTATCGAACAATGCCCGGGTATTGCCGCTGCGACTAACTCCCAGGCAGGTGTAATGAAACCCTACCTGATGCTCCGCACAATGTTCGGCACACTGACGGAAAGGCGTTCCCGAGCTGGGGCGTGCCGCCTGACGCAGGTCCAGGTGCGCATCCAGGTTGAGAATGCCCAGGCGCGGCAATGCCGAGGACTGCAGGCGTTGACGCAATAACCCAGAAAAGCTGGCGAAGGCGATCTCATGCCCTCCTCCCAGGCCGATGACGCGATGCCCCTGGTCGAGCAGGCTTGCAACACGCTGAGCAAACAGCGCCTGGGCGTCTTCCAGAGCATCGCCGTCGCAGACAATATCTCCGGCATCGAACAAAGGAGCATCAAGGTGATAGGCCAGATTAGCCAGTTGACCACGCAAGGCGCCGGGCCCTTGTCTGGCCCCGGCACGTCCCTGATTGCGTGCGACACCTGCGTCGCAGCTCAGGCCAAGCAAGGCATGTCCCGGCACGGACTTTTCGTTACAGGGCTGCATGACCTGATGCCAACGGCGCGTATCGCCATTTTCCTCAGGATCTTCTCGCCCACGCCATAAACGGTGGCACTCTGTGCTGTACCATGCTGATGTCACTGCAGAAGTTCTCCTAAGCGTTGAGCACTGTCACGGGTCTGGCAGGCGAGCCATTCCTCACGCCCGGACACTCGGCTTTGCGGTGCCATGACGCTGACCACCGCTTTCAACTGACCACGTGGTGTCAGCACTGGGGCACTGGCTCCCCACACGCCCTCATCGATCTCACCAAGGCTGACAGCAAAGCCATGCTCGCGGATGTCTGCCAATCCCTTCAGGGCCTCATTGCGCTCCTGCTCATCCCGCAATGCCAGCGCCATCTCGCGTTCTGCATCCGACATCCAGGCCAATAGCGCTCTCGCACTAGCACCCTTCACCAGTGGCTGGACCTGTCCCTGTCGGTAGCAACAGCGTAGTGGCTGGGGGCTATCGATCATCTCGACGCACAAGGCATGGTCCCGCAATGCCACCAGCAAGGCAGAGCTTTCCTGAGTTCGCTCGGTCAGTTCCATCAGCACAGGGCTCGCCCAGCGCATGAGTTCATTGCTCCGCAGAAAACCCTGCTGCAAACGCACCGCCTGAGCGCCGGGCGCATAACGGCCATTGGCACGCTCGCTGACCAGCCCCCAGGCCAACAACTGGCGAAGATGCCGGTAGGCAGTGGAAACCGGCTGAGCGGTACTATCGGCCAATTGCTTGACGGTCATCGCTTCATCGCCATTAGCCAGGCAACACAGCAGCGCCAGCATGCGGTCGGATGGTCCCATCGCTTTCTCCCCACCTCTCAAGCACTTCTCAAGCACTTCTCAATGCACATGTGTCCAACTGACATGTCTGTGCGGAGTTCACGTTTGGCAAGAGTGCTATCGACAAGAACGATTTCGATAAAATCGTATCCCAACTAATGAATATTCCGAAAACTTATTATCAATTTTCGAGAAACCAATAATGAGACTTTAGTCTAATTCGGATTCATCAATAGAATGCGTCCCCCGCCCTGGCTACCAGGACGGGATGAGGGAAAAAGAGAAAAGGAAAGGGAAAGGGAAAGGGAAGGCAATGATGCGGGAGGGAAGACACAGCCAGGTCGTGGGAAGCCACGGGCTACGGGCAACCGACACAACCTGACAGGAAAATAGATAAAACGGCGGACCTGGGGCGGCCTCACGCCATCAGCTCAATCTCGTAACCCGTGTACTTGCGCAGATTGATCACACCGCTATCAAGCATCAGGTACTGGCCCTTGATGCCCATCAGCACTCCTTCGATTTCCGGAGTCTTGTCGAGGTTGTGGGAAACTACCTTGGTGGGATACTCGAGCACGGGGTAGGTGAAACGCTGCGCCGGCTCGTCAAGCACACGGATGGCATCCTGGCCAAAACGCTCATGCAGTTCCTCAAGACCAGGAGCCAGAGTATCAAGCAGCCGATCACGCTCGGTAGCCAGATCGATCTCCGCAGTATCGTTCTTGAGCATGGCTCGCCAGTTGGTGCGGTCCGAGACTTCGTTCTTGAACAGCACTTCGACAAAACCGGATTGCTGACGACTATCCACGGCAATGATCGGCAATGCCTGGACCGCGCCCTGGTCAAGCCAGCGGGTAGGCATCTGATTGGCACGTGTGATACCGACCTTGAGTCCGGAGGCATTGGCCAGATAGACGATATGAGGCTGGAAGCAGAAGCGCTCGCCCCACTCTGGCTCGCGGCAGGTACCTTCGTGGAAATGGCACAGTTCAGGTTTCATGATGCAGGAATCGCACTGCGCCAGACGCTTGAAGCAGGGATAACAATACCCCTGGCCGAAGCTTTTCTTGCTGGGCCGGCCGCAATGGGTACAAGCGATGGCACCTGTCCATCTCAGGCTCAAGGGCTTGCCGAGGTAATCATTGAGCGGCAGACGCGCCTCCCCCGCACGCAAGGTGTAACGAGCGGGAGTGGCCGGTTCGATGGACATCTTGGTCAGGCAACCACTGGCAAGCATGTCAGTCACGACTGGCATCCCGGCCCAGACCTGCCAGTTCAGCAGGAATATCGGTGCCACTGGATGAACCACCGCACGTGCGCTGTTCCAGATACCCCACGCGCTGCTGCGGCGGAACATTGTTCTCGACTTCGTAGCGAATCACTGCTTCCAGGGAAAGTTCGGTCTGCTCCTGGGTGAGGCGACGCCCATCAGGCCATTTGCGCAGGGCCACCGCCTGCTTGAGGCTCTCGTAAATGGCCGGTGTCATCTGGGAAATCATTCGTTCGAAGGTCATGTCACTCATCGAAACATCCACACTAAATGGCTGGTTTGCGTGAATGATACCAGCCGAGCGCCAAGCCCACGAGCAGCCCGCCCAGATGAGCGGCATTGGCAACGTTGCCAAAGCCGACCAGCCCAGCAAAACCCGTCATCGTGAATACCATCCACAGCAGCATGAACACGACAAGCATCTGCGGTACAAAGAAGCCACTTTGCGGAGCTCTGCGCATCATCAACCAGACATAGCCCAACAGCGCATAATCGACTCCCGACATGCCACCGAAGAACACGCTCCCCGTGGCGTACTGTGCCAGGTTGCTTGCCACCCCGGCCACGATGACCAAAGTGAACATGCGCAAAGGGCCGTTGAGCAGCTCGATCTGGCGCCCGAAGTACCATAGCCACATCATGTTGAAGATCAGGTGCATCCAGCCAAAATGCAGGAAGATCGGTGAGATCAGCCGCCACACTTGCCCGGAGGCCATGCTATCGGCGAGTGTTCCCACCGCCAGGGCCCCTCCGCTGATACCTACCGGGACGATCGTCATCCAGATCAGCGCCATGTCACCCCACAGCGCCTGGGCGCCAAAGACAACCAGGCTCAGCACCAACGTCAGTACCGTGACGGGTAGATGGCGCAGGACACGCTGCCAATCCAGTGAAGTTCCAGCCTGTGCCTGCGGAGGCGGGGTCAAGGCCTCTCCCCGCTGCCAGCGACCCAACAGTTCTTCCACTGCCCCCTGCTGCCCTGGATCCGCCAGCCACAGCACCTGTCCATCTTCTTCATTGGTGAAGCGGTGGCCAATCCGGTGTGCCCACAGCGCCTGGCGCAACTCGCGGGTATCGATATCGTGAGGGATCAGCAAGATCCGATACATGGTGCCTCCTGCACGCTGGCTGTCTTCACGCTCATGGCTGTCTTCACGCTCTTTACGTCAGGATCACACCCTGATCCTGGCGCGGGAAGGGAAATCATACACATACAAAAAGTCCGGCGGAGGGGGCCGCCGGACAAGAGCAAGGGATCATTCAAGGGAACACCTACTCTGACGCTGACCTGGGGAAAAGGTTTCACGACTGGACAAAAATAATTTGTAATGTTTTGTATCAGTCAAATTCCATCTCTCGGGGAGTAAGCCGCGCATTGGCATCCCGGGGAACTGGCACCCAGATAAAGTTATCGGCATCAAGGCGCCCCGTCTTTGCGTAGCTGGCGAAACTATGGCGATAGGCCACAAGTCGCCCGAACTTGACCGCGCTATAGTCAAGGCAAGCAATATTAGGCGCAGGCAATGCAGGAATGCCCTCGCACCAGTAGTGCCCGATGAACAAGGGGGGTTCATCAGGCCCATAATAGCTCAGCGACGCCTTCTCCTCACCCGACAACGGCCGCCCCTCCAGCCCCTGAGGCAAGTTATCCGGTTGGAACACCACGTCTCCCCAGGTAATGGGATCCTGGGCCCAGAAATGCGTCCTGAAGGTACGCCGGGAGAAACCATCCCCGGAGTGAATCACCACTCCCTGCGGCAACTTGATCGCCCCGCCCCGCGTCAGACGCTCGAGAATATCAAACTCCTCGGTGTCCGGAATCGAGGCCCTGACCAGAAATTCCGCGTCGATGCAGGTATCGGGATTCAACTCACGAAGCCTGTCGACCCTGGCATGATCCCAACACGCATGAACGACGCGGATACCATCGATGTCGAGGCACAAGGGCAGGCTGGCGAACCAGCTCAGCGCGTCATCCCATTCCTGCGGATGATCGTGATACTGATCCAGCGTTTCCTTGATGATGCGATTATGCCGAGGGGTATGTGGCCGAAGCCATTCACGTTCCAGCCCAGGTGGAGCCTTCTGGGTATAGCTCAGGGCATTGATTTCATGGTTGCCCAGCACGATATAGGCTTCGCCCTCCTCCACCATGCGCTTGGCAATGCTCACGGCCAGCCGAATACGCGGTCCCCGGTCGATCAAGTCACCAAGAAAGACCACCTTGCGCCGAGGATGCCGATAAACCCCGCCCTTCAGGTGATAGCCAAGGCGTTCCAGCAACACAGCCAAGGTTGCGCCACAGCCATGCACATCACCAATCAGGTCATAACCTTCCAATACGTTGGCCGTCACCTCAATCTCCCAACCGGTGGCTCCAGCCCAACTTGCTACGCAGCACATCGTAGAAGTTGTGGCCGAGCGGATGCACCAGTTGCACACACTTCGGTTTGCGGCGGATCACCAATACATCGTCAGGCTTGGCCACAGCCCGAGTCTGACCATCGCAGCTGATATGCGGGTATGTCTGGTTGGTTTCACCGATATGTACCCGAATCTCACAGGCCGCATCAATCACGATAGGCCGGCTGGACAGGGTATGAGGAAACATGGGAACCAATGTCAGAACATCCAGCTTGGGATGCATGATAGGACCACCACCGGACATGGCGTATGCCGTGGAACCCGTGGGCGTGGCCACAATCAGGCCATCGCTGCGCTGGCTGTAGACGAACTGACCATCGATGAACAGTTCAAACTCGATCATGCGCACGGCCTTTCCCGGGTGCAGCACGATCTCGTTCAGAGCATCACCGCTACCCACCAGGTCATCGCCCCGGTAAAGTTCTGCATCGAGCAGGAAGCGCTGTTCCACTTCATACTTGCCCTCCAGGACCTCACCGACTCTTTCTTCCAGTTCGTCCGGCGAGATATCCGTCAGGAAGCCAAGGCGTCCGCGATTCACGCCAAGCACCAACGTACCGCTATGACACAAAGTACGCGCAGCTCCCAGCAGGCTGCCATCGCCTCCGACCACAATCACCAAATCGCATAACTCGCCGAGCAGCCGACGGCTGGCTTCGGCATGGCCTCGTTCCAGCAACGTCGAAGCGGTCCTGTCTTCGACGATGACATGGTAGCCCTGGTTATCCAGAAAGCGGATCAGGCGCTTGAGAGTCTCCAGTACCTTGGCACTCCCCGGGCGACCGATCAGACCAATATTCTTGAACGCTTGCATGCACGCATCCTTCGCTAGGCAAGCGCTCATTATGGCGACCTGCCGGGAAGCGGGCAAACCCGCCGCATGATCAGATGGCTTCAGGTTTCCTGATGCACCTCAGGACGCCTGATTTACCTTCACCTCAGGACACCAAGGCAGCTTCCTTGCGTTTCTTCCACCAGTGGTTGAGCCACAAGGAGACGCCGATGATCACAGCTCCCAGTGCCAATCTCATCAGATCGGCATCTCGGTTCCAGATCACCAGATTGACCAGCAGCCCTGCCGGTATCAGTGCATTGTTCATGATCGCCAGCGTTCCGGCATCAACCTTTACCGCCCCCAGGTTCCACATGAAGAAGCCCAGCCCGGAAGCGACCAGCCCGAGCCACAACAGCACTCCCCATTGCAGCCCGCTTGTCGGCAACGCCTCTACGTTGCCCAGCAGTAAGAAGGCAGGCAGTGCTACCACCAGGGCACCGAGATAGAACCAGGCGAAGACACTATGACGCGGCAGTTCGTCAGGCAGGGTCGCCGAGAAACGACGATAGCCGACCTGCCCCAGGGCAAAGCACAGATTGGCTCCCTGCACGACCAAGAAACCTGCCCAGAAGCTTTCACTGACGCTCTGGTAACGAATGACCGCAGCACCAATGACAGCCAATATGGCAGTCAACAGATAGAACGGCGTAAAACGACCAAACAACAGGTCGTCGAGCAATGCGATGTAGATGGGCGTGAAGATGGTGAACAGCAGGACTTCCGGAACCGACAGCAACAGGAAGGACTGGTAGAAAAAGATGTACATCACGCCCAGCTGGAGCGCCCCCACCCCCAGCAGCACCACCATTTGCCTGGGACGCAACAGGCGCGGCCGGAGCAATGGCAAGAAGACAAGAAATGCCAGTCCTACACGCATCAGCACAGCAAAGTAGCTGTCCACCTGACCAGACAGGTAGACACCAATCAATGAGAACGAAAAGGCCCAGAGGGCTGTCACCAGGACAAGCAGGCTCACCGTCAACTCCATAAGCAACATCAAGTTGACGGCAAGTATACGGCAACCTGCATGCACTGCTGAACAAGGGAAATACGGAGGCACCCTCGCCACTCTGATTTCTCATGAGCAGCAAGGCATCATGTGTAGGTGCCACACCTCAAGGAAGATAACGGTATAATCGCTATTCTTCCTGATGTCGACGATACAGCTTCAGCAGCCACCACACTGCATAGGCCACTCCGGGCAGCCATCCCACCAGCATCAGCATGAAGGCAATGGCCGTACGTCGAGGTCCTCCTTCGCTCACGGCAACTGCCAGGGGAGGCAGCAAGACCGCCAGCAACAGCAGCGCCATGCGCGCTGAAGGCGATGCCACCAACGCCCGGGCCATTCCCTCTCGGGAGTGTATGCTTCCTGGCTGGAGAGGCTCATGCGCTGCGGTTTCAGGAGAGACTGAAGCCCGAGTGGCGGCCCCCTGAGAGGGCTCAGGTGTAAAGTGCTCCACACCTCCTGCAGCCTTGCCGCTGCCAGAAAGTGGTTCGACAGCATCGTGATGCGCCTGATGATCGATCTTCTGCTCCAGCTGTTCTGCACCTTCGGCGAGCACGTCATGGTAGCGCTCCCAGTCTTCCCAATCATGGGGCGTTCCTGCCTTGGGGCGATGGTCATGAGAGCCACGAGCACGCTCCCATGCCTTCTCTTCAAGGGTTGTGGCTTTCTCCTTGTCTTTCTTTCCATCAAGCCCTTTTCGGGCCAGGTACTCTTTCGCATCCATAGGCTAGTCTCTCGCTTTATGCCGGAGCATGGGTTCGCACAAGGCGCACGGAGCGCAACAACCGGAGCCTATAGGGTATAGGTGAGGATGGTGAGCACCGCGCACCAATTCGCCGGGAGCGAATTGGAACATCCCTCGGATGGCCCGTAGGGTAACCGCCATGGATGGCGGCTATAGCCAAGTGATTCGCACGCGCAGGCATTAATGCAGTGTTTCCTTTGCCGCCCAGATCCTATGGTCTCTGATGCAGGACCAACAAGTATATTTCAGCATTCTCTTACCCATATTTCATGCTGTAGTGAGCTACGCTGAATTCATGCATTGACTGAACGGCTCTGCAAGCATCCTGCGCCGCCCGAATACCGGCCGTGTAGAACAGGACGGACAGAGGTAACCGTCCTTGACAACTAGGAGAGCAACCATGCCCCTGAAAGCCCCTCCATCCATTGTCCGCGACATCATGTCCCGTGATTGCTATCGGGTCACTGGTACGACATCGATTTCCACTCTGGCAGAAGGACTGGCGCTCCACCGCTTACCGGGGGCCCCTGTTGTCGATAGTCATGACCATGTCATCGGCTTCATTTCAGAGCAGGATGTCCTGGGCAAGGTGATCGAAAGCCTGTATCTGGATGTCGAGGCCCCATTGGTCAACGAGTTGATGCGCAATGAAGTGCTGACCGTCTCCCCGACCAAGAGTATCGTCGACCTGGCTCAGGAGATGCTGGGCGCCAAACCCAAGATCTACCCTGTCACTGAACAAGGACGGCTGATTGGCATCGTCACCCGGCGGGACGTTCTCAATGCGGTGCTGAGCATGCGTCGACAACTGCGTAGCGCCTGACGTCGCCACTCTTGTCCTGCCACTCTTATCACCCTATGGTGCTTGCCACTCAGGCCCTGGTCACCGGTGACCAGGGCCTGAGTCATGCTCAGGACAGGCTGTCCTTCTTTTCATACACCTCATGAACCGACTCGGCCCCTGGCAGTTCACTGCGGCAGCCCACAAAGGCCTCTCTGTAAAAAAAACGCCCCATGCAGAACATGGGGCGCAAAGATCGATTTAGCAAACCAGAACAACACTGCTAGCGACTGCCATCGCGCATGTTGTCTGTACTTACTCTGACAACTTTGTTCAGAAAAGTTCTCTCAGTGTTCAGATTTTTTTCATTGCGCCGAGCAAGGCGGGCATTCGCTGTCCTACATCACGTCTAGAAACAGTATCCTGCTCTTCTGATCACTGAATCGGCACTCGGTTCACTTCATCTCAAAGCCACGCTCGATCAGAAACTCACGCATGTGGGCACGCAGCTTGTCATCGAACAGAGGTCGCAGGTTGCGTGACCAGTTGGAGTCCTTGTTGCCACCACCCTTGCGCGACTGATAGTAGGCGTGAATGGACTCATCAAAGGCTTCTACCAGGGCTTGGTCATCGGTGTAGTAATCCTCCTTGAGGATCGCTTCCACTGGCAGGCGTGGCTTGATATCAGGTTGATGTGCAGGATAGCCAAGACACATGCCGAACACGGGATAGACATGCTTGGGTAGATGCAGGAGGTCGCTGATTTGCTGGGGATTGTTGCGAATCCCCCCGATATAGCAGAGTCCCAGCCCTTCCGACTCTGCTGCGATGGCCACATTCTGGGCAAACAACGCCGTATCCACACTGGCTACCAGCAGCTGTTCCGTCATCCCGCGCACGACGTGAGAGCCTGCGCGCTCCGAAGCCTCTGTGGGTCGTTTCATGTCTGCGCAGAACACCAGAAAAGCGGCACAGGATGCGACATAGGACTGTCCACCCGACAGTTCGGCGATCATCTCGCGATTCGCCTGATCCTTGACATGAATCACACTGTAGGCCTGCACATGACTGGAAGTCGCGGCAGCTTGGCCAGCCTGTATCAGCTCGACCAGCAGCTCCCGGGGAATCGGCTGATCAGTAAACTTGCGAATGGAACGGTGGGATTTCAGCAGTTCGATGGTCGAGTTCATGATGTTCAGTAAACCAAGTCGGTGGACGATGCTCTCCGGATGATGCTGAAGACATCTACCAGAGGTATGCGGCATAGGTTATCGCATTGAGAAAATCATTTCCCTGCTAATGATAATGTCATGGGCGCTCCGAGTCTGGAAATGGCGGCTACCCTCCGGCGCCGGCGGTATAAAAGCCGCCCTAGACAGCGTACCCCGGAATGCCTTTTGGTCTGTGGCCCGGTGCTGCCCTTGACCGAGCGTTGTCCTTGACCAAGCGCTGTTCTTGATCAGCGATGTCCTCGACCAAGCGCTGCCTATGGCCAAAGACTAACTATGGCCAAAGACTAACTATCGCCAAGACTAGGCTTGACCTCTCCATATAACGCCTCTAATGTTCCATTTATAGAACGTTCGATAAATGGAACACTCTCAGGCATCAGCTTCAGACTACCAGCGTGATGCCTTACCGGGCGGCTGGATAGAGCCCGGGCGACTGAACAGCAAAATTCTGGACATATCACACATGGATACCCTTTCCCTCGGCACCTTGGGTGAGCACCTGCAGTCTCTGCGCATTGCCCAGGGCCTGTCGTTATCGCAGCTGGCCACTCAAGCTGGTATCGCCAAGTCAAATCTGTCACGTCTCGAACAGGGCCAGGGCAACCCCACCCTGGACACACTATGGCGCCTGGCCGTTCAGCTACAGGTGCCGTTTGGCACGCTGGTCAAGCCTATCGCCATACCGTTGGGTGAAGACGGTGTACAAGTCCAGTTGATTGACCAGGGCAAGGGAAGCCCCCCGGTGGATGCCTACTGGATGCGATGCGCGCCTCATACCAGCCGTCATGCGGAGGCTCATACCCCTGGTGCACGGGAAACCATCACTGTCATCAGCGGTGAGATCCAGGTAGGCCCTGAAGGTGCTCTGCAATATATCAAGGCTGGTGAAAGCACGGATTTCGAAGCGGACCGGCCACATCAATACATGACGGGAGAAAACTGGGCGACCTTGTTGGTCACCATCATCTATACCTCTTCAAGAGGAACAGCCCCATGAGCTCACAAGCCCTCTTGCAATCTTCCCGCCCCTGGCTTGCGGGCATGCGTGACGCCATCCCCTTGCTCGGTGCCTATATTCCGATTGCCATCTCATTTGGCTTGATTTCGGTTCAGGCCGGATTCAATGCCTGGGAGACTATCGTCATCTCGACGCTCATCTATGCAGGTGCCTCCCAGTTTCTGTTCGTTGGCATGGCTGCCGGTGGTGCGCCCCTCTGGCTAACGGTCGCCATGACGCTGCTGATCAATATTCGCCACATCGTTTATGCACCGAACATTGCACCCTGGCTGACCAGGAATCGTTGGTGGCCGTGGTTGATGCATGGATTGACCGACCAGATCTTCGCTCTCGCCCACAGCCGTTTGCCACACATGCCCGAACAACAACGAATCGGCTGGTACACAGGGGCCGCCGGACTGGCCTGGGGTAGTTGGGTAGCCGGGTCAGCCCTGGGCGCCATTGCCGGTGACTGGATGATCAAGAGCTGGCCACTGCTCAGTGAAGTCATGCCCTTTGCCCTGCCATCGTTGTTCCTGGTGCTGCTGATACCTCGCTGTACCTCCATCCGCTGGGTACTCGCCCTGTCAGTTGCGACCTTTGCGGCACTTGCCCTGGCGCTGTTCGGTTACAGCAATGTGGCCATTCCGCTGGCTGCTGTCTTGGGTGCTGCAGCGTTCTATACCATTCAACCGCGTGGAGGAAGCACGACATGAGCAGCGCACTATGGATCGCTGTACTGGTCACGGCACTGGGCACCCTCGCCATGCGCATGCTGCCTTTACTGTGGATGCGCAGGCACTTGCGCCAACAGGCCAATAGCGATGTTGACGCACTTCCCCAATGGCTCGGCATCCTCGGTCCGCTGATGATTGCTGCTGTACTTGGCGTGTCACTGATTCCTCAGCAACCAGACGCCACTAGCTGGAGTGCCACTCTCCTCGGCTGTATCGTCACTTTCGGAGTATGGTATCGCACCCGAACCCTTGGCTGGCCAGTCGCCGCAGGCGTCGCGACCTTCGGGATGGTAATCGTGGTGGGTAGCATGCTGTAAGTGATCATCCATATTTCCACCGGCACCAGGCATGCAGAGCGCTCCACAGATAGGCCTCCTCTGCATGGCTATGCGACAAGACCAAAGTCGGGAAAGGCGCTCACTCTAGTGCGTGATACCATTCGTGCCGTTGTCAGCGATCTCGTCGCCAGATCAATCTGGAAGTAAAGGTGTCCTGCCTTTGCCTATCGGTCACGGCGAACGCTTTATCGTACGAGTCGTCGAGACTCCAGCGTCAAACTCTCTACGACAGGAAACCCTGCGCGCACTGGACGAGTGCAATACCCAGCCCCACGCCGACCACTAGCGGGGCCTGGAGTGAGCCTCCCATTCCCTGGCCGGGTCGGTTCCCAACAGCTGCCACACGGTTAGCGTTTTACCGGCCAGTTTGAGCTTACTCATGACGCTGGTATGACCAGGTACCCAAGATCGGCAAGAGTGCATCCTGCCTAACTTTTTACGGTGGTGAAATGAAATACCCCCTCCCTCCCCTTAACCCACTGAGAACCTTCGAAGCCGCAGCACGGCTTTGCAGTCTGACCAGCGCAGCTGAGGAGCTGAACGTTTCCCAGGTTGCCGTCAGTCGCCAGGTTCGGGTGCTCGAGGACTACCTGGGTGTCGCCCTTTTCCGGCGCCTGCACAGAGGTATCGAGCTGACACGCGAGGGCAAGGAGCTGTATGAAGGCATCACTCAGGCCTTTCAGGACATCGGCAGTGCCGCGCGCAAGGTGTCGCGCCGGGGCCGAAGAGATATTCTTTCGATTCAGTCCTATACGACCTTCTCGCAACGCTGGCTGATCCCCCGACTGGCCAACTTCCATGACACTAACGAATCTATCGAAGTCAGGTTATCGTCCTCGCTGTCACCGGTGGATTTCGACACGCAGAATATCGACGCCTCCATCCGCTCTGGCCGCGGCGACTGGCCCGACCTGCATGCCGAGAAGCTGGTGGACATCGAGCTCATCCCGATATGCTCCCCGGCGCTGATGGAATCGGCGAAACTGACATCACCACAGGACCTGTCCCGCATACGCCTGCTGCACTCCATGGCACGCCCCAACGACTGGGCCAGCTGGCTTTCGTCGGCCGGCGCCAACATCGACGCCGATGCCGGTATTCGCTTCGACAACTCAGCCTTGGCCTACGAAGCGGCCTCGATGAACATTGGTGTGGCTATCGCAGTCAAGGTCTTCATAGAACGCCAACTTCAGAATGGCAGTTTTATTGCGCCCTTTGAGACCACGTGCAAAACAGGTGAAGGTTATTACCTGACATGGCCGCGAAACATGAAGCCATCCGAGCCACTGCTGAAATTTTTATCCTGGATGCGCGAACTATTGGCCAATACGCAATAACTTCCCACCTTCATTCTTCAGCCAACCCATCTTGACCTAGATTCAATGGGTTCGATATTCGAGCCTTATTGTTGGCTCTCTCCTTTGCAAAAGTCGCCACAAAAGCGCCAATGACGAACCTGGAGTAGCGCCCAGGCTTGCCTGACCAAAACATGCCCAATGACTGACAAATCATCAGTACCACGCTCACATGCTTTTTGGGATTCTTGATGCAAGGGCTCAGCCCCAGCATCAGATATTCAAAGAATAATACCCAATTGGAGCGCCGGACATGCTACAGAAAATCACAAAGAACGCCTGCAGCTATCTAAACACAGCCTGTCTAAGCACATTCTGTCCAAGTACGTTCTGTCTAAGCACAACCCGCCGTGTCCTAAGCACGACCAGCCTTGCCGCCACGATATTGCTGTGTAGTGCAGGAACAGCCCTGGCCGACAATGACTGGCCGACGGGTCCCGTCAACATGATCATGCACACCAAGGCGGGTGGCTCTGCGGATGTATTCATCAGGACGTTGGCGAAGTCGCTGGAACCAGAGATCGGCCAGCAGGTTGTCGTTATCAATTCTCCCGGCGGGGGCGGCGCTACCCAGATGACGCGGGTTCGTGGCGCCAAACCTGATGGCCTGACACTTGGCGTCAATACGCTGACCCACTTCACGTCCATGCTGACCAATCTCGAGGGAACCTTCACGCCTGATGATTTCTCCTGGATCGCCTCGACACAGGAAGATGCCATCTTGCTGTTCGTCAAATCCGATTCCGATATCAAGAACCTTGACGACCTGATCGCCAAGGCCCGGGAAAACGATGGGCAGATCAATATGGGAGGCTTTGGCCCCATCGGTTCGATGCAGAGCATAGGCATTTCAATGCTCGAAGAGGCCGCTGACGTCAAGTTCAACTGGGTCGCCTTCAACTCCACACCAGATATTGTCGCCGCGCTGCTGGGCGGCCACGTGGATGTGGGCGTCTCTAACCTTGGCTCGGTAAGTTCCTTCTTCGATGCAAACCGCATCACCGGCCTGGGTGTCCTGGGAGAAGAGCGCCTGACCGGCCTGCCTGATCTGCCTACCTTCGGCGAGCAAGGTTATGAGGTCGACACCAGTTGGCTGCAGGTTCGAGGCATATTCGGTCCAGCAGATATCCCGATGGACATCCAACAGAAAATTGCCGATGCCTTCCACAAGGCGATGCGTGCGGAGGACTACCAGACCTATGCGCGCAATGCCGGGGTCGTCGATTCCTGGATGGGCCCCGAGGAGTACACGGACTTCGTTCATCGGATCAGTGACATCGCGGAAAAACAGCTGAAGACAGCGGGCATTAGCGAGTAACGGCTGCATGCCTCCTTGTTCGCCACATCTTGCACCGAAGGGGTAAGTGCCCCCTTCGGTGTGACCTGATGGGCTTCGATGGCCAATAACCGCCATACGAAACTTTCCCGCCCCCATAACTTCGATCTCGAGACCCCGCCCAGACCGGTTCGGTCTCCTGCTAAAACTCCGGTACGTAATCAGGTGAGTCCCCATGACCAAAGCATTTGATGGAATTCGAGTCGTCGATACAACACATGTACTCGCGGGCCCCTTTGCCAGCTATCAAATGGCCGTACTGGGGGCCGAAGTCATCAAGGTCGAGTCTCCCAATGACCCCGATCAGGCACGCATGCAGGGCTCTGACCGTGCCTTGAACGACATCGGAATGGGCACCGCATTCATGGCTCAGGCTTCCAACAAGAAAACGCTGGCACTCGACCTCAAGACCCCCGAAGGGCGTGAGGCAATGATGCGACTCATTTCAACGGCAGATGTATTCGTGGAAAACTACCGGCCAGGTGCATTCGATGAGCTCGGCCTGGGCTATGAAGAAATGTCTAAACTGAACCCGAAGCTGATCTATTGTTCGATTTCCGCCTTCGGATCGACCGGCCCCCGTCGTAAGCAAACCGCCTACGACAACGTGATCCAGGCATTCTCCGGCATGATGGCAATGACGGGACATGGCGACGGCAGACCCCTGAAATCGGGCGCTCCAGTGGTCGACTATGCCACTGGCACGACGGCGGCCCTTGCGATCTCGACCGCCCTGTTCCAGCGTGAACGGAACGGCGGTAAAGGCCAATTTGTTGATGTTTCCATGCTCGACGTTGCGCTGATACTGTCCAGTTCCCACCTCACCGGCTATCTCTGGAACGGCAAACACCCCGAGCAAAAGGGCAACACCTTCCCCTTCGCCACCATTGGCTGTTATCAAGCGGCCGACGTACCGATAATGATCGCCGCTTCGAACCTTCAGCAACAGCGGCGCCTCTGGACAGCGCTCGGTCGCGAAGACATGATCAAGACCGATAACAATCAGCGCCTGGACGCCCATGCCGAAGAAAGCGACGCCCTATCGAAGATCATCGGCACAATGACGGCGGACTACTGGGAAGAATTCTTGCAGAAGAGACGCATCCCGGCCGCGCGCATACGCCGCATGGAAGAAACTCTGTCCGACCACCAGGTGGCCAACCAACAGGTACTGTACAAGCATGCGGTTCCCAATAGTGCCATCAACGGCCTGACGGTCCCGGTCGCTGCCTTCAACTTGTCCGATAGCCAGCCGGAAGTCACACTGCCACCGCAGCCAATGGGGGCACAGAGCACGGAGATTCTCACACAACTCGGCTACGAAGCAGAGGAAATCGAGGCAATGCGGGCAGCTGGCGCCATCAACTGAGCACTCGCCGGCCTGTCCACAACCCACAGTGTTGACCAACGGCCCTGTGCCTTCAGGATCAAGATCACACCATGACCAATCCCATTGTTGTACTGGCCAACACGGCAGCTGCCTGGCACAGCCAATGCTTGAATGCAGACGTGACCTGGGCGACACGACGCGCTCTCCTCGACTGGTTCGCCACGACACTACCGGGTTGCGTACTTCCACCGACGACACTGCTGTCCGAGGCTTTTGCCGCCAGCCGCGGCCAGGGCAAGGCCATTTCTTACGTCGATGGTCAAACCGGATCCGCGCGGCACGCGGCCCTCCTGAACGCCACCGCAAGCCATACCGTCGAATTCGATGACATCTTCAAGGATGGCGGCTATCACCCAGGAAGCCCGACAATTGCCGCCGCCCTGGCCATGGCACAGGACAAGGGAACCTCACTCGAACAGCTGCACCGCGCCATCATTGCCGGCTACGAGGTTGGCTGCCGGATTTCACTGGCCATTCAGCCCAGCCACTACCGCTACTGGCATACCACCTCGACGGTGGGCACTATAGGCGCCGCCGTCTCGACCGCCATGATCCTGGGATGTGACGCAGATCGAATTGCTCATGCCATTGCCCTGTCCAGCAGTTTTGCCGGCGGCCATCAACAGAATCTCCAGGGTGAAGGCATGGCCAAGGCCCTCCATCCGGGCCATGCGGCCGACGCAGGGATTCTGGCGGGCCTCGCCGCAGCCAAGGGCGTCACTGCTTCCCTTGACAGCCTGCATGCGGACAAAGGTTACGCCGCGGCGACTAGCGCGTCGTGCGGTGACTGGGACATAGCGCTCGAGGGTATCGGCGACTGGACGCCTATCACTCGCATGACGGTCAAGAACCACGGTTGCTGCGGACACATATTTCCCGCGCTCGATGGGCTGAAGCTTATGCAGGAAAACGATGGATTCGTACCCGATGACATCGGCTCGATTCATGTCGAGGGGTACAGCGCCACCTATCAGATGTGCAACCGACCGGAGCCCCGCTCGGCCCAAGAAGCCCGGTTCAGCATTCAGTACTGCCTCGCGGCACAATTGCTGCTGGGCGGCGTCCGGCTGGCAGCTTTCACACCAGAGACACTGGCAAGGCAGGAAATTCGCGCTTTGATGCAGAGAATAACCGTCAGCGAGGATGCAGATCTGGCCTCTGCCTATCCGAAGCAACGCATGGCCAGGTTGCTCGTTCATCTAAAAGACGGCCGGCGAGTCCAGCATTTCCAGGCAACCCGGAAAGGCGATCCGGAAGACCCACTGTCGGATCAGGAACTGATCGACAAGTTCGACGAGTTGGCTAGGTCCGTCCTCACTTGTCAGCAGATAGAGGCATTGCGTCGAGACATATTGTACGGAACCGAGCTGCCAGGCTCGGTCGTACCATCGGCTGAAACCCACGCCTGATTCGCAAGCCTGCACCCGTCGATTGGCCCGGCATGATCCACTGGGCCAATCACTGCCACCGATACCTCCTTGCTGCACTGATTAACGCACTTCTCTTACCCACTACACGGATATTCCATCTGCCAATGGAAAGGTTATCCTGAACGCTCGGATTCATATCGACGCGCCACGGCGATAAACCCGTGTATCCCCGGCATGAGAATACAGATCCTCACGACCTGGAAAGAGGTGATAATCGCCACATCGTATCCCAGAAATTGCGCGGTCAATGCCATTTCTGTCACTCCTCCGGGGGCGGCACTCAGCACCATTGTTTCCCAAGGCTGGCCAATCAGCTCGGCGAAGACAATAGCGGTAGCGCTGGTAAAAAGAATAAAGCACAACATCGAGACGATCAGCGCAAGCGTCAGCTTTCCGCCACCGAAAAAGAGGTCCTTGGTAAACACAGAACCCAGCCAGGTGCCAAGCACCACTTGGGCCCCTGCCAGAACCAGGTATGGATAAGGTGCCACCTGCAGGCCACTGCTGGATACGACGGCACAGCTCAACAGGGATCCGAAAAAATAGGGGTTTGGCAAGCGTAATATCTTGAACAGAAGCCCACCTGCCAAAGCGGAAATCGCCAGTAGCGCGACGCCACCCAGATCGAATACATACGCCGAATCAAGCCCTCTAGCGGGATCGCCAGGCCAACCATCGGCTAAATACAACGCGATAGGAATGAGCACCACAACGCTAGCTATTCTGATGGTTTGTGACAGGACGACCAGACCGAGGTTCAGGCCAAACTTTTCCGCGATAACAACAGCTTCCACCGGGCTGGTCGGCATAGTGGCCAGCAGTGCCGTTGGGTAATCGAGCCCAGTAAATCGCCTGAGCAGAACCGACACTCCTACGGCATTCATGCTGGTAAGAAATGTCAGTCCGACAATGACAGGTGCCATAGTCATGACGATGGCCAACGCATCACTGGTAAAGGCCATACCTACCGTCGAAGCAATGATCATCTGGCCCAGAGGTCGGGTCTTTGCAGATACTGGTGTCGTTACCAGGCCTGAAACGTATAGCGTGGCTGACAACATGATGGGCCCTATCAAGAACGGCAATGGCATTCCTATTTCACGAAAAGCCCAGCCTACAGAAGTTGAAGACAAATAAAGCGTCAACAACTTAATCAAATTGGTCAATGCGACCCCCTAAGGAATAAATCCACCATATGGCAGCACAAATATCGAAGCCAAAGGCGCCAATGCTCGATCACCCATGACACATGAAGGAGAAAAAAGAGCCCGCAACAGCAAATCAAAATCGATCTGCGGTTACGGGCTTGAAACGTCATGGACGGATTAGCCTATATCTCGACAAAATAGCAACATTACTCTTCTTCGTGAGAGACTTTTCGAGCATGTCGACGCAGGTTGAATTTCTCGTGTAGAAACCGAACAATCGGCATCGCAAAGGACAGAACTGCAACCGACAGCAGGATCAACGTTAGCGGACTGGTATAGAAGATATCGAGATTTCCATTGGAAATGACCAGTGCGCGACGGAAATTCGTTTCAAGCATTTCGCCCAACACCAGAGCCAGAATGATCGGCGCCAGTGGGATATTGACCTTGCGCAGAAGGTAGCCGATAACACCGAATGCCAAGGTGACATACACCGGGAACATCGAGTTTTCGGAGGCGTAGGCTCCCATCAGGCAGATGGCCGCAACGATTGCCGCAATCGCCGGACGAGGTACATCGGCGACTTTCGCCCAGTACCTGGCCCCCGCCAGGCCGATAAAGACCATCACCGGAACGCTGATCCAGAGGGAGGCAAAGATCGTGTAGGGAATCTCCGGCTTGGTGGTGAACAGCAAAGGGCCAGGCTGGATGCCGTGTATCATCAGGGCGCCAATCATGATCGCCGTGGTTGGTGATCCAGGAATGCCCAGCGCCAGCAATGGCGCCAGAGCTCCTGATACCGCCGAATTGTTGGCCGCCTCCGATGCAGCGATGCCCTCTATGCTGCCCTTTCCGAACTGTTCGGGCGTCTTCGAGGTCTTCTTGGCAACCGCGTAGGAAACAAAGGCAGCGATCGAGGCACCTGCGCCCGGCACGACACCAATGACATAGCCAATGAGCGAACTGCGCATCAGATGAAATTTCAACTTGCCGAATGTTTTCAAGGGTACCGCAAGAATACCGCTCATCGGCTGACTCTTGGTCTTTTCGGACGGCCCCGCCTCGACCATGAAAAGTACCTCGGAAAGCGCGAAGAGCCCCAGCAACACCGGTACCAACGGGAAACCTTCGAAAAATTCGGGGTGTGAGCTGAAACGGGGAATTCCGGTCTGGTCATCAAGCCCTACAGTCGCAAGTGCAAGGCCAATGCCCATGGCGATACCGCCCTTCAGCGCCGAGCCGCTGGACAAGGCCGATACAAGGCTCAACCCCACCAGGGCCAACGCAAAATAGGCCGTGGGGCCGAAGTTTAACGCAAATTCGGATAAGGGAACCGCTGTCAGGAACAACAGGATGGTACTGACGAAAATGCCCATACCCGAAGAAACGATCGAGATGTTCAGCGCGACACCGGCCTTGCCCTGTTGTGTCAGCGGAAAACCGTCCCAGGATGTGGTCACGGCAGCTGCAGTGCCGGGAGAATTGACAAGTATCGCCGAAATGGCACCGCCGTACTCAGCCGCGGCGTAGAGGGCAACCAACGTTACGATCGACACCAGAGGATCGAGACTATAGGTAAAGGGAATCAGCAACGCGACACCGAGGCTTGGCCCTAACCCCGGCACTGCCCCAATCATGTATCCGAGCAACGCACCAACAACCAGCCCGATCGGCACCAACGGATCAGCGAATGCTGAGAAACCAAGCAATATATTCTCAAACATGTCGACACCTTAAGGAAAATAGACACTGAGGACGAGAACGAAAACAGCATAGAGGCCAAGTGCCAAGCTCAGAGGAACAGCAATGAGCTGAAGCGGCCGTCGTTCCCCTACCGCCATCATGAGCAAAGCAGACAGGCTCACTATGGCAATGATGACTCCCAGAGCGTCCAGAAAAGCGCCAATACCGCCCAGAACAAACATCGCAATAATGACGGAGACAGGGCGATTCAGTGACACCAGTACAGGCTCCTTTTCCCTAAATACTTTCCACAGACCTTGGCAGCACATCATAAAAACGGCGACCAGGGTTCCGATGGCTATCATCATCGGGAAATCGCCAGCCCCCACTGCCTTGGGGTTTATCGGAGCGGGAAGTTGAGTCGCTTCGTATAGATAGACTGCAACGCCTATCAGCAAAACGAGTCCAAACAGCAACTCCAGCCATGCCAAGGGAATCTGTATTGTTCTCTCTTGCCTGCGATGTGTTTTGGCTGACTCCTTCGGCGCGCTTCGAGCCGATACTGTCGACGAATTCATTCTGTCCTCCTCAGGACCAGATGCAGGTCCTGCTTGTAACCACTCCAACGCTGGACGTGGACCGATTGTTATTGTGCGAGGCAACTGCCTCCCCGATGTACCCTGGCATTCGATGCCCAAGCACCACCGATCGAACGGCTATCCGACGAGACTCAATGCCTCTGAATACGACGCTTACTATGGCTGAAGGCACATCACTGCTGAACTGAGTATTTATTGGGCCTTAGGCCAGCTTTATGTTGGGCAGAAGAAAAAAGCATCATGGAAGCTTCCTCAAGTTACGCTCCTGGCCTTTACTACGACTACCTTGATCTTTCTCCCTTCCCAGCTCTTTCCCTCCACCCGCCCCTCCCTCTATCCAGCTCCTTCCCCCTTATCCAGCCCCTTACTTCTATTCACCCTCTAACTTTTTGTTAGTGCTGGCGGCAGCTTTACTCATTTGCACGCTGAAGACGCAAATTCAAGAATAATTCGCGGGATAACGGGATGAACAAACGATGACAAGTGTTCTGTTCCCGATGTGAATTCAGTTTTTTCGGACAATCAACCCGACACCTATCTTTCCAATAACACTCGAATTCGTTTTACGAAAAGAACAAGAGGCCCACCATGAATCAAGACGCTCTCATCGAATATCAGCAGGAAGATGGTATTGCCATTCTGACACTCAACCGGCCCGAAAAGCGCAATGCCATGAGTGATGCTATGCGCGCTGAATTGGTGGAACATCTAGCTCACCTTCGGCGCGACCGTAGCATCCGCGCACTGGTCATCACCGGGGCCGGCAAGGGCTTCTGCGCCGGCGGTGATATCGCCGGCATGAAAACACGCATGGAAGCAGATCCGGCCACGGTTGGATTCAATGGATGGGAACGTCAGCAAGGCGTGCATCAGGCCGCCAGCATGCTGCTCAACCTGCCGATTCCCACCATCGCGGCGGTCAATGGCGCCGCGGCAGGGCTCGGAGCCGATCTTGCCCTCTCTTGCGATTTTGTCGTAGCTGCGCGCTCTGCCACCTTCACTTGGGCTTACATCGCCCGCGGCCTGATACCTGATGGCGGCGGCATCTACTTTCTGCCACGCCGAATTGGTCTGGCACGCGCCAAGGCCCTGATCTTCAGCGGCCGCCGTGTCGATGCCGAAGAAGCCGTCCAGCTCGGTATCGCAGACCAGTTGTGCGAAGAGAATAGGCTGTTGGCAACCGCCAAGGCTATAGCCGAAGAAATGAGCAGTGGTTCGCGTACTGCTGTCGCCCTGACCAAGTCAATCATCAACCGCAGCTATGAGTTGTCAGAGCACCAGGTATTCGCTGAAGGCAGCAAGGCCCAGGGCATCTGTTACACCTCTCAGGAACATCGCGCTTCAGTGCAGTCCTTCCTCGATCGCGCCAAGGAGACAGGCAAATGAAACAGCTCGACGCCCTGCTCAATCCCAGAAGCATCGCCGTCATCGGGGCCTCGGCGGATCCCGGCAAGACATCCGGTCGTCCGATATCCTACCTGCTCAAGCATGGCTTCAGTGGCGCCATCTATCCGGTCAACCCCAAGGCATCCGAGATCCAGGGCCTAACCTGCTATGCCAGTATCGAGGCACTGCCGGAAGCTCCTGATGTCGGCCTGGTGCTGCTCAACGCCAAGCGTAGCGTCGACGCCGTCCGCTCTCTTTCTCAAATGGGCTGCAAGGCAGCGATCGTTCTTGCCAGTGGCTTTGCCGAGGCGGGTGAAGATGGACAGGACCTGCAGGAAGCACTGAAAGAGGCCGCCGGCGCCATGCGCATTCTCGGTCCGAACACCATCGGCCTGGTCAACCTGTCCGCGCGGATTCCACTCTCTGCCAGTGGTGCCCTTGAAGTCAGTGACCTGCCCACCGGCCATGTTGCCGTTGTCTCCCAAAGCGGCGGTATTCTCGGTGCCCTGCTCTCCCGTGCGGCCGGCCGCGGTGTAGGCCTTTCATCGCTGATATCCACCAGCAATGAGGTAGACCTTGAAGTCAGCGACTTCATCGACTATCTGGTGGACGATGACAATACCCGGGTCATCGCGCTCTACCTGGAAAGTGTGCGCAACCCGAAACGCTTTCGCGAAGCGGCCATCCGTGCCCGAGACGCCGGCAAGCCGCTGGTGGTGTTCAAGATCGGCCGTTCCGAGGCAGGTGCCAGTGCAGCCAGTTCCCATACTGGCGCGCTGGCCGGCGAAGACCGTGTTTATGATGCATTCTTCCGTGAACTGGGCGTTATCCGTGCCAACACCTTCGACGAGTTCCTAGACATTCCGGCTGTACTGGTATCCGGTCGCAAGCTGACCGGCCGCCGCGTAGCCATCCTGACGTCAACTGGCGGTGCCGGAACACTGATCGCCGACAGTCTCGGGATGAATCATTTCGACACACCGGCACCTGATGCCAACACCGCCTCGCAATTGCGTGCACTGCAGGGCAACACTCCGACAGCCCTGGATCGCAATCCGATCGATGTGACACTCGCCGGCCTGCAGCCCGAGCTACTGCGACAGGCAATCCGTACTCTTCTGGCAAGTGATAGCTACGATGCCCTCATCGTGGTCATCGGCTCTTCAGGACTGGCCATGCCCGACCTGGTTGTTGGTGCTATCCAGGACTGCCTGGATATCAATGACAAGCCGGTGCTGGCCTACGTCAGCCCCCACGCACCGGATACGCTGAAGCGTCTGAATCGCGCCGGCATTCCGGGATTCAGTTCTCCGGAAAGCTGCAGTGCTGTGCTTGAGGCCCTGCACTTTACCGGACAACCACTGCCTGGCGGACGGCCCACTCCCAGTGTCGAATTGCCTGATCTGACCGGCCTGACCGGAGGAGCAATCGATGAGGCCTCAGCCAAGTCATTGTTCAGCCGGACGGGTATCCAGGTGCCGGCAAGTCGTGTCGTGACTTGCCGCGATGAAGCCGTACAAGCGGCTCGCGAACTGGGGCAACCAGTGGTTCTCAAGGTGCTGGATGCCAACCTGCTGCACAAGAGTGATATCGGTGGCGTGGCCTTGCATCAGAATGCAGACACCATTGGCGCGCGCTTCGAGCAGATGATCCAGGATGTGGGAAGCCGGATTGACCGCCGTCCGGACCGCTTCCTGGTCGAGGCGATGGTCACCGGCGGCCACGAACTGATTCTCGGTGCCAATCGTGATGCCTTGGGTACGGCGATCCTGCTGGGTGCCGGAGGTGTGACCGCCGAATTATTCAAGGACACCACACTCTGCCTGTTGCCCGAGCAAGGCGGCCTGACGTTGGAACAGGCCAAGACGATGATGCGGAAACTGACGACCTGGCCACTGCTTGATGGCTACCGTGGTTCTGTTCACTGCGACACAGATGCCCTGGCCCAGGCCATCGTCGACTTCTCGAACCTGATCGCTGCGCTCGGCGACCGCGTGGTGACCTCTGAAATCAATCCGTTGTTCGTCCTGCCAGAGGGCCATGGTGTCGTGGCGGCTGACGCCGTCCTGGTACTGGAACAGATGGAGAGTGACAACGTCGAGGGAGAGCGCCGTTATGGCTGAACCAAAGCGCTACGGCCAGGTTCATTTTCGGCGCGAGGGGGAGATAGCCGTGATCACCATCGACAATCCCCCCGTCAACAGCAGTACGGATGCGGTACGCAAGGGAATCCTGTCCGCCCTGGCGAGCATCGATGCTGAGCAGGTTCACGCAGTCGTCCTGACCGGAGCCGGCCGGCACCTGATGGCCGGTGCCGATCTGCGCGAACTCGAGAACCAACCGACGGAGCCTACCCTGCCCCAGGTTACGGCAGCCCTGGAAGCCTGTCCGGTGCCGGTTATCGCTGCCATCAAGGGTCACACCCTCGGCGGGGGCCTGGAGTTGGCTCTAGCCTGTGATGCAAGGCTGGCAACGACCGATGCGGTCCTTGGCATGCCGGAGGTCAGCGTCGGCATCATCCCGGGAGCCGGAGGTACCCAGCGTCTGCCGCGCGCGGTCGGCCTGTCAGCCGCGATCGACATGATCGTCACAGGCAAGCCGATCAACGCCTCTCGCGCCCTGGACCTGGGGCTGGTCGACCAGTTACTGGCCAGCACCGACGCGGACGCCCAATACGCCGAAATCCTGGCTTTCGCCCGAGATTACCAAGCGGGTAAACAGCCATTGAGCGCACAAACGCCCGACCCCAGCGACAGCGCCGCACTGGAGGAACAAGCACAGCAGCTGGTTACCCGCGCCCGTGGCTTGCCGGCTGCAACCGTGGCGGCCGAGGTTGTTCTCAATGCGGCAAGACTGAGCTTCACCGACGGAGTCGCCCAAGAGCGCGCACAATTTCTTGCCCTGCGTGGCAGCGAACCGGCGCAGGCATTGCGCTACCTGTTCTTCACCGAACGCGCCAAACCCTTCGTGCCGCAGCAGCCGGTGCAGCCTCGTGCACTTGAGCGCATCGCGGTGATTGGTGCCGGCACCATGGGCAGCGGCATTGCCCTCTGTGCTCTGAACGCTGGCTACCATGTCGACCTGATTGAATTGAATTCGGCCGCACTCGACGCCGGCATCCATCGCATCATGAGCGAACTGGAAGGTGATGTCAGCCGACAGCGTTTGAGCGCCGAGCAACGCGAGGCTCACTTGGCTCGCCTGGCACCGAGCGAGGATATTCAGGTCGCCGCTCATGCGGACCTGGTGATCGAAGCAATCATAGAAGATCTCAGCGCCAAGCAGTCGCTGTTCAACACTCTGGCCGGGATCGTGCGTAAGGACACCCTGCTGGCAACCAACACATCCTATCTCGATATTGACGTGATCACGGCCGATATCCCGTACCCGGAACGTGTACTTGGCCTGCACTTCTTCAGCCCCGCCCATCGCATGTCACTGCTGGAGATTGTACGCGGAGCGTCGACCCATGACGAAGTGCTATGCACGGCAATGGCCTTCGCCAGCAGGCTGAAGAAGAAGGCGATCATCGTCGCCAACGCCTGGGGCTTTGTCGGCAACCGACTCTATGCCGCCTACCGGCGTCAGTGCGAGTTCATGCTCGAAGAAGGCGCCAGTCCAGAAAAGATCGACACCGCGATCGAGGCCTACGGCTTCGCCATGGGGCCATTCAAGGTGGCCGACATGTCGGGGCTGGATATTGCTTGGAAGATGCGCCAGCAGACCGCCGATAGCCGTCACCTGCGGCGCTATGTCGGCATTCCGGACCTGATCTGTGAAGCCGGACGGCTCGGGCGCAAGACCGGCAAGGGCTACTACCGCTACGACAAGAGTCAGCTACAGTCCGACCCGGACGTTGCCGAGATCATCGCCGTCTACCGCGCGGACAAGGGCATCGTGCCCAAGACATTCAGTGTCGAAGACATACAGCAGCGCGCCGTACTGGCACTGATCAACGAAGCCCTGCTGCTGCTCGGCGAAGGCGTCTGCCAGCGTCCCGAAGATATCGATATCGCCCTGGCGCATGGCTACGGCTTTCCACGCTGGCGCGGCGGTCCGATCTTCATTGCCCGCCGGATGCAACTGAACCAACTCAATGCAGCCCTCGATCGGTTCGTCGCTGTCAGTGGCAAAGGCCAGGAACGGGGTGACGCCACCCTGATAGCCCTTGATGCCAATAGGATTCAGCAGTGAATGGATGACAGACGCTTACGAGCGCTTCACAGGAAAAGTCGGCGTACTGAAGGGAGTTGCAATGGATGGCGACAGAGACCACCGACAACGCCTCTGCCATCAATGACGCAGCCGGCGTCAAGCAGTTCTTCACTGGCCAGCCGACTCGTAAACCTATTGGTCAGCCGGCTTCTCTGACTCTCCGGTATGAGTACAGGACCATGCGCCACTATTTCGAAGCATCGATCAAGCCGCGCTTCAGCGAAACCGATATGCGCGGCCATATCAATAACACCGTGATTCCCGTCTGGCTGGCGGATGGTCGGGCGGCACTGTTCCGCGAGGAACTCGGATCCCGGATACCGACCATGGTCGTCAACCTGAACGTCAATTTCAGCCGCGAACTCCACTGGGGAGCCCTGGTGATGGCACGGACGAACGTGGAAAGGATCGGCAACAGCTCCATCCGCTTCGCCCAGGAACTCTGGCAAAACGAGCATCGGTGCGTGCAGGCGTGTACCACCGTCGTGACCCTGGACATGGAGACTCGCAGGCCAATACGCGTACCTGACCGCGAAAGAACCCTCCTGGAGCCTTATCTGCTAAAGGATGCTGGCTAATGGTCTCTCATTATCCATGTACTTGACTTCGTAACCTTGTAGCATTCTGGAAAAGAAAAAATACAGCAATAAGATATATGTCCAGACATGACATGTACCCCAAAATCAAAAGGGCAATGCCTTTCGGCATTGCCCAGAACTACACCAAGCCTTCTGGCCTATGATATAGGCTCTGACTTATGAGAGCAGATCACCTGTAACACCACCGGTGAGACCGCCCAGGCTGCCCAGCAGGCTGTTCAGTGAGCCCAGGATAAGAGCAGGAGTCAGCGCAATCCCGGTGTAGGCGCTTGCGATCAGGCTACCAGCGCCACCACCAAGAAGGGCGCCGCCTTCCATGAAGTCGTTATACGCATCGTCGAAACTGATGCCGCCAGCAACAACGTCGATTTCATCGTTGCTCAGAACGCGGAGAGTAGAATCAGACATAATGCCTCCAGAAATATTGAATGTGTTCAGACAGCCGCTTCAATATCCTCATGCAGATCAATAACGTCAAACTCGAATTGTTTTTTTAAGGCACGATATTTTCCATGATGTAACGGAGAAATCATCCCTGATACATAACAAGAAAACTGTCATATAAATTTACCAACAGCCAAGAACATGAAGCCTCTTTACGAGAAACTTCACCGTACAGGCATATTCAGGCAATGGATCGGCTGCCGATATCCTGACTTTTGCCCTGCCAGGGCCACCAGCCAGCCCCCGGCAGCCTGTTTTGCCTTCTTCCACCCTGGGACGGAATCCCTCAAGACGACTTCCCTGTCATTCTTCCTCGAGGTTTATCGCACGTATTCTCCAGCGGCGTTCATCATCGGAGCAGCCCGGCACATCATTGCAACGTGCCAGCTCCATAGTGCCTGCTCGCGAGAATGATTCCCCTCGGCGCGAGCCTGAAACCTGAATCGGGACCTCGGCATAAAGCGTTCCGGCGGCCCCTTCCGTGTGGGCATCTCCCATCGTTTTTCCGTCGAAGGATTGGTAGGCCAGCATGGAGCGTTCAAAGAGATCACTACCGCCCTCACCGGTCGGTGTATTTGGAGCCCACATCACATAAGCCTGTTCAAACTCCCCCGCTGCCAACAAATCGAAATAACGCTGGCTGGTCAACACGGGGTCGCCCGAAACGTTATCCATATCCTTCGTCTCGGCTCCGGTCTCAGCCTTTCCTTGTTGCTGCTCCTGTTGTTGTTCCTGCTCCTGTTGTTGTTCCTGCTCCTGGGCCTCACTTGTCTCCACTCCTGGAGTGCAGGCAGCAAGAACGCAGAGCAACAGGGCCGAGAGCGAGACCACCTTGGCGCTTTGGCGCATGTTGAGATGCATGATCGTCACCTTTTGCTGAGGGATAACAAATGGGCTCAGCATAGTGCATGACATGTCCATAAAAACACTAGATATGTGTCGATCTGCCAATCAGGCATCACATTTCAATGAAGCAAAAGTACTGGTCAATGAGGCCAGACACAGGATCCATCATCTGACGTATCTGGCAATGGCATCAAAAGCCTTGCTCTGGCATAGCGCCTGCAGATACCAGAACTCGAGCACATCCGGAGCATCGTGAAGTGTTGTTGCAGTAGACATGGCTACATTCCTCTTTCCAGTAGATGTCACAACCATAGGGCATTTTGTTGCGACGCAGCATATAGAGTGTCACGTGTCAGAAAAAGTTCATGATCCGAGCACGCAAGACGCTATCGGAAACAGACAGGTGCCTGTGGCAGAACAGTGTATTGAGTAGCGACGTCATGTCTGGATGTCAGGAATAACGGGCATTGATTAGCCCATCAGTGGCGCATATTGTCCCGGAGTCACGCCGAACATATGCCGGAACAAGGCAATGAAGGCGCTGGCGTTGTCATAACCAAGGTCCAGTGCGATTGCTGTCACCGATCTGCCCGAGGCCAGCAACTCTAGGGCTCTCAACATGCGAACGCGTTGCCGCCATTCGGTAAAGCTGAAACCCGTTTCGGCCACGAAACGGCGCGACAGTGTACGTGGTGCAATGTTTGCCCAGGTTGCCCACTCTTCCAGTCGCCTCCTGTCACCTGGTTGGTCCGACAGTGCACGGGCTATCTTCAACAGGCGCGGGTCCTGTGGCATCGGCAGGCCCAGTGCCACCTGGGGCAGAATACGAATTTCGTCCAGAATCACACCTGCCAGGCGTGTCTGCGCCTCATCCAGGCTCCCCTCACCCCATGATGAAGCCCGTGTCACCGCTTCGCGCAACAGGCCAGAAACAGCCAGTGTGCACGGTTGGCAGGGCAAGTCTGTGCAGAGGGTTTCCGTGACATACACACTCCAACCTGCGAATGGCCCGTGAGAACGTAGCCCATGAACGACGTTGGGCGGTATCCATACGGCATGGGTCGCCGGGACAACCCAACAGCTATTGCCCGTATCAACCGACAGCAACCCATGGGTGGCTCCCAGCAATTGTCCACGTGTGTGGTGATGACGCTGAGTCACACGTGCCCCATTGGACAACCGCGATGCTGCAATCAACGGTGGGCCATCATCTGAGGAAGCTTGCTCAAGGGAAATCAGTGGACTCGTCATTGTGGCATCAAATAGGTATTGAATGTCCTTTATAGCGTACTCAGACCATTTTGGTATGCCTACAATGATGTCCTGAATACGTCACAGGCATTACAGGAGATGAATATGCAGGCTGAAGACATGTTACCTGATGGCCAGAACCAGGTTGAACGCGATGGTGTTGTCATTCGCAAAGGTACTGTCGGTGCCTTTCTGGTCAATGCCAGATTATGGTGTGATCCAACGACTAGTGCTCAGCAAAGGCAAAAGGCTGAGCATGACATCGTCAATGCCTTGCCTGCACTGCAGGCCCTGGGATTATTCGATGTTCTTGCCATTCGGGATGACGCATTAAGGAAGCTGGTCGAGGCGGCTGAGAAATGAATCCGGCATTCGCAGCTTCTATATGCGGTAATACGCGGTGAAGTTTGGACGAGGGACCCGCAGGGAAGCGGGGTTGGCGTGATGGCCGGGAATAGTTTCAGCGATGGCATTCATACGGTCTTCATGACCAGAAAATGGCCACTTGTCAGCTTGGGCGGATGCAGGTTATGAGTATTTCCCCAAGAGCACTTCTGCAGCCGTATCCTCATTTAAAAAGTAACCCTCTAGAAGCACATGGCATGAACGACTAGAGAGTTACAACCTAAAACCAAGAATTTCTATATCACATACTTATATCCTAGAGACCCCATCAGTAGCAGCATCGAGACCGATAACGTACTGCTAACCATCCGAGGGCCGTATTTAAGTGCCGAGCTGCTACCAAGATGGTTACCTGCCAAGTTTGCCAGCACTAACGGTATTGCCAAGAGATAGAGCACCTTCCCCGCGAACATGAACGCTACCAATGCCCCAATATTAGAAGAGAAATTGAATAGCTTCGAGTTAGCAGATGCCGATATCAAATCGAAACGCAGAATGAAATGTAAAGCCAGTATCAGGAAACTTCCCGTGCCGGGGCCAAAGAAACCATCATAGAAGCCAATCAGAAAGACCGTAACCGGAACGCCCACGTACAACTTGAATGGGGAGAAGTGCTGCATCCCTTCGTGATGGTCCTTCTTCGGCATGAAAGATAGAATGATGCCGACTGGCAACAGGGCCAGGATAATCTTCCCCACCGTATCTGGATCAAAAAAGAGGATCGTTTCAGCCCCTACATAGGCACCGACCAAACCAGCCGGAATACCAGTAGCGACCGCCTTCCAGATTACCTTACGATTCTTCATGAAATTTCGGATTGCAGCGAGCGTCCCCAAGGTACTGACTATTTTCTCCTGACCCAGTGCTACCTGTGGAGGCAATCCAGCGAGGATAAAGGAAGGCACCAAGATCAACCCACCTCCACCAGCTACGCTATCGATAAACCCTGCGGCAAAAGCTGCCAGCATCAAGGCTGCCACCAGCCCTACTGAGAGATCCAGGTTGAGAAACTCCATTTTCTTTCTTCTCCTTATTTAAGCCAGCGCTTTCTCACCATCTCTTTTCAAGGCCCTTACGAGTACCGATGTATCCATACGCCCCAACCCTTCTCGCTGCAGCAGTTGGTAACGCTGGTCCACGGCTTCTGTCATTGGCAAGCGAACACCATAGGTGGCAGCTTCGTCCATGCAGATCCCCAGATCCTTGCGCATCCAGTCGATAGCAAATCCAAAGTCAAATTCATCCTTGGCCATGGTTTCCAAACGGTTCACCATCTGCCAGGAACCAGCCGCTCCGTGCTGCAGGGTATCAACGACTTTTTCAATGGGTAGCCCCGCTTTTTCTGCCAGTAACAAGGCCTCACTCAAACCTTGCAACACCCCGGCAATACAAATCTGGTTTACCATTTTGCAGCGCTGCCCTTGTCCGCTTTCCCCCATCAGCTGTACCTGACGTGAGTAGCTCCGCATCACTGCCTCAACGTTACGGAATGCCGATTCATCTCCTCCACACATGACGGTCAGACAGCCGTTCTCCGCACCAGCCTGCCCTCCGGACACTGGAGCATCAATAAATGAACAGCCATTCTTTTCACAGGCATTTGCTAGCTCGATCGACAGATGCGCAGAGGTTGTCGTGTGGTCTACAAGCACGCCACTAGGCTTCATGCCTGCGAGCACTCCGTCATCGCCATAGATCACGCTACGCACATCGTCATCATTACCGACACACACAAAAACGATGTCGGCATTGCTGGCGGCTTCTCGTGGTGTCGATACCGCTTGACCTTGGAACTCGGAAGCCCAGGAGTCTGCTCTCGCACGTGTCCGGTTATACACAGTGGTTGGATATCCGTTACGAGCCAAATGACCCGCCATTGGATAACCCATGACTCCCAGACCAACGAAGGCTACTTTCAAGGCGCTCATAAACTTTCCCCTACTTTGATTAATCCAAACCGATGTGGCTCTTTTCTTTTGATACAGATTTCAGCCTTGCCCATGACTGCATCCCAAATAACCGAATAAGCCATCGATCGGCCCCATCATCTCTTGGCTGATAGCCTTCGCGACGATGCAAAGTACGTTGGTTACGGATGATTAGCAGGTCACCAGGAAGAAATACCGTGGCTATCTGATTTTCAACACGTTCCAAAGCCGCTTCGAACATAAGCAAGGCAGCAGCAGCTCGAGAAGTGAGAGGAGCAGTGTTTTCTTTGTCGTATCGACAAAAAGCCACTCCGGCGTCACAAAAAACCAATAGAGGAAGACAAGTCTTTTTGCCCTCAGCAAAAGAGTCCGGGCGCGAGATCAGGAATTCGCTCTCACAAAGATGTGAGATCACATTGGCATTCAGGTCGCCCAATACCTTGTCCAATAGAGCAATGGATGACCGAACCTTGAGGTCACTTCGCATAGCAAGGAGAGATAGAAACTCAGGACAAGCAGAGCAGTCACCTAGAGGCTCTGGTGTTAGAGGTAAGTCAGGATTATCGACATGGAATCCAAAGGTGAGCTTCGAGCCATGAGAAGACCTCTGCCCCCTCCCCCCAGAAGCAGGCACTACATGGCGAAACAGCTGGCCACCATTTTCATTCTGATAAGCGACAGGGCGAAGGCCTGCTAGATGATACAAGCCGATATGAATTGCATTAGCCAATGGAGAGCTTTCAGGAGATTCATATCCTTTATAAGGCGTTGGAGGCAAGTGGTGGTCTATCGGTAACCCCCGAATCACCAGTGCACTCTGCTGAGCGTTCTTCCCGAAGGACCGGATTGTGCCAACCACATCAGGCGATAGTGCATACGCCAGTTGAGCCCCTAACCACTCAGAAGCATCCAACCATTCCCTATCATTCTGCAGAGCCAGCTGGCTGAAGTGCTCTCTTATCACTGCTGAGGATTGATAAGAGATGTGACACTCACTAACAGGCAAGTCCTCCCCTGCAAACTCCTTATGCATCTGCAACATACCCATGGCATTCCCTTGCGTGTCTAGTGCTGAATCGTTATAGAGCGCAATAGGCTAATGTATAAATGATATATGTTAATTTTCAAAATGACAAATGTCACTAGACTTTAGTATCACATAGTCATTCTCTACTCGCAGGCCACATGGAGCTAAGCGGTAGGTTCAGGTAGAATGGAAATAAATTTCATAGACATGGAAACGACTTTAATGGGCGAAGCCAAGTACGTAGAGATCGCTCAAGAAATTGAGTCAAAGATTGATATTGGTCATTATGCCGAAGGTGACAAATTGCCTGCTCATCGCGCACTAGCTGATGAGCTCAATACGACGCCAATGACCATTGCCAAGGCTTACGGGCTACTCTCAGAAAAGGGCCGCATCGAGTCTTTTGTTGGACGCGGCAGCTTCGTGAAGGCAAAGTCTCAGCTTAAACAGGCAATCCAGTCGCAGCTTGATGATAGGGAATGGAATTTTTCCATCCTGCAACCCTGCTATGCCGAACACGTGGAAACGCTCCATGCCCACCTACAACACAGCTTTGCGAAGCTGACCAAACCAGCACTGTACGGCTACATCGAAGATTCAGGCCTGATATCCCACAAAGCAGCAGGTATGCAATGGATGCACCTCCAAGGAGTAACGGTGCGTTCTCCTGAGCAAGTACTGCTGACCAACGGTGCACAACACGCGCTGTCGATTTTGATCGAGCTCTATAGCAAGCCTGGTGATTACATTGCCGTTGATGAGTGGACATACCCCGGTTTGCTATCCATTGTCAGCCTTCTTGGCCGCAAAGTAGCCGGGGTAGCCATGGACGACCAAGGGATGATTCCGGAAGCTTTGGTCGATATTTACCACCGCCACAAACCGGCCATGGTGATATTGCTGCCTTCTCATCAAAACCCAACCACCATCACACTGTCGCAGCAGAGACGGGAGCAGCTCGCCGAAATCGTGCAGCGCTATCCTCTATGGCTAGTAGAAGACGATATATACAGCTTTCTGAACACCCACCCCACCCAGGCAATGACCAACCTGGTGCCTGAAAAAAGTTTCTGCATTCATAGCCTATCCAAAGCAATAAGCCCAGGCCTTCGCTGTGGTTACATCAAGGCCCCTCAAAGCCAGATCGATCGGCTATCAGCGTTTATCCGTGCAACCATCTGGTTGCCATCGCCCCTGATGTTCGAAGTCGCAAGCAACCTGATTGAATCAAACCAGGCAGTTGAGATGGCCGAAGCACAACGGCAAATCGCTTGCCGTCGACAACGCGTAGCACGCAAGCAATTTGCCGATCAAGTATTCCACGCGCAAGACTCTAGCTACCACCTTTGGCTTCAGTTACCAGATGGCTGGCAGGCTGATAGCTTTACTCTGACAGCAAAAGAGCGCGGCTTACTGGTTAGCAGTGGAAACTATTTCTACACAGGAAGTGATGAGACTAGCTCAATTCGACTATCGCTTATGGCGATTACTGATGATGCCGCACTAGAAACAGGACTGACCGCATTGAGCTCTCTTCTCAATGCAAAAATAGATAAAAACTAATATGCCATATTGCCCACTTGCCATAGGTCGCCCTATAGCAAGTGGGGCGATACAGTAGTCGCCTTTTAGTCACAGCGCTTGTGCATATGCTCACCATGCCATGCTTATAAGCGTCAAATTTCATTAACACTGCATAGCGCGGCATGGCCGAAAATAGACCATACACGGCGTTCTGTTCTATATGCGGTAATGTGCGGTGAAGTTTGAAAGACAAAACCAATGGTGGCGGGAAGTTACTACTGATAGGCGGGAATGTTTGAGCATATGCGGGAGTGCATTTGGAGCGGGTGAAGGGAATCGAACCCTCGTCTTAAGCTTGGGAAGCTTCTGCTCTACCATTGAGCTACACCCGCAAGAGAGATTTCGATAGTAGACTCATGAAGTTATGTTGTGCAAGTCGTCTCTTGCTCATCTTGATACCAATACGCCAATCCATAGTTTTCCCATATGATGGCATTGCACCTATTTCCTGACCAAAGGCCTCTCCCGTATGACCCTGCCGTTGTTCCTGCTTGTTCTTGGCATATGCGTCCTGTTGTTCGGCTCTGTGCTGGCGATACTGATGCTGGCTCGTACACCTCGTTATCGCACGGAGCCTTCCCACCTGCTGGATCTGTTCGACAAGGCACTGGATGAGAGCCTGTCCGAAGGCGAGTGGAATGCCATCATCAACTATCCCATTCGTCATGATGATTTCCTGGATGGAGTACGTCGACGCGCCCGCCATATCATGGATGAACATGGCCGTTTCGGCCGTATGTCTCGCGGCAGGCCGCTATTGGACAAGACCGGTGGCGAGGAGCTCAGCGCCCTGCGTGATCACCTGCAGGCACATACCCGTCTTAGAGAACAACGTGAAAAGCGGTGAGCTAGAAGCCACAATCCGATAGAATGGTGAAATTCGTCCGTCCCGCCGGAGACTGTGGATGAACAGCGCGATACGACAGATTCCTCTTGATACCGCCACCCAGCACCATGCCCACGATTACCATCAGATCGTGATTGCGCTGGAAGGCCGCGCTGACTTCGACATTGAAGGACTGGGCGGCAGTATCGAAGGTTTTTCTGGGTGTATCGTTCCCGCCAACCATATGCACTACTACGCGGGGACCGGCAATAATCGCCAGCTGATTCTTGACCTGCCGGCAGACGCCCTGGCCTTGACCGGGCATCACCATGAACTGGCCCGGTTGTTCGATGCCCCACGCTTCTTTACCTTGGACACACCACTCAAGCACTATCTTGCCTTTCTGACCCAGGAAATCGGCCAGCTCGCGACGGATGGGCCTGTGCCTTCCCTGCATCAAGAACGTCTGGCCACGACACTGCTTGGATCACTGTATACACGCCTGGCCAATGAAGCGCCTCCTGGCCATCGCCGTATCGACCTGCAGGCTCTGGACCGCTACATCGACGATCATCTTTCGAGCCGCATCAAGGTCGCCGACCTCGCCGCCTTTGCCTGCCTGAGCGAAACGCACTTTACCGAACGCTTCCGGGCCCAGACCGGCCTATCCCCTTGGCAGTACGTGATCCAGCGCCGTCTTGAGGCCTCACGCCATTTGCTCACGCGCAGCCACCTGCCTCTATCCGAAATCGCTGCCTTGACTGGCTTCTCCCATCAAAGCGCCCTGTCCCGTGCATATCGCCAGGCTTATGGCCACCCTCCCAGCCAGTTACGTCGCCATCCCAGCACCAAGACTCTGACAACCAACAGCAAACTTCTCGACAGATAAGCGGTCTCGACAGGTAAACGTGCGCCTGCCAAGAAGCCCCGAAAGCGCTATATCTGCGCGCTGAGCGTGGGATGCCATCATCCACGGCGACTGCCTTTACAACGGGGTTTGACAACATTGCCGGTGAATTCGGTAAATCCTCCGTCTATTTTGACAAGCATCCAGCTCCTGTCACGCCTAGTCTTCTAGTATGCCCATCCTCTGCGGAACTGTTCCGCAGCGAGTTAATTCCGCGACGTGCTGCCTGTGCAGCCTGCCGCGACTGGTTACCACCGCCCTTGGCGCCCACTCCTCGGGGACCGACATGCTCAATGCTAACAACATGCTGGACGCTGCCACCTGGCAAACTGACCTCGACACTCTGTTCGCTCGTATCAGCGAGCATTATATCGTCGAAGAAAATGACTATGTCAGCGAACTGATCAAGCTGATCGATGGTGACAAGGCCCATATCGAACAAATCGCCCAGAAGGCGGCTTCTCTGGTACGCGAAGTGCGTGAGATGGATACCGCCGTCGATACGATCGATGAGCTGCTCCAGCAATACAGTCTGGACACCCATGAAGGTCTGATGCTGATGTGTCTGGCCGAAGCCATGCTGCGCATCCCGGACAAGGAGACTGCCGATGCGCTGATCGAAGACCGCCTTGGCCCGGCCGATTGGAAGGCTCACATGGGCAAGAGCGAGTCGTGGCTGGTCAATGCATCTACCTGGGGCCTGTTGATGACAGGGCGCGTGGTCACGCTGGACAAGCCTCGCGATGATGGCAAGCCCTCCAGCTTCATCAACAAGATGGTCAACCGCATGGGCGAGCCTGTCATTCGCCGCGCCATGGTCGAGGCCATGAAGGTCATGGGCAAGCAGTTCGTGCTTGGCCGTGACATCAAGGAAGCGCTCAAGCGCTCCCAGCCTCTGTTCGATAAAGGCTACACCTATTCCTACGACATGCTCGGCGAGGCAGCTCGTACGCGCAAGGATGCGCAGCGCTACTTCGACGACTATGCTCGCGCTATCGAAGAAGTCGGCAAGACCAGCCGCAAGCTCAGCGCCAACACACCTGCGCCATCCATCTCGATCAAGCTCTCTGCCCTGCACCCACGCTACGAGTTCGGTCGTCGCGAGCAAGTGCTCGAGGAACTGGTCGATAGCGTGCGCAAGCTGGCACAGCTGGCCCGTGACAACGATGTGGCCGTGACGATCGATGCCGAGGAAGTCGATCGCCTGGAGCTGTCCCTCGAGGTATTTCGCGCCGTTTACGAAAGCGCCACCTGCAAGGGCTGGGGGCGTTTTGGCCTGGTCGTCCAGGCTTACTCCAAGCGCGCTCTTCCGGTATTGCATTACCTCAACCGTCTGGCTGACCAGCAAGGCGACGAAATCCCCCTGCGTCTGGTCAAGGGCGCCTACTGGGACACCGAAATCAAGGAATCGCAGACACATGGCGTCGACGGTTATCCGGTGTTCACCCGCAAGGCAGCCACCGATGTTGCCTACTTGTCCTGCGCCCGCTTCCTGCTGTCGGACAACACCAAAGGGCGGATTTTCCCGCAGTTTGCCACCCACAATGCCCACACTATCTCGGCCATTCTCGAGCAGGCTGGCAACAGTCAGCGGGCATTTGAATTCCAGCGTCTGCACGGCATGGGGGAAGCACTCTACGATGCCGCGTTGAAGCGCGCTCCCCAGGGAACCTACTGCCGTATCTACGCTCCGGTGGGTGCCCACAAGGACCTGCTGCCCTACTTGGTTCGTCGATTGCTGGAAAATGGTGCCAACTCTTCCTTCGTGCATCAGTTGGTCGATCCCAAGGTTCCGGTGGAGTCTCTATGCGTGCATCCCATCGAGACACTGAGCAAGTATCCTTCTCTGGCCAACAACCGCATTCCGTTACCGCGTGACATCTACGGTGAGAAGCGTCTCAATTCCCGCGGCGTCAATCTCAATATCCGCAGTCAGTATCAGCCGCTGATGGATGAGATGGCCAAGCACATGGACACCCAGTACGAGGCACGCCCCCTGCTGGCTTTCTCCGTGGCAACGGACCCCAGCCTGGTGCATGAAGTGACCAGCCCCTACGATCGCCGTCAGAAAGTGGGTAGCGTTCTGTGGACCAGCAAGTCCCAGGCGGAACAGGCGGTCGATGCCGCCTGGAAGGCTTTCCCCACCTGGGAAGCGACTCCGGTAAGCCAGCGTGCCGATATCCTGCGACGCTTTGCCGAGCTGATGGAAACCAACCTGGCCGAGCTGATGGCGCTTTGCTCTCGCGAAGGCGGCAAGCTGCTGACCGATGGCATCGATGAGATTCGTGAAGCAGTGGATTTCTGCCGTTACTATGCCACTCGCGCCGAAGAAGTGTTCGCCACTCCAACGGACCTACCTGGCCCGACCGGCGAATCCAACCGTCTGATCATGGGTGGCAAAGGCGTTTTTGCAGCGATCAGCCCATGGAACTTCCCGGTCGCCATTTTCTGCGGCCAGGTGGTCGCCACCGCAGTGGCAGGCAATACTGTACTGGCCAAACCGGCCGAACAGACCTCTATCGTCGCCCATCGGGTGGTGGAATTGATGTACGAAGCCGGCATGCCCCACGATGTGGTGCAGCTCCTGCCTGGCGACGGCCCCACGGTGGGCAATGTCCTGACCAGTGATCCTCGTGTTACCGGCGTGGTCTTCACTGGAGGCACTGACACAGCCCAGATCATCAATCGTGCCCTGGCAGCAAGAGAGAATGCACCCCTGCCCACCCTGGTTGCCGAAACAGGCGGCATGAATGCCATGATTGTCGACTCCACAGCTCTTCCCGAGCAAGTCGTGGCGGACGTCGTCCAATCAGCGTTCCAGAGTGCCGGGCAGCGCTGTTCCGCCTTGCGCGTTCTCTACATTCAGGACGATGTAGCCGACCGAGTCCTTGAAATCCTCGATGGCGCCATGGCCGAACTGCGCGTGGGCGATCCTCGCGACCTTGGCACCGACGTAGGCCCTGTTATTGATGAAGAAGCTCGTCAAGGCCTGCAGGCACACATCGAGCGCCTCAAGGGAGAAGGCCGCCTGATCAGCGAAACGCCCCTGGACCCGCACGAAACAGCAAATGGAACTTTCGTCGCACCTGCCGCCTTCCGCATCGACAGCATTGATGCCCTGGAGCGCGAACAGTTCGGTCCGGTGCTGCATGTGGTGCGCTGGAAGAGTAAGGAACTCGATCAGGTCATCGACTCCATCAATGGCCGGGGTTACGGCCTGACCTTTGGTGTGCATAGCCGCAATGAGTCCTTTGCCGCTGAAATTGCACGAAAAATGCGAGTTGGCAATATCTATGTCAACCGCAATATCATCGGCGCCGTCGTCGGTGTTCAGCCTTTTGGAGGGCAGGGACTCTCCGGTACTGGCCCGAAGGCGGGTGGCCCTCACTATCTGCTACGTTTCGCTACCGAAAAAACGGTGACGATCAACACCGCAGCACTGGGTGGCAATGCCTCTCTGCTGGCCCTGGACGACGAGTAATCCTGGTGAATCGGTGCCGATCCTGCAAGGACGGCACCGATTTCCTTCTGCAAGATCAGCAGGATTTCTCAAAAGAACTCTGAAAGCTGACATTCAATACAGTTCGAGAAAGTCCAGCATGAAACCTCTCATCACCATGGCATCATGCTCAACCTTCGCACTATGATAAAAGGGTTGCCAATCGCCATGACAATGAGGGATTTAATGGAGCAATCCTGCTTTCCTGGTGAGTGAAAGTGGGAAGGGAGTCAGTACCTTTGCTACCATGAAAAGGTAAAAATACTCACCACCACCCTATAGGGATATAGCTGCCATTAACGGGGCCTTCCCCGAAAATATAGTAGGATTCACAAGGCTTTCTGGGTTGCACCACATGTTTCTTTACCTCATGTGGCGCCTACAAGAAACCATGCGAAATCTGACAACAACTCAACCTACAAGCAAGGGGTATCTACATGGCAATTGGAGTCTGGATTAGCCTGATAACCTATTTCGCATTAATGATCGGAATTGGCGTCTACTCAGCCAAGCGCTCTACCTCGAACTCCGAGGAATACATGCTTGGTGGTCGCCAACTTCCCCCTGCCGTCGCCGCACTCTCCGCTGGTGCATCGGACATGTCAGGCTGGCTGCTTCTGGGCCTTCCTGGGGCACTCTATCTATCCGGCCTGGTAGAAGCATGGATAGGAATTGGCCTTTTTATCGGCGCCTTCATCAACTGGATTGTCGTGGCGCCACGACTGCGAGAGCAGACAGAACGCTATGACAACGCCCTGACAGTGCCACAATTCCTGGCCAACCGCTTCCCGACCCGGGCCACGGCATTGCGCACGGTCTCCGCCATCATCATTGTGGTGTTCTTCGCCGTCTACACGGCCTCTGGCCTGGTCGCTGGCGGCAAACTTTTCCATAGCGCCTTTGGTGAACTGATCAACTTCGGCGGCATCAGCGATTACTCAATAGGTGTCTGGCTGACTCTGGGTATCGTTCTTGCCTATACCGTCATGGGCGGCTTCCTCGCAGTATCACTCACCGACTTTGTGCAAGGCTGCATCATGATGCTGGCACTAGTGATCATGCCTGCGGTGGTGTTGTTTGGAGAAGGCGGAGGGGGTTTCACTCAAGCTTCAGAGACACTCGCCTCGGTTGATCCCAATTTCTTGTCTCTATTCCAGGGACTGACATTAATTGGCTTCATTTCAACCGTGGCATGGGGATTGGGCTACTTTGGTCAGCCGCATATCATCGTGCGCTTCATGGCCATTCGCTCAGTCAAGGATGTTCCCACCGCCCGCAATATCGGCATGGGCTGGATGGCAATTTCACTCGCCGGTGCAGTAGCTCTTGGTGTCTTCGGACGAGCCTACGTTGAGCGCAATGGTCTGGTTCTGGACGATGCAGAAACTCTGTTCATTGTCCTTTCCAATCTGCTGTTCCACCCTCTGGTCACCGGCTTCCTGTATGCCGCATTGCTAGCCGCGGTCATGTCGACGATCTCGAGCCAGCTTCTGGTGGCATCTTCATCGCTGACCGAAGACTTCTACCGCTTGTTCCTCAACAAGAAAGCCGATGACAAGACGCTGGTTCTGGTTGGACGCATCTGTGTTCTCGCCGTAGGTATCATTGCCGCGATCATCGCCGGCGATCCCAACAGCCAAGTGTTGGGCCTGGTGTCCAATGCCTGGGCTGGATTCGGAGCGGCATTCGGCCCGCTTATCATTCTGTCCCTGACATGGAACAGGATGTCAGGCACCGGTGCTCTGGCTGGTCTGGTAACCGGTGCAGCCACCGTCATGATCTGGATTGCTCTAGGCTGGAACTCCAGCTTCTTCGGCCTGCCGGGCATCTATGAAATCGTACCAGGATTCATTCTGTCCTGGATCGCTATCGTTGTGGTGAGCAAGGCCACTGCCACCGATACAGAGTTCCGCCCGATAACATAACCATCGGCCTTGCATGAAAGACGCCTGCCACAACCTTGTGGCAGGCGTCTTAGTCTGTAGATCAGGTTTACATCATCCAGGAACGCATGAGCAGCATCAGTGTAAACAGAACGAGCACGACGGGATACCAGGGAAGCTGGCCAGCCATCAGCCACCACCCCGGAACACCGCTGTAGTGCAGTGGAAGTGCCAATCCCCCACCTACCGCCCACACTCCCAGAATGATCAATGGCAGACGCAGGATCAGCGGCAGGCCACTGATCAGCCATGGCTGCAACAACAGCCATATCGCCAGTAGCACTGATATCCCCAGCATTACCGCAGCCCAGACCACAGGCAACGGGCTCAAGCCAATCAGCCACTCCTTTCTTCGTCCCATCATCCCTCGCTCCTGTCAGGCTCCAGACATCCGCCTTTACAGAGCCCGTGCAATGCACTGCCGGGCATTACTCATAGTGAAGACGATTTCTGCAAATCCAGCGACTTCTGTGAAGTGCACCGCCATAAACACACGCAGATAAATCCACCCCAGCACGCTTCTCTATCTTTCTCTTTCGCACAAAAAGTGAGTTTCAGGCAAACGGATCACTTTTCGCGCACACATTAATACACGCTAGATTACAAAATGTGCCATTTCTGGCAAGCATCACAGAATATCCCTAGAAATCACAGATTTTCCGATAAAATATCGTTACAAATGTTTTGGAAACAGTGTTCTTGTTGCCGTAACGATCCGAAGGCGTCCGCATCGCGATACGACCTTCTGGATGATCTGGAGATATCTAATGAAAACCGCACGCCTGATAGCATCCGCTGCTCTACTCACCACCACTGCCTTTGCTGCCCAGTCCGCCCTGGCCTACCAGGCAGGCGACATCTATGGCCGTCTCAGCTTCGAGAAGCAGGACTCTCAACATAGCAGCATCAGGGCTGACCCCTGGACACTTGGTGTCAGCAACGCTACTGGATTTGGCTATGCTGCTGGTTACCTGTTCCATGACAAATTTGGCGTGGAACTGAATGGTAGCCAGACAATGAAACATGAAATGAGCCATATCGGAGTATTCAAGCGCACCCCCATCAACCTGATGCTCAATTATTATCCCTTGGGTGGTATCGCTCATACACGTATCAACCCTTACCTTGGCTTAGGCGTCAACTATTCCGACTTCAGCACTGAAAGCAGTTTCGATGGTCACATTGACGACACGTGGGGGGTTGCGGTTCAAGCGGGAATGGAACTCAGCCTGACCGATAACATTCTGGTAGGCGCGTATGCTCGTTACGCCGAAGCTGACGCAGACCTGAAGGTCGATGGCTATCACAAAGGCAAGCTGGAACTTGACCCGGTATCGGTTGGTGCTGGCCTGACCTATCGCTTCTAATCTATCGTCTCTAACCTGTCTTTCTTGCTAATCAGCGGGCTCCATTTGCCCGCTGCTTTAGCCATATCAACGAAATATCTTCCTCACCGGGGGCAGATTGGCACTCTGACGCCACTATCACCTCTGGTGGGAGCATCCTTTCCGTTTCGTGAAATCCTCATAGATGCCAGTCACTTATATCAAGCTTTTCTTGTCGGCCTCACTCATACGACTAAAGTTCGATAGGTATAATTAAAAACATAACATTCAAACGATAGTTTTTTTTAACAAGACATTTGGAAACACTGTTTCCTATAATCTGCATCATCCTGAGGTCATCGCTCTTTTCAGCCACGCGACCTCTCAGATAAAAGGAGACAGACCATGAAAACTTCACGTCTGATGGGAACCGCTGCCCTGCTGGCCATCACCGCTTTCGGCGCACAGTCCGCCTTCGCTTGGCAGGCTGGCGACATCTATGTCCGCGGCGGCTACGAGAAGAGTGACTCATCTTCCAGCAATGCCGCCGACTATGGCGAGAAGATGGACGTCAATGATGACGGCGGTTTCGCCTATGGTCTCGGTTACCTGTTCCACGACAACATCGGTGTAGAACTCAATGGTTCCCAGACTACCAAGCATGAACTGGGCAACCTGGGTGGCTTCGAGCGCACCCCGATCAACCTGATGGTCAACTACTATCCGCTCGGCGGCCATGCCGCTCGCGTTAACCCCTACGTTGGTGCCGGTGTCAACTACACCACCTTCGACGTGGATAACGGTTTCGATGCCAGCATTGACGACTCTTGGGGCCTGGCGGCTCAAGCCGGTGTAGACCTGAGCGTCACTGAAAATGTTCTGGTTGGTGCCTGGGCTCGTTATGCTGATGTCGATGCCGACATGAAGATCGACGGCAACAACGCCGGCGACCTGGATCTTGATCCGGTGAGCGTTGGTGCTGGTGTCACTTACCGCTTCTAATCGGTAGGCATCTGACAGTTCATTTTGAACTGGCTCTAGAAACGGCGCCTGACTTCGGTCAGGCGCCGTTTTTTTATTCCGCATTCTCCTACGAGGATGAATTAGCTCTAACCCATTCTTTTCAAAGAGGTAAGTCAAGGAAAAAAGATGTAACAAGCTTCCATCCATTGATCTGTGTCAATTCAGCATAGCGCACCGGCAAATACACTACGCCCTCTTGCAGGAAGCGCCCTCGCTGGAGTTACCAGTCATCTGTTCATGGAGGTTTTCATGCGCCATCCCTTGGCATCATCAATATTGCTCACCGCCCTTACCAGCTCTGCCCTTATCAGCACCCAGGCTTTAGCTACCGACCTGTCTTACGGTCAAGGTGACTTCTATGCTCGCATGGGGGTCGCCAAGGTGGTACCGGAGTCCGACAATGGCAATCTGGCCGGTGGCTCCCTGAGCGCTGACGTCGATTCCGACAGCGGCTTTGCCTTTACTCTGGGATATCGCTTTACCGACAAGCTTGGCATTGAACTTCTTGGGGCCCAGGAATTCGATCACAACATCAACTTGAAGGGCGCTGACGGCTCTTCCATCAATGCCAGTACCAGTGAGCTACCTCCCACTCTATTCCTGCAGTACTACCCCATGGGTGGAATGCAGTCACGCATCCAGCCTTATGTCGGTATCGGCGTGAACTACACCGCCTTCTCCGATGAGAAGATCAGCGTCGACGGTGCCGATCTCGAACTGGATGATTCCTGGGGCGCTGCTGGCCAGGTGGGCCTTGACCTGGTCATCAATGAGCATTGGGCTGTCAACGCCTCTGCTACCTACGCAGACATCGACAGCGATGTCTCCCTCAATGGCGACGACATTGGCAGCGTAGACATAGATCCGTGGGTCATCATGTCTGGTGTTTCATTCCGCTTCTAAGCCAGACGCTATATGCAATGAGCCCGCCTGATCAGGCGGGCTCATTGCTTTCAGCCGAAAGGTCTTGTCTGCTCGAACATTTCAGCGAGGACTGTGGCGAGATAGACCCAGTTGCTTCAGGGTTACATCATCCAACCCCTCTACAACATCGACCCGAGCCAATGCAGCATGATAATCGGGGCTGAGGAAATCACGCCCGGCCAGAAGGTGCTCCAGATATTCCCGGGCAGGCTTGAGCGTGTCTGCCAAGCGGTTCTGGGTACCGATATACACCCATGCTTCAATCACACCTTCTGAGGTATGGATGGGTAACAGCTCCCGATCATATTCGTGAGGATAGCCCTCGAATGGGTCCATATCATGAATCTGCTGCGGATGTGACAGCTCGAACAGGGCACCTTCGACACACTCTCCCAGTACAGAGACCACATTGGCATGGGCAATACCAGGCACCTTTGAGGCCTTGTTGAAACGCAGGCCATAATCCCTGAGCATGCCTGCCAGGACACGTTGCGTATCACCGATACGGGCAGACACCCTGGCTTCGTTCATGTTGCTGCCATAGGCAAAGTACCAGGACATTTCAGCTCCTTAGCTCTCGCTGATGATGCGATCGATATCCTCGACGACCTTCTTCATCAGCAGACGGTCTTTGGCTCTTACGCCTTCCTGAACAAGATAGGCCTCCACTGCCGGCGCCACCTCACACTTGGCAGGCAACTGAGATTCATTGTCGATCAGGACCTCAAGACGAGCGATGAACACGAATCTCAACCATTGGGCCAGCGACATGGTGTCAATGCAGAATGGTTGTTGGCTGTTGAAGGCCTCAGGTGCGGGTTCATCCATGCGCCACAAGTCGGTGGCTTTCATGGTGGCTTCCAGATCTCGCAGCGCTCCGGCAAGCTGAGCGTGGACATTGACTTCGTCGGACATAATGCCTCCGCTTAAAATGAAGGGGACTCGACAGGTGCTTCAGGCAGGACCTTGCGCAGGAAGTCCCGCGTACGAGGATCCTTGGGCGCGCGAAACAGCTCAGACGGAGGCCCCTGTTCAACAATACGCCCACCTTCCATGAACACCACGCGATCGGCGACGTCCCGGGCAAAACTCATCTCATGTGTCACAACCAACATGGTCTGACGCTCTTCTGCCAGTTGCTTCATCAATGACAGTACCTCATCGACCCACTCAGGATCGAGGGATGAGGTAGGCTCATCAAATAGAATCACCTCAGCTTGAGCCGCCATGGCACGCCCAATACCCACCCGCTGCTGCTGGCCTCCTGATAAGGAAGCTGGATAGGCATTGGCCTTGTCCTTCAAACCTATGCGGTCAAGAATCTGGCGAGCACGCTCGTGAGCCTTGGCCACAGGCCACCGGTTAACCACAATCAGCCCTTCTGCAATGTTTTCCAACGCCGTCTTGTTGGCAAACAATGCATAGTTCTGGAATACAAAGGCGGTGTGCCGACGTATCTCCAGAATCTGTCGGCGAGTCGCCCGAGTAACGTCGACAGACAGGTCACCAATGGTGAGTTGCCCACCATCAGGCTGTTCAAGAAAGTTGAGGCAGCGCAGCAAGGTCGACTTGCCCGTTCCCGATGGGCCAATGATGACGATGATTTCACCCTGCTGAATTTCCAGGTCAATGCCATCGAGCACCACGCTGTCGGCGAAACGCTTGACCAGTTTATCTACCTTGATCATCGGCGATAGGCCTCATTGAGTCGTGACTCCAGACGACGCTGCACCCAGGCCAACAGCTCAACGACTGCCCAGTAGAGCACAGCGGCAGTGATGAAGGCTTCGAAGTAATTGAAGCTGGAGGCCGCCTCTTTCTGTGTTGCCCCCATCAGTTCCGTCACCCCCAAGGCAAATGCCAGGGAAGTGGCCTTGATCATGTCGATGAAATAATTCATCAACGTGGGTACTGCGATTCGAGTTGCCTGAGGCAGCACGATGCGGCGCATCAGTTGGCCATTGGTCATGCCGATGGATAGCGCGGCTTCGGTCTGACTGCGGTCTACACCGACAATAGCAGCTCGAATCGACTCAGCCATATAAGCGGAGAAATGCAACGTCAGACCGATGATAGCGGCGGTGATGGCACTGATCTCTGTCGCATCCTCCAGCCACATGGGCAAGATGGTGGTATGCCCCAGAATAGTGACGCTGACACCGGCCATATCTGCTATCAGCTTGGGAAAACCGTAATAGAAAAGAAACAGCTGCACCAGCAGCGGAGTACCACGAAAGAACGAGATGAACAGCTTGGTCAGGCCGTTCAGGATCGGTAATCGCAGCACCCGGATGACAGCCAGGCAGCAGGAAAGCATCAGAGCCATTACCATCCCGGCGGCAGCCATGCCCAATGTCAAAGGCAGGTAACTCACCAGGATGGGGAATAGCCCCAGCATGTAGTCGACGTTGAGAATGCTCATCGCAGAGTCAATTGAAAGTCAGGGAGTGGTGATGTCAGCGTCAAACCAGCGCTGGGATATCTCGCTCAAAGTACCATCCTCGCGCAGGGTTCCGAGTGCGCTGTTGACCTGGTCGCGCAGCTCGGCATCTTTCTGGCGGAATGGCAACGCATTGCGAATCTCGGAGAATGGGCTACCCGCAAGCTGCAGCGGGAGAGATTTTTCCTTGATCACCTGCGTGGCGCTGACGCGATCCATGACAAAGGCATCCACGCGCCCCAGGGCGGTGTCTTGCTCGATATTGCTGTCATAGGTACGAATGTCGATCTCGCCAGCGTAGGGCAGCTCGTTCAACAGCTGTTCGTAGTTGGAACCAAGGTTGACGGCAACCTTCTTGCCCTTCAGGTCATCGACCCCCTGGATGTCGTCATTACCCTTCTTCACCACCACCTGGGCGCCGTCGTACACATAAGGATCGGTGAACAGGTATTTTTGCTCACGCTCCTCGGTAATGGTGATCTGATTGGCAATCGTGTCGACACGGCCAGACTCGAGCATACCGAACAGGCCGGAGAAACTGGCAGTGACGAATTCCACATCAACCCCCATTTCTTCGCCCACAGCTTCCATCACATCGACTTCAAAGCCTTTCAGCTTGTCCTGCTCCACGAAAGTGAATGGGAAGTAGCCTCCGGACATACCCACCTTGAGGGTATCATCGGCGGCCTGAGCGTTGACTGCCAGACTGATAACGCCGGTAGCCAGAATCGAAACGGTCAGATGACGAAGCATGGGTGACTCCTCGTTTCTGCAGGATTATTAAGGCAACGGGGATAACGCAGCCCTGCAAGTATGGATAGACTCTGCGTTTATTGGAATAAAAGCCGCGCATTATATTCCATACTGACGCTCGACACAGTGGAAAATCCACGTTTTTCTTCATGATCTTTGCTGTTTCACATAACTGTCCTGGGTTCATCAGCAAATGTTCACAGATACCCTGAACGTCCTTGTGGATAACCATTGAACATCCTCGCTCAACCCAGAGAATACGGCGCCTGCAGGGAACTGTTCAAAATTTGATCAGGCAGGTGCGCGATGCAACAGAATTTTTCCTTCGCACCAGGCTGACACTTACCGTTTGGCAAGGTAGAGTGCACGCTTCCTGATGGGAGGGGCCATGCAACAGATTCACAGCCTTCACGACTTCTTCGTTCTGAGCGGAGCCGATGTACGCCTGTACCACATGGGGCGGCGCATCTCTCCTTGCGCGCTCGATACGTTATCCGACTTCGAGAAAGGCGAACTCGCTTGGCCTGCCCCATGGCAAGGACAGGCACGCCTGGCCATGCTCTTCCGTCTTGGTGACATGAAGGATCCGCTCATCTGGTTTCTGGCCCTGCCCCTGGACGAACAAGGCCATCTGGAACCTGCTCTACGTGATGCTTTTCTCGAGCGTCTGCTAGACACTCTTGGCCGTAATGCAGCAGCCGTGGCAGCTGGGAATGCCGGCGATGTGGATAATCTGATGAAGGACAATCCCCTGGCCTTCACCCCATCACTCACATTTCAGGCAATGCTCCACGCTCACGCAAGCCATGATCTGGACCTGCCAGCCAGCGAGCACCTGGAACCGGTAGAAGCCTTTTTCACTGGCCAGGGTAGCCAGGACTGGCGCGCGCTAGGACTCCAGGGGTTGGCAGATTATGTTGTCCGCCTGGAAGCCGAAACACGCGACGCTCTGATCGCTCGACTACCGAAACTACACAACAATGCCCTAGTCTCCCTGTGTTACTGTCTAGAGCATGCACATATCGATAACGAGCTGGCCGAAGCCATTCGTCAACGTGGCGAACAACAGGCAAGGCAAGGAGACATCGAAGGCTTTTGTGCCTGCATCCGCGCCATCGGCAATGCAGGCACAGCAGCCTGCAACTGGTTTGATGCCCTGCTCGCCGACGCGCATGCCTGTGGCCCCGATGCCTTGGTCGCCATGGCAGCCCGAGGCTGGGTGCACCTTGAAGATGGAGAGCGCCTCCCCCTCTATCTGGAACGGGTCGCTCAATGCGAGCAAGCGGACTTTCTCGCTGTGGCTCGGGACCTGGCGATGATTCCGCGTCTGCGCCTTCCCGTGCTAATGACATTACGACAGGCCGGCCAGGATTCGATCATCGGCCAGCGGCTGCGACAAGTCAGAAACCAGCAGTGACACCACTGGTCCGCACTATTATGTGGTTTACAGCGATATGGTTTACAGCTACGTGATATACGGCCATCTGATTCGCAGCGACTTGGTCCACAATAACATTTGATCCTTTGGTCAATGACTGTGACAACAGCGATGAGAGGTACATCTGTGACTCGAGAGAAAGCCATGCAGGGTTTACCTCACAGAGCCAAGGCTATCGTAGGCCGCCGTGAGATGATCGTATTGCCGGACATGCACATGCACTTGTGCGCCAAGATTGACACTGGTGCGCGTACATCTGCCATGCATGCGGAAGATATAGAGGCCTTCGAGGAAGAAGAGGTCCTCTGGGTGAGCTTTGTCACGCGCACCGGTGGAAATCACACACCTGCTCACAGCTTCCGTATGCATGTGCATGATCGCCGTCGAGTGACGAGTTCCAACGGTCAGTCAGAATGGCGCTATATCATTCGCACCCGCATGCAGTTGGGCGAACTCGTCTACCCTATCGAGCTGTCTTTGACCAATCGCAGCAACATGCGACACCCCTTGCTGCTTGGGCGTAGAGCCCTACGCCATCTGCTGGTTGCTCCCGGAGAGACTTTCCTGCACGGCGAACCCTAACGCATTCCTCCACCGCCACTCTGGAGACAGGCCTATGCATATTGCATTGTTGTCACGTAATCGAAATCTGTACTCGACCCGCCGCCTGTTGGAAGCAGCCGAGCAACGGGGGCATACAGCTCGGGTGGTGGACACCCTGCGCTGCTACATGAGCATCACTTCACACAGCCCTTCGATTCACTACAAGGGGCAGGAGCTGGAGCCTTTTGATGCCGTGATTCCCCGTATCGGTGCCTCCATCACCTTCTATGGCTGCGCAGTTCTGCGCCAGTTCGAGATGATGAATATTCCGGTGCTCAACGACAGCGTTGGCATCACTCGTTCCCGAGACAAGCTACGCTCGTTGCAGCTGTTGTCACGCAAGGGTATCGGCCTACCTGTCACTGGCTTCGCACACTCTCCGGACGATATTCCCGACCTGATCACCATGGTGCGAGGCGCGCCACTAGTGATCAAGCTGCTGGAAGGCACCCAGGGCATAGGCGTGGTACTGGCGGAAACCAACCAGGCAGCTGAATCCGTGATCCAGGCTTTCATGGGAATGAAAGCCAACATCATGGTTCAGGAATTTATCAAGGAAGCCAAGGGCGCCGACATCCGCTGTCTTGTCATCGGTGACAAAGTCGTCGCATCAATGAAGCGCCAGGCTGCCGAGGGAGAGTTTCGCTCCAATCTGCATCGCGGAGGTAGTGCCAGCGTCATCCGTATCACTCCCGAAGAACGCTCGACCGCAATTCGTGCTGCCAAGGCCATGGGCTTGCGTGTCGCTGGCGTAGACTTGCTGCGCTCGAATCATGGCCCCGTGGTGATGGAGGTCAACTCCTCGCCGGGACTGCATGGTATCGAAACAGCTACCGGGAAGGATATTGCCGGCATGATCATCGAAGACCTGGAAAAGGCCGCTGCCAGTCGCCCTTCCCGCCCCCCGAGCAAGCCTAAAGGTTAATATCCGCTGCGACAGGGATGGGCATGGAAGGCCATTATCACCCTCCTTTCTTTCCCTGTCGCAAGGTCGATACCAGAAATCATAAATATTTGTCACTTTGGGGGTGGCAAATATTTCATTAGCACCCCACAATCTGCGTCACCGGAGGAGGTGACGCGCATGTTTCTCGACAATCGCCAAGTGGCGATGGACAGCCTGCTGGAGGCTCTGGCTGACAGCATTGATTATTTCCAGGACAACCTCGAGCGCCTGCGGCCATCGCTGCGCGATGCGCTGGAGCCGCATTACGAGGCACGTCAAAAGGCCATGGGCAAGCTGCAGACCCTGGCACGTCGTTATCTGGACCTGCTGCCTCGCGATGCCGATGTCGAACGTGATGACTACATGTGGCTATGGAGTCGCTTGAAGAGCTTTGTCGGTAACGACTCCGTGGTACTGATCAACGAACTGCTCGAGCAGGAACGCGGCTTGATGCAGGCGCTGTCTACGATCTTTACCCACCCTCTGCCCAGCTCAATCGAGCCGGTTATCGAGGAATTGTGGAAGGGTTGCCGAGCGCTAATTCGCGAGCTCTATGACCTGCAGCAGAAAACAGCGCCAAAGAAATCTTCCACTCGCCCCAAGCAGAAGAAAGCTGTTGCTCGTCGTGCCGGTGGAAGGCGTCGCTGACGGTCAATCAGAGCCTCATCGTTCACTGCACGACTTCATCAGGCACGACACCGGAGTGGGTATCTCGCTCCGGTTCATCCAAGTCATGCCCCTGATACTTTCCCTGACCTTGAGTTCCCCGCCCTTGAGACGGTGCCTGAGGCGAAGCCAGCACAGTTGGTAACGTCACAGCCTCAGCCTTGTCGCCATCAATGTCAGCCGCACCTGCGTTCTTATCAAGATGATTCGGTGCTAGCTCTACAGGCGGTGCAAACTGCAACGGTTCCAGTGGCCCCAGAAAACGTGGAGTCCTGGCCCATATATACAGGTCCCCTACTGTCGCGACACGCGCAGCCGCTTCGCGCAGCTTCAGCCACCAGACTCCCAGGCTTGGCGTCTCTTCGGCGGCACAGCCGTATGCCTCCAGGCCCAGCGCATTGGCAATGAACAGCGCACGAGGCAGATGCCAGGACTGGGTGATCAAGGCGGCTTTCTCGACCAGAAATACATCCCGTGCCCGGGCCAGGGTGTCGAAGGTACTGAAACCGGCATAATCGAGGGTCATATCCACCTCGCGCACCCCGCGACCTCGCAGATCACGCCACATGGTGGCCGGCTCATTGTAGTAGAGAGTAGCATTATCACCTGATACCAGAAGGTGCTCTATCTTACCGTCCCTGAGCAATTCCGCTGCAGCTTCCATACGGCCTTCAAAGTGAGGATTGCGTTCGCCGCTACGGGTCCAGTGAGAGGTTCCGAAGACAATACCAACCTTTCCGCTCGGACAGGATGTTACGGGATAGATGCGCTCCCGGGTGCTGAACAACACCCAGGCATTGGCACCAAGGAAGACCAGAGTAGACAAAAGAGCAAGACCGCCGAAACACATCAGCAGGCGACGGAACAGCGTCATTAGCGACTTGCGCATCAGGCTCCCACTCAAGGCAGTGATATCGAAACGATGGAGACCAGAATCTTGCCTTGAAGGCCCGATCGAAAAGTCAGCAAGCCACGAGACCAATGGGCCTTTATCGTCACAAGCAAAGACTTTTCGCCTCTTCGCAGTACGTGTCTGACTCGTACATAACTGGCTCGCACATGTCCAACTTGCTTATGCCAAACGAGAAGACACCGAACTAGAACATGCCTAGCTCCAGCTTGGCCTCATCGGACATCATCTCACGACTCCAAGGCGGATCGAAGACGATTTCAGTATGCACTCGTGATATCTGCGGCGCACCAAGGATCTTGTTACGCGCATCAGCAGCGATCACATCACCCATGCCGCAACCAGGGGCGGTAAGTGTCATGCGAATCGTCACGATACGCTCACCACTGAGCAGACGCTCGATACGACAACCGTACACCAGGCCGAGATCCACGATATTGACCGGTATCTCGGGATCAAAGCAAGTGCGTAGCTGATCCCACACAAACGCCTCGATCTGTTCTTCACTGGCACCCTCTGGAAGCGTTGGACGCGGCAGCGCCTCCAACCCAATCGCATCAAGATTGCTACCTTCAATCAGGTACAGGCGCCCCTCGAAAGCCACGCTGACACTACTGCCCTTGGCCTGCATCACGGTGACGATGCAGTCCTCATCCAGCATCACAGTCTTGCCGAAAGGAATCGAGATGACCTCGACGTCGCGCTGCAGGGGCAATTGCTGCCCCTTGCTCAACTTGCCATCGATATTGGGGATCCGTTCATTGTCGCTCATAGAAGCCCTTATTCATGCCGGCTTTCCGCCAGGCAACTTCAATTCGTTTCAGCGCAACATCCCGATGACGCGTTGCAGTGCCTCAACAAAGATATCCACTTCCTCGGGAGTGTTGTAGGCAGCAAAGGAAGCTCGACAGGTTGCCTCAACACCGAAACGATGCAGCAGCGGCTGAGCACAGTGATGCCCAGTACGAATCGCCACTCCCAGTTGATCGATCAACAGCCCAATATCCTGGCTATGCGCCCCTTCGACCACAAAGGACAGTACACCGGCCTTATCCGGGGACGTCCCCAGGATGCGCAACCCCTCTATGTTGCTGACACCTTCCGTTGCATGTTCAAGCAGCCGCTCTTCCCAGGCGGAAATATGCTTCAGGCCAATCTCGTGGATCCATCGAATCGCACACCCCAGTGCAATCACCTCGGCAACAGCGGGAGTCCCTGCTTCAAACTTGTGAGGGATGGCTGCAAAGGTCGTCGGTACGTCGAAGGATACTGTCGCGATCATTTCACCGCCGCCCTGCCAAGGAGGCATGGCCTCGAGCAGATCCGCCCGGCCATAAAGCACGCCGACACCGGTAGGACCATAGACCTTATGCCCTGAGAAGGCATAAAAGTCCGCCCCAATGGCCTGGACATCAATCTCCAGATGCGGTGCAGCCTGAGCACCATCAATCAGGATCAAGGCCCCGTGTTCATGGGCCAGACGCGCCATTTCCTGCACAGGATTGATGGTTCCCAGCGCATTGGAGACATGGTTCACCGCTACTAGCCTGGTACGCTCTCCAAGCAGGTCGCGATAGGCATCCATGTCGAGCACACCACGCTCATCCACGGGGATGACCTTGATGATGAAGCCACGCTCTGCCGCCAGCAGCTGCCAGGGCACGATGTTGGAGTGATGCTCGAGATTCGAGATCAGCACCTCATCACCTGGTCCCAGGTTGGCACGCCCCCAGCTCTGGGCCACCAGATTCAGGGCCTCGGTAGTCCCGCGGGTAAAGATGATTTCCCGGGTTTCAGCCGCATTGAGAAAGTCGCGCACGATTTCCCGAGAGCCTTCATAGGCTGCTGTCGCCTCATCAGCCAGGGTATGCAAGCCACGATGGATATTGGCATTGATACGGCGATAGTAGTCGTCGAAAGCCTCGATAACCGCCAGAGGCGTCTGGCTGGTTGCAGCATTGTCCAGATATACCAGTGGCTTGCCATGGACTTCTCTTTCCAGAATCGGGAAATCCTGGCGTACACGGGCCACATCCAACAACAGATCGCTGAAATTGGCCATTGCTTATTCCTCGCCTCCACTCTCATGCAAGGCCACGGCAGCTTCCACCAGCCCAGCCAGATTGAACCGCTCAGGCAGCTTGCCAGCCACTGTCAGTTCCACTCGCTCGGCAATGGCATCCAGTTCCACCTGCTCCATGACCTCACCGGCAAATGCCAGAGTCAGCAAGCCACGAGCGGTCGCTTCATCAAGGCCACGGGAACGCAAGGCGAAGACCGCCCCCTCGTCAAGCTGGCCTGTCGTGGCACCATGCGAGCACTTGACATCATCTGCATAGATTTCCAACTCTGGCTTGGTATCGATCTCGGCCCGATCGGAGAGCAACAGGTTGGCATTACTCTGGTCGGCTTCGATCTTCTGGCTATCGCGCTTGACGATGACCTTGCCGTTGAACACACCATGAGCCCTATCATCGAGAATGCCTTTGTAGTTCTCATGGGAATAGGTGTACGGCGCGTTATGGTTGGCCAGAGTATGATTGTCCACGTGCTGGCGACCATTGCCGTAGAACAGACCATTGAAGGTCACCTCAGCACCCTGACCATTGAGATCGCTGACCAGGTCGTTGCGAACGAGTCCACCACCCAGTGTCAGGTTGAACGAGGTAAACTTGGCATCACGCCCCTGCTCTACGTGGATACTGGCCACGTGCAGATCCTGCTCCGGCGACTCCACCAGCTTGTAATGCGTCAGGATGGCACCCCGATCTAGGATGACTTCCTCCACCAGATTGGTGAAGTTGGCCGCGCCAGCCTCCCCGACATGATGCTCGATCAACGTTGCCTGTGAACGTCCCGCCGCCTCGATCAGGATACGCGGATGGCTCATCACCGCGGCATCGCCGTTACGCGACAGAAACTGCAGCAGAATCGGCTTGTCCACTACGGTCCCGGGCGCGATGCGCACCAATGCACCTTCCTCGAAGAAGGCGGTGTTAAGCGCTGAAAATGGTGAGAACTCAACACCTGTCAGGCGACCCAGAGGCCCACCGACAGCTTCATGGTTCTCGTTCAGCGCCTGGGACAGCGGCTTGACCTGTACGCTATCGGGCAACCCCGCCAGATCCGACAGGGCGCTGGAAAAGACCCCATCGACAAACGTCAGGCGATAGGCACTGATCGGTAGCGTCAGCGCCGCAGCAGACGATGGAGAAAACTCGGCATCAGCCGCCAGCTGGAAGTCACCCTGGGCAATGGCGCGTACATCGGTGTACTTCCAGGCTTCAACACGGCGGTTGGGAAAGCCCAGCGCTTCGAAACGAGCCGCCCCGGCCTGGCGGCGAGCCGCCATCCAGCTGGGCTCCTGCCCACGGCCGGCATTGCGCTCATTCAGGCGGTCAAGAAATCCTTGCACACCACTCATGCCGCCGGCTCCTCTACGACCCAGTCGTAGCCACGGGACTCAAGCTCATGCGCCAGATCAGCATCACCACTCTTGACGATGCGTCCATCAACCAGGACATGCACATGATCCGGCACAATGTAGTCGAGCAGGCGCTGGTAATGTGTCACCAGCAGGATGGCGCGCTCTTCACCACGCAGGGAGTTGACGCCTTCCGCCACTACTTTCAAGGCATCAATGTCGAGACCGGAGTCAATCTCGTCGAGCATCGCAAGCTTGGGCTGCAGCACCAGCATCTGCAGAATTTCATTGCGCTTCTTCTCACCGCCGGAGAAGCCTTCGTTGACCGCTCGCTGCAGGAAGCTGGTATCCATCTTCATGAATGCCACCTTCTCCTTGATCAGCTTCATGAACTCCGGCGCAGGAATCTCGCCTTCACCACGAGCCTCTCGCTGAGCATTCAGAGCAGCCTTGAGCAGGTAGATGTTCTTCACACCCGGGATCTCGACCGGATACTGGAAGCCCAGCAGCAAGCCCGCCTGGGCGCGCTCTTCGACTTCCATCTCCAATACGTCTCGACCCTCGAAGGTGATGGTGCCAGAAGTCACTTCATAGCCTTCCTTGCCGGCAATGACAGACGACAGCGTCGACTTGCCAGCACCATTGGGACCCATGATGGCGTGAACTTCACCGGGGTTGATGGTCAGAGTGAGACCCTTGAGGATCTCGGAACCCTCAACCTTGACGTGCAGATCCTTGACTTCGAGCATCTTACTTACCTTTGTTTCGTGTCGGGCGAGCCGGCGGTCGGCCCAGCATTGCATTCTTTTCTGTGGCGCCTTGAGCTATGTCTTATTGAACAAAGTCTTGCTCAGGCTTTGTACCGTGACGTCGAGCCACGGTGGGCCATCAACCGACGGCACCCTCCAGGGTCACGTTCAGCAGCGCTTCAGCTTCAACGGCAAATTCCATGGGCAGTTCCTGGAACACATCCTTGCAGAAGCCATTGACGATCATGTTCACCGCGTCTTCCTCGGAAATGCCTCGGCTCTGCAAATAGAACAACTGGTCATCCCCGATCTTGGAGGTCGTGGCCTCATGCTCGATGGTGGCGGTGCTGTTGCCAATTTCCTGGTACGGGAAAGTGTGGGCACCACAGGTGTCACCAATCAGCAGAGAGTCGCATTGAGTGAAGTTGCGCGCGCCCTTGGCGCGTGAGCCCACCTTGACCAGGCCACGATAGGACTGGTTCGAGCGACCGGCGGAAATCCCCTTGGAGACGATGGTGGAACGAGAGCCCTCGCCAAGATGAATCATCTTGGTACCAGTGTCCGCCTGCTGACGCCCATTGGTCACCGCCACGGAGTAGAACTCACCGATGCTGTCCTTGCCGCGCAGCACACAGGACGGATACTTCCAGGTGATGGCAGAGCCGGTTTCCACCTGAGTCCAGCTGATATGGGAGCGATCACCACGGCAGTCACCGCGCTTGGTCACAAAGTTATAGATACCGCCCTTGCCATCTTCGTCACCGGGATACCAGTTCTGTACGGTGGAGTACTTGATCTTGGCATCTTCCAGGGCGACCAGTTCCACCACTGCTGCATGCAACTGATTTTCATCGCGCATCGGCGCCGTACAGCCCTCCAGGTAGGAAACCTGGGCTTGCTTCTCACACACGATCAAGGTGCGCTCGAACTGGCCTGTATTGGCTGCATTTATGCGGAAATAAGTGGAGAGCTCCATTGGACAAGTCACGCCCTCAGGTACGAAGACAAAGGAGCCATCAGTGAACACTGCAGAGTTGAGTGCGGCGAAATAGTTATCACCGACGGGTACCACAGTGCCCAGATACTGCTTGACCAGCTCAGGGTAGTCGCGGATTGCCTCGGAGATGGAGCAAAAGATCACCCCGGCCTCATGCAGCTTGTCCTTGAATGTCGTGGCAACGGAAACGGAATCGAACACCGCATCCACAGCCACCCCAGCCAGGGCTGCACGCTCATGCAAAGGAATGCCGAGCTTTTCGTAGGTTTCCAGCAGCTTAGGGTCAACCTCGTCGAGACTCTGGGGGCCATCTTCCGGGCGCTTCGGCGCACTGTAGTAGGAAATCGCCTGGTAATCGATCGGTGGATAATCCAGGTGGGCCCAGGAGGGTGGCGTCATCTTCAGCCACTGACGATAAGCTTCCAGGCGCCACTCCAGCATCCACTCGGGCTCGCCCTTCTTCTGGGAAATGAAGGAGATCGTGCCCTCATCCAGGCCGGGTGGTACTGTTTCACTCTCGATGTCGGTCACGAATCCTTCTTTGTACTCGCGACGGACAAGTTGTTCCATTTCCTGACTTGCCATGATGCGTCCCCTCCCGGACTGTTGGGGCACCCCGGAGGGCATGCCCTGTCCAGGATGTTGATAACAAAGATGTTGCAAGGTCGGCGCCATTCATGATGGCCTGCGCACCCTGATTCGTTACGCCAAGGCTCAGGCCTCGGCAGCCAGCGTCACTGCTTGAATCGGCAGGCGAATCGGCAGCTTCAGGGGTGTCTTGTCAGCCAGATGCGCCAAGGTGACACTGTCCAGCAGTTCACGAATGGCCACGGATACTCGCTGCCAGTTGTCCGACACACCACACGACGCCACAAGCTCGCAGTCACCGTCTGCATGACTGCATTCGGTCACGGCCACCGGACCTTCAATGGCCGCAATGATATCGCTGGCAGTAATCTGTGAAGCAGGACGGGCCAGGCTATATCCCCCTTGAACACCACGCCGAGACACCAGCAGTCCTGCCTTGACCAGCATCTTCAGCGTCTTGCTGACAGTGGGATGAGGCAATAGCACCTCTTCAGCCAATTCAGTGGCGGCATGCGCCTGATCGGGATGGCGCGCAATCTGCGCCATTACTACAGCTGCATAGTCCGTCATCCGAGAAAGCTTGAGCATGCCCATCCCCCGGGACCCAGGTCCCATCCTGAGACGGCTCGTCCATGGCAATCCGCTCAGGTCTGCTGAAAGAGATCCAGCGGAGAGAAATGCCAGGCAAGAAACCGTCTCGCTTCAATTGCGGACCATTTTAGTCCTGTATAGAGGCGATGTGAAGATGTAAAAACAGCTATCAAACCGATAGAAAGGGTTTTATCGACACGTTCGGCGACGTTCGGCATCTATTGCCAATCATTCGCATTTGCAACAAGGGCAAGCCTCGGCCACAAAGGGACAACGCCCCTCCCCTTCCTGAGCCAAGTCATTCATTGGCAAACCAAATAGATAGCGATTCTGCTAGACTTAACGCATCACCATGTTCCCAACATGCCATGTGTCTCTGGCATGCACGATGACTGCATGCAAGATCTCCGAGACATTCACTCGCCCACCATGTGGTGCGAGCAGTTCAGCAACGCCCGTACTTCAGGAATTGCTGGCTACATCATCCAAGCAATGAAACACACAACACATCAACCGAGCGTGATGCACATGACTGCCTTACTGCATCAAGCCCGCGCACGCAGACCTGCAGGCTGCACTTGCCAAATGGAGCCGACAGATTGGAACTCTTGCAGTACGCCCTGGACAACCTTGAACTGCTGACCTCACGCACCCTGGAACATATTGCGCTGGTGGCCGTGGCAGTCGGCATCGCCACGCTGACGGGGGTCCCTATCGGTATCGCTATCACCCGTAATGAGCGGGCCGCTCAGGCAGTGCTATATGTTGCCTCGATCATCGTGACCATCCCCTCCATTGCCCTGTTCGGCATCATGATTCCGGTTCTGTCGTTGATCGGCCAGGGAATCGGATACCTACCGGCCGTGATCGCGGTTTTGCTCTATTCGCAGTTGCCCATCATCCGCAACACCTACACCGCCATCCATAATGTCGACCCAGCATTGCGCGAAGCCGCTCGCGGCATTGGCATGAGTCCGAACCAGCGCCTAAGCATGGTCGAGATCCCTCTTGCCATCCCCGTGATCATGGCCGGGGTACGTACAGCCGTGGTGCTCAACATCGGAGTCATGGCCATCGCCGCCTACATTGGAGCCGGTGGCCTCGGCACCTTTATCAGCCGTGGCATTTCCCAATCCGACCCGCGTCAGCTCATCGTTGGCGCCGTCGCCGTCAGCCTGCTGGCCATTATCGCTGACTATACGCTGCTCGCTGTGCAGAAATGGCTAACTCCGAAGGGCATGGGCAATACCGCCATCCCGAACTGAGCCGGACCTCGGAGCACTGCACAGCAAAAGAAAAACAAGGGTTACGCCATGATTCGTCTGGAAAATCTGACCAAGGTCTTCGACACCCCGGATGGTGCCGTGGTTGCCGCGGACCATATCAACATGGAAGTGCCGCGGGGAAAGATCTGCATCCTGCTGGGCCCATCGGGCTGCGGCAAGACCACTACGCTGAAGATGATCAATCGCATCATTCGCGCCACGTCCGGCAAGGTATTCATCGACGGACAGGATACCGCTGAGCTGGACACTCAGGAATTGCGTCGCAACATCGGCTACGTCATCCAGCAGATCGGTCTGTTTCCCAATATGACCATCGAGGAAAACATTACCGTGGTACCGAAGCTGCTGGGTTGGGATAAGGCTCGCTACCGGGAGCGTGCGCGCGAACTGATGCGCATGATCGCTCTGGAGCCCGATGCTTTTCTCAAGCGCTACCCCAAGGAGCTCTCCGGTGGCCAACAGCAACGTATCGGAGTGGCTCGCGCCCTGGCCGCTGACCCACCCGTCATGCTGATGGATGAGCCTTTCGGCGCCATTGACCCGATCAACCGTGCTGTCATTCAGGACGAGTTCCTGAAGATGCAGCAGGAGCTCAACAAGACCATCATGTTCGTCAGCCATGATATTGATGAAGCGATCAAGATGGGCGATCGCATTGCCATCTTCCGCAGCGGCAAGCTGATTCAGCACTCTTCTCCCGATGACCTCCTGGCCAGCCCCGTGGATGAATTCGTCGAATCATTTCTTGGTGAAGACCGTGCACTCAAGCGTCTACACCTGGTCAAGGTACGCGACTTCATTTCCTCTTGCATTGGTACCGTCAAGCCAACTGACAGCATGGAAACCGCCCAGGCCAGAATGCAGGAGTACGGATATACCGTGGGCATCGTCATGGTCAATGATCACAACCAGCCGATTGGCATGATCAGTCGTGCCATGACACAAATAACCAGCGGCTACTGTGGTGATCATTTCGAGAACCTGCCCGCCATGGCCCACCTCGACGACGACCTGCGCAAGGTTGTCTCACTCATGTTCGCCCACGACCTGGTCTGGCTGCCCTGCGTCGACGATCAAGGCCATCTGCACGGACATATCACTCAACGCTCGATCACTCATCACCTTGGCGCTCGCTATCGGGTCCAGGCCGATCACGATGCTGTTGCGGGGGAGTGAACAATGCCTCGCATTTTGCTTTTTCTATTGCTCATCGGGACTTTCACCGCCGGAGCCTGGGCTCAGGCCAGTGGTACGCTGGGCGAGCTGTTGTTCTATCTTCCTGATATTCAGTACCTCACCGTTCAGCACCTGTGGCTGACCTTCCTGTCCGGCGGACTGGCCATCCTGATCGCCATTCCACTAGGCATCCTGCTGTCACGCCCGCGCGTGTCCTCAAGTGCCGAGAACATCATGCAGGTGCTCAATATTGGCACTACCATTCCGACACTTGCCGTTCTTGCGCTCTCCATGAGCTTTCTAGGCATCGGTACCCTGCCTGCTGTATTCGGCCTGTTCGTTGCTACCTTGCTGCCTATTGCGCGCAATACCTATGCCGGCCTCAAGGGAGTCTCTCCCGAACTGCTCGAAGCTGCCGCAGGCATCGGCATGTCACCCTTTCAGCGCCTGCTCAAGGTGGAACTGCCCAATGCGCTGTATGTCATCTTCGCAGGCATACGTACGGCCCTGACCATCAACGTCGGGACAGTACCACTCGCTTTCCTGATCGGTGCCGGAGGCCTTGGAGAGCTGATCTTCACTGGTATCGATCTGTATGACCCGTTGATGATGCTGGCAGGCGCCATTCCCACCGCATTCCTGGCAGTAGTGGTCGATGCACTGATTGCCCTCGTCGCTCTTGTCGTGGTCCCCAGGGGTGTCAACCCCGGCCGGGCATGACCTGAGCCCTGCGGAATGAATATCGCCTTGTCATCCCTCCGACTGATTTTCCCAAGGAGACACCCCATGAAATTCTGGATTCCCGCTCTGACAGGCCTGGCACTGGTTACTGCTGCCACCAGCGCCAACGCTGACGAAATCGTGGTTGGCGGCAAGAACTTCACCGAACAACAGATCCTGGCCAGCATGACCAGCCAATATCTGGAGCAACTGGGATATGACGTCGAGACACGTGCAGGGATGGGCTCCGCTGTACTGCGCCAGGCCCAGGAGAATGGTCAGATCGACCTTTACTGGGAATATACCGGCACATCCCTGATCAACTACAACGACGTGACTGAGTCACTGAGCCTGGAAGACACCTATGCCAAGGTCAAGGAACTGGATGGCGAGAAGGGACTGGTATGGCTTGCGCCTTCCAAGGCCAATAACACCTATGCCCTCGCCATGCGCTCCGACAGCGTCAAGGAGACCGGCATCAAGACCCTTTCCGACCTGGCTGCAGCGATCAACGAAGATGACAGCCTCACCTTCGCCCTGAATGCCGAATTCTACGCCCGGGAAGACGGTTGGCGCCCACTGCAGCAGGCTTACGACTTCCGAGTCGGTCGCAGCAACATCAAGCGCATGGATTCCGGCCTGGTCTATCCTGCCCTGCGCGATGGTCAGGTCGATATCGGTCTGGTGTTTGCTACCGATGGCCGCATCCCGGCCTTTGATTTCACGGTGCTGAAAGACGATCAGGACTTCTTCCCGGCCTATTCGCTCGCTCCAGTGGTGCGCCAGGAAACCCTCGACGCCAACCCGGAACTGGCGGAACAGATGAACAAGCTTTCCTCCCTTCTGGACGACGACACAATGGCGGAACTCAACGCTCAAGTCGATGTGGAGCGCCGCACCATAGAAGATGTTGCCAATACCTTCCTGGAAGCCAATGAGCTGCTATGAGTCGAGTAGCCAATAAATCGAATGCTATAAGTTGAACTGCTGATAAGTTGAACTGCTGACAAGTTGAACTGCTGCAGGAAATGAAAGGGAAGCGGAATATAGAGGCACAAGCCGAGGGCGATACCAGGGGTATCGCCGAGCTTGCTTCGCTTTTTTTCTGGCGCCCTCACGGCAATATCAGGCAATGTGAGTGGCGATCATCCAAGGAACATTGCCATGCCTACCTTTTCTGATGATGTCATCGTAATCACCGGCGGCTCTCGTGGTATCGGCCGCGCCACCGCCCTGGCCTGCATTCGCTCAGGAGCCAGGGTGGTCTTCAGCTATCGTGGCAATGAAGCTGCCGCTATTGAAACAGTGAAAGAATGCCAGGTCATCGGTGGTGTCGACAGTATCAAGGCCGTTCAAGCCGATGTCTGCTCGGAAGCAGATATCATCCGCTTGTTTGCCACAGCCAAATCCCACTTCGGCACCATCGCTGGAGTCGTCAACAATGCAGGCATCGTGGCACCTTCTATGCCTCTGGCCGACATGGATGCCAAACGCATTCGAGAAGTCCTTGATACTAACGTGTTCGGGGCTCTGCTCGTCGCCAGGCAAGCCGCTCGCGACCTGACAGATGGAGGCGCCTTGGTCAATGTAGGCTCCATGGCCTCCAAGCTCGGATCAGCCAATGAATATGTCGATTATGCTGCCAGCAAAGGAGCCCTGGACAGCCTCACCATTGGCTTGTCCAAGGAGTTGGGGCCTCGTCATATTCGCGTCAATGCCGTGCGCCCAGGATTGATCGACACAGAGATCCATGCCAGCGGTGGACGACCTGAACGCATTATCGAGCTAGGCCCCAGATGCCCTCTGGGAAGGCCAGGAGATGCCGCTGAAGTCGCAGCCAGTATTGTCTGGCTACTTTCTGACGCTGCGTCCTATGTTACCGGCAGCTTCATTGACGTTGCCGGTGGGCGATGATAACGCTACCGGCACAATACCTCGATGAATCATGCCCAGCTCTCTGGCGGCTTGCTTCGACAGATCAATGACTCTGCCTTTCACGAATGGTCCTCTGTCATTGATCGTAACCTCAACCGACTTTCCCGTATCCTGACGAGTTACCAGAACTCTGGTACCAAAGGGCAAAGAGCGATGGGCGGCAGTGAGTGCAGACTGATCAAAGACCTCACCATTGGCGGTCGTCCTTCCCTGAAACATATCAGCATAATAAGAAGCCAGCCCGTATTCGCTATACGATACTTTATCTGGTGGCTGGGCCATAGCAGGACAACATGCCAACAAACTACCAGCTATCGCAAACATAATCCTCTTGACAAGAACGTCTAATACACAGTAGATCCCTGCATGAAAGCACATGCTTTTATCCTTTTTCTTCTTGAACAAGCACGTGCTTACTTAACAAGGATACAAGTGGTAAATCTAGAGAAAAAACCACACAAAGAAAATTCTGAGAAAACAGTCAGAAACCGCCTACAAAGAACTGCGCGCACATATATAAAACATGCAAAAACAACAACAGAAAAACACTCCAACCAATGGAAAATATCTTTATACATCCCTTAAAACAACTCAGAAAATACAATGATTTTTCGATATCACAAATATAATTCTCCCACAGAATCTATCACAACAAGACAACACCAAACTTATATCATCATGACCACATGCGCTCACATGTCATCATGATGACAAAAACAAAGAAAAACTTCTCACTGCTTGTATCCATCAAGATAATACGACACTGCTGGCTCGCTACCTCTACTGCCAGAAGGTATAAACAACATGTATTATCGTGACTATTTAATTATTGACCGCGCCCAAACTAAAACTCATCTAGACGATGTAGATGGCAGCCTCGACCAACATCTCGACATATGGCGGCCTTGAAGAGGGTAAATGGTTCCCCATGGAAACGACCTGGTTCAAGCCACGGTACGGTTGGGCTGGATATCCACTGCCGAGATCTGTGCAAACATGTGGAGCCCCGCATTGTGCACGCTGCTTTGCTGACCCGCCCCACGGTGCCATGTGCCCCGATCAATTTCGCCTCAGGCATCGTCAGCAAGAATTTTTTCTAATGAAGACAGCAGGGTACTGAGCGTACGCTTCTATGCTATGACATATGGCGCTCCCGTACTCATGGCTAATCGCTACGGCCCCGAAGGCTCTAGTCACTTCAGGGGAGGGTCTCCTACCCTTGTACCGCGAGGTGAAATTCTGGCCGTGGCTGACCACCGCGGAAGACTGATCACGGCCCAGCAATCGCCGAGGCTCGCTTCGAGCTACCGACATTGCCAGATGCAGATACTCCGCTAGTACGAGAGCTGATGAGTGGCTATCGCTGAAGGCATCCCCGAGGATTTTCTTTCCGAGCAAGCAAGGTTACTCGATATCCACCACAGGTTTTTTTTCTGTAGGCACGAGAAAAATTAACGAGACATCCAGAAAAAATGCTAAAATTTAGCTATCAACTGGAACCTGAACCGTGTAAACAATTTTGTGTAAAATGGCATGAATATCACTTCCGCTCATCCTTTTCTTTCGACACCATTCAGCTTTCTTGTCATGGGTGTTTCCGGCTCTGGAAAATCCCATATTGGCCGACAACTTGCAGCCGAGACCAGCGCTGTTTTTATTGATGCCGACGATTACCACAGCCCTGAAAATGTTGCCAAGATGTCTCGCGGCGAACCGCTCACTGACATGGATCGAGAGTCATGGCTTAAAACGCTTTCCGAACTGTATCGAGAGCATCAGGCCACTGGAACGTCTCTAGTGATCGGCTGCTCAGCCTTGAGGCGCCACTATCGGGATGTGTTACGCCAAGGAGCACCAGAGCTGCATATTCTTTATCTGCACGGCTCACGAGAAGTTCTGCTTGAGCGCATCAATACTCGGGGGTCTCATTTTTTTGCTGGTGAGCACATGCTCAATAGTCAGCTTGATACCTTGGAGCTGCCTGGCACAGATGAAGCCATCATGTGCAGCATCGAAAACACACCCAAGGAAATCATTGACAATTTTCTCGACGAACTTTCCAGAAGAATCTCCGAAACACAGTAATGGAAAAGAATGAAAAATAGCGATGCTTCTTAAAGAAGCATCGCTATTTTTATTACTACAAATATAAATTTCAAAGTGAGTGATGACGATCAGCCAAGGCCAGCAATCCTGCCAGAGTAGCGCTATCGCTATCGATTTCTTTCACTTTGATACCTTGAGCTTCCAGTGCCTGGCGATAGAGTGGATTCAAACTCGAGGAACCGACCAGCAGGACGTCACTTTCACCGCGCCCCGCCTCACTCTCCTTCAACATATGCGATTCTTGCGCCAGCACCTCTGCCCCAATCAGTACACCCGAGAGAAAGCTTCCAACTTGATGCGCCTCCAGGCCCGCATATAGATGTCGACTGCGTCCTTCGAACAGAGCGTGGAGTACACCAGAAGGATGTGTTGCAGCGACCAGCCCTTGAGCAAAGGCTTCAGCATCATGAGAAGCATCTTCCCGGGCGGGCTCACCGGGCAGGGTGTGAAAGCGCACAGCATGAAACAATTCACCCGTCATGACAGTGGTGAACTCCAGCAAGCGTCCACTCACCATTCTGGCCCATTTGCTGTGGGTACCCGGCAGGCAGCAGATCGCACTCTGAGCCGCCACCATCGCCAGAGCCCCGAATGCCTGGATCTCTTCACCACGCATCACATCGACGTGATCATGGCGCACCATCTTGAGTCCGGGCACGATCCAGGCATTATCCAGGCCAGGTGCAGCAACGACATTGGCGGCCAGATCCTCGGCACTGGCTGGCACATCCAACTGAGGCGCCTCACTCCAGCCCCTGGCAGACCCTACCATACCGGCCAGGTACACCGGCACTTCCCCACCTTGGCGCCAGTCACCCACCTGAGCTTCACAATAATGCGGAAACTCAGCACTGGTCAGAGAACGCAACCCTGCATCGGAACGGCGGCTATCGAGACACTCACCACTCGCACGGTCGACCAGAAAGGCGCGAAAGTTGCTCGTTCCCCAATCAATGGCGATCAGGCGTTCACTCATGCCCTTGCCTCCTGCAAGCGCATCCATTCAGCCACCAGCTCCTTGGCTGACGCTTCTACTTCAGCGGCACTGCGTCCCGGTTTATAGAGGTTGCTGCCATAACCGAAACCACTGATGCCAGCAGCATGCCATTCAGCCATGTTGCTCTTGTCGATGCCGCCGACTGCCAGTACTGGCAATCCTCTGGGCAAGATGGCACTGATATCCTTGTAGTAGGCAGTCCCGAGGCGGGCCGCAGGGAACAGTTTCAATGCACTGGCGCCAGCCTTGGCAGCCGCCAGTGCTTCTGTTGGCGTCATGCAGCCGATCATCGGTGCCAAGCCACGCTCAGCGCCCAGACTGACCAATGCAGGATCCGTGTTGGGAGTGATCATCAGCGGCGCCCCCAACTGGGCCAGACGCAAGGTGTCCTCCTCCTCCAGCACGGTCCCTGCTCCAATCAGAACATCATCAGGACAATGCGCCACTGCCCGCTCGATGCTGACCCAAGGTTCTGGAGAATTGAGCGGAATCTCGATCAGACGAAAGCCGGCACTCACCAATGCATCGCATACACCTTCCACCTCATCCGGTGTAATGCCACGCAGGATGGCCACCAGTGGCAGCTCCTCCAGGGCCTTGTCCAGAATCTTGCGCTGGTTGTCGTTCATCGAAACTCCTCGTTACTTGGCTTATATCGTCGTTACACCAGCCACAATGCCATGTTCGGCCACAACAACAGAGCGGCGAGAACACATAGTTGCAGGGCAATGAAAGGCAGTAGAGAGACAAAGATGTCCTTGAGGCTGATGCCCGGCGGTGCCACACCCTTGAGATAAAAGGCCGCAGGGCCAAAGGGTGGGGACAGGAAGGAAACCTGCATGTTGACGGCAAACAGGATACCGAACCAGATCGGGCTGTAACCCAGTTGCTCGACGATAGGTACGAAAATCGGCAGGGTCAGCATTGCGACACCGATCCAGTCAAGGAACATGCCCAGCACCAGCAATATCGCCATCATCACCAGAATGATCGCGATTGGCGGTACATCCAGGCCCATGATCATGCCATTGATAAAGCGGTTACCACCCATCAGGTTGTAGACCCCCACCAGAGCGGCGGCCCCTATACCAATCCAGATGATCATACCGCAAGTCACCAAGGTCTGGGACAGGCTCTCATGCATGGTCTTGAACGAGAATTCTCCACGCAGGACAACCGCCAGCAATACACCGAACACCCCCATGGCAGCGGCTTCCGTCACTGATGCCACGCCGCCATAGATGGAGCCCAGCACCAGGCCAGCAATCAGCCCAGGCACGACAATAGCCTTGATCGCCTGACGCTTGCTGGAAAAGCCATCATTGCGATCAGCCTCGCTCATGGGCGGACCAAGCTCAGGGTTTCTCAAGCAGCGAACCAGAACATAGCCGATATACGACAGCATCAGAATCACTGCGGGTGTCACCGCCGCCGTAAACAGGTCAGCAATGGACTGACTGGCAATCAGACCGTAGATGATCAGTACAATCGACGGCGGCATCATGGTTCCCAAGGCGCCACCGGCACACACCACGCCAATGGACAGATGCTTGTCATAACCAAGGCGCAACATCTGCGGTAATGCCAGGATACCGAGCAGCACGATCTCACCGCCGATGATGCCGGACAATGCCGCCAGGAAAAACGCCACCACGATGGTCTGTACCGCCACGCCTCCGGGAAGGCGGCCGGCGAATACCCGCATGGCATTGAATAGATCCTTGGCGATTCCCGAGCGATCAAGTAGCGATGCCATCAACACGAACATCGGCACCGCCACCAGAGAATATTCCGTGACGAACCCATAGACCCGGCTGGTCACCAGAGGCAGAGCCATGGGACCAAACCAGCCGAAGGTGAACACCAGGGCCACAAGCCCCGTGATGAAGGCCAACGGCAGGCCGGTAACCAGCAATGCAAAGATGGCCCCAACCATCAATATCGTTCCGTCTGCGATATCCATCAGGCGGCTCCTTCATCGTGGGGTTGAGGAGCTGGCTTGCCTTTGATCGACTGCACCAGATGGATCAGCGACTGAATGCACATGATGGCTAGTGCCAGCAGAATCATTCCTTTCACCAATGCAGGAAAAGGCGGATTCCAGGAGGTCCCAGAGCGCTCCAGCTGCCACTCCCCGAGAGGATTGTGGCTAGCGCCCCAGAACATCACATAACCGGCATAGCTCATCCCCAGGCAGAAGCCGAAGGTGACCAAGTCATTGAAGCGATCGAGCCACAAGCGAAAGCGTGGCCCCACCGAGTCATACAGCACTTTGACACGAATATGGCGGTTGGACGCCAGTGCAGCCGGTCCGCCAAGACAGAAGCTCACGGCCACCAGCATGACCACGGTTTCGTGAACCCAGGAAGTGGGTGAGTCGAAGCCATAGCGCATGAAGACTTCATAGACACTGATCGCCATGGCCAGAAAGACTAGCCATGCAGCCCCACGGGCAGCCTTGACAATGACACGATCAAACGCACTGCGGACGGGGTCTGGACCGTGTTCGGGTAGTTTGTCGCCGCTGGGTACAGAACCCTCGTGCGGCTCACGAGTCGCGTCACTCATGCGACATCCTCGATATGACAGGAGAAATACATGGGCGGCGACTCTGCACCGCCCTCTCAGGGATGATTTACCGGCTTACAGCAAATCGTGTTCTTCGAGATAGGCCACCACGGAGTCGTAGTATTCCTGGGTAATCTCGTTACGCTTGGCCCATTCGGCCCATTCGTCCTTGGCGATGTTGCGGAACTTGACACGCTCTTCCGCCGGCAGGTCGATGATTTCGATATCCGGATCCTGCTTCGCCTCTTCTACAGCGGCCTGATCCAGTTCCTTGAGCTTGGCCACCATCTCGACAGCCATCTCATCTACGGAAGTTTCCAGCATGGACTTAAGGTCATCGGGCAGGCCGTCCCAGATTTCCTTGTTCAAGGACACAGCCACCATCGGCAGGGAGTGGAAACCCGGATACAGCGGATAAGGTGCGAACTTGTGCAGTCCCTGGGCCTGGTTAGTCGCAAAGACGGTGTAATCGGCAGCATCGATTACCCCCTTTTCCAGCCCGGTGTAGACTTCAGAGCCCGGCAAGTTGACCGGTGTCGCACCCGCTGCCTCGAAGATGTTGTAGACCATGCCTTCCGGCGCACGGATCTTGAGGCCCTTCAGATCGTCGACAGAACGCACTGGCTTGGTGGATGGCAAGGATTCCAGACCCGTTGCCCCAGCACCGATCAAGTGCAGGCCGTAGGGCTCGACCAGTTTGTTGTAGAGGTCTTCACCACCACCGTTGTTCATGTAATCAAGAAAATCGTTGGGATCGCTCCAGGCCCCTACCAGGTTGCCCATCATGCCGAAGGCAGGGTTCTGGCCGGTAAAGTAGCTGGGATCCGTCAAGTGGCCCTGAAGAATACCGGACTGTACTGCCTGCAGCGTCTGGTTGGCCTGGACCACGGCATTGACCGGCAAGATCTCGATGGTAATACGGCCATCGGACAACTCGTTGACTTTCTGAGCCCACTCTTTCTTGATTTCGAACTGCGGCTCGCCAGCCGTTTCGGAAGTCTGGAATGTCCATTCATACTCGGCAGCATGAGCAGAGCTGGCCATGACGGCGAGAATCGCCGCGGAAAGAACCCTGAGATTGGACAGGGGCTTGAGATTAGAGAGGGGCTTGAGACTGGAGAGTGTCTTGAGCTTGGTGCTAGCCTTCATGAGCTGGTCATCCTTCTTGTGTGCGCGTAACAAGATCATTGTTGTCAAGATCATTATGGGAATCGAAGGTCGTCTCGATAGCAGGTATATGGCGCAGCAGACCCTCGAGACCCAGGTCCTGCCTTGTACGTTGCAACACCGCTACTGCAGCTTCTGCAGCCGCTTGCGGTTGCCTCAGACGGATCGCCTCCATCACTCGACGGTGGCGTTCCATGCTGTCACTCAAGCGCTTGGCAGACTGGTTGGAGCGCTCTACCACAAGCGCAATTGCTGGCTTGAGCACGTGACTGATCTGAGCCCAGACCAGATTGTGCGAAGCGGTAAATATGGCTTCATGAAAAGCCACATCGTATTCATCATGGGTCTTCCCTGCGTAACAGCGATCTTCATTTTCCAGCGCCTTGATCATGCCTTCGTACGCTGTCTCGATCGCCAACAGGTCCACCGCAGTCGCATGCTCCGCTGCCAAGCGGGCAACATAAGGCTCCACTGCAGCGCGAAAGCTGAATACCTCACGCTGAATGGCCGGGTTGGGTTTTGCATAGCTGGCCAGCCACCCACTCACGCGAGGATCCAGCAGATGCCATTTCTCGAGTGGCTGAATGCGCGATCCTTGCCCAGAAATTCGGGTAATCAGCCCCGTCGCAACCAGAATCTGCAATGCACTGCGCACGGTGGAGCGACTGACCTCGAAACGTTCGCACAGGTCCACTTCCCGAGGCAGGAAATCTCCAGGTGCGTAATCACCATTGAAGATCGATTCGGCCAGGGCATCGGCGATATCAGGGCGTATGCGACGCTTTGGGGAAGACGCTGTCATATTCATGTCCGACGAGAGCCGCTTTATGTCGGACATAGCATCAACAAAAAAAGACCTGTGTGCCTTTAGACTTTAGTCCTTGGTATGGAAGTCACTGGCTGGCAAGGCTATTTTGGTGGTCTGCTAAGTGGAGGATGCATGCCCTTGGATACCCGCCCCATCGTCGTGGTCGGTGGTACTGGCTTCGTTGGCCGGGCCATCGTGCGAGAGCTGTTTTACAGTGGCCAGCATGTGCGCGTCGTTGCGCGCCGTGTCTCGACCGCCGAGGACGTGTTGCCTGGAGAACTGGAGCCAGGAGATCCACTGGAAGTGCAGAATGCTGACATTGGAGATGCCGAAAGCCTCAAGCCCGTTCTGGAGGGCGCTCGTGCCGTCATCAATGTGGTAGGTCTTTATACAGAGAGCAAAGACATCCGCTTCCATGATGTACATGTCGAGGGGGCATCGCGCCTGGCTTACCTGGCCAGGCAGGCAGGCGTCGAACAATACTTGCTGATGTCAGGAATCGGGGCGCGCAGTGACTCACCATCACCTTATATTCGAGCCAGGGCCGAGGGGGAACAGGCCGTGATGGCAGAAATGGCCCGAGCGGTCATCTTGCGCCCCAGTGCGCTCTATGCCGAGCACGGAGGTTTTCTGCCAGGCATCGCTCGTCTTGCTCGATTGCCCATGGTGCCGCTGTTCGGGCAGGGACAAAGCCGTCTGCAGCCATTGCATCTAGGTGATCTGGCCAGTGCGGTAACTCGCCTGGTGTGCCGCTCGGACACACCACGCATGTTGTTCGAATTCGGCGGCCCAGACCCGTTCACCTATCGGGAATTGATCCTGCAGGTCGCCCGCCACCTGGAACGGGAACCACGCCTGGTTCCCGTTCCCATGCTGCTCTGGCATGCCCTGGCCAAGGCAATGTCCGGCCTACCCTCACCGCCCTTGACCCGGGACATGCTGTGGCTGGTCAGTGAAGACAACCTGGTCGGTGAAGGTGTCGGCACCTTTGCTGACCTGGGCATCAAACCGCGCAGCCTGCGTGACAGCCTGCCTTACTGCTTGCCACGCTCCTGAGCATCGCCATGGTCATCCAAGCGCTCATCAACTGCCGATTTCACCGATCAAATCGCTCTGCACTACCTCGATCCAGTAACCGTCCGGATCCTTGACGAAGACGACATTCTTCATCTTGCCCTGGTCCGGGCGCTTGATGAATTCAACGTCATTGGCGTCGAACCACTCCACCGCTGCCTCCAGGTCCGGCACATTGAAGCAGATATGACCAAACCCCTGGGGCTCGGCATTACCATCATGGTAGATCCGCCCTTCTTCATTCTCGGTGCCCCAGTTATGCGTCAGTTCCAGCAAGCCGCGCTGCTGAAAGGTCCACACCGTTCGTTCTGTTGCTTCTGCCGGCACCTCCCGGCCTTCAAGATCACCGAGGAAATACAGCGAAAACTTCATTTCCTCGAAATCCAGGCGCCGCAACACACTCATGCCGAAGACACGTGAGTAGAAGCGCAACGACACCTCGGGATCCTTGACTCGCAACATGCAGTGATTGAGGCGAAATCCTCGCGTCTGGGCGGGAGCCGCCTCAACACCGGGATGCGCTTCACCCTGGATGTGGTCGCTCATGAAATACTCCTTTTAATGATGTGATGAAAATCTTGCTCGCCAGGGCCGCCTGACGAAGTCGATCAAATAGCGCCTTCGCGCATCTGCTGGCCAATGAACTCCGCCTGGCGCAATGCCAGGGAGACAATGGTCAGCGTCGGGTTCTCGGCACCGGAGGTAGTGAACTGACTGCCATCGGAAATGAACAGGTTGGCAATCTCATGGCTCTGACCATGACCGTTGCAGACACCATCCTCCGGGCGCTCGCTCATGCGACAGGTGCCCATGTTGTGCGTCGATGGGTAGGGTGGTACCTCATAGATATCCTGTGCGCCAACCGATTCGTAGAGTGCCCGCCCTTGGGCATAGGCATACTGGCGCATGGCGATGTCATTGTCGTGGTCGTCATAGTGCACGTTGGCAACCGGCAGGCCGAAACGATCCACGACGTCCCGGTTGAGTGTGATGCGATTGGTAGCTTGGGGCATGTCCTCCCCCACTAGCCACATGCCAGCCATATGCTCGTATTGATCGAGAGCGCCTGTAAAGTCCGGCCCCCAGGCACCAGGGTCGAGAAAGGCCGCCATGAAAGGCAGGCCCAGTGATATTGTTTCCATTTCGTAGCCACCGACAAAGCCACGCTCACGGTCATGACGTGCTTCATCGGAGATGATGCCAGCCATGGTCGTTCCGCGGTACATGTGAACAGGTTCTTCGAAGGTCGCGAACACAGAGCCCGTCGTGTGACGCATGTAATGTCGGCCGACATGCCCGGCACCGTTGGCTAGACCACCGGGAAAGCGATTGCTGGCAGAATTGAGCAGCAATCTGGGCGTTTCGATGGAATTTCCCGCGACCGCAACCACTCTCGCCCGTTGGCGATGCTCATTGCCCTCGGCATCAAAATAGACCACGGCATTGGCCTTCCCCTGGTCATCGTGTTCGATGCGCGCCACATGCGACTCCGGACGCAACTCCATGTGACCGGTGGCAATACCTGCTGGCAGCTCAGTGTAGAGCGTCGACCATTTTGCCTGCATCTTGCAGCCCTGAAAGCAGAATCCACGCTGCTGACAGGCAGCACGCCCATCGCGTACCGTACTGTTGATCGCCATATGCCCAGTGTTGCAGGAATAGCCCAGGTTCTTGGCGCCGGCATACATCACCTTGAAGTTGTTGTTGCCGGGCAGTCCTTTGTTGCCATTGGTGCGGGTCACGCCCATGCGCTGTTCCGCACGGTCATACCAGGGTGCCAGGTCGTCATAGCTCAGGGGCCAGTCAAGCAAGGCGGCTCCCTCCACATCACCGTAATGCGTCAAGGCCTGAAATTCATGGGGCTGAAACCGCAGACTGGCGCCCGCCCAGTGCACGGTGGTTCCTCCCACTGACTTGACGATCCAGGCAGGCAGATCGGGAAAATCCTTCGCCAGACGCCAGCTACCCGACGTGGTGCGTGGATCAAGCCAGGACAGCTGACTGAAGGCCGCCCACTCATCGGCGAGAAAATCAGCGGCAGTGTGCAGCTTGCCAGCTTCCAGAACCACTACATCAACCCCTTGCTGAGCCAATTCATTGGCCAGGGTCCCGCCTCCCGCACCCGACCCAATTACCACGACAACGCTGTCGTCATCGAGTGCATAAGTCTTCTGATTGTCGGTCATGGTCATGCTGACCTCTCCTCATCTGCTTTTCTTGTCATCAGGCCCACGGGCATCAAGTACTCGGCTCTTCGGAAGGTAGGTATCCCGCATCAGGTTGTGCTGGGTCCGGTAGCCAGGTGAGGTCGTTGAACCCCCGGGTCAGGTAGCCTGAATTGCCCTTCTCGCCCTCGTACCCGAAATGGGCGAAGGCCAACGGATTGTTGTACAGAGAAACCACTGCATCGCCTCGTACCAGCTCAAAGAACGGGGCCTTGGTCATCTCCTTGAGCAGCGCGAGACGCTGGGCATCATCGAGCGTCAGCCAGTCGCCACCCGCCTTGTCATCCAGTTGGGTGACCCCAGTACTGAGTTGCTCGGACACCTCGCCATCGGCAGCCTTCTTGTCCAGGCTCTTGATCACCAGCGCATAGACCGCATCCTCAAGGTCGGCATGGGGAAACAACTGTCGGGTCACGGCCAACAGCACTTCCCCTTGACGACTACTCAGGTGCTCCAGGGGCACTGCCCAGCTACGACTGGGGGCCAGCAGTGCAATCGGCCCGGAAGCAAAGGCCAGCGTGCCTGCCAGCACGCCACCGCTGGCCTTGAGAAACACACGGCGGGATATGGGTTTGTGAGATAGAGGTTGGCTTATCATGTTTGTTCTCCTCGATGGCGGATCGTCGCGAATCCGGCGGCAGGAGTTCGCCACGGCAACGAACTCCGCACTCTGCCTGCTATCCTGGCCCGATGGCAGGAAGATGAGGTAACAGTGGATTACTACGTCGACCATGGTCTAATTCGGCTGGCCTTCTGCCTCCTCCAGGTTGATAGTCAATAAAGACATGCTCAATGAAGCAGCCATCATCATGCTGCCTGACAGCTGGAGTTCGCCATGTGTTACATGTATGCCTCGACTGATCCATCCCGCTACGAATGCACCACTCGTTCTGTACGCCTGCAGGGCTGTGTTACCAGCGTGCGTCTGGAGAACGAGTTCTGGGAGATTCTCGAGCAGATTGCCAGTGGCCAGCAGCTGTCCACCGCACAGTTCATCAGCCAGTTGCACAGCGAAGTGTTTTCCAGCCGCGGTGAAGTGCCTAATCTGGCGTCATTGCTTCGGGTGGCTTGCGCGGTCTATCAGCAGAGTGCCATTCAGCAGCGCAACGTCAATGTATCAATGGGATGATCCTGGGCGCACAGACCATGGGCCCCGAACGAATCTCCTGCGGCAATAACTTCTTTCGCTGAGCTGCCGTCAGCTCCAGCAGAATGCCCGTGATACCTGCATTTCCCGTCGACCGACAAGAAATCTCCCCGACGAAACACCACTGCCACCATGGCCCATGGTGACGTCCTCCCCCTTGCCGCCTGGCATCCTTCCATCTGCCTGCCAATTCGTCTTTTCTGAAAGGAAAACGAAAAATTTATCGATCTACGACCTTAGTCGCACGAATGAGCCATAACCTTATTCTTCCTTGTAATCAGTGGAGATTCATGAAGAATGGCTCCCGAATCTGCACACCGACGGAAAAAAAACACGCTATGGATTCCATCGCGACTCTCTTTACCAATTTCGTAGCCGCCGGCAACGGCCTGATCTGGGGCAAGGTTCTTGTCTATGTCCTGATCGGCGCCGGTCTCTATTTCACTATCATGACCCGAGGCATCCAGTTCCGTTTCTTCGGACACATGTTCACCCTGCTCAAGGGTTCCCGCGACGGTGGCGAAGGCATCTCCTCCTTTCAGGCTCTGTCCACCAGCCTGGCAGCCCGGGTTGGCACAGGTAATCTGGCAGGTGTCGCCGTAGCCATCACCCTTGGAGGTCCTGGTGCCATCTTCTGGATGTGGTTGACCGCGCTGGTCGGCATGTCCACCAGCTTCATCGAATCCGCCCTGGCCCAGGCCTACAAGACTGACCATGGCGACAAGACCTTCCGTGGAGGCCCAGCCCGTTATATTGAGCAAGGCCTGGGGCAGCGCTGGATGGCAGCCCTGTTTTCCATCTGTCTGATCATCGCTTTCGGCCTGGCCTTCAACAGCGTTCAGGCAAACTCCATTGCTCAGGCCATGGAAGGCGCGTTCGGCCTGCCTACCTGGCTGGTCGGCGTAGCTTTGATTGCCATTGTTTCTCCCATCATCTTCGGTGGCCTGCGCTCCATTGCCAAAACGGCTGAGCTGATCGTGCCGCTCATGGCCTTGCTCTATCTGATCCTGGCTGTGGTTGTGGTATTGATGAACATTGGCCAGTTGCCCAGTGCCATCGCCCTGATCTTCAAGAGTGCCTTTGGCCTTCATGAGGCAGCCGGTGGCGCCGTGGGTTATGCCGTGGCCCAGGCCATGATGCAGGGCATCAAGCGGGGCCTGTTCTCCAACGAAGCCGGCATGGGCTCTGCCCCCAACGTAGCAGCCACCGCCAGCACCCGGCCCAATCATCCGGCGGCGCAAGGATTCATCCAGATGCTTGGCGTGTTCCTCGACACACTGGTCATCTGTACCTGCACCGCCTCCATGATCATTCTCGCCGGACCGGAACTGTTCAGCGGCGACGCCAATGGCATCCAGTTGACCCAGGCTGCGCTGACCCACCATGTTGGAGACTGGGGCGGCATCTTCGTCGCTGTCGCCATCTTGCTGTTCGCCTTCACCTCGCTGATTGCCAACTACTCCTATGGTGAAACCAATATCGAGTACCTGGCAGGCGAACGTCGCTCGGCCACCGCTATTTTCATCTATCGCCTGGCGGTGCTGGCCATGATCATGATCGGCTCCGTGTCCGAACTCAGGGCCATCTGGAACTTTGCCGACTTGTCCATGGGCATGATGGCACTGATCAACCTGGTCGCTATTCTGGCTCTGTCGCCGCTGGCCTTCGCCCTGTTCCGGGATTACGAGCGGCAACTCAAGGCAGGTGTGGAGCCGACCTTCGACCCGAGCCAGTTCCCTAAGCTCGCTGCCAAGGTTGATCCAAGAGCCTGGCCGACACCACCGGAAGGTAGCGAGAAGCGTTAAGACAAGCTTCCGTTCATGCCCAACGCCATGGCAATTGCCATGGCGTCTTCGTCTCTATATGCAAGAAGCGTCAATTCATCTTCTCAATCGTGCCGATAGTAGTAAATGCCACATACTTCAGCGATAGTGGCCAACGCCCCTCTTGCAAGAAAGGAGTCAAGCATGCCCACCAAACCCAAGGTCCTGGTTTTCGCTGGCAGCACCCGCGAAGCGTCCTTCAACAAGCATCTGGCTCGCCTGGCTGCTAAACGTGTCGAAGCTGCCGGTGCTGAAGCAACCTTCATTGACCTTCGTGACTATCCCATGCCGATCTATGATGGCGACACGGAAGATGCCGAGGGCATCCCGGATACCGCTCGTCAGCTCAAGCGCGTGTTCATGGAGCACCAAGGCCTGGTGATTGCCTCGCCAGAGTACAACGGCTTTATCACCCCACTGCTCAAGAACACCATCGACTGGGTGTCCCGACCCGATGGGGACCTTCCTGGCCTGGCACCCTATGAGAACAAGATCGCCAGTATCGTATCCTCCTCTCCGGGGGGGCTTGGCGGTCTACGCGGCCTACCTTTGCTGCGCCAGCTGTTAAGCAATATCGGCGTCACCGTCCTTCCCGATCAGTTGGCAATCGGTGGCGCTTCCCAAGTGTTTGATGCGTCAGGCAACCTTACCGATGAAGGTCATGCCAACAAGCTCAATGCCATCTGCGAGCGCCTGGTTGTCACGCTACAGCGCCAGCTGTAAGACTACCGCTTTATAGCACTTGGCCCGATATATCTCTGACCCATGAAAGACAGGTCCATGAAGAACAGGTCCATGAAAACGGACCCGTAAAAAGAAGGCCCGCGTTCCGGTAAGGAGCGCGGGCCTTCAAGTTCACCACAGGTATCACTAGATCACACGGGAGAAGCCTTGCCTACCGTCACGTCAGGCACTGCTTCCATACGCTTGCGTTCTTCACTGATCAATTCCAGCGCTTCCTCTTCACTCAGACGGCTGGCCGGCGTTAACAGCGTGACGACAATGCCGGCCAGGGCAGACAGCGTCACAGCAGGAATGCTCGGGTTACCCCAGAAAGCACTCCAGTCTGCATTGGCGATCACAGCTAGAGAAGTTACCGAAGCCACGACCAGGGACGCCATGGCACCTTGCCAGTTGTAGCGTGGCCAGAAACGTCCCAGCACGCCACACACGAACATGCCAGCCAGCACGGTCGAAACCATTCGGGTGATATACGAGATGACATCGTCAGAGCTCAGTGCAAACGCCAGCGCCAGGCCAATAGTGCCTACCAGAGCGATACGCGAGAAACGCACCACGTTCTGAGCAGAAGGTGCACGCCCCTTGACCAGCACATAGATATCACGAATCAACGTGGCCACACCTGCGATGGCATCACTACTGGCACTCGACATGGTGGCCGACAGGCCTGCAACGAGCAGCAACAGACCCAGCCATAACGGCAGAACTTCCGTTGCCAGATAAGGGAATGCAAAGTTGCTGGTCTCAAGATTCGGATTCAGCGCATAGGTCGCCATGCCAATGATTGCGGGCACCACGGAAAATGCCATGTACAACAGACCAGTGACCAGGAAGGAACGACGTACGGAGCCTACCGAAGAACCAGAGTAGATACGCTGACGGAAAGATGGTGTAGCCAGCACTCCCACTGCAATCACCGTCGACAGTGAAATTGCCGGTATCAGGCCAATCTTTTCGATACCAAGGAAGCTGATAGCAGAAGGATCTGCTGCCGCTTTGATAGCTTCGAATCCCCCTGCATCGACAACGGCCACGGCCGCCATCAGGAAGAAGCCCACGAACAGCACGATGGCCTGCACGGTATCGGTCCACACCACCGCCATGTAGCCTCCGACCACGCAATAGACGCCAAAGCCCAGGGCCACGATGATCTTGGCCTGCCAGGAAGGAATATCCGCCATCCAGGCCAGATACAGTCCACCACCAAGAATATGGGCACCCAACCAGCCGATGCAGGCGATATAGATCAGCAATGCCACGACATTGCGCACCAGGCGATTGGCACCCACGTAATACGACAGCTCCTCGCTCATGGTCATGAAACGCATTTTGCGAATGCCGGAGAAACATATCGCCAGCAACAGAACCCCGATGGCACCACCGATGCCATACAGCGCACCGCCCCAGCCATTCACATAGCCGAACCCGACTGCGCCCATGCTCGAGCCGGTACCGACCATGGTGGCCACGGTGGTACCAATGGTGAGAAACAACGGCACACTTCGACCACCGAGCAAAAAGTCGTCGCCTGTGCCGCGATCATTACGCGAAATCCACCAGCCAAAGACAATCATGCCAATGACATAAACAAAAAAGGTGGCAAGGAAAAGGTGACTGCTCATACAGACCTCTTATACTTGTCGTCCCGGTCGTTGCCGCGACCGGGCAGTGAACGTTGTGCCGTTTGCTGTGCCCAGCGCCGGACCCTTGCCGGGGTCCGGCGCTATCTTTCATCAGGCCCTGTCGGCGCGGTAGCAAGTCATGTCGACCTCGACCTTGCAGTCGACGACCAGATCCTGAACGCTGCAGATACGTGCAGGGGGATGGTCCTTGAAGATCTCAGCGAACACCTTGTTGAACGACTGGAAGTAACGTGCATCCGTCAGCACTGCGGTGACATGAACCACGTCTTCCACTGAATACCCAGCCTCATGCACGATGGCCAGGCAGTTCTCGAACGCCAGGCGGCTCTGCTCGATGATGCTGCCTTCCACCACCTCCCCATCCCGCATCGGGGTCTGACCGGACACCTTCAACCAGCCACCGGCTTCCACAGCACGGGAAAATGGCAGTTTCTGACCGCCAGTACCGACACCGCCTTCAGCGCCATAACGTTTGATGCTCATGTTGTCTCCTCACTTCAATGAATGGACATTCTGTTGTAGATGACTCTAGTCAGTGGTGATCTCGCCACACTGCCGTGCATGCGCTGCCGTCACCCTTTCAATACCGCGTCCTTGAAAAATGGACGAAAGCAAATCCGGAAATACTTAACTGGGTGTGTTGGGCGTCGGGTCCAGTCGCAGGCTACGCTTCAACAGGCGCCCATGGCGCTCACTGCTGGCTGCTTCATCGGCGTAGGCCGTCACCCCATTGACCACGACTCGCACGATGCCTCTGGCTGGAGCAATCGGCGTATCGTAGCTGGCGGTATCCTCCAACGTTGCCAGATCCAGCAACACCAGGTCGGCATAGGCTCCCGGGCGGATCTCGCCACGATCCACCAGACCAAAGGTGGCAGCAGACAGGCTGGTCATCTTGCGCACGGCTTCAGGCAGTGGCATCAGTTCCAGATCCCGGCTGTAATGGGCCAACACCCGTGGAAAGGCTCCCCAAAGGCGGGGGTGCGGATGCGGGTCATTGGGCAGACCGTCAGATCCCACCATGGTCAATGGATGCGCCAGGACCTGACGCATGTCGTCCTCACTCATGTTGTGGTAGACCGCACCGGCAGGTTGCAGGCGTCGGGCCGCATCCATCAGCGAAACGCCCCAGTCCTGCGCAATGTCGGCCAGCGGCCGCCTGGCTTGTTCGGGATGTGGCTTGGACCAGGTGATGGTGATGTCGATTTCATCCGTCACCTGCCCCAGGTCCAGAGTCGACGAACCCGCCGTGTACGGGTAGCAATCACAATGCACCCGTTGCTGATGTGCGGCATTTTCCAGCTGCTTCAAAGCACGTGGTGCCTGCCCCCAATTGCCCGCTCCAGCGCACTTGAGGTGAGAAATGACCAGTGGTGCCTTGCCTTGGCTGGCAGTGGCAAATGCTTCATCCATGGCATTGGCCTGGCCTTCGAATTCATCTCGCAGGTGAGTGGTGTAGATGCCACCGGCTTCACCCACAGCCGCAACCAGGGGCGTCATTTCACTGTCCGGTGCCTGCCTTGCATTGCGGTATGCCAAGCCGGAGCTAAGGCCAATGGCGCCTTCTGCCAGCGCTTGTTCCAGAAGAGTGCGCATGGCGACAATTTCGTCTTCGTTGGCGGGGCGGGAGAAATCATCCATGACCTGACTTCTCAGGCTGGTATGCCCGATCAATGCAGCTACATTGATGGCCGGACATGCTTTCTCGACCGCTTGCACATACGCCGCAAAAGATGGATAGGCAAAGTCTTCGCTATCACCCAGCAGGTTCATGGGATCCGGCACCTCTCCCTGCAGCGTAACCGGTGCCGCACTGATCCCGCAGTTGCCGACAATCACAGTAGTGACACCTTGACTGAGCTTGGGCAGCATCTCGGGGGTACGAATGACATTGGTGTCGTCATGGGTATGTACATCGATGAACCCTGGTGTCAGGACCAGGCCTTCGGCGTCGATCTCTTCCTTGGCATGGTGAGTACTCAAGTCGCCTACTGCGACAATGCGGTCCCCCTCCACGGCTACATCCGCGGTGATGGGATCAGCACCGGTACCGTCCAGAAGTGTGGCATGTCGAATCAGCAAGTCATGATGCATGTCGGTCTCACTCTCGGTATTGCATTCGGTCAACTGCATGGTCATTCAGCGTCAGTTCTCTGCGACGGCTACCCTAGTCGCCCAACGGCTGCCGGTTGTCGCCACCACGGTGGTCATCAAGAGCAATCTTCAATCGACGCAGCTTGTCACGTGCCTGATCGCGATGACGAATGGCCAGCTCCAGGGCCAGCACATCAATCGCTGCCATCAGCGCATAGCGGGAAGCTGAGGGGTGAATAATAAAATCGGTTTCTCGGGTGGCTATCGGCAATACCACATCAGCGTTATTTGCCAGAGGCGAACCGACAGCGGTGATGGCAATCACCTGGGCACCGTAATGCCGGGCAATCTGGGCAGACTCCACCATCTCCGGGGTGTAACCCGATACCGACAACACCACCACCACATCGGCCGGGTCCAGGGTTGCCGCCACCATGCGCGGCAGCAGGCCGTGGGGATAGGCACTGATCGCATACCCCAGACGCACCAGACGAAACTGCATCTCCTGGCTCATTACGCTGGAGCCGCCACCACAGCCAAACACCAGAATCTGGCGGGCGTTATCGAGCCGATCTACAGCACCGGCGACATCCGCCGCCAACAGCAGCTCGCGATTGAGTTCCAAGGTCTGGATGGCAATGTCATAGACCACGCCAAGGCCATCATCGGGGTCGGCGTCCTGAATGAAACGCCGACCAGCCGCCAAGGCCCGGTTCAGGCGCAGTTTCAAGTCACGCACGTTGGCACAGCCCACGGAACGAGCAAATCGAGTCACCGTGGCCTCACTGACCGATGCCCGCTTGGCGATATCCGTAATGCTGGCTTCTGCAACCACATCGATATCTTCAAAGATCAGCTCCGCGACCTTGCGCTCTGAATCGCTCAAGGTGCCGACGCAGGAAGTGATGGCAGAAAGAATGTCGGTCGGTTGGTTCATGGCGTCTTCATACACGTTGGCTGCGGATTCATCGGCGGAGGGCATGCCGGTTCAGCGCTCAATGACCAGAACTGTCACTGACAAGGACTGAGTGGATGACAAGCCCACCGGGTAATAGATCACACTAGCAAAGCTATGTTAGTTTCTATCAAACATCCACAAAAAATTGTTAGTTTTATACAAAAGTGTGAGGCCCCTCTTCCGCAGGCTGCTTGCCTATCGCCAGGCATCAGCGCAGGATGAGTGCCCCGCCATCCACAGGAGACCGTCATGGCGCCCCACTCCACTCTCGAATCCCCAGGTTCCCAGGACAAAGGTTCTCTGGGTAAAAGCACACTCGACAAAGGCACGCTGGAGACTGGCCGCGACCTTCTGGCTGATGTCAGCCTGCCTGCTGCCGTCATCCATGAGCAGCCACTGGCTCATAACCTGGCCTGGATGCAGAACTTTGCCGAGCAGCATGGAGCCCAATTGGCGCCCCACGGCAAAACGACCATGACGCCGGAGTTGTTCCGACGTCAGCTCGATGCCGGTTCCTGGGGAATCACCCTGGCTACCCTGCCCCAATGCCGTGCCGCCTTTGCCGAAGGTGCCACTCGCCTGCTGGTCGCCAACCAGTTGGTCGGACATGCCAATATGGCCATCGCCGTGGATCTTATCCGAGCCGGTTGCGAGCTGTATGTCACGGTGGACAGTGCAGAGAATGTCGCAGACCTGGGTGAGTATTTCGCCAAGGCAGGCGTGACACTGCGAGTACTGATCGAGGTCGGCATCGATGGCGGTCGCTGCGGTTGCCGTGAAGACGAGGCCATCACTGAACTGGCCCGCCAGATTCGCCATTTACCTGGACTGATGCTGGCAGGTCTTGAAGGTTATGAGGGCGTCGTCCACGGCGATGACCCGATTGCGGGCATACGTGCCTATGCCGAACGCCTGGTCACCAGCGTCAAACGCCTTGCCCAGGAAGGATTGATGGATGTGGAGTCCCCCATTGTCACGGCATCGGGTTCAGCCTGGTATGACCTGATTGCCGAAGCCTTCCGTGACGGAGGGCTGGAAGGGCATTTCACCCCGGTCCTGCGCCCAGGCTGCTATGTCGTGCATGATCACGGCGTCTACCGTGAAGCACAGAAAGGCGTGCTGTCACGGCGTCCGGACCTTCACGAAGGCTTGCGCCCGGCCCTGGAGGTCTACGCCCAGATTCAGTCACTGCCGGAACCAGGCCTTGCGATTGTAGCCATGGGCAAGCGCGACATCGGTATCGATCTTCTACCGGAAGCCCTGGTGCGCTACCGTGAAGGCAGCAATACCGATTCACCACTGTCTGTGGATGGCTGGAAAGTGGTCAAGTTGATGGATCAGCACACTTTCATCGAACTTCCGCAACATGCCGAAGGCGTCCAGGTCGGCGATATCATTGCCTTTGGCACCTCCCACCCTTGCATGACCTTTGATAAATGGCGCCAGCTCCATCTGGTGGATGAGAACCTGCAGGTTCTCGACACATGGAAAACTTGCTTTTAAAACTTTTTTCCATCTAGCCGCTTCATCGACATATACCGCCCCAAATTGGGGCGGTATATGTTTTTTTGAGCCGTACTTAATAGATTCTGACATTTGATCTTCAAACAACATCTCGGAATGGACATTGCTGAACGCATGACTTATAGCCTCGCCTATAAAACTTCGCAACCACTAAAAAACCTAACCAAAGCAAAGAGTTGACGTAATTTTTTCCTGTATTAACATCTCTCTCGATGGCCATCATTTCGCCGTTTGACCGGCACGATTCAAGTCGTTATTCAAAGAAATAACCGGAGAGAAATTTCCATATTTCTCGCACCAAATTTTATATCAGGGTTCAATGTCATGTCCCCGCTGTCCACTGTCCTGCTTGCTTTCTCGATGTCGACAGATGCCTTTGCTGCTTCGTTAAGCAAGGGGAGCAGCCTGAACAGTCCTCGTCTACTGCTGGCACTGAAGACGGGGTTGCTGTTTGGCGCTATCGAAGCCTGCGCTCCTGTCATTGGCTGGCTACTCGGGCTTGGCGCCTCTCAGGTCATCCAGGATTGGGATCACTGGGTCATCTTCACACTGCTGCTGATGCTGGGTGGGCGAATGGTCCATGCCGGTCTAAAACCCACCAGCGATGACGACGGACTCCCCATCAGCAACGGCACCACCAATTGGTGGTTGATCATTGCTACTGCGATCACGACAAGCCTCGATGCCATGGCAGTTGGTATCGGCCTGGCCTTCATGGATGCCAATATCTGGATTGCTGCCCTGGCAATTGGTGCTGCCACCACGCTGATGGCCACCATCGGCATCATGGTTGGCCATCGTATGGGGGCAGTATTGGGTCAACGTGCCGAAATCATCGGCGGCCTCATACTGATCGGCATCGGTTGCCTTACGCTGTACCAACACTTGACGGAACAGGCGGGGCACCTTTCTCTTTGATTGGCCAGTGAACCACTGCCGCCATGACCGCCAGCAGGGCTCCCATCCACCAGACCACATCGTAGCTGCCGGTCCGGTCGTACAGGATGCCACCAAGCCATACCCCGCAGAAACTACCAAGTTGGTGGCCGAGAAAGACCACACCATAGAGCAGCGACATATAGCGGGTACCGAACATCACCGCGACCAACCCCGACGTAGGCGGCACGGTGGCAAGCCAGAAAAACCCCATGACAGCGCTGAATACCAGCACCGAAGCCAGGCTCAAGGGCATCAACATGAATATCGCTACCGCCAGGGCTCGCACCAGATAGATGATCACCAGCACTTCGCGCTTGGGATAGCGGCCTGACAAGATACCCGCCATGTAGGCACCCACGACATTGCACAGACCAATGACAGCAATAGCCCACGCGCCGACATCGGGACTGAAGCCATTGTCCTGGAGAAACGCCGGCATATGAGCCGTCACAAAGGCGATCTGAAAGCCACAGACAAAGAACCCCATCACCAGCAGCATAAAGGATGGGTACTTCAGTGCAGCCATCAAGGCCTGACGCAGTGTCTGTTCTGGCAGCCCCACCGTCACCTGGCTTTCCTCGTTCTTCACGGCCAGAGGAAAGGCCAACAGCATCATGCCAAGCGCCGAAATGGCCAGCACCTGCAGAGCGCTGATCCAGCCGACATGATCGATCAACTGCTGCACCACCGGCACCACCACGAACTGCCCCATGGAGCCGGCAGCGGTTCCTACTCCCAGCACCCACTGGCGCCGTGACTCATCGACTGCCTTGGCCATGGCAGGCAGAACAATGCCGAACGCTGTGCCGGCGACACCCGCACCCACCAACACACCCGCTGATGTATTGAGCAACCAGGGAGTATCGACACCCGCCATCAGCCACATGCCTGCGGCATACAGCAAGGAACCCGCCACAATCACCTTGCGCGTACCGAAGCGATCCGCCAGCCCTCCAGCAAATACAGCCAGGATTCCCCAGACAATATTCTGGATGGCCAGCGACATGGAAATGGTCTCCCTTGACCAATCATTGGCCGCAGTGAGTGGCGGAACGAACAAGCCGAAGCCTGAGCGGTAGCCGAAAGACAGCATCAGCAGCAGACAACCACTGAGCACCAGCATCAAGCTGGCACGATTCATGGAATGAAACATTGCAACCTCGTCAGGGAAAAGGACTCATGACATCGATTCTTATAGCTGGCTAACTGCCTTACAAACGATTAATACTTCCCTATAAATAAGAAAAACTATCTCATCTACTTCCTCTAGCCGCTTCTGGACCTCCTACAATGTCGATATCCTACCCCCCGTTACGTGCTCTTGTGGCCTTCGAAGCCAGTGTCCGCCACGCTAGTTTCAAGCAGGCTGCGAAGGAACTGAACATCAGCCCCGGTGCCGTATCTCAGCAGATCCGCAAACTTGAGGATTGGCTCGGTTATCCGCTTTTCCAGCGCGAGGTGCGGCAAGTCTGTGCAACCGAAAGAGCCCTGGAATATTACGCACGCATTGCCCCATCACTGAATCAGATCCGCCGGGCCAGCGAAGCCTGTCGAAAACGTGATAGTCACAGCGTCTGTCTGTCATTGACTCCGGCACTGGCCGCCAAGTGGCTGGGGCCGCGCATAGGCTGCTTCATCGCCACCCATCCAGGCATCGACTTGAGCATCAATTCGGTCAGCCACCCGGTGGATTTCCATAATGAAGCCGTGGATCTCGCCATCCGTCATTTCGATGGACACGACGGTGACCTGGAAACTCACTTGCTGCACCACGATGAGGTTCAGGCATTCTGCTCACCCGGTTATTGTCATCGCATGCAGCTGAATGAGCCCAATGACGTTGCCAACGCCGTGCTCTTGAATATCAGCACCTATGTCGATTGGGGAGAATGGTTACAGCAGTGCACAACTCTTGAGGCCGATGCCAGACGCAGCATTCGTGCACTGCACTTTGATCAGGCCCTGCTGGCCATTGATGCCGCCAAGCGTGATCAGGGCCTGGTGCTGAGCAACGCCTTGCTGGTTCATGATGAGCTGGAGCATGGGGAGTTGATTGCACCATTCGAGCAGAGTCTTTCCCAGGACAAGGGCTATTACCTTGTGCATCCCAGGCAGCAGTCACTCAGTCCGGCTGCCCGATTGCTGAAACAATGGCTGCTTGATCAATTCAATGTAGGCGCCGAAGCTTCACCTAGCGGCTAACGGCATCCTGTGATGGCCGCTCCTGAGGGGATGTCTGCAACGCGGCTTCCAGGGAAGCTTCATCAAAGCGATCTACCTGGCGTAATGCCGGAAACAGTCTTGTCCAGATCCCGACGACGGCCAGCGTCCCCACCCCGCCAATCAGCGCGGCCGGTACGGCGCCGAACCAGGAGGCCATGGTGCCAGCACGGAATTCACCCAGCTCATTGGATGAACCGATGAACAGCATGTTGACGGCCGAGACCCGGCCACGCATTTCATCGGGCGTCGCCAGTTGGATCAGTGACGTGCGCACATTCACGCTGATCATGTCCGCCGCACCCGCCACCAACATGGCCAGCAAGGAGATCCAGAATATCGTCGAGAGAGCAAATACCAGGTTGGCAATTCCAAATACCGCTACCGCGGCAAACATCACAAATCCTGCGTGCCGCCTGATGCCATACGTACTCAGATAAAGCCCCATCAACAAAGCACCTACGGCAATGGCGCTACGTAGCGCGCCTAGCCCTTCCGGCCCCACATGCAGCACTTCCTGGGCATAAACTGGCAACAGGGCCACCACGCCTCCCAGCAATACGGCAAACAGATCCAGAGAGATCGCGCCCAGCACGATGGGCTGGTGGCGAATATATGAGATCCCCGCCGTGAAGCGACGCCAGGCCGTAGATTCCAGCATCTGCTGCTTGAGCGCTTCATTCTGCTGTGCATAGCGCATCGGTACAGGCGCCAACAGTATCAGCCCCAGAATGTAGGCCCCCAGACATACCGCATAGGCCAAGCTGCCGCCAAAGGCATAGAGCAGCCCACCCAGTAGCGGGCCACCGATGACGGCAACCTTCATGATCGAACTGTTGATGGCAATAGCCTGGGCCAACTGTGACCGAGGCACGATGTTCGGCAGGATGCTCTGCAAGGTAGGGCCAGTAAAGGCACGGGCACAGCCATACAGCACCAGGACCAGGTAGAACAAAACAACTCGATCAGTTCCCGACATGGATAGTGCCAGGAACAAGCCACTGCATATCGCCTGAACACCCCAGCTCAGCTGCAGAATGCGCTTTCTCGAGAAACGATCGACCAGGTCCCCTGCCGGCAGCAGCAACACCACCATCGGCAAGAACTGGGCCAACCCTACATAGGCCAGAGAAATCGGATCACGAGTGATATCGTAGACTTGCCAGGCAACTACCACGGCCTGGATTTGCATCGCGAACACTGCGAACAGGCGTGACAGCAGAAATCCCAGGAACCCCGGCTGTCGGCGTAGCGACAAGGATTCATCGGAACGAGGATCGACGGTCTCGGAATCAGTGGCCATGGAACACCTGGACAGAGCAAAGCTTGATTCTAACTATTTATGAATAATTTCACACCAGACTAACTGATAGCCTGCTATAAAAAACCGAGTCCACTCATCACACAACGTGGACTCGGTCTGAAACGCTTTCAACAGCACTGCATCCGACTTTTCACTGGTAGCGGCAGGCATTACTCATAACGCATTTCTTCCAGCTCCTTGCCACGCGTCTCCTTGATACACCGGCGTACGAAGTAGGCAGACAGCACCGCACAAAGTGCATAGAAACTGTAGGCACCGGACAGGCCAATGCTGGACAGAAAGATCGGGAAGGTCATGGTAATGGCGAAGTTGGCCAGCCATTGACACAGACCGGCAATCGCCAGGCCGGAGCCTCGCATCTGGTTGGGGAACATTTCGCCAAGCATCACCCACATTACCGGTCCCCAGGAAGCGTTGAAAAAGAACACATAGGCATTGGCGGCGAACAGCGCCAGAGTTCCCATGTCGCCACTCAAGCGCACCTCTCCATCTACCAAGGACGCCGTGGAAAAAGCATACACCAGGCATACCAGGGTAATGGCCATGCCGACCGATCCCATCCACAATAGCGGCTTGCGGCCGATACGATCGACATAGGCAATGGAAACCAAGCAAGCGCCGATGCTGACTGCACCCGAGATCACATTGATCAACAGTGCATCGCCTTCAGAGAACCCGACCGACTGCCATAGCACTGCGCCGTAATAGAAAACGACATTAATGCCTACCAGTTGCTGAAAAACTGCCAGGCCGATGCCGACCCAGACGATGCTATGCAAGCGTCCAGTGGCACGATTGATGACATCCCCCAGGCGTGGTGCATGATCACGCGTCAGGGTTGCCTCTATCTCCTGTAGCTTGGCTGGCACACTTTCTTCAGGCATCACCAGACTGAGTACCCTCCGGGCAGCCTCCTGACGACCACGACTGACCAGATAACGCGGACTTTCGGGGATGAACAGTAATGCCAACAGGAAAATCGCTGCTGGCAACAGCTCGATCCAGAACATCCAGCGCCAAGTGGCATACCCCCACCACAGCTCCGAAACGGCAGAACCAGACAACTTGGCCAGCAGATAGTTGCTGAGGAAGGCCATGAACAACCCTCCAATAATGGCAACCTGCTGGATCGTAGCCAGCCGACCACGATAGGCAGACGGGGCAACTTCGCTGATATAAGCCGGCGCCATCACGCTAGCCGCCCCTACGGCCATGCCACCGACGACCCGATAGATGATGAACTCCAGCGACCCAGCGGCAATACCCGAACCCCAGGCACTGACGATGAAGAACACCGCCGCCACGATCAACAGCGCCTTGCGCCCGAAACGATCCGCCAGGCGTCCGGCAAAGAAGGCACCAACAGCGCACCCGAGCAACATGGATGCCACATTAAAACCAGTACCTACGCTATCGGAGTTGAAAGCAGACTGCAGGCCATCAACGGTGCCATTGATGACACCGCTGTCGAAACCAAAGAGAAACCCTCCAATGGCCGCGATGCAGCAGATGATGAAGATATAGAGAGACTGACCGAGAAGCGGATTATTGTTCATCGATAGCTCCCTCGATACAGGCACTTTCGCTCAGGCCCGAAGGCCAGGCAGACATTGTCATTGTTGTGCTCCTAATCGCAATATGGATGTCGGGTTGTCGATATATGCAGCCATCTGCCATAGATGTCGCATCAGTAGATTCACCACACACTTAGTTAATTTATTGAATTAATTAAACATACCTCCTTGCCCTGAATACCTGGAAGTTGACTTGAACATTTGAAGAGGCGCTATCGGTACTCTGGCGTCTTTTCGCCGCTGTATTCATGCCCACCCACCATCGACAGGCAACTCTTGAGCCGTGATCGCCACACTGTCAGAGCTGGCCAGGAATAACGCCAAGGGTGCAACATGTTGGGGTTCGAGACGTATTTTCAGACACTGGCGAGCCTGGATGCCCGCCTCTTCCTGTGGTCCGATCCAGCGCTGCAACTGACGCTCTGTCATGACGGCACCAGGCACCAGGGTATTGACTCGAATATTGTGCACGCCAAGGTCCCTGGCCAATGAGCGGGTCAATCCATGGATGGCGGCCTTGGCCGTGACATACGCCGACAGCTCTCCATGCGCCATACGCACACTGACTGAGCCAAAGTTGATGATCGATCCGCCACTCGCTGCGATCATCTGCTGGGCTACGGCCTGGGCGGCAAAAAACATCGGCCGCAGGTTGAGCGACATACGCTCATCCCAGTAGGCGACATCCACCTCTTCCCAATGATGGCGGTCATCATTGGCGGCATTATTGACCAGCACCTGAATCGGCCCCAGTGCTTCCCCCAGTTCAGTAATGGCTGCCTGCAAGGCGGAGATATCCCGGATATCGCAAGGTCTATAGCACGGCCCCCTGCCCGTCTCGGTCTTCAACTCTTCCACCAATGCCTGGCTGGCAGCATCATTGATATCGATAAAGGCCACCCGTGCTCCTTGACGATGGAAGGCCCGTGTCATCTCAGCCCCGATGCCGCTGCCACCACCAGTGATCAGCACCACTTTGCCTTCAAGGCTGGGATACTGCGCTACCAGATTGTCCATACAGGCTCCACTCATCTTCACATGCACACATTTGCACTTAGTTTTTTATCTAAACTAACAACAGCATGAGAAATTCCTCCCGGCTTCTACAATCAGACCTTGGTATAGAAGCAGAAATCCTGAGCAAAACCGGTTAGGCTTGATATTCGATTCTTGAGGACAGCCGGTAGCGCTATTTCCTTCGGCCTGCACCCAAAGGCACCCACGCATCAATGTCTATCGTTCATTTACCGCCCCATCGAACGGGCGACCTGCATTATCTCAAGCGGCTCAACCGCAGCTCCATCCTCGAGATGATTCGTCAGACCCCTGGTCTGACCCGGGCAGATATCGCCAACCGGGCTCAACTCACCAAGGCGACCGTCGGCAACAGTGTGCAGACGCTACTGAGCCAAGGCTGGTTAAGTGAAGGAGAACTGCACAAGAGTAGTGGCGGGCGCCCCGGACGGGCCCTGCATCTCAACGATGAGCACTTCGCTCTGCTTGGTGCAGAAGTAGGAGTACATGGCTTGCGCCTGGTGGCCTGCACACTGTCAGGCCGAATCATCGAGTCACACCATGAACAAGCCCTGCCAACATCCCCTGAAGCAACAGCACAGGCCATGGCCCAGTTGCTCAATGAGCTGAAGGCACGACCCAGCATGGCTGATCGTGATTGCCTGGGTATCGGCATTGCGCTTCCTGGTCCTGTCGACCCAGTAACCCCGGTGTTACGTCTAGCCCCTAACCTGAACTGGCAGGATGTTCGCTTTCTGGACCTGATTCGTCCTTTGGTTCCCGAGGCCAAAGGCATCTGGCTGATGGACAACGAGGCCAAATCCGCGGCCTTCGGCGAGCTCTATTTCCGTACCGGCAATATCCCTGAATCACTGGCTTACGTCAGTCTTGGTACAGGTATCGGCGGAGGGGTGGTGACAGGCCAGAGCCCACCGCAACTTTCTCGAGGATTACAGGGATTGGCTGGAGAGATCGGACATACCGTACTGCAGCCCGGTGGCCAGTATTGCCATTGTGGAAACCGGGGTTGTGTAGAGACGATCGCCAGCGGTTGGGCAATTCGCGCGGCCTTGGGCATTGCCGAAGACACCGACCTCGTGGAGGCAATAAGCACGAGACAGAATGACGAGGACGTTCAATACGTTCTACGACGGGCGGGCGAGACACTGGGCGTTCTGCTGCTCAACCTGCACCACACCCAGAATACCGCTGAGATCGTGCTCGGCGGCTCCCTGGTTCAACTGGGCTCTGCTCTGCTTACCCCTGCTCAGAACTACTTCGAGGCTAATCAAAACCGCCTGCTCGGTACAGCGAAGAAGGTTCGACTACGGGTGATCAAGGATGCCACCTTCGTTGCTGCTCGAGGTGCTGCGGCGCAAGTACTGGCCGCCGTCATTCATGGCAGCAACGATCTGGTATAGGCCAATCTAGTTCTTGGCCAGTTTTTCCCGGGTCGTGCGGTAGATACTGTCCAGATGGGTGAGCATGGCCCGTTCTGCGGCCTCAGGATCGCGCCGCTTCATTGCTTCTACAATGTGCACATGTTCACGGTAGCTGTTCTCCACCGCACTGGGCTCAAGTAGAACTTCGCGACGGATACTCAAGCCATAGGAAAAATGCTCTTCACAGTATCCCGCCAGAATCTCGTTGTGAGCATATTCCCAGATCAATTTATGGAAACGCTGGTCTGACAGCTGGAAATGGATGGGAGAGTCAAACATCTGGGACTGAGCCTCAAGCAGGCTTTCCAGTTGACGAATACCGGCATCATCCATATTCATCGCTGCACGTCGATTGACAGCGGCTTCCACGACAAAACGACTCTCGAAAACGGAGTCAATATCGAAGCGATTGACCTGGTGATGATCTTCTCTGGAGTTCAGGTGGTGGTATGCTTCAAGCGCTTCGGCACAGGCACGAATCCGCGTCTTGCTACCATGAGAGACCTGGATCAGGCCATAGGCACTGACCTGAGCAATGGCTCCTCGCACCGTCTCTCGGCTGACGCCAAACAATTGCGACAGGTCACGTTCACTCGGTAGCACATCATCATCACGCAGTAATCCATTGAGTATCATACCGACCAGTTTTTCAGCCAAGATGTCCTTCTTGGTTTTGCTGGTCAGCGTTTTCTCGAACGCGAAGGCTGTGGTTTGCATATCAGTCCTCTATGCATAGGCCAAGTCCATGGCATCCGGCCAAGTTCATGACCTTGCTCATTTCCAACTGGTACAGATATTAGTCCACTTGTTTGAAAAATCACAATGAAAAACTGCCCGTAGAAAGCTGACTGTGCGGAAAGCTGCTCTGTGCTTGTAGCGGCATGCTTCTCCCTCCCCCAATAGTGGTATGTCGCGATTTCTGCTTGACCCTTCGACAAGACACTATCTAGATTATATCTCACAACTGGTCTGGTAAGCCGACCACTAGACCAGAAGCACTCCTTTAGTTGCACCACAACCCCAATAACACAGATGTACTCAGGAGACGCCTAATGAAACGAGGCATGCCACTCAAGCTCTCAGCACTGATGATTGCCCCTTTGCTGGCAACCCTTTCCACCTCCGCCCTGGCTGACAAGATCGTGTTTGCCATCGGCGGCACCCCGCACAGTCTTCAAGGCCTGACCGCTCAGCACTTCACTGACCTATTGCAGGAACGCCTGGGCGATGCCCATCAGGTCGAGTATTACCACAGTGGTCAAATCGGGGATGAAAGGCAGTTGCTGCAGAAGCTGCGCCTGGGCACCGTAAACCTGGCGGGCATCTCCTCGATCATGCCGACTGTTGCGCCGAGCTTCGCGCTGTTTGATCTGCCTTTTCTGGTCAAGGACCGTGACCATCTGCTGCGCATCGACAAGGACATCGTCATGACCGACCTGGCCCAGGATGCCGAGGAGAAAGGCCTGCACCTTGTCTCGACCTGGGAGAATGGCTTCCGCCAGATCACCAACAGCAAACGGGCGATCAATGTACCGGATGACCTGGATGGGTTGAAGATTCGCACACCGCAGAGCGAATGGCGCACATTGATGTTCAAGACCTGGGGCGCCAACCCCACCCCAATGGCCTTCTCCGAGGTCTTCGTCGCCTTGCAGACCGGTGTCGTCGACGGGCAGGAAAACCCTCTCTCCAACATCGATGGGGCCAAGTTCCAGGAAGTACAGGACTACCTTTCTCTTTCCAATCACGTCTACTCACCCATCTGGCTGACGGCCAGTGCCAAAGGCTGGGAATCACTGCCTGACGATGTACAGAGTGCTATCCAGGAGTCGGCAGCCGAAACCCAGCAGTGGGCTCTGGCCAAGGGCCTGGAGTTGGATAACGAGCTGGTCACCACCCTTGAAGATGCAGGCATGCAGGTCAATCAGGTGGATCGCGCAGCCTTTGTCGAGTCCAGTCGCCCTGTGTACGAGGCCTATGCCGAACAGGTGGAGGGCGGTCAGGAGCTGATCGACCGAGCCTTGTCACTGGCAGAGGAGTGAGTCAATGACAACGCATGCGGGCGCCAGCAAGGCGCCCTCTATGGCAACCGCGCACGGGAGAGATGCGATGACAGCAATCGATCAGTTGCGCCGAGTCCTCGAACGGCTACTGGAAGTCTTTACTGTGGGGCTTTTATTGGCCCTGACCATTACCGTGCTGGCAGCGGTAGCCCTGCGCATGTTTGGCGGCTCCCTGCCCTGGTACGACGAAGTGGCCTCGATCAATCTCGCCTGGCTGAGTTTCTATGGTGCCTGCCTGGCAGCACTGAAGCGCTCCCACATGGGGTTCCCCGGGATAGTGTCACGCGCAGCCCCTGCTATACGCAGCAGCTTGTTCATGCTTTCGGAAGTCATCGTGGTGGGTTTCTTCGCGGTAGTCGCCTGGTACGGCTACAGGGTACTCGAGGTACTGGCCTGGGACACGCTGGTATCGCTGCCATCCATTGGCCTGGATGTCACCCAGTCGGTCATCCCGATCAGTGCGGCGTTGTTCATTGTCTGCGAGCTGCTCAGCATGCCCATGGCATGGCGCAAGATGCGCGCCGGTATCGACAGTGAGGATGAAGCCATCGAAGAGGCGATTCGCATTGCCGAGGAAGATCTCAAGGAGCACCGCTCATGACACTGTTGATTGTGATTGCGGCGCTGTTCGCACTAGTCCTGATCAATGTGCCGATTGCTGTGGCCATCGGGGTGGTGGGTGTCGTCGGTGCTTTCTTCTACATGGGGGCAGACGCGCTGGTCAACGTACCTCTGACCTTGTTCAACGGTGCCACCAAGTTCCCGCTGATTGCCATTCCGCTGTTCATCTTTGCCGGTGCCTTGATGAACACCTCTGGTATCTCGATGCGCCTGATCAACCTGGTCTCGGCCATGGTCGGTTTCGTGCGCGGCGGCCTGGCGATGGTCAATGTCGGCGTATCGATGTTCTTCGCCGAAATTTCAGGCTCAGCAGTGGCCGATGTCGCGGCAACCGGCTCAGTGTTGATACCCGAGATGAAACGGCGCAAGTACAACCCCAACTTCTCGGCGGCGATCACTTCATCATCGGCCTCGCTGGCGATCATCATTCCGCCGTCGCTGTCGATGATCCTGTATGGCGCCATCGCCGATACCTCCATCGTCAAGCTGTTCGTGGCTGGCATCATTCCAGGCATTCTGGGTGGCGTGGGACTCGCCGGTGCCTGTTACTACTATGCAGTGAAATACAACCTGCCGCGTGAGGAAGCCTTCTCGCTGTCACGCCTGGGCAAGGCGTTCAAGGATGCATTCTGGGCACTATTGCTGCCTGTCATCATTCTAGGCGGTATCTTCGGCGGCTTCGTCACTGCAACCGAAGGTGCTGGTATCGCAGTACTCGCAGCACTAGTGATTGGCGGCCTGGTCTATCGTGAACTCAATCTCAAGATTCTCTACCGTGCCGTCATTGAAGGCGTGATCCAGACTGCTGTCGTCATGCTGCTGGTCGCCACCTCAGCCATTCTCGGTCTGTTCCTCACCGAAATGCAGTTACCGCAGCAATTGGCTAGCGAAATCACCGCCATCACCAGCGATCCGGTAGCGGTACTGGCACTGCTCAATATTCTGCTGCTGTTGCTGGGCATGTTCCTGCACGGTGCTGCCGCCATCATCCTGGTGGTACCGATCGTCATGCCGCTGATCAACCAGATCGGCATAGACCCCATCCACTTCGGCCTGATCCTGACCCTCAACCTGGCCATCGGCCAGCAGACACCACCAGTTGCCTCGGTGTTGGCGACGGCTTGCTCGATTGCCAGGACCGATATGTGGCAGACCACCAAGGTCAACCTGCCGATGATCTTCGTGCTGTTCCTGGTGCTGATGCTGGTCACCTATGTACCAGCGATCCCGATGAGCCTCGTCAACGTCTTCTACGGATAAGGAAAACAATATGAGCGACAACAATACGAGCAACAACACACCTGTCATAGCCGTCACCCTGGGCGACCCCGGTGGTATTGGTCCGGAGCTGATCGCCAAGCTGTTCGCTGAAAATGAGGTCTTTGCCGATACCCATACCGTCCTGATCGGTGACCGCTGGCTGTGGGAAGAAGGTCAACGTGTTGCAGGGGTGAAAGTTGATCTGCCGGAGGTCTCAAGCTTCACCGAAGCACGAGAGCACAACACTCCGGTGTACTTCGAGATGGATAGCGTGGCCCGTGAACGGACAGGCTACGCTCAAGCCAACGAGCATGGTGGTGCTTCCGTACTGGCAGTGCTGGATCGTTGCATAGAGGGCTACAAGGCCGGTGAAGTCGATGGGATCTGCTTCGGGCCACTCAACAAGTACGCCATGAAGCTGGGCGGCTTGGGCCATGAGGACGAGTTGCACTGGTTCGTCAACAAGCTGGGAGTGACTGACTTTTTCAGCGAATTCAACACCCTTGGCACGCTGTGGACATCGCGTATCTCGTCTCATGTGCCGCTCAAGGACGCCCATACCTACATCAACGAAGAGCGCATCATCTCCGCCGCCACCCTGATCCACGACACCTTGCGCAAGGCTGGATTCGAGTCTCCCCGAGTGGCGGTGGCGGGTTTCAACCCGCACGCCGGCGAAGGTGGCACCTGCGGCCGTGAAGAAATCGACATCATTGCTCCCGCGGTGGAGAAGTGTCGCAGCCAAGGTTATCCGATCGTTGGCCCCTTCCCTGCCGATACGGTGTTCCTCAAGGCTCGTGATGGCGAGTTGGATGCCGTGGTGACCATGTTCCACGACCAGGGTCAGATTGCCATCAAGATGCTCGGCTTCGACAAAGGAGTGACCATCCTCGGTGGCCTGCCCCTGCCCGTGGGCTCTCCTGCACATGGTACGGCCTTCGATATCGCTGGCCAGGGCAAGGCCAACCTCACCCCGACACGTAATGCCTTCAATCTGGTCAAGGCCATGTGCTTGCAGTAAGCCGCCAACTTCCCCCTGAGCAGGCGCCATCAAGGAACGACAAGATGAAAATAACCAATGTTCGTACCCGGGTTTTCGAGTGGAAAGGACACACGGTTCCACCACAGGCACACTTCTGTTCCAACGCCATGGATGAGCTATGGGACCGAGGCGATTCCATGGGTACCTTCCGTTTCCACGGTTGGACGACCGTCGAAGTCGAGACCGACAGCGGCATTGTCGGTCTGGGCAATGTGGCCCTGGCACCGCGTATCGCCAAGGCCATTATCGACCAGTACCTGACCCCACTGGTCGTCGGTCAGGACCCGTTCGACTACGAATACCTGTGGCAACGCATGTATCGCTCTACCCATGCCTGGGGCCGCAAAGGCATCGGCATGGCGGCGATTTCCGGTGTCGATATCGCTATCTGGGACGTGATGGGCAAGGCACTCGGCAAGCCGGTATTCAAGCTGCTCGGTGGGCGAACCAAGGAAAAGATTCCGTGTTATGCCTCCAAGCTCTACCGCACCGACCTGAACGAGATGCAGCGCGAGGCTCAGTCCTACCTCGATCAGGGCTTCAAGGCGATGAAGATGCGCTTTGGCTACGGCCCCAAGGACGGCCCTCAAGGTGTCCGCGAGAACCTCAACAGTGTGGCGGCAGTGCGCGAGGTCATCGGTGAGGACATAGACCTGATGCTCGAATGTTACATGGGCTGGAACCTCGAGTATGCCAAGCGCATCCTGCCAAAACTGGAGCGATTCCAGCCGCGTTGGCTGGAAGAGCCGGTGCTCGCCGACGATATCGATGGCTATGCCGAGCTCAACAAGCTGACCAGCATCCCGATTTCCGGTGGCGAGCACGAGTTCACCCACTACGGCTTCCGTCAGTTGCTCGAGCAGCGCGCGGTGTCGGTAGTGCAATACGACACCAACCGCGTCGGTGGCATCACGGCCGCACGCAAGGTCAATGCCATCGCCGAGGCCTTCAGCGTGCCGGTCATTCCCCACGCAGGGCAAATGCACAACTACCACCTGACCATGTCATCTCTGGCCTCGCCCATGTCCGAGTTTTTCCCGGTGCATGACGTCGAGATCGGCAACGAGCTGTTCTATTACCTTTTCAAAGGCGACCCCGAGCCGATCAATGGCTTCCTCGACCTTGATGACGATGTACCCGGCCTGGGCCTCGAGCTCAACGAGCAGTACTTCGACCAGTTCAACATCATCGAGTGAGGCCATCATGAGATTGATTCAGTATCAGGATGAGAGCCGCCTGCGGGTGGCTCTGGTAGAAAGTGCCACCCAGGTCAGGCCGATTCGGGTAGTCGGTGGCAGCTATGGCCTGGCCCACCTGGCGATCGGCTGTCAGCAGTCTATTGCAGAGATCATCGAAGGGCGTCTCGAAGCAGAATGTCTCGACTATCAGCAACTCATCGACGCTGGCTGCTTGCTGCCACCTCTCACCCACCCCGACCCCGCCCATTGTCTGATCACTGGCACCGGGCTGACCCACTTAGGCAGTGCTGACACCCGCTCTGCCATGCACACCAAGCTGGCCAACAGCAGCGAAACCGAGCTGACCGACTCGATGCGCATGTTCCAGCTTGGCGTCGAAGGCGGAAAGCCTGGTATCGATGAAGTCGGTGTTCAGCCCGAATGGTTCTACAAGGGCGATGGCAACTGGGTAGTACCACCAGAAGCCGCGCTGACCTCGCCATCCTTCGCCGAAGATGCCGGAGAAGAACCAGAGCTGGTCGGGCTCTATGTGATCGGCGAGGATGGCCAGCCATGGCGTGTCGGTTTTGCCGTAGGTAACGAGTTTTCCGACCATGTCATCGAACGCCAGAATTATTTATGGCTGGCCCATTCCAAATTGCGCCAATGCAGCTATGGCCCGGAATTGCTGATTGGCGAACTGCCTGCGCATCTTGAAGGCGTCAGCCGCATCACTCGTGATGGTGTCACTCAGTGGGAAAAACCCTTTCTCACAGGTGAAGCCAACATGTCCCACAGCATCGCCAATCTCGAGCATCATCACTTCAAGTACGCTGGTTTCTGCCGCCCGGGTGATGTCCATGTGCACTTCTTCGGCACAGCGACGCTGAGCTTTGCCGATCAGGTTCGGGTGCAGCCCGGTGATCGTTTCGAGATCGAGATTCCCGCCTTTGGCCGGCCGCTACGCAACCCATTGATTCAGGAAGAAGAGGCAAAGCTGCCGCGTCCTATTGGTGCGCTATAGAGAAGGACAATCCGTGTGCCGATGACCTCCCCGGTCTGAACAGCCAGGGAGTCACTCATGATCGAGGTGACAATAATGAGAAAGCCCCTTGATGTAGTTCGCTATGTAGCCCGTTCCGCGACCCTGACCGCGGCCTTGGTCACCATGCCGTTGACGGCCATGGCGGCCACCACCCTGAATTTCGCCCATACCCATCCCGTGGAGGATGCCCAGCATCTTGCCGCGGAGCACTTTGCCAAGCTGGTCAACGAACGCAGTGACGGTGAGTTGCAGGTACGAGTGTTCCCCAATGGTCAATTGGGCAGCGACAGCGCCCAGGTGGCCAATGCACGGGGTGGCCAGGTGGATATCGTGCTGACCGGCAACCCCTACTTCACCGGCCTGGTGGGTGAGCTCAATGTGCTGGACCTGCCGTTTCTGTTCGATGACTACGACCATGCCTATGCGGTACTGGATGGCGAGATTGGTCAGTCGCTGCTCGACCGGCTCGGCGAGCATGAACTCAAGGGGCTGGCGTTCTGGGAGATCGGTTTCCGAAACCTGACCAACTCCCGTCACCCCGTCGAGAGCGCGGCCGATATCAAAGGCCTGAAGTTGCGCACCACGCCCAACCCGGCGCATATCGCAGCCTTTGAGGCGCTGGGCGCCAACCCGACGCCGATGCCGTTCACCGAGCTGTTCACTTCTCTGGAAACCCGTACCGTGGATGGCCAGGAGAACCCGGTCAGCCTGATTCGCTCGGCCAATTTCTACGAGGTACAGGACTATCTGTCGCTGACCGCGCATGCCTATACCGCCGCGCCCCTGGTGATGAACAAGGCGAAGTTCGACAGCTTGAGTGCCGAGCAGCAGCAACTGCTGGTGGATGCCGCCATCGAGGCCGCCCAGTTCGAGCGTGCGGAACTCGCCGACCGCCTGACCGGTGATCTCGAATTCCTCAAGGAGCAGGGCATGCAGGTGGTCGAGAACCCCGATCGTGCCTCGATGCGCGAGATCGTCGCCGAGCCGGTGCAGGCCAGCTTCACCGAGAAGTACGGCACCGAGCTGATCGAGGCCATCGACGCGGCAAGGCCCGCGGCGCAATAGGCGGACGAGAGGAATATTTGATGGCACTCGAAATCGAGTCGTGGCGTCAGCACTTTCTCGACAGCGGTGATGATCGGGATCTGCCGATTGTCGATGCGCACCTGCACTTCTGGGACCCACAAGCCAACTACCACCCTTGGCTGTGCGATGAGCCAATGATTGCCTTTCGCTATGGCGATTACAGCGCGATCCGCCGCCCCTTTCTGCCCGATGAATACCGGCGGTTGTGTGGTGAGCACCGGGTCATGAGCTGTGTCTACATGGAAGCGGAGTGGCAGGCCGGGGAAGGCGTAGCCGAGGCGCGCTGGATTCATGAATTGCACCAGCGGGACGGCTGGCCCAACGCCATGATCGCCCAAGCCTGGCTGGATCATCCGGACATCGAGGCGCAACTAGCGCACCTGAGCATGTGGCCAATGGTCAAGGGCGTACGGCACAAGCCCAGCAGCCTGCCTCGTGGCGAGTATCGTCCCGACCGGGCCAAGCCATTACCCGGTTCCTTGAGCTGCCCGAACTACCAGCGAGGCTATGCAGCATTGGCGCGTCATGGGTTGATCTTCGAGTTGCAGGTGCCCTGGTGGCACCTGCATGAACTGGTGCCATTACTCGAGCGTCATCCCGAAGTACCGGTGGTGATCAACCATGCCGGCGTACCTGGGGATCGCGACCCTGGAACCCTGTGTGGCTGGGAGGCTCAACTGCGCAGGGTCGCGGCCTTTCCCCAGCTGATGCTCAAGTTGTCGGGGATCGGCATCGCCGGTGAGCCCTGGCGCATCGAAGACAACCGTGCACTGATCCACACCGCCTTCGAGGTGATGGGCACGCGGCGCTGCATGTTTGCCAGCAACTTTCCGGTCGATAGCCTGGTGACCGATCTCGATGCGTTGTTTACCGCTTTCAAGCAGCTCAGTGCCGGACTCACCCGAGAGGAGCGTCTGGCGCTGTTCTGCGATAACGCCATGCGCTGCTACTCGTTATCAACAGAACCAGAACTCTCGTTATAAACACAACCAGAACCAAGACCAGGAACTGAATAATCATAAAAACAAGGAGCATGCCCAATGAACGTATCTCGCACCCTACCAGCAACGGTATTGGCCCTCGGCCTTGCTCTGGCCAGTGCTGATGCGCTGGCAGCAATCACAGCGCGGATTGCCACCAGCCTACCGGACAGCCACCCGCAGACGCTGGGCGCACGCAAGTTTGCCGAACTGCTGACCGAGCAGAGCCACGGTGAGATAGAAGTCCAGGTGTTCGGAAATGGCGTACTCGGCAACGACGTCAATCTGGCGTCGATGCTGCAGGCCGGCACCCTGGAGTTCAATGTGCCGTCCACCGCCACCCTGGCCAGTCTCAACCCGGACTTCAGCGTGATCAGTCTGCCGTTCCAGTTCGACGATGCCTCTCAGGTGGATGCTGTGCTGGATGGCCCGGCGGGCCGCACGCTGCTCGACAGCCTCGCCGACAAGGGCATCGTCGGTCTGGACTACTGGGACAACGGTTTTCGGCATATCACCAACAGCCGCCACCCGGTGGAAACCGCCGATGATATCGATGGGCTGAAAATCCGCACCATGCAGAACGAGCTGTATATCGACATGTTCAACGGCCTCGGGGCCAACGCCATCCCGATGCCGGTCAATGAACTGTTCACCGCGCTGGAAACCCGCACCGTGGATGGACAGGAAAACCCCTTCACGGTGATCGACAGCAAGCGCTTCTACGAGGTTCAGCGCTACCTGTCCCAGACCGGGCATGCCTATGACGCTCAGGTCCTGATTGCCTCGAAGCGCTTCGTTGATAGCCTCAGCGAGGAGCAGCAGCAACTGGTGCGTGACGTATCGCGGGAGGCCGCGCTCTATCAGCGCCAGGTCAGTCGTGAACTCAACGATACTCTGCTGGCCCGCCTTACGGACCAGATGAGCATCAATGAGGTCCCGCTGGAAGAACGCCAGGTGATGCGTGAGCGGCTGATGCCGGTGATCGAGGAGCATCGGGCCGAGATCAGCGAGGCGACGCTGAGTGCCTTTGATGCCGCGCTGGCCGAAAACCGTCGATGAAACACTGAATGAACTGCTGCGCTCGCAACATTTATTCAGCGCTTCTCTGATTCTTTCCGGAGGACGTTTTCATGCCCCATACCGCGACTCAGTCTCGGAAAGGTTCGATTCGGGCAGCCCTTGGCTGCCTGTCGTGCCAGACCGAGCGAGCCCTGAATCTGCTGATGGTGTTGGCGTTGGTTGCCATGATTACGCTGGTCTTCACCAATGTGGTGCTGCGCTATGGCTTCAACAGCGGTATCTCGGTCAGTGTCGAGCTATCGCGCTTCCTGTTTGTCTGGGTCACCTTCATCGGCACGGTGGTGGGGTTGATGCGCCATGAGCACCTCAGCGTCACCACCTTTTCTGATCGCCTACCCGCTTCATTACAGGCGCTACTGGGTCGTCTGGTGACGCTGGTGATGCTGGGTTGCTGCCTGATGCTGGTCAAGGGCAGCTACGCTCAGACCCTGCTCAACTGGAGCAATCTGTCGCCGATCAGTGGTGTGCCGGTGGGCGTGTTCTATCTCGCCGGATTGATTGCCGGTGTCCTGATGTCGATCCTGCTGGTGTTTCGTCTGCTGGCTCCCCGGCATCTGCAAAGGCAGCCCCGATCTCAAGATCGAGCACAGGAGGTTTCGTCATGACCATTGGTCTGTTTCTTACCTCACTGCTGGCCTCGATTGGCCTGAGTCTGCCGATTGCCTTTGCATTGCTGGTCAGCGCCGTGGTGCTGATGCTGCATCTGGGCTTGTTCGATTCGCAGATCCTCGCCCAGAACCTGGTCAATGGCGCTGACAGCTACACTCTGCTGGCGATCCCCTTCTTCCTCGTCGCCGGGGAGGTCATGTCGCGGGGTGGGCTGTCGAAGCGCATCGTCATGTTGGCCATGAGTCTGGTGGGACACCGCAAGGGCGGGTTGGGCTTTGTTGCCATTTTTGCCGCCATCGTCATGGCCAGTCTGTCCGGTTCGGCGGTGGCCGATACCGCCGCTTTGGGCTCGATGCTGCTGCCGATGATGCGTGAAGCGGGATACCCCCAGGGCCGCTCGGCGGGTCTGATGGCTGCCGGCGGCATTATCGCGCCGATCATTCCGCCCTCGATCCCGCTGATCATCATTGGAGTCGCGGGCAGCATCTCGATCAGCAAGCTGTTTCTGGCCGGTATCGTGCCAGGATTGATCATGGGCGTGACGCTGGTGGGAATCTGGATGCTGATCACCCGCAAGGAAGACCTGGTGGTAGCGAAGAAAGCCACCGGCGCCGAGCGCCTGCGGGCACTGCGCAAGAGCTTCTGGGCCATGCTGCTGCCGGTGATCATCATCGGCGGGATCAAGACCGGGGTGTTCACTCCGACCGAGGCCGGTGTGGTCGCGGCGGTCTATGCCATCATCATCTCCACACTGGTCTATCGTGAGCTGGATCTCTCCGGGCTCTATGACGTCCTGGTTCAGGCGGCACGCAACACGGCTATCGTCATGTTTCTGGTGGCGGCGGCCAGTGTTGCCTCCTGGCTGATCAGCATTGCCCAGTTGCCGATGCTGGTGGCGGACATGCTGGCGCCGCTGGCCGATAACCCCCGCCTGCTGATGCTGGCGATCATGGCCATTGTGTTGATTGTTGGCATGGTCATGGATCTGACGCCGACCATCCTGGTGCTGACGCCGATTCTGATGCCCATTGTGAAGATCGCCGGTATCGATCCGGTCTATTTCGGCATCATGTTCGTGCTCAACTGTGCGATAGGCCTGATTACGCCGCCGGTGGGCAATGTGCTCAATGTGATCACCAGCGTTGGCCAGCTCAAGTTCGAGAAGGCGGTCAGCGGTGTGATGCCGTTCATGCTGGCCTATCTGGTCCTGCTGCTGCTGTTCGTGGCCTTCCCACAGATCATTACTGTACCGCTGTACTGGCTGGCGGGCTGAGAGGGTATCTACAATATGTCTGCACTTGGCAATCCAGCGTTGAACTTGAGCTCAAGATGCTCATTTACTCGGAGTAAATTGCGCTCTTTCGCTCAATTTCGCCTTGTCTCGCCTTCGTTCGCCGGTTTTGTAAACACCCTCGGAGGACATCGTGATGAGTGAACAAGCGCTGATCGATAGCCACCATCACTTCTGGGCGCTGGATGGCAGTGTGCATTATCCGTGGCTGGAAGATGATGTGGATGGCCACTTCTTCCTCGGTGACTACAGCCGGATTCGCCAGCCGTTCCTGCCGACCGATCTGCGCAATCAGATTCCGGCCGGCTATCGTCTGGCAGGCACGGTGCACTGTGAAGCTGAATCGGCGCGCGGCGAACCGGACGTCGAGACCGAGTGGCTGACCCGGCTGGCGAAGGAGCAGGAGCTGCCCAGCGCATTGGTGGGCTGGGCGGCATTTGCTGATCCGGCCTGCGAGGCACAGCTTGAGTGTCAGATGCGCTCTGCGTTGTTTCGTGGTGTACGTGCCAAGCCGGTAACCGCGGCTCGCCCAGACCAGTACGAAGGTACGTTTGGGGCCAGCGGCTCGCTGCAGGATACGGGCTGGACTCGCGGTCTGCGCATGCTCGAGGAGCGCGATCTGAGCTGGGACCTGCGCGTACCCGCCTGGCACCTGGCGGATGCCGCCAGGCTACTGGAGGAGACACCGGCGTTGCGGGTGATCCTCAACCATACCGGTCTGCCCTGGGATCGCAGCGAGCCAGGTCTGGCCCGCTGGCGCGAGGGCATGCGCGCGCTGGCCGCTAACCCCAATGTCGCGGTCAAGCTTTCGGAGCTGGGCAGCCCCATGGCCGCCTGGCATGAGCAACGCAATATCGATGTGCTGGCCGAGGCTATCGATATCTTCGGTGCCGAGCGCTGCATCTTCGCCAGCAACTTCCCGGTGACTGGCCTCAATGTCAGTTACGCCACCTGGCTGGCAATGGTCGAGCAGGCCGTCGCCGATGCCGCAGCGGACGCGCGTCAGGCAATCCTGCATGACAACGCCGTGCGCATCTACCGGCTGACGGGAGCCGTTCCCGCCTCACATATCCTGTGATGTCACGATCATCGAATTCAGCAACAACTGAGTTCAACAACCATCGAATTCAACAACAGCCAAGCGGAGAAACAACGTGCAACTTGAAGGCAAGCAACTGATTGGCGCCGACGCCGTACTGGCGTCCGGCCGCCCCATCCACGGCATCAACCCGGCCACCGGCGAGACGCTGGAGCCGGGCTATCCCGGTGGCAGTCAGGCCGAGGTCGAGCGCGCCTGTGAGTTGGCCTGGCAGGCATTCGATGCCTACCGCGAGACCGGCCTGGAGGAGCGCGCCACCTTCCTCGAAAGCGTGGCTGACGAGATTGAGGCTATCGGTGACGCGTTGATCGAACGTGCCATGGCGGAGTCCGGTCTGCCGCGTGCCCGCCTGGAAGGCGAGCGCGGCCGTACCTGCGGCCAGCTGCGTCTGTTTGCCCGCGTGGTACGCGATGGCGAGTGGCTCGATGTGCGTGTCGATCCGGCACTGCCCGAGCGTCAGCCGATGCCGCGGGTCGACCTGCGCCAGCGTCATATTGGCCTGGGGCCGGTGACGGTCTTCGGCGCCAGTAACTTCCCGCTGGCCTTTTCAGTGGCCGGGGGCGACACCGCCTCGGCACTGGCCGCCGGTTGTCCGGTAGTGGTCAAGGCCCATTCTGCTCACCCCGGCACCTCCGAACTGGTCGGCCGTGCCGTGCAGCGTGCCGTGGCGAAGTGCGGACTGCCGGAAGGCGTGTTCTCGCTGCTGTTCGGTTCCGGCCGTGAAGTCGGCCAGGCGCTGGTCGCCGATCCCCGCATCAAGGCCGTCGGCTTCACAGGCTCGCGTAGTGGCGGCACCGCCCTGATGAAGACTGCCCAGAATCGTCCCGAGCCGATCCCGGTCTACGCCGAGATGAGCTCGATCAACCCGGTGTTCCTGCTGCCGGAAGCGCTCAAGGCACGTGGCGCGGAGCTCGGTGAAGCCTTCATTGGCTCGCTGACCATGGGGGCCGGCCAGTTCTGCACCAATCCTGGTCTGGTGATTGCCATCGATAGCCCGGAACTCGACGCCTTTATTGCGGCGGCCGGTGAAGCCATCAAGGTAGCGGCGGCCCAGACCATGCTGACGCCGGGCATTTTCGAGGCCTATGAAAGTGGTGTCAGCGGCTTCAGTGCCAGCGACAAGGCGCAGGAAGTGGCGCGTGGCCAACGTGGCGAAGGCCCCAACCAGTGTCAGGCGGGCCTGTTCACCGCCACAGCCGCAGACTTCCTCGCCGAGGAGGCGTTGCAGGCCGAAGTCTTCGGCTCGACGTCGCTGGTGGTGAAGTGCGCCGACCTCAATGAGGTCAAGCGCGTCGCCGAGCACCTCGAAGGTCAGCTGACCGCCACGCTGCAGATGGACGATGGCGATGTTGATGTTGCCCATCAACTGCTGCCGATCCTCGAGCGTCGGGCCGGACGAGTGATGGCCAACGGTTGGCCCACCGGCGTGGAAGTCTGCGACGCCATGGTCCACGGCGGCCCGTACCCGGCGACCTCGGATTCCCGCACCACCTCGGTGGGCACGGCCGCGATCCATCGCTTCCTGCGCCCGGTGTGCTACCAGAATTTGCCCCAGGCACTGCTTCCTGAGGCTCTGCGTGATGGTAACCCTGCCAATATTCGCCGCCTGATCGATGGCAAGAGAGAAGTCAGCTAATCTGGTAAGGGATACACCACATATTGACCATGCATGGATGCACTGACAGCAAGGATGCTCATGAAAACATTGCCCGTGAAAACACTGTTCCGGGTCGTCTCTTCGGCAAGCTGGAAACAGGCTCAGGGTATTGTGCCGCGCTGCGGTAACGACCACCATGCCGATGGCGTTCACCTGTGCCTGCCCAAAGCCATCGCCTACACCACCAACACCTACTTCACTGCCGATGAGCATCCAATACTGCTCGAGGTGGATATTGCGCCTTTTGCCGAGCAGATCGAGTGGCGCGAACCCACCGATAGCGAGCCTTGGCAACGACCACTGGCACGTATTCCGGGCATTCCCGTCGACAGCATCATCTCCATCACGCCGCTGGAGATCGACAACGCCTAGCCCAGGGTTTCTGGCTCCACTTCCGGCACCATGCCCAAGGCATCGTCATACACGGCCAGGCCGGCCCCGTCTTTATACGCATTTTCCGATAAATGACGGCGGAAGCGACGACCTCCAGGACAGCCCTGGAACAACCCCAGCATATGACGAGTGATGTGGTTGAGCTTCACCCCCTCTTCCAGGCGCCGGGCGATATAAGGACGCATGGCCTGCGCCGCAGCGTGACGTGTCGCTGCGGGTCCCGGTTCGCCATAGAGCTCCTGGTCCACGCTGGCCAGCATCCAGGGGTTCTGGTATGCCTCGCGCCCAACCATGACACTATCCACATGATCCAGCTGTGAACGGCACTCTGCCAACGTCTTGATGCCGCCATTGATACCAATATGCAGCTCCGGACGGCTGGCCTTGAGACGATGGACGCGTGCATAGTTCAGCGGAGGTACATCGCGGTTTTCCTTGGGCGACAGTCCTTGCAGCCAGGCCTTTCGGGCATGGACGATGAACACCTCACAGCCTGCATCCGCCACCAGATGGATGAAGTTCTCCAGATCCGCGTCTTCATCCTGATCATCAATTCCAATACGGCATTTCACTGTGACGGGAATCGACACCGCATCGCGCATCGCCCGCACAGCCGCAGCCACCTTTTGTGGATGGCCCATCAGGCACGCACCGATCAAGTTGTTCTGAACCCGGTCACTGGGGCAACCGACATTGAGGTTGATCTCGTCGTAGCCCCACTCCTCGGCAATGGCAGCACATTCCGCCAGCTCACCGGCATCGCTGCCACCCAGCTGCAGCGCGATGGGGTGTTCCAGTGCATCGAAGCCCAGAAACCGCTCCCGCGGCCGTCCATGCAGAATTGCGCCGGTCGTCACCATTTCCGTATACAGCAAAGCATGCCGGCTCAGGGTACGTGCAAAGACACGGTAGTCTCGGGTCGTCCAATCCATCATGGGGGCTATGGAGAACGTTCTGTCTAGTACAGAACGAGCGGTATCAGTCTTCATGAGGCTTTCTGCCATGGGGCTGTCTTTCACACCAGGATGATAGTTTCGTATGTTGGCAGGGATCTGTGCCACTCATTGCTGCACGCAATAAACGATGATGGTGGCGCAACAGTCAATCGGCGCAGAGAAAGGGCGAAAGTGTCGCATATACCGCCCTTGGATGCAGTAGCTGGTAACGGCATGGTCCTGAACTCCTTTGCCAGCAGGTGATCGTCCAGGTTTTCCTTGCCCTCATGACCAGCGTAGAATCGTGCGCCGCAAAAGATAACGACAGAGGCCATGCAATGAAGATCAATGTGGTGGGTACCAGTGGGTCAGGTAAAACGACACTGGCCCGTCGACTGGCCCAAGCGCTGTCCCTGCCACATATCGAGATGGATGTCCTGCATTGGCTGCCGGATTGGCAGGAGAAGCCTGACGAACAGTTCTTTGCCGAGCTTGCCAGCATGCTCGAAGCATCGCCCGGCTGGGTGCTGGACGGCAACTATGATCGATCGCGCCCCATTAAATGGCGGGAGATCGATCTGGTGGTATGGGTCGACTATGGCTTCTGGCAAACGCTATTCCAGGTCGTGTCCCGAGCGATCAAACGCGCCTGGAGCAAGCAGGAACTGTGGCCCGGCACGGGTAATCGTGAGAGCTTCCGCCAGTCCTTTTTCAGTCGCGACTCGATCATTCTCTGGTCCATCAAGACATGGCGCAGCAATCGAGCACGCTATCTCAGCGCCATGCACGATGAACAGTACCGGCATATCCGCTTCGTTCAACTGCGCAGTCATTCCGAAGCCGAGGCATTCATCCGCTCAATGGCAGGCAACGCCTGACTGAGCGAAGCAATATGAGTATCAGCTTTATTCAGAGACAACTGGTGGTCATGTTTCACTCATGCATCCAAGTAAGCAAGAAAGCTCGCTGCTGGCTCATGTATCAATGATGAGGCACTCTCATCAGCATGATCTTCCAGATACCGGCCAACCAAGGCATAGCCGAGACTATAGCCTGCCCAGCGGGGAAGGTCCCCCTGACCAAAAAACCATGCGCCATGGTGATAGTGAGGGTCATTCCACCTCAACTTTGCCTTTTCAGCACATGTGACAAGCCTCTTTCCGCATATCTCCACCTCCCAAGGTTCTGGGGCCGAACCATAGAGCTGACGACTGAAATGTTCTGCCAATCCTTCAGATACCAGAGCATCGCCCAGCGTAGTCCCATACCCTGGACCTCGCCAGCGCATCACGTGGTGAAGCTCATGAGCTATCATTCGTTCAAGCGGTTCCCCTATATTTCGGGACAGGTTTTCGTTATCTGGATCGAAGGTTAACTGCATCATGGTGCCAGTAGGCGCGTAACCAACGAACCCTATTTCCTTGACAACGCACCCTGGCCAGACTTGAACCACCACATCCAGGTCGATGGCAGGCAAGACTTGTTCTGCTCGATAACGCGCTTCTGCTATGCCTTCTCCTATGCGTTCGATCCAACCATCCAACTGGCCGCATGCATTAGCGTAATGCACGATCCACTGGGGCATCCTATCCTCCTTGGTGCTTGGCCATGTAAAGCAATTTTTATCGAGATAGTCTATGTATATAGCACTGGAGAGTGCTATAGGGTGTAAAAGTATTCACTCTTCTATTATCAAAAATTAAAAACGAAAGGATTAAACCATTTCAAAGAGAAAAATATGAAAATACGGGAACCATATAAAAGCGAGACAAATCAAATCAAGAAACTGATAAAGGAACTTGGTTACGAAATCGGTGATTCAAGTCTATCCTCTCAGATTGATTTATACCTAGAGTCTAAAGTGTCCTTACTTTTGGTCGCTGAAACTGCTCCCGGAAATCTTTCGGGAATGATTTCAGGTCATTTGATACCTCTTATTCACCAGCATGGAAATACAGGACGGGTCACCGCTCTTTCAATCCACCCCTGCGCGCGCAGTTCAGGTGTTGGGACATGTTTACTAGAGTCGATGGAATCATAGTTTGAAGACAATAACTGCTTACGGTGTGAAGTCACCAGTGGAGCCCAGCGATCCCAAGCCCATGCATTCTATAAAGCAAAAGGATACATCTCAGATGGACATCGCTTCCTGAAGCACGTAAATGGCAGGTCACAACAAACTCATCCCGACTGACACGCAGAACGTTCTCCCAAGCTATCTTTTTACCAGAGCTTACCCGGGAGGTTGCATCATGCTCGATCATCTATGCATCAATGTCTCGAATCTTCCCTTCAGCCAGCGTTTCTACGCGGCGGCGCTTGCACCCTTGGGCTACCAGATGACCAAAGGCGACAGCGAAGCGGTGGGGTTCGGGATATTGGCAGGCAGACGCAGATCGCTGGACCCGGATGGTGACTTCTGGATCGCACAAGGTAGTATGGCACCGCCTCTCCCCCACCTGGCCTTCAGCGCTGCCAACAGAGAGGAAGTGGACGCTTTCTTCAAGGCGGCGATTCAGGCAGGCGGCACAGATAATGGCCCCCCTGGGCTACGCCCTCGATACCACCCGTATTACTATGCTTGCTTCATCATCGATCCTGATGGCTACAACATCGAAGCGGTCTGTCACCTGGCGATCTGATATGAAACCGGTTCAGCCAAGGATATGCTTGCGCACAAAGGCGGCCCGTTCCTCGATACTGGCCAAAGGCAGTTGGATCAGCTCATAGCCCAGTTCGGCATAAGTCCTGGCCATGACTTGATAGGTGGCTTCTGCCTCTGCCCTATCCTGCTTGCGTTCGGCATCCTGGCCGAAAATCTCTGCCCAATAGGGTGCAATGAATACCTGCTGATTATAGCGGTACTGATCCGCCGCTCTCTTTACGTGGTCGGGTATTGGCAGGTTGCACAGCGTCAAGTAGCCCAGAACATCAACGACACCACGGTCCATCAGTATTGGCTCTGCCATATCACGCGCCTCGCGATACGATCTCAGCTCCCAATTCAGCATCAGTTCAGCAAAGAGTGACCGATCGGCCCACGGAAGTGCGCTTCCCTTGATGACCACCTGGTCCTGGATGATCGCCCGCCCGGCTTCTGGCATGTAACGAATGCCCTGTTTGGCCAACGCTTCCAGCAGACTGCTTTTACCGGACCCCGGCGCTCCCGTGATCACGAACATATGCTGGCACATGGACGTCTTCTGTCTTGTTGTCGAAGCAAGGCATGCCCGTCGGGAAACCTAGCTGCGTAGATCATTGAAAGCTTCCACCACTCGTTCTGCCAGGACTTCCCCTGCACTACCCAGGCCATCCCGACGCACCAGAGCAACCTGATAGTCGCCCAGGGGCGGCAGGCTGCCCTGCTCGAGACGCCGCAATGGAGAACGGATCAGCGCCAGAGGAAAGGGGGCCACGGCCAGGTCGGAAAGCATGGCTGCTTCCTGCCCTGCGCAATGCTCGCAGGTATATGCGACACGATAGTCCACGCCAGCATGGTCCAGGACATCCAGCGCAATCTTGCGCCAAGGGCAGCCATGATTGGCCAAGGCAACAGGCAAGGGCGTGCGCCGGGCGGCCACCCCGCCTTCGCGTCCGACCCATACCAGAGGCTCACTATGCACAACCTCACCGATTGTCGTCTGGCCATTCATTCCAGCGGTGACCAATGCCAGATCCAGTTCTCCACTATCCAGCCGTTTCAACATCTCCACACTGCTGCCGACCACGACATCGACCTGCACCGCAGGATGTGAACGAGCAAACTGAGACAAGACGCCAGGCAAAATGCGAGTACCGACATCATCGGTGGTCCCCAGGCCCACCCTTCCTTCCAGGGAAGGGGCCAGGAACTGGGTCACGGCTTCCTCGTTGAGCTTGAGCAAGCGTCGCCCGTAACCCAACAGCATTTCGCCTTCCGCAGTCAGGCGAACCTGGCGCGCCTCACGCACGAACAGTGTCTGGCCCAGCATCTCTTCCAGACGCTTGATCTGCATGCTCAACGCTGAAGGCGTGCGGAATACCAATCTCGCAGCACGCGTGAAACTGCCACTCTCGGCAATGGCAACGAAAGTACGCAGTACTTCTGTGTCCAGCAGTGGCAGTGCGGCACGCCCGGGAACAGCGGATATCTGATTCATGGCCCCACCTTTCAATTTTTCTTAAAGATGAATGTAGAGCTTTTCGTTGGATTGATCAAAGATTCAGATCCATGCTGTCACCCAGAGGTCGCGACCCTCCCCCTTCAACCCGATTCGCACCGGCCGCATGCAGCGGTTGTGTGCAGGGAGGTATCAGATGAATCAGCACGATCCACTTGCTCATGCCCAGTTTGACAAGGACGCCCCAACATCACCGCCGGAAAGGCTGGACTACTACATGCCTGCCACACCGCCGCTGGGGCTGGTCCATGCGCTCGAATACTGGTGGTGGACCTATCGCCGCCGTCGGCATTTCCGCCGCAGTGTGCGGCCACTGCTGGAGTATGACGATGCACTGCTGGCAGACATGGGACTCCGACATGGTGACCTGGTGTGGGCACTACGTCTCCCGCTCAAGGAAGATGCATTGAGTGCCCTATCGGCATGTCGACTCCAGGGAATGGAGACTGCAGATAGACTGCAGATAGTGAAGAGGAAGGCTGCAGTGCCGAATACAGCAGAGGAGAAAGCATCAGCGAAGCATGCGGCATCAAGGAGTGTCATGCGATGCTATCGGTGAAATGATTGGCCAATGCAAAGTGCTCTCAATCAGATTTGAGGGCACTTTGCAGCATCGGTGCCTGCTGTTGCAGATGACGCCATAGCTGGTTCAAGACAGGCCCATGCGGTCTATCCCTCCGTCTTGCTGCCACCAGTTCCTCTATGCTGCCTGGCAAACAGTCGCTGGCGATCGAGCGCAATCGGCCATCATGCAATTCCTCTTCAATCAGAAAACGTGGCATATGTCCCCACCCTAGGCCCTGCAGAATAAAGTCCTTTTTCATCAACTGATCGGCTACCGTGCACTGGTGGGCATCCGCCAGCATGAAGTAATCCGATGATGGCGTATGGCGTGCCGTATCACGCATGATGCACTGGGTGTAATCACGCATATGTTCAGGCTCGAGCACTCTTGGAGCCCCTGCTGGCAACAAGCTATCAGCGATCACCGGAATAAATGGCACCTTGCACAGATCAATCCATTCGATCCGTGGATCTCGTTTATCGACACGATGCAGAATCAGGTCAGCATCGCCATCGAGCAATCGCTCCCAAGGGCCGGTGACAGCCTCGAAATGCAAATGCAATCGAGTATCAGGGTGACAGGCGAAGAACCTACCCAGCAGGCCGAGCATCTCCGCACGCGGACAGAAATCACCGATCACCACATGCAGTTCACTTTCCGCCCCCATGGCCAGTTGCTCGGCGTGAGTACGCAGGCCCTCCATTTCACGTAGCAGCGCATGAGCCCGGCGATGAAATGAACGCCCCGCTTCGGTCGGGCGTACCCGATAGCCACTACGGTCCAGCAAGCCAAGACCAAGCTGCTGTTCCAGCTTGGCAACGGCAGCAAATACCGCAGGATGTGAGCGATTCAGTTCCAGGGCAGCTGCCTGGAAACCACCGCCACGTATCACGGCATCAAAGCACTGCAACTCATGCAAGGTGAAATGGCTCATGTCGGCTTCACTCTGCCTCTCTCCCCAATTTGACCATCTCTGTCAGCTATACCTACAGAGTTATTAGATTCTTTGTAATATCAGTTGAAAGCATTCGCAACTAGGATTCATGGCACTGGCCGATGGGAATGCCCAGGCGCACAGATGATGCGCCCGGGTAACCCAGAAACTGATCCTGTTGAGGAGATGACTTTCATGAACACACGCACTTTCATTACCACCGGTGACGGCGCCCGCATCCATTACCGCTTCGATGGCGAAGGCGACAAGCCGATATTGCTCCTGTCCAACTCCATCGCCACCACCTTGCAGATGTGGGATGCCCAGGTTCAGGAACTGACAAGACATTTTCAGGTACTGCGTTATGACACCCGCGGACACGGAGCCTCCAGCGTTCCCGCTGGCCCCTACTCGCTCGATCGCTTCGGCCGCGACGTCATCGAGCTGCTCGATGCCCTGAACATCGAGCGCGTGCACTTTCTGGGCCTGTCACTCGGCGGAATCATCGGTCAGTGGCTGGGAGTCCATGCACCTGATCGGATAGATCGCCTGATCCTGAGTAACACTTCGCCTTACCTCGGCCCCTCCGAGCAATGGGACCAACTGGTCACTTGTGCACAGCAAGCTTCCGACATGTCGGAATTCGCCAACATGTTCCTCAACAACTGGTTTCCGGCGCATATGCTGGAGGCTCAGCCCCCTGTAATAGAAGACTTCCGCCGCATGGTGCTGAGCACAGACCCACAGGGCTTGGCAGGGGCGTATGCGGCCATTCGCGATTTGGATCTTCGCCGAACCATTGCGCTTGTCGAGCGCCCGACATTGGTGATTGCCGGCCAGTACGACAACGTGACGGCCCTTGCTCATGGAGAGCAGATTGCCGCGACAATTCCCGGCTCGACACTGCAAGTCTTGCCTTCGGTACATCTGCCAAACATCGAGTTTCCCATCGAGTTCATGCACACCGTGCTCACGTTCCTGCAGGCCAGCGACGAGCATGACTCAGACATGAAAACGGAACGCAGCGAAACCGCAATGAGTCGTGGTTTTTAGATTATCCGTCAGTTCTTTTCTATTCGCGGCGGTGTATCTCGCCGCGATTCGTGCAGGCGATTAGGGTGGCAAGGCAGTACTGACAATAACCTCATAACGTACGACAAGGATCATAATGAAACTGACCCCCACCCTGATGGCAGCGGCAATTGCCGCTGCCCTGGCAGGCCCCGTGCAAGCCGCACCGTTACTGAGCACCGACATCATCAAAGTGGGTGATGCTGAACACATCGAGGCCAATGCCTGGGTCGAAATCAATCAGGCTGCCTTCGAAGACAACATCCGCAAGGTTCAGGAGCTGCTCGGCGGAGAATCGGACATGTGTGCCATCATGAAGGCCGATGCCTATGGTCATGGCATTTCCAATCTCATGCCGTCGATCATCGCCATGGGCGTTCCCTGTGTTGGTGTCGCCAGTAACGAAGATGCCCGGGCAGTACGAGCCAGCGGCTTCGAGGGACGCTTGATGCGGGTGCGAAGCGCGACACCAGAAGAGATTCAAGGCGCCTTCGATTACCAGATGGAAGAGCTGTTTGGCGATCTCAGTGCAGCACAAGAGGCAGCCGACCTGGCCGCGGAAGCGGGCATCACGCTGCGCTATCATCTGGGGCTCAATGCCGGTGGCATGGGACGTAATGGCCTGGCGCTGGATACCGAATCAGGACGCGAGGAAGCCTTGGCCCTGGTCGACCTCCCCCATCTAGAGCTAGCGGGCATCATGACCCATTTTGCCTTCGAGGACGCCGATTGGGTTCGCCAGGGATTGGCACGTTTCGAGGAACAGAGCGACTGGCTGATCAACAAGGCCAACCTGGATCGTGACGCCCTGACCCTGCATACCGCCAACTCTTTCACCACCATGGAAGTTCCAGAGGCTCGCCTCGACATGGTGCGTCCAGGCGGTTTGCTGTATGGCGACTTGCCACACTACCCCCAGTTTCACCCGGTCATGTCCTTCAAGACTCGAGTGGCTTCAGTCAACGACTATCCTGCCGGTAGTGGCGTAGGCTATGACAATATCCACACGCTGGAACGCGACAGCGTTCTGGCCAACCTTCCCGTGGGCTATTCCGATGGCTATCGTCGGGTGTTCAGCGATAAAGCCCATGTGCTGATCCATGGTGAACGAGTGCCCATATTAGGACGGGTTTCCATGAACACCATCATGGTAGATGTCACCGACCTGCCTGGTGTAGAGGCCGGGGATGAAGTGGTGCTCTATGGCGTCCAGGACAAAGGACACATATCCATCGCCGAACTGGAGGAACTCAACGGTTCACTGCTGGCGGATGTCTATACCATGTGGGGCAACTCCAATCCCAAGGTTCTCAACCCTACCGAGCCTGACTGAGAGGTTTGGTTTTCATCCTCCCTCAATCAAGACGCCGCCCTCGGGCGGCGTCTTTCCATTTCACGGATGTGTCCCAGGGATCTTCTTCATCCAGGACACCCGTAAAGGGTCAATACAGCACATCAGGGGGCGGTTCAAGGCTGGATTGAAAGGTTTCGATGGCACTTTCGGCTTCTTCTATCGCGTCGAAACGAGCGATGTGGAACAACGCTTCACCTTCATTGGCCAGCGGCAGGCGGCTCATGCCGATCACAATGCCATCGGCCATGGAAAGTACCTCTCCCTCCGCGTTACCAAATGGGCCCGTTACCACTCCCAGGCGCTCGCCTTTGGACACTCGAGCTCCAAGGCGGACGTGGGGCCGAAGAATGCCATCGATGGGCGCCCTGGCCCAGCTCGACCCATTGGCGATTTCTGCCGGTGCAGGCGGACGGCGGCGCTGTTCACCGCTGAGCATGCCAAGGCGCCGCATGACCCGCAGTACTCCCCGCACCCCCGCAGTGATGGCCCACTCATCGAAGCGCAGGGCCTCTCCCGCCTCATAGGTCAACACTGGAATGCCCTTTCCCTGAGCATAATGACGCAGACTGCCCTCACGCAGTTCAGCGTTGAGAATGATCGGAGCACCAAAGGCATCTGCCATGCGCCGTGTCTCATCTCCCGCCCCGTTCAACTGTGCTCGAATCTGCGGCAGATTGGTGCGGTGAATCGCACCTGTATGCAGATCAATGATATGGCTGGCATGATCGACGATCTGCTCTCGGAACAACGAGGCAATACGTCCCCCCAGAGATCCTGATTCACTACCTGGGAAGCAACGGTTAAGGTCGCGGCGGTCCGGTAGATAACGGCTGTGCTGCACAAAACCGAAGACGTTAACGATAGGCACCGCGATCAAGGTACCTTTCAGGCGATTGATCTGCCGGGAACGCAACAGGCGTCGAACGATTTCGACCCCATTGATTTCATCTCCGTGAATCGCACTACATACCAGCAGCGTCGGCCCATGTTGGCGGCCATGGACCACTTCCACGGGAATATCCAGCGGAGCATGGGTGTAAAGCTTGGCGACAGGAACGTCGATTTGAATACGACTACCGGGAGCCACACGTATCCCGGCCAATTCAAAGGGAGCACGAGCCATGGGTCTTCCTTAATTTCACGGCTTCCGGTGGTCGGCATGACCTCGGTCAAAGATCCTTATACCGTGATACAACAGAGATGTCGTTGGTGGCGCCCGCTAGACTCAAGCAGGCTTAGGCCTTCTTTAACCTTCTGCGCCCCGCAGCATAATTAGGTAGAATACAGACCTACGTCAACCACAAGAGATTTCACCCAACGATGGCGCGTCGCACCAAGGCTGAAGCCGCTGAAACCAAGGAAGCACTACTGGATGCTGCTGAACAAGTGTTTCTTGAAGTAGGGGTAACACGCGCATCTCTGGAGCAGATTTCACGCTGTGCCGGCCTGACCCGGGGCGCGCTCTATTGGCATTTCCGTAACAAGGAAGACCTGTTCCGGGCGATGATAAACCGTGTCAGCATTCCTTTTCAGGAACTGATCTCGGGACTTGACGACCCAACCCTGGCCGACCGGCCATTGGACGCCATTCGCCTGGCCTGCCATGCAGGTGCTCGTCAGCTCGACACGCCTCGTCATCGGCGTGTGCATGGAATTCTATTGCATCACTGTGAACGCACATCAAGCTTCGACCCAATGTCCATCAAGGATGAGTTCGTCTGCGAGACACATCACACCTTGCTGCAGCACTTCCGCGAGGCATACAGCAAGGGCCAGTTGCGGGAGGACCTCACCCCAGAACTGGCCACTGACATCTTCCATTATTCACTCAGCGGCATGTTCTGGGAGTGGTTGCGTGCACCAGAGGCCTTTTCCCTGAGCCAACGTGGCCCTGTGCTGATTGATAAGCTGATCGATATGATGCGTCGCTCATCACCTCAGTGATGAGCGTGGTTATGATGGGAATGGTTGTGATGGTGGGAGTGCTCTGTTCCATGGCCATTGGAGTGATGCTGTTCCGGCTCATGACGTTCGATCAGATGCAGTCTCACCAGCCGTGTCCGCGCATCCAGAAAGTCCTGCTCGGCAACGGAGCGATAACGATCTTCATCGGCCAGATACTTGACCAGCACACGCACCTCGCCTTCCTTGGGCATGCATCCAGGCTTGCCATGCAGGCAGACCTCGCGAGAACCATCTGAGCACAGCACCGCACGGCAACAGCCTGCGGCATCGACATAGCCCACAACCTGAACCCGCTCCCCCAGCAGACAGCGCTGATTGACAGCAGGATTGTGGCGAAACTTGCGCAACAATCTGCGACAGGCTCGTGCAGCCAGCGGCGCAGATACCGCTAGTGCCGCCCACAGCACAACCAGCCCCAACGGAATGATGACGACCTTCAGATCGAACCAGCGCAGAACCAGCAGCTCGGCGAGCAATGTGAAGGCTCCGGCAAAAACAAACAGGACCGTCAGCGCAACGGACACCGGGATACCCGCAAAACCCAGCGACACCATGGTGCTGGCCAGATTGTCATTACGTAGGCTGTCGTGCTCGAACAATTGCAGTGGCGCAATATGCACCGCCACCAATAGCCAGTAAAGCGCAATTACAGGAAGTAGCAGCGTGAAGAAGATCAGCGGATAACTGAGAGCAACGTCAACAATCACACTCATGTCCATGGTCATCTCCCCCCAGTTTGACGGTTTGCCTGTCTGTCTTCAGGTTTCCCCTACTCTTTCAGAATAGTCCCCCAGGCACTCAATCAGCCATGTCTAATTGAAAAAATTTCCTTTTCCAACAACATGTTGCATCGCACAAAAAAACGAACACCGCCAATTGGCGGTGTTCGTTCAGTCATTTGCTTCTAACGCTATTACCTGCAGAAGCGGATTAGGACTTGGGCGACTCCAGGACCGGAGCCTCGTCATTCTTGTCGCCTTTGTCTTCCTCGCTGTCCTTGTTGCCGAACAGCTTATGGGAAACTGTAGCGATCATGGCATAGAACGACGGAACGAAGCAGCTCCCCAGAACAGCAACTGATGCCATGCCCATGGCGACTGTCGTACCGATGTGGTGACTGCTGGTGTCACTGGCACCTGTCGCTATCGCCAGCGGCAAGGTACCAAAGATGAATGCCATGGAGGTCATCACGATCGGACGGAAACGCAGGTGCGCCGCCGTTTCAGCCGCCTCACGGATGGTCTTGCCCATTTCCTTGCGCTGAAGCTCAGCGAACTCAACGATCAGAATGGCATTCTTCGCTGCCAACCCGATGACCACCAGCACCCCGATCTGCACATAGACACTGGTATCCAGACCTCGCATGGCGATCCCCGTAATACCACCAAGGAAGGCAAAGGGTGTCGCGGTAAGTACCGCCAGAGGCAGTGACCAGCTTTCATACTGGGCAGCCAGGATCAGGAACACCATGATCAGACCAAAGACGATGGCAATAGTGCCAGCATTACCCTGGGAGCTTTCCTGATAGGCCGTACCGGTCCAGCCCATGCCCCATTCCGACCCCAGCGTGTCCTCCACGATGCGGTCCATGGCCTGGATAGCCTGGGTCGACGAGTAGCCCGGAGCGGGTCCACCCTGGAACTGCGCTGCCGCATATACGCCAAAGCGAGTCACGACTGACGGAGCAGCCTGACGCTTGAGCGTCACGAACTCGGACAGCGGGATACGCTCGCCATTGCCACCGCGGACATAAACGCTGTTGATGTCCTCAGGCGTGTCGCGATACTCCGCCTCATTCTGCAGATACACCTGGAAGTTACGGTTCTGATAACTGAAGAAGTTGACGAAACCGTTACCAAAGGTGTTCGACAGAGTCGCATTGAGGTCGGTCAACGAGACACCATAGCTCAGCGCCTTCTGTTGATCGATCTCAGCTCGATAAGACGGCACATTGACGCTGAAGGTAGAGAACACCTGGTTCAGCTCGGGATCGGCGTTGGCTTTCTGCATCACCTTGAGCGAGGCCATGTAGATCTCTTCCGGCGTGGCCCCGCCATAAGACTGCAGGTAGCCTTCAAAACCACCTGTGGTCGACAGACCAATGATCGGGGGCATGTTGAAGGCCAGCGTCGTACCGCCATCCACTTCCGCCCCGATCTGCATCACTCGGCCGATCAGGTCATAGGCTGAGGTGGTTCGCTCCGCCCAAGGCTCCATATTGATGAAGATGACCCCCCGGGCAGTGTTCACCGAACCTGTGAGCATGTCGTAGCCTGCGATGGCCGAAGAATATTGCACGCCTGGGAATTCTTCGATCTTCTCACTGACCTTGCGCATGTACTCATTGGTTCGGGCCAAGGAAGCGGAGTCCGGAAGCTGTACCGCAGCGATGACAATCCCCTGGTCAGTTTCAGGCACCAGCGTCGACGGTGTATGGCTATACAGCCACCAGGAGCCAACGCCGACCAGCGCCACCAGCACCAGCGTCAACCACCATGCCCTGATCAGCAATCTCACCACGACCATGAACACATGGGTACAGCCAGCAAAGAAGCGGTCGAACAAACGCAGTGGCGTGCGCAGCGCACGCATGACCGCCGACTCTTTCTGATGCAGGTCGTGCTTGATGAAGATCGCCGACAAGGCCGGAGTGAAGGTCAGTGCCATCAGCGCCGAGAATGCCACCGAGATGGCAATGGTCAAGGCGAACTGCTGATAGATCTGCCCGGTGAAGCCGCCCAGGAAGGCCACTGGAACAAAGATGGCAGCCATGATCAACGATGTTGCGATGACCGGGCCACCAACTTCCTTCATGGCCTGAATGGTGGCCTGCCGGACAGTAACATCTTCATCTTCCGAAAGTACTCGTTCGACGTTTTCCACCACGAGAATGGCGTCATCGACCACGATACCTATCGATAGCACCAAGGCGAACAGAGTCAACAGATTGATGGAGAAACCAAAGGCATAGAAACCCGCAAAGGTAGCCAGCACCGAGACCGGTACCACCGACATGGCGATTACCGTGAAACGCCAGTTCTGCAGGAAGATGAATAGAATGACACCCACAATCAGGAACGCTTCAATGAAGGTATGCAGTACTGTCTCTACCGATGCGTCGATGAACAGCGTGGTGTCATAAGGCGTCACGAACTCCAGGCCCGGCGGGAAGCGTCCTTGAAGCTCTTCCATCTTGGCCTTGACCAGGTCTGCGGTTTCCAGAGCATTGGCCCCGGGCTGCTGGTTGATGATGATGGGCGCCATGGTGGCCCCATTCAAGCGTGCATCAACCCCATAGGACGATGCACCCAGCTCGATACGTGCCACATCCTTGAGCCGCAACGCCGAGCCATCCGGATTGGTACGCAGCAGAATGTCACGGAACTCATCGGCACTGGCCAGACGGCCACCAGCAGTGATGGTGTAGGTGAACGCACGTGGATTATCGATCGGCGTGGACGCCAGGCTACCTGCCGGTACCTCGGTGTTCTGGGAACGGATAGCCGTCGCCACTTCACTGGGCGTCAGGTCATACTCGGCCAGCTTGTTCGGGTCCATCCAGATACGCATGGCAAACTCGCCACCACCAAGCACCTCGGCCTCACCGACACCAGGCAACTGGCGCAGTTCATCGAGGATATTCAGGGTCGCGTAGTTCTGCATGTAGATGTTGTCGTAGTCCCCCTGAGGAGAAATCAACGCCACCAGCATCAGGATGGAGCTGGAACTCAACTCCACGGTCACACCCTGCTGTTGCACCGCTTCCGGCAACTGCGACAGGGCGCCCTGCACCTTGTTGTTGACGTTGATGGTATTGATATCGCCATCGGTTCCGATATCAAAGGCTACCGACAGGCTCATCGTACCGTTGTCGGAACTGGTCGAGGTCATGTAGATCATGTTCTCGACACCGTTGATGGCTTCAGCCAAGGGGGCTGCCACGGTCTGCGCCACCGTCTCGGCATCCGCGCCCGGGAAGGTCGCGGATACAGAGACCGTCGGCGGCACCACGCTCGGGTACTGCTCGATCGGCAGCACCCGCATGCTCATGGCGCCGATGATCGTCAGTATCAGCGCCAGGACCGTGGCGAAGATCGGTCGCTTGATGAAGAAGTTGGCGAAATTCATTCGTTACCCTCTCCCTGCGCCTCCTGCGCCTCCTGGCTGTCCCCACCACTGGACATCGGTGCCTGTTGCGCGGCATTGACATCACTATTGGAGGATTCAGCATTACCCTCTGGCGCTGCTTCAGCTGCGCCAGATTGTGCGGCAGGAGCCTGCTCTTGCGACGGATCCTGAGCCTGGCTCTCGCCAGCACCAGCGGCAGGAGCAGCACCACCGCCCTGAGCCTTCGCTTCAGCGGCCGCCTTGGCATCTTGGATGCGTTTCATCAGGGCAGCAGCATCACCATCGAACGGCTGCGGATCAATTGGCATACCTGGCTGAATGCTGGCAGGGTCACCCACAATGACGCGCTCGCCAGGTTTGACACCATCCAGCAGGATCTGCCATGGCCCAGCTTCTTCGCCAAGCTGCACAGGGCGTGCCCGAGCAGTATTATCCTGATCAAGCACATAAACCTGTGGTCCCATCAACCCTTGGGTCAAGGCCAGCTCCGGCACGGCCAGAACGTTGTAGCGCTTCATGCCTGACAGGCGCACACGCACAAACTGCCCCGGGAGAAAGTGTCCCTCGGGATTGGCGAACTTGGCCTGAGCCTGAACCGTACTGGTCGAAGGATCGACACGAGAGCCCAGGAAGTCCATCTGGCCCTGCAACTGACCCGACTCACCACCGCTCAGCCCAGGAATCTCGAGTGTTGCCTTGATATCGGACAGCGATTGGCTCTTGAGCTGACGACGCATCTCGAAGGCATCCGCCTGGGGCAACTGAAAGCGTACTTCCAGTGGATCCAGCGGCGTGATGGTGGTCAGTTCGGTGCCAGAGCTGACCAGGTTGCCGATATTGACTTCACTCAATCCAATCAGGCCCGATACCGGCGCCTTTACTGCGGCATAGTTCAGGTCCAGCTGCGCTGTTTCCAGGGCTGCCTGAGCCTGAGCCACATTGGCTCGTGCTACTCGTGCATCGGCCAGGGCCTGGTCAAGCTGCTGGCGGCTGACAGAATTCTGGTTGGCCAGAGCCTGATAGCGAGTTGCATCACTTTCGGCCCGGGCCTTTTGCGCCTGAGCACTTTCCAGATCCGCCTTGCGCTCGTTCACGGTCGCCTGATACAGATCCGGTTCGATGGAATACAGGCTTTGCCCTTTTTCCACAACATCACCCGGTTCGAAGCGTCTTTCCTCGATGATACCGGTAACACGCGCGACCAAAATGACTTCCTCGTCACTGGTCAACTTGGAGGGGTAGGACTTGTCCAGTGGAACATCCTGCCGTTCAAGAGCAGCCACTTCTACTGGCTTGGCCGGGGCTTGACCAGCCTCCCCTTGATTCTGTCCTTCGTCTTGACCACAACCGGCAAGCCATAGCGCTGCCGCCAGGACCACCAGTGGGCGGCCTCGTGAGTATGCGATTTTCATCCCTTACTTCCTCAGGGGGGGTGAATCTATCAACAAGAGGCCGGCCATACTGGGCCGGCGCTCTGTCTCATTTCTACGTATCCTGAGACACCGTTATTGTTCCAGTTGTGGGCGCTCACCAATATCCAGGGCAGCGTCGTAAGTGCCCCCATTATTCTCCGGCAGCGTGAATGTCACCTGACCACTCGACTGCAGGTATTGGTTGATGGTCTCAATAGCCGCCTCATCCAGCACACCAGCCTGACGGCGCAGCGTGAGGAGATTGGTCACATAGCTGTAGCGGGCATCGGCATAATTGGCGATGGCGTTGTACAGGTTCTGCTCGGCGCTCAACACATCGACGATATTACGAGTGCCGACCTCATACCCTGCGCGCGTCGCATCCAGTGCACTCTGGGAGGAGACGATCGTCTGCTGACGTGCCGCTACGGTAGAGACATCGTTGCTGACCTGGGTGTATAGGGCCCGTACCTGCTGAATAGTCTCGCGGCGCTGAGACTCGAAGTCGTACTGGCTGGACTCGAGGTTATAGGTGTTCTGACGAATGGAAGCACTGGTACGGCCGCCCGTATACAGAGGCAGGGACGCATTGACGCCAACCTGACCAGTAGAGTTGTAATCTTCCAGATAGTCTTGATCGTCGTCAGCGTAGGAGTAGTTGACGAAGCCTGATACCACCGGCAGACGATCAGCCTTGGACACACTGACCTGCTCGCGTGCCACGTCTACACCAGACTTCTGCGCCAGCAAATCCGGACTGCTTTCTATTGCCGTGTCGATCCAGGCATCACGGCTGCTCGGCGTCGGCAGGGCAATCGGCAACTCGTCCTGGAGCTTGTCGATGCTGTCGTAACGCTTGCCAGTCAAGCGCTCGAGGGCTTCGAAGGCAACCTGCAGATCGCTTTCGGCAGAAATGCGATCGGCCCGTGACTGGTCAAAGGTGGCACGTGCCTCTTCCACATCGGTGATGGCCACCAGGCCCACGTCGAACTGCTCCTGAACCTGCTCTAACTGACGGCCAATGGCGCGTTCCTGAGCACGGCGTGCATCGAGAATATCGTTGGCCCGCAGGATGTCGAAATATGCGGTTGCCGTGTCGATCAATACTTGCTGCTCGGTAGCGGCCAGAACATAGGTCTGCTGGTCGATCTGCTTCTCGGCAACCCCTACCTCACGACTGTTGCGAGCATCGTAGATCGCTTGCGTCGCTTCAAGGTTGAGGCCATAACTGGTGTAGCGATCATCGCCCACCGTACCGCTGAAACCTTTCTGACTCTGCTGTTCGAAGACACTGTTATAGGCCACTTCACCAGAGGCAGTCAGCTGCGGCAACAAGTCGGCCCGAGCGACGTTGCGATTTTCTTCCGTTCCACTGGTAGTAGCACGTGCAGACGCCAGATCCGAGTTGTTGTCGAGAGCATCGCGGGTAATAGTGAGAAGGTCGGCGGCCTGTACCTGGCCAGCCAACAATGCCGCCACCATTGCACCGAGCAGCCGTCGGGACATGTTCGGACGGGCTGCCGGTGAATCGAGACGAGAAGGCGTCATGGGAGATTCCTCGAGTCTGTTCCTTAGCGGAGGTTCATTTACATACATTGTCGCATGTTTAACGCACAAAACTAAAGTCGATCGTGCAAGAGTGATGGAAATTTCGCCGCCTTGCACATCGGATCGACCTGTCGCTACGCTGCTATGCAGTAATCCCGGCCATTGCCCCTCCCGTGGCCCATTCTCTGGACGAATGCAGGAGCCGACATGGATAGCCTTAGCATGGTAACGGTGAGAGAGCTGGAAGTCGCAGTACGGATATGGCACCCGGGTGCCCCTCGCACCGTCATTGCCTGGCATGGCCTGGCTCGTCATGGCGGTGATTTCGAGGACATGGCCAGGCTGTTGGGGCCAGAGTGGCGCATCCTCGCCCCTGATACTCCTGGTCGCGGCTTGTCGAGCTGGTCGCTGCATCCTGCCCATGATTACCTCTATTCCCACTATGAGACCATTGCAGTATCCATACTGGATCACTTCAACCTAGACAAAGTGTCCTGGATTGGCACGTCGATGGGGGGATTGCTGGGTATGTTTCTGGCAGCCTCTCCCAGGACCCAGGCACGCATCGAAAGCCTGGTGCTGAATGACGTGGGGCCAGAACTGGAATTGGACGGCCTGGCCGACCTGGCCAGATATTTCACCATCCCCCATCGCTTCAGCCGATTGAGTCAGCTTGAGACAGAGTTGCGGCAACACTATGCCAGTTTCGGTATTCAAAGCGATGAAGCCTGGCAGCGCATGACCCTGAGCAGTGCCAGGCGCCTTCCTGATGGTAGCTGGACCTTTCACTACGATCCGCGAATAGGCGAGCAATTCATCCATGATACCCCCCGCAACACCTGGGCTGACTGGGATGCAATCCGTTGCCCATTGATGGTAATCCGTGGCGCCGAGTCCCGATTGATTTCCGAGGATATCGTACGCCGCATGGCTGAACATCAACCAGGACTCGAAGTCCTGGTCGTCCCTGGCTGTGGTCATGCACCGATGCTTGACCGACCAGAGCAAGTGGAACCTATTCGCACATTCCTCGACACGCCACATCCCCGGGCGACTTCTGCGCCACCTCGCACACGCTGGTGGCATCGTCTGTTAGGGCAAAATCAGCCCCGCTGATCCTCCCTAAACCTGATGCGCGCTGTACGTGTCTACTCAATCATAACGACGCCAATCACAAGGAGCCTCGCATGTACAAGCTTGCCTTCTTTGTTCCACTGGAAAATGCTGAAGCAGTCAAGGAGGCCGTGTTTGCTACCGGCGCCGGACGTATCGGTAACTATGAAGCCTGTTGCTTCCAAACGCCAGGCCAGGGACAGTTCCGCCCACTGACAGGCGCCACTCCACACCTTGGACAGGTCGGCAGCCTGGAGCATGTCGAGGAACTGAAAGTGGAGCTTGTCTGTGCCGACCACCTGATCATCGATGCCGTGACAGCGCTGAAGCATGCCCACCCTTATGAAGAGCCTGCCTACGATGTCTGGCGCCTGGAGGAGATCTAGACTCCCTTGAAGGAAGCATTCCCTGAACACCGAGGCCTGATCTGATAAGCCCTTTTATCAGGAGGCTGCCCCTCGAAAATAGCGCTGCCGATCTTCCAAGGTGATATCACTGACATGTAACGGAAAATCGCGCTGAGGCCGGTCGGCGAAGTAGTGACGCAAGGTCCGTTCGATCGTCGGAAAGGCCAGGGTATCCCAGGGGATTTCATGTTCCTCGAACAAGGCGACTTCGAGACTTTCGGGCCCGGGATGAAAACTGCCCTGGAGCCTGGCACGGAATATCATGAATACCTGATTGATATGAGGCAGGTTGATCAACGTATAGAGATTCTCCAGTGCCACCTCGGCGCAGGCTTCTTCCTGAGTTTCTCGCGCTGCTGCCTGTAGTGTGGTCTCTCCGTTTTCCATGAACCCTGCAGGTAGGGTCCAGTAGCCCTTGCGCGGCTCTATGGCACGTTTGCACAGCAACACCCGACTGCCACTCGTGGGCAAGGTGCCGGCCACAATGATCGGGTTCTGATAATGGATAGTGCCACAGGAACGGCAGACATAACGCGGGCGATCATCCCCTTCAGGAATGCTAAAGCTGACCGGCTGGCCACAGTGGCTACAGTAGTTCATGTCGCTCCCAGGACGGAGATTGAGTTAGTCTAGACAGCATATCGTAGAGCACTGGGGGCTGGAGAGAAAAAGCTCCGCGACATTTGTCGACGGCCTTACCCAGTGCCTCCTGAACGCATTGGATTTCCCCATGTTAGAAACCCTGCGCCAACGACTGCAAGCCCATCGGCCACGCCGCATGCATGCCAAGCTGGCGGAAGCGGCCGTACTCGTCCCTATCGTTGATCGTCCTGAACCGACATTGTTGTTTACCCTCCGGGCCAGTCACCTGTCGACCCATAGTGGCCAGGTGGCCTTTCCCGGTGGCAAACGCGAACCACAGGATGACGACCTGCTTGTCACTGCATTGCGCGAATCTGAAGAAGAGATCGCCCTGCCCCGCCATCAAGTGACGGTCATCGGCCAGTTGTCGGATGTGCTGTCGCTGCACGGCTTGAAAGTCACTCCCTTCGTCGGAATCATCCCCCCTGACTTGCCTCTGGTCGCCGACGAGAACGAGCTGGATGCCATCTTCGAGGTGCCACTTGAACATTTCCTCGAAGATCGGCGCACTCATACTGATGTGATCCAGCGCAACGGTAATAAGGTGTATATCCCCAGCTACCGGATTCCCGCCGAGTCAGGAATGGACGATTACATCATCTGGGGACTATCCGCCATGATGCTGGTAGAACTGATGTCCGAGGGGTTTGGATTATCCATGAGTGTTCTGCATCGTCCTGAGGGTAAACTACGGCTCGTTTCCAATTGATTGAGCACGCCATCAATGAACCACTCCACGGGCTATCCTGATGCATGCCCCTTGCCTGCTGAACGTATCAACGAGCTGATCGATGCCCTGGTGGAACAGGGCTGGTATATCGGTGAATCACTGCTCGACCCTCAGCTATGCCTGGCCCTGCACCAGGAAGTCGAGATCATGCACCAACAGCAGGAACTGTCCCAGGCAGGCATCGGTCGCGGCCATGACTTCGAACTGCGCCGTGATATCCGGGGTGATGCCATCCATTGGCTGGACCGCGAAAGCCTGGCCCAGCGCCGTTACCTGGAAGCCATGGGCGCGCTGCAGCAGTCGCTCAATGCCGCGCTGTACCTGGGGTTGTTCGAGTACGAGGCGCATTTCGCCCATTATCCTGTCGGCGCCTTTTACCAACGCCATCTGGACAGCTTCCGTGGGCGTGCCAATCGCGTCGTTTCCACCGTGGGCTATCTCAATCCGGACTGGCCTGATGATGGCGGAGGGGAGATGGTCATCTATGATGCCCAGACCCCTGACCGCGAGGTGGCACGAGTGATACCCAGGGCGGGCACTTTTGCCTGTTTCCTGTCTGAGCAGGTCCCCCACGAAGTGCTTCCCGCTCGACAGCCACGCAGCAGCATCGCTGGCTGGTTCCGACGCAATGCATCACTGGGCGGCGTCATCGATCCTGCTCGCTGATTCAGGGGGCCGGATGTGATGGCCGAATGAGGTGGCCGATGAACGAGAGTCAGCGAATACGAGAACTGGAAGCCGAAGTGGCCTTCCTCGAAGCCGAGAAACGCCACTATCAGTGGTTGGCAGAAAGCACGACTGACATGATCTCCCGTCATGATCGCAATGGCGTGTTCTTGTACGCATCACATGCGGCCCGGGACCTCCTCGGCTACGAACCCGACGAGTTATTGGGCGTCTCTGCCTACGACCTCTTTCATCCAGATGACCTCAAGGCACTGTTGAGCAAGTCACCGCTCATCTACTACTACGAAGGCTTCTATCAACAGACTTACCGGTTTCGTGCCAAGAATGGGCATTATGTATGGTTCGAGACTACCAGCCGCACCCGCCGCGACCCCTCCAGCGGTGAGCTGCTCGATGTGCTGTGCGTTTCCCGGGATGTCAGCCGTCGCGTCATCGCCGAAGCTGAGTCGCGCCGCCACCAGCAATACATCGCGCATGCCAATCGTCTGGCAACACTGGGGGAACTGGCCAGCAACATTGCCCACGAGTGCAACCAGCCTCTTGCCACCATGGCCAACTATGCCCATGGCGCCTTGATACAGCTCGAGCACAGTCCGGAGCAACCCGCGTCGAACCTGGCCATGCCACTTACCCGGATCAGTGAGCAGGTCGAACGGCTGTCTGCGCGCCTGCGTCATATCCGCCGTTTTGTTCGCCATGGTGATATCCGCCCGATTCCCGTGGCCGTCAATGACGTCATCGAACAAGCTTGTCTGCTATGCCAATGGCAATGTCATCAACAAGGCGTCAGCCTTGATCGCCTGATTGAGCCGGACTTGCCAGCAACGCTGGCCGATCCTATCGGGCTGGAGCAGATCCTGGTCAACCTGCTGCTCAACAGCCTGGAAGCTTGCCAATATGAAGCCTGTCGCCATGTCGGCAATCCCGGCCGCATCCGTGTCAGCGCCAGACGAGCCTCACCAGGCGAGCTGCATATTGAAGTCGCCGATAACGGCCCCGGCATCCCCAAGGAAAAGCGCAGGGAGATCTTTGCCCCCTTCGTCAGCGGCCACGACAATGGCCCTGGCATGGGCCTTTCGATCAGCCACTCACTGGCCGAAGCCATGGGGGGTAGCCTTACCCTGGTAGACAGCCCTGAGCCAGTGGACAGCCCTGAGCCCAATGACAGCCCTGAGCATGAAAAGCCCGACAATGGTGGCGCCACCTTCCGAGTGACATTGCCTTTCGCATGAACTTGCTGTCATACCGACAACCATCTAAGGACACCCCATGAGTCGCCCCTCCGCCCCAGGCCACTCTTCAGCACCACGCATTGCCATCATCGACGATGATGACGATCTGCGTCAGTCACTCTCCTGGCTGCTTGAGTCGGTAGGACTCGAGACAGTCAGCTACGCTAGTGGTGATGAATTTCTTCATGCCGGGGTAGAAGGCCACGCCGTCTTGCTGCTCGATGTGCGCATGCCAGGCTTGAGTGGCCTGCAAGTGCAGCAACAGCTCAATGCTATCGAGCGATGCCCGCCCTTGATCATGATGACCGGCCATGGCGATGTCCCCATGGCTGTTTGCGCGCTCAAGGCCGGCGCCTTTGACTTCATCGAAAAGCCTTTCAACCAGCAACAGTTGATCGACGTCATCCAGCAGGCACTGGCCATACAGGCGCAAGCCTTGCAGCGTCATCAGCAATTGGACAGGCTCAGGCAGCGTTATCAGGCCCTGAGGCCAAAGGAACAGGAAGTACTGGTCGAAGTCGCTCGTGGCCATACCAGTCGAGACATCGCCACTCACCTGGATTTGAGCACCAAGACGGTGGAGGTTTACCGCTACCGCATCATGAAGGCCCTTGACGCCGCCAGCCTGCCGCAACTGGTACGTCTCGCCGTAGCGCTGGAACTGGTCGATGCATTACCCGATGACGGTGAGCCATCGTCCTGATCATTCAAGCCCTGCCCTTCAAAAGGAATGCCCCATGAACAGCACTGATCTGCAACACTTGCGCCGCTGCGTCAGCCTGGCCCGGGCGGCACTGGAAGACGGCGACGAGCCCTTCGGTTCGCTACTGGTCGACGCCAACGGCGAAGTGCGCTTCGAGGACCGCAACCGTGTGGCCGGAGGTGATGCCACCCGTCATCCGGAATTCGCCATTGCTCGCTGGGCAGCGGAGCACATGACACCGCAGCAAAGAGCCGCGGCGACTGTCTACACCTCGGGGGAACATTGCCCGATGTGTGCCGCCGCTCACGGCTGGGTAGGTTTGGGAAGAATCGTCTACGCCAGCTCCACTCGGCAACTGGGCGAATGGCTGGCGCAGTGGGGCATTGCTCCGGGACCAGTGGCCGCCTTGCCGATTACCGATATCGTCCCTGCTGCCCAGGTGGAAGGGCCTGCGATAGAGCTTGCAGAAGAGATTCGCGAGCTGCATCGCCGCCTGCATGGTATCTCGGAATGAGTGGAACAACCGGGATCTCATCGCTACCTGTCAACGTCGGAGTGTGATACTCAGGCCAGACTCAAGGCATCCCCGATCCGAAGCACCACTCCGACACCCTCCTCCACCACAGCATTCTGGCCGAAATAGGCCCCCTTCCATCCGGGCTGAGTGTCCATCGTCACCAGCGTGCGCAGAGGTTCCTTCACCGAAGGTGCGATACCTGTCAACTGATCTTGAGTGACGATCTTGCAGCGCTTGCAGGGTTTACGCAGACCCAATCGGTATTCGGGTCCTTGCAAAGTGCGCCAGTCTCGCTCGGCAAAAGGTGCATCGCTACCGTCCACGACCACATTGGGTCGAAAACGAGTCATTGGCACCCTGCCCTCACCTTTCTGCTCAAGCTGTGCATTCAGGGCATCCAGCGAGGCTTGATGCGCAATCAACAACGGATACTCATCAGAAAACGCCACATGCACATGGCCTTTCTCGGCCTCAGCGAGGTAATCCGCCGGCACCTCTCGGCGCCCAGCCTCGGGGAAGCGCATCAGACGCAGCCCTTCTACCACCTCCAGACCGGGTACCGATGCCAGCCAGGCTGCCACTTCATCGCCTTCATCCAGAGCTTCGCAATAGGAGCGAAAGACACGTACCGTACGTGACGCGACTTTGGGTTCAGCAAGTGCAAGGGAAAAGTCCGGCAAGGCTTCATGACGAAGCGTGAGATGCTGTTCTCCCAGCTCCACCGTAATCATGGCAAGGGCAGACACTTCACGCTGAGTGATAAAATCCCCATTGCCGTCAACGATCATCCAGCGGCGATCGAACGCCAGCCCTCGCTCGGTAAGTTCGGCCTGGTCAAGAACAATGCCCCGCAGGGACTTGACAGGATAAATGGCCAATTGAGTGATATGCATATACGTCCTTGTCAGTCGAGTGCATGCTTCACTGCACACTCAGCATGCAGAGCGGCAGTATCATAGAGCGGCATTGCCGTGTCCTGCTGAGAAACCAGCAAGGCAATTTCGGTACAACCGAGAATCACGGCCTCAGCACCACGGGCCGCCAGGGCATCCATGATACGCAACATCGCATCGCGCGAGCCAGGTTCAATGACTCCCTGACACAGCTCGTCATATATGATCCGGTGCACGCACTCTCGCTCATCTTCTTCAGGAACCAGGACTTCCAGGCCACTGGCCTCAAGGCGTTCCCGATAAAACGCTTGCTCCATGGTGAAGCGGGTGCCGAGCAGGCCCACACGCTGTACGTCATCCGCCAACAAGGCATCCGCAGTCGCATCGGCAATATGCAGCAGAGGAATATCGATGGCACTGGCGACCTGGTCGGCCACCTTATGCATGGTATTGGTTCCTATCAGCAGCAGTTCAGCCCCAGCCCCCTGCAATCTCTGTGCCGCTTGCGCCAACAGATCTCCCGCCACAGCCCAGTTCCCTTCGCGCTGCAGGTCCTCTATCTCGGCAAAGTCGACGCTGAACATGAGGATCTTCGCCGAATGATGCCCTCCCAGGCGACGATTCACCCCCCGGTTCAAGGCCTGATAGTAACTCACGGTGGATTCCCAACTCATGCCACCCAACAATCCAATAGTTTTCATTGCTCCGGCCTCCTGATCCAGTCTCCCAGTCATCCCTGCCTCAGCCTCTCTCCATCAGCAATCGAGACTGGCCAACACGGCGGTATCTGTTCCGTTTTCGTCTTTTCCTGAACACATATAAAGCATAGGATCGAATTTTGCCCAAACGCACCAAGCTCGCCCAGATCCCAAGGATTCAGCATGTCAGCTTCTGACACTCTCAAGCTTCTGCTGCTATCGACACTATGGGGGATGTCTTTCATCTTCATGCGTGTCGCCGCGCCAGAATTCGGCCCACTACCGCTAGTGCTGATCCGCATGGGATTGGCTGCCTTGCTGTTGGCCCCACTCGTCTTGATGTCCCGTCACTATCTGAGACTGGTGCGCGAAAATCTTGGCCCTTTGGCACTGCTCGGTTTCCTTAACCACGTGCTGCCATTCTCGCTCCTTGCATTGGCCACCATGCGCCTGGAAGCAGGCTTCACTTCCCTGATCAATGCCACCACTCCTATATTCACTGCCTTGATTGGAGCAGCCTGCTTTGCCACTCCAATCCGCAAGCACCAATACCTGGGGCTCGCGGTGGCATTCTTTGGCGTCTATGTACTGTCAGCGGACCGTCTCGATTTCGCGCTAGGCGGTGATGGCTGGTACATCCTGGCGGTACTCGGTGCTACCTGCGGTTACGGCCTTGCCGGCAATTATTCCAAGACCCGCCTCAGCCACTTGCCAGTGCGCGTACTGGCAGCGGGCAGTTGCGGCATGTCCGGATTGATGCTGCTGATTCCCGGACTCCTGATGTGGCCACAAGGCAGTATCAGCAGCATGGCCTGGGCCAGCGCCATTGCCATTGCCGTTCTCTCCTCGGCTCTGGCTTTCCTGTTGTACTTCAGCCTGCTGGCCAGTGCTGGTGCCACGGCCGCCTCAACGGTCACCTTTCTGGTGCCCGTCAGTGCTCTACTATGGGGATACCTGCTGCTCAA